>LAQD01000027.1:30966-44949 GCA_000981705.1 Rhodobacteraceae bacterium ASP10-04a
GCCTATATAACTATCAGTGGCCCTTTAGCCTATGTTCGGATTTGGGCTTTTGGAGCCGAAATTCCAGCCTTAAATCCACCCAGTGTCCCAACCACTATCTCTCAGCTTTTTAACCTACCTATTTATTTAACTGGGATCACGATTGGTCTATTGATTTTTGTAGGATCGGTAGCAAGCGGAGCTATGTGGCGCGCCCGCACGTCAGTATTGTGGGGTATCCTTGTCGGACTTTCCATCACCTCAGGTTGGGTTGGCACGCAGTGGGTGGCTACCTACGGCTTTGAAGAATTGCCAGTTGTCTCACATACGTTCGCAGCCCCCATAGGTGAGAGCATGATCTATCTAATGACCGCCTCTGGAAATTCAATCAGTTTTGCAACTGGATCGGTATTAGGTGTCTTGCTTGGTGCTTTAGCCGGAAGTCTGATTAAAGGGCATTTCAGGTGGGAAGCCTGTGACGACCCGCGAGAATTGCGCCGTCAGATTTTGGGGGCCATGTTAATGGGGATTGGTTCTGTGATCGCATTGGGCTGCAGTGTTGGACAAGGCCTGTCAGCATTTTCTGTATTAGCCTTTAGCGCTCCAATCACCATGACCTGCACAATGATTGGCGCTGCCATCGGCTTGCGACAACTTATTTATGGCTTTGGTACTGTCAGCTAAACATACGATAACTTCACTTTTCGAATGATCCTACATTTTAGGATCAAAATCCTGCTCTAAGCATCTAGGATATTTTAAAATTCCCCTCATAATGAAATTGAAGAATATTATTCCAGCACATCAGCGTATCGCAGACTAATATCGCACAGTTCCCATTTGCATGATCCATAATTCACTGGCACCCCCCTAATCATTACAATTAACAGGGGCAACTTTTATGTTTGAGCAGTTTGGCTTTGAAATAATAACCCCTATGCAGGTCTCCTTCGTTTTTGCGCTAATCATTGGCGTTTTATTTGGTGCGCTTGCGCAGCACCTTAAGTTTTGCTTCAGGAGTGCGGTTGTAGGCGACAAGGACGCTAAGCCTGTTGCCCGCGGCATATGGTTCACAGCTCTGGGATCAGCATTACTGGGAACTCAGATTTTGGTAGCGTATGACTATGTCACATTCAGTGATCATCGGTTACTTTCTCAAGACATTCCGATTTTTGCCATAGTTTTGGGTGGACTGATGTTTGGCATTGGCATGGTGCACACTCGTGGCTGTATATCACGGCTAACTATTTTAGCGGGCACCGGAAACCTGCGCGCACTTAGCGTAGTTATCGTTTTTTCCGTTGTGGCCCATGCCACATTAAAAGGCGTACTTGCGCCCACTCGCGTCTGGCTGGGATCAGCAACCATATCACTGGGGCAGACGACTTCTTTGGCTGATTTACCTGGCGGGGCTACTTTTTGGGCTGGAGCTTTGTCTGTCACCGTATTTTTGCTCGCATACAACTCAGGTATAAATTGGCGACAGGCAGTTTTGGCCTTCATTTTGGGTATTTTAGTGCCATCTGCATGGCTAGGAACTGGCTTCATTTTGCAAGATGATTTTGATCCAATTGCCATGCAGTCTTTGTCCTTCACCTCTCCAGTGGCAGATTTGTTATTCTGGACTATTGCCTCCTCCTCGATCCCAGTAGGGTTTGGAGTTGGCCTAATTTTAGGCGTAATTTTTGGAGCTGCAATAGCATCTCTGAGCAAGGGAGAGTTCGTCTGGAAGACATTTGAAACCCATCAACAAACTAAAAACTATTTCTTTGGCGCAAGCCTCATGGGCCTAGGGGGCGTTTTGGCCGGTGGCTGTACTATTGGTGCAGGCCTTTCAGGCGTTCCCACCCTAGGCATTGCGGCATTTGTCGCGTTAGCATCCATCACAATAGGTGGACTTTTAGCAAAGTATTTGTCGTCTTCTGAGAGACGTAGTACTCTTGGCGCCCACTGACCGTGAGTATCTGATAATCTCTTTTGCCGTTACGTATAGTTTCAACCACACCTTAATGTGCCTATACAACTGGGTTTTCCGCGTAGAATGATGACACCATCTAAATGTTGTTTGACCAAGAGCAAAGTCACCTTGCCCTTAGTTATTACTTTTGCGTCAGACCATCTGAAGGCGTTTAAACAACGAAGAGGTATCCCAACGGCCACCACCTAATTTCTGAACATCTTTGTAAAATTGGTCGACTAATGCCGTCACAGGCAGGCTAGCCCCATTCTCATCGGCAGTGGCCAAGCAAATACCCAAATCTTTGCGCATCCAGTCAACAGCAAAGCCATGATCAAAATGGTCCTGCAGCATAGTTTGGTAACGGTTGGACATCTGCCAACTTCCGGCCGCACCCTGGCTAATCACCTCAATCACTGCCTCTCCGTCGAGACCCGCTTTAGAGGCAAAATGCAACGCCTCCGCCAATCCCTGTACAAGGCCCGCAATAGCTATTTGATTACACATTTTGGTCATTTGGCCTGTGCCACTATCACCAATCCGGCGGCACAGCTTAGAATAAATATTCATGACGGGCTCAGCCAAATCATAATCTTTTTGGTCACCTCCACACATAATAGATAATTGCCCACTCTCGGCACCAGCTTGGCCGCCTGACACCGGGGCATCCACAAAGGCAATACCATTGGTCTTTGCAGCTACATACAATTCACGGGTTACCGCCGCTGATACTGTGGTGTGATCTACAAAGGTGCTGCCGTCAGACATAGTTGCAAAGGCACCATCCTGGCCTAGGCAAATTGAACGCAAGTCATCGTCATTGCCCACGCATGCCATAACCATCTCGGCGCCATCAGAAGCTAGCGCTGGTGTAGTACCCATTAAACCAGCGTGCTGTTTCACCCATGATTCAGCCTTCGAGGAAGTACGGTTATAAACGGTGACTGAATGACCCGCAGCCATAAGGTGCCCGGCCATAGGGTACCCCATTACGCCAAGACCCAGAAATGTTATTTTTGTCATTATTTTTCCATTCGAGTTAAAGGGTATCGCACGGTTTTACCATACAAAGAATGCATAGGGGCGACCCAAAGCACTAAATCATATTGCGTCACGTGTTTACTTTGCCCAACTGCCCTTCTGTAGCAGCATAACGACTTTATCATAGCTACGAATTGTGAGACTTCCACCCAGTTTTGTCGATAAAAACCTAAAGCCACCAATCCCCCGACAGAGAGCTGCAACAAAAGTGTCCCTGTCAACCAAAGCAACTGGACCCTCAATAGCGGCCATAACACACTGTAAAAGAATATCAGGCTAATGTATCGATGGAGCCTCCATCCAACTTAAATCTACATATTTTTATGTTATTAAATATGCTTAAAGTGGGTCATGAGGTAAACATTTTAGTGATATTTGAGAAAAAAATATAATAGTTTTGTATTTATTGATTACCATAATGCTGATGTTGATAACCTAAATACTCACAATGACCCCAAAATACCAGATGTCCCAACCAATTGAACAAAACGCCAGCCGGAAATGTAAATCTTATCGAGTTTAGAACAAATTGCGGTGTCAATTTATAAAAATGATCCGAACGGACGCGCTGGTTAATAAAGGCGACGGAAGCAGAGACACGAAGGGAACAATATAAATTGTTCTCAAATGGTTATTTAAAATATATTTTACAGCAATCTAACCAAGATCAATTAGGCTTTATTATGCCATGCCAACGCAAGCCTTAGAAACTAGATTCCAGGTGGTGCCGGGCAAACAGAACGAACCAGGTTCAGAACCCTTGTCCGGACATGAAGAGGCCTGTTGAGCTACACCAACGTTGGCAATGAATAGGAATACTAATGACAATATTAGATATTTCATATCTAGATACGTTCACGGTTCAAGCCGGACTGTAAAGTCTATATTTGATATATTGTTAAGCAGCTTTCATCTTTTCATCATTATATAAATAATAATTTCTTAATTAGTAGTTATTCAAGATCCGACAATTATGAACTGCAATATATGATCAGACTTCAACTCATCAATATAATTGCTCAGAATCTGGTGCTCAGCACTCCAACCGGACCTCTGTTAAAGTTAGAACTGTTAGAGCCCACCCATGCTAATGACTACCATCACAATGTACTGAAGGCCTATAATTCAGTTGGCAGCCATGGTTCAAAGCAGCCTTGGATTGATATCAAAGACTAATAATCTGAGACTAAAAAAACTGTTGGTTTGCTACAGCAGTTTCTCATTTAGGTCTAATCAAATAACTTTTTACTAGATTAAATATAATTTTTACCTCTAAAATTGTACCCATCAGTGGCAAACTGAAATAATAAGCATCGCGGGAGTTTACCGTGATAACAACAGGAGAGAAAAATGGTAGAAGCATTTGGTGGTTTTTTAAATCTAGGACTTTTCATTTTAACACTAATAGGTGGCGCCTATTACGCCTATCGCTGCTTATTCGCGAGTAAAGGCTTTGTAGATCAATATGGCTTTGGTGATCGCGCAATATTTATGACGCGTTTTGCAGGAAGCTGTGTCGGTGCAAATGTGGTAGTAGGAGTTGTAGTACTACTTGTAGGCCCACAAGGCGCTTGGCCTATTATCGCATTTGGTTTTGTTCAAAGCGTTATCGCAACAGTCTTTGGTTATATAACAATAAAGAGCGAATGGGCTGAAATAGAAGGCGTCTCGGCAACGGCTGAGGGCTACTTGGCCCCACTCGGATTTGCAATCGTTAACGGCATCCTAATGTTTAACATGTCGGACATTATCTACGGTTAAACTTTAGTCTAACAGCTCTAGAGGCCGGGCGAAAACTGCGTCGGCCTCTAATTCACATCACACTCTGCTCTGATTGGTCTCTTGAGAGGAGGCGGATGTGTTAGCACCATCAAATACCTCTATTATGTCTACTCACTTATCGGCAATGTTTTGATACTAACCGCCTCGTTCAATAACATTGTTGCGGCACAGGATGCATCTAACTCAAGTGTTATTTTCACGTTTTGAGTTTCCAGATTGGCCTCGGTACCCACCAAAGAGAAAATACCTGGACATATTTGTCCATTTATCCGGATCACATTTACAGGATTTCCAACGACCACACCAACAGACTTAGCATTCACAAGCTGGTCCATGAAAACAAATGTTTCAACACTTTTTTCGTCTGGAGTGTAAATTTGCGCAGCTAATAAGCCTTGTGAAACACAATCACCAATCTTGGGTGAAAAATCCAACAAAAGTCCGTCAAAAGGTGACTTCACCGTCAAGTCATCAAGATCTAATTTGCGGGCTAGTAGCTCCAACTCGCCAATTTCTAGGGCAATATAAGCCCGGGATTTGCTCGACACCGCGCGCTCAAGTGCCTCTTTAGCTCGATCGACAGCAAAGGTAGCGTCCATCTTACGGCGTTCTGCCGCCTCCACAGTAGTTTCGTTCACTAGCCCTCGCTGAAACAGCACATGCGTGCGCTCAAATTCTCGGCCAACAAAATCTAGTTCTTCTTCCACGCGAACAATCTCAGCTTTGGCTGACGCAATCGAAAATTCACGTTCATCAACAGCGGCTTCAAGGTCACCAACTCGAGCCATGGCGGATTTAACAGCTAAGGTTATAGCTCGATCATCTAATTTAATCAAAACTTGATCTTTAGTAGCCTTGCCAGATTTTAATGCAACTTGGGAGATTTCAGTAATGCACCCCCTCGCCCCATACGACAATCCAGTTTTGTTATCCGCTACTACGGTACCAGCCAGATTAATACTACTAAAAGAGTCCTGAGCAAAAGCTGGAAGAGCTAAAGTCGCTAGTGCCAGCCCCAATTTCAGTGGAAATTTAAAATTTTTCATGACAAACCTCTAAATATTTCACTGATCAAAGTTACATTTCAAACGAAAAAGTCAAGTATTGAATAAAGGGTCTGTAGTCAGTGCGGACAGTTCCAATAGCAGCCGACTTACATTACTAATTAAATAATTTTTAAAGTCCAGGTCGCGCCCACCAAAACTATAGCCGACCACCTACCCCTAAAAGACCCGTCTGCTTAGCGAAGGGTCTTTGTCGATGGCTGGGTCGAACTGGTCTGCAGCAAAAACTGTATGGATAACGTTACCGTCAAACATATCTAACAATCCTTTTGATGTCTCTTTACTTGTCCAACGAACCGAAGAGGCAAGGGCTTCCTTAATATCATTACGAGTAGCAAACTTCATCACAAGTACGAGAGGAAAAGGGTTCTCAGTGTCGTCACTTTCCACTTCATTCAATACACGTAACTCCAACAACTGCGGAAAGGCACTCCAAAGTGGGACAAGATTTTCTCGCCAATAAGCGTGAAAAGCGTTTTCCATTCCTGACTTAATTTTACCTTTAAAAAATGCACATCTAATAAACATCTTAGTACCCTTTTACTTTTTAAAAATAACAAAAATTCTTTATAGCTTACATATAAAGAAAGGGCCATGATGCGATAAAAAAATCCATGGGATAAAGCGCTCCCCAAGCGTAACAACAACAAGGATGGTTCTCAATTGTACCCAAAATTTATTGGGACAAACTCATCAAAGCAGTGAGACAAACCAATAATTATTAAAGCCATTATGACCCAACTTAATTTGATCTCTGACCACCACCTAAATATTATTTATAGGTTTTATCTGCACAATTTAATGCTTGAAGTGGATAACATAATCACTGTGGTTAGAGGCGACGACGCTACATAGGACTGTACGAGAAAGATACATCTGTCCTAAGTGTAAGCAAACAGAGATACCGCGGTAGCGGCTGTGCATGCACAACGTATAAGGGGTCGGTTAGTATTAGTTTTCTTCCTAATTTTGTTTTTGTTTGATTATTTTCAATATGTTGTTATTACGATACAGTCATCGCTGGAGGAAATTGTGTAGCTCTGCTGCCTCTGACAGCCCCAGCACCGGAGCATTCATGCAAAAGCCCACCATGCCGACCAGTGGCGATACCTTGTCTGGCTTTAGTTTTGCTTTTGCCGCCTATTTTCTTTGGGGGTTTTTACCAATTTATATGAAGATGTTGGCGCACTTTCCATCCGCAGAAATCGTCGCGCATCGTGTGATTTGGTCTGTACCGATTGCAGGTATCTTACTAATATATATGGGTCGTACTAAAGATGTTCGTGCCGCTATTTTGAACCCTAAAACGCTTGCAATGGGTTGCTTGACTGCGTCATTGATCTCGATCAACTGGGGCATTTATGTCTGGGCGATTTCGACAGATCGTACACTCGACGCAGCCCTTGGGTATTATATAAATCCGTTGTTCAGTGTCGGCCTTGGCGCGATTTTTTTGCGCGAGTCAATGACGCGTTCTCAAATGTCTGCGATTGCCCTGGCTGCTGCTGCTGTGGTTTATCTGGCTGTCTCAAACGGATCAGTTCCATGGGTATCAATTGGACTGACGGTTACGTGGGGTTTGTATGCATTGTGTAAAAAACAGCTGCCGATTGGTCCAAATCAGGGATTTTTACTGGAGGTACTCATCCTGTTTGTTCCCGCACTTGCTTATGTTGCATGGCTCATCTCGCAGGACCAAAATCATTTTGATCTGAATATGACACACAACACTTGGTTGCTGTTGGGCTGTGGACTTATTACAGCGGTACCGTTATTACTCTATGCCAATGGCGCAAAGGGCCTGCAGCTGACGACCATTGCAATGATGCAATACATTGCCCCAACATTAATATTCTTGGTAGCAGTTTTTGTTTTTAATGAAGAGCTTGGCCAAGCCCGCACGATAGCTTTTCCAATGATATGGGCGGCACTTCTGATCTACTCGTTTTCGATGTTTCGTAATATGCGTCGAACCTGATTTTGGTTTTCCGGCTTTGCTCCTTAGTCAAGTTATCTTTTTCGCCTAAAGTCGCGATTGGTAGTAAAATTAGGTCCATTGGAATAGAATAATACGAAAGAACAGTTTGGGGCGGTTAGTCCCTCCACTTCATACAATTAGGCAGTACTGAAGCCTGTCCCGCCAGCGCCAATATAAAAGCCACACGCGCCCCAAATTTATAAGCCACAATTGAACTCCCGTTATCACCCAGACCAATTAAGCTATACGAACACCTATGACGACGTCATAAGGTCCCTTGAATTCATATGGGAATGAAGCACCTCGGCCCGTCACCGGCCCACATTTAAAACATAGTGGCTTACTTTTAATAACTCTTGACCCTAGGTTACCATAAATTCGTTATCGGTTTAATAATAAATTGGAGTATCTCATATGAGGCTTTTACTAACCCATTCAGCACTCCTAGCAATGTTATTTTCCACTCAGGTTTTTGCTGAAAACGAAAATGGCCTCCAACCAAAAAGGGTTTCAATACCCAAACAAAAACTCATAGACCTTTGCTTAGAACACCTACCAAAGAACATTGTTTTAGTTGAGGGAAGTTATTTGGTTCGGATAAAGGGCACCGATCGGTTCCTACGATATACAGATTCTGGCAGTTGCTATTTGAAGCAGTACAAGTGAAAGCTACTGATGTAGGTTAGTTTCTCAACCAAAGATATTCGATCTTATTGACATGCACTAAATAAATTTAACAACACACAATAATAAGTAACGCCAGTATGGTCTATTAGTATAGTCCCCAAGCCGAAGCAAAGATGCCAGTATTACCTGAGATAGCGACCACAGACGGGAATTTTTGTAGTTTGCTGGATATATTAACACGCATCGGGAGGACGGTGAATATATATAACTTGCTACTACTGGCTTCTAACGCCGCACGTACGAAGCCGAATGGCTTTTAACGTTACAACATCTTAAGCCATAACTAAATGTAGCATTACAAAAATGCAATGTCAACTATAATCAACTACTTACGGATTTAAAAGTCCCAAAATTATTGAACCTACTGTTGCTGTTGTCGCTGGTATCGTTACCTCGACTATTAACTTAGGCGATATCCTGTAATCTCTCTCGTTGATCTCATGGTGTGGGTAGCCCGACCTACTATACTCAGATCGACTAGAGAGCATGTTACAGCTATATTATTATAATAAATGCGCGCTGGGTGGTCCTTTTATGAAACCCAGATAGCTAGGTGTTTCCCTTTCACAAATTCGTAGTACACTACTAAAAACTCAAATCTTCCTAAAGTTTCCGCGGTCGCGGAATTATCCAGAGAACTTTGCGACGTAGTGACACCTGAGAACCTCACGACGTGGTGATATTTCACCTGATATTATCTTTACCAGACTAGCTCCGTAAACAACGCTAAATCTCAGTATGCTCATCAAAAAACCTGATTGCTGGCTCACCTGAGAAGAAATCACCAATCTTGTAGGTGAAGTTGTACTGGAAGCTGCATAACAACTGTTACCAGATGAAAACTCCTTATGTGGAGACCATCTCAGCGAACATATCAATCACAACAAAATCAAAAGTCTACTAATCATGGCTAATAAAGATGCTAATTATCAAATAACTGGTGATCCTCGCAACAGGACACGCATGGAATTTATACCAATCAACAGAGAGTACATCTAAAAGCTGAAAGACGAGTTGAACCTCAGCCTATCAAAAGTAGTGAACATGCTGATTACAGAATCAAGGAGTGCAACCTAACGTGGTACACCAACGTGGTACACAAACGTGGTACACTCGTAGTTTACCAAACTCCACCAAACCCCTAATTTTATTAGATATTATAGCAATAAAGGGGGTGTGGCAGAGACGATGGGATTCGAACCCACGAGACCCTTTCAGGCCTATCCCCTTAGCAGGGGGACGCCTTCGTCCACTCGGCCACGTCTCCGTCGACCCGTCTAGCGGGGAGTTGCACTGGGGACAAGCAGGATTTACTTTAGTTTTGCAACATTTTCAAAAAACTTTTTCTTTACCGCGTCGGCGTCTACGCCAACACAGACTTTAACCGCTTCACCCACAGAACTTGAATCTGAAATAGTCTCTCCAGATTGTTCTCCACAACAAATGACGCTTAACTTATGGTCTTCGGTCACGAACAGATCAGGTGCTACACAGTTTATCAAGGCCGAGGGGTCATGCATGCCGCAGCCTTCAAATTTTCCCACTGTTTCATAGAAATCTATATAGAAATCAGCCATCTGGTTAACCATACCGCCCAATATGGGACTCTGCTCAGCCAGTTTTCTAAAGTAGTCGCGAGAACAAATTACGCGGTTGGTTACATCAAGCCCCACGAGCGTAATATTGCTGCCATGGCGAAAAAGAAAATCAGCCGCATGCGGATCATGATAAATATTAGCCTCGGCTACCGGGGTGATATTACCACCAGCCCTAAGACTTCCACCCATAATAACCAAACGTTTTAAATTATTGCAAAATTCTGGGTCAAGATCCAGTGCGGCAGCGATATTGGTCAGGGGACCAATTGGGCAGACCACTAACTCGCCCTTGTGCGCACGGGCCATTTCCACCAAGAATTCTGGTGCAGATTCTGAAACTGCCTGCCCCTTCGGTTGCTCAATAAGCAGATTACCAAAGCCCTCTGTCCCATGCACATGAGAGCTAGGTGGATAAGCCAGAAGTTCACGAGGTTTGTGAAGGCCCTCAGAAACTGGGATATCAATCCCAGCGGTTTCTAACAAAAATAAAGCATTTCTTGTCGCCTGGGTCGTGGTGACGTTGCCAAAAACAGTGGTCAAAGCAATTAACTCAATCCCAGGATCAGAAATTGCATAAAATAACGCCATAGCGTCGTCGATTCCGGGATCTGTATCGATAATTAGTTTAATAGCCACAACAACGACTCCCTACATAACGTATAGATAGGTGTTTTAAGTATTGAATAAGAAGTGCATCACATCACCATCCTGTACGATGTAAGTTTTGCCCTCAGAGCGCATTTTACCTGCTTCTTTAGCTGGAGATTCCCCTCCCAAATCTACAAAGTCCTTAAACGCTATAGTTTCGGCACGAATAAAGCCACGTTCGAAATCCCCGTGTATAACACCGGCGGCTTGCGGCGCAGAGGTACCGTTTTTGATAGTCCAAGCGCGCGCCTCTTTTGGCCCAACCGTAAAATAGGTCTCAAGTGCCAAAAGCTTATAACCAGCTCGAATTAACCGATCTAAGCCAGCTTCTTCCAAACCCATTTCCGTCAGAAACATTTCAGCTTCATCGTCCTCCAGCTGGCTAATTTCTTCTTCGATCTGCGCGGAAATTATCACATGACTATTGCCTTGTGCCGCGGCCATTTGAGCCACAGCATCAGAATGCGCATTGCCCTTGGCTGCATCGACCTCACCCACATTGCAAACATATAGAATGGGTTTTGTTGTAAGCAGTTGTAGCATTTTCCACTGTTTTTCGTCATCTTCATCAACCTTGACAGTGCGTGCAGGATTGCCCTGTTCCAGTGCTTCCATGGCGGCCCTTAACAAACGTTCTTGCTGAACCGCCTCTTTGTCCCCACCCCGCACCTTACGTAAAACATTTTGCAAGCGCTTCTCAACACTTTCCATATCTGCCAGCATCAACTCAGTATCTATCGTATCAGCATCTGCTAAAGGATCTACATGATCGGACACATGCACTACGTCGCCATCTTCAAAACAGCGCACTACATGGGCGATTGCATCTGTTTCTCTAATATTGGCCAAAAACTGATTGCCTAGTCCTTCGCCTTGGCTGGCACCTTTGACCAGACCTGCGATGTCCACAAACGTCATACGGGCTGGTATTATATTTACGGAACTCGCTATATCAGCCAAATTAGTTAACCGGGCATCCGGTACGTTAACTTCACCGACATTCGGTTCAATGGTGCAAAAGGGGAAGTTTGCAGCCTGGGCTGATGCTGTTTTTGTTAGAGCGTTGAACAAAGTAGATTTCCCCACATTTGGCAAGCCAACGATACCCATTCTAAAACCCATGATGCACTCCATAATTTCTAATTGCGCTCTTATCTGCGCCTAGGGGCTAGAGCAAGCATAACTGCGCATCCGCTCATACAAAGTAGAATACCATAAATTAGCCCTTCAAGTCTGATCGATGTATATTGAACTCTGCTTGCCTTTGCGGCATGTCAGTAGGTAACAAATTTAAAGGGCTTGATATGACACGGATCGACGCAAAATTTGCAGAACTCAGAGCCGCTGGTAAAAAAGCGTTTGTCACTTACGTCATGGCCGGTGATCCTAATTATGACACATCACTTGCGGTGGTGAAGGGCCTGCCTGCAGCGGGCGTAGATATCATTGAACTGGGACTACCGTTTACAGATCCAATAGCCGACGGACCCTCCATTCAATTGGCAGGACAACGTGCGCTTAAGGCGGGTATGAGCCTCAAAAGGACTTTGCAAATGGTCCAAGATTTTCGCTTAGTAGACAGCACCACTCCTATTGTACTTATGGGCTACTACAATCCAATTTATTCCTATGGCGTTGAACAATTCTTGGATAAGGCCAAGATAGCCGGTATCGACGGTATGATTGTAGTAGATTTACCACCAGAAGAAGATGATGAACTGTGCATTCCAGCCCAAAAGGCCGGCTTGAACTTCATCCGCCTGGCCACACCAACAACCGACAATAAACGCTTGCCGAAAGTACTCACCAACACTTCAGGCTTTGTTTATTACGTATCCATCAATGGTATTACCGGGGCTGCAGCAGCAAAAGCCACAGATGTGGCGCCAGAGGTCGAGCGCATCAAATCAGCCACCGACCTACCAATCATTGTGGGCTTTGGCATCCGGACACCTGAAAACGCCCATGACATCGCCTCTGTGGCCGATGGTGCTGTCGTAGGCTCAGCCATTGTAGATGTAATTGGCTCTGGAAAATCTCCGGCCGAAGTTTTGGCTTTCGTCAAATCTTTGGCCGACGGAGCCCATTCTGCCCAAACCTGAGGATCCAAATATGACGCTAACTATACGTCCGTTACAGGTCACTGATCGGGATGCTTGGGCAAGAATGTGGTCCGATTATCTAACATTTTATGATAGTGATGTTACGCCTGAGATTTATAACCTCACCTTCTCACGGTTAATAGATCTCGAGCATATGATGCAAAACGGCTTAGTAGCTGAACTGGACAATATCGCTATTGGCATTGTTCACTATATCTACCATCCGCATAATTGGCGGGCAGAAGATGTATGTTACCTACAAGATTTATTCATCGATTCCAGTGTCCGCGGCCGAGGCATTGGGCGAGCATTAATTGAAGCTGTTTATGCCGCAGCTGACGCCAACGGCACGCCATCAGTCTACTGGATGACACAAGATTTCAATACCAATGCGCGGCAGCTCTATGATCGCATTGGCATGCTTACCCCTTTCATCAAATATTCAAGGTAACCAAATGACCATACACATCGGAGCCAAACCTGGAGAGATTGCGGATACAGTATTACTGCCCGGCGATCCTTTACGAGCAAAATGGGCGGCGGAAACCTTTTTAAACGATCCGAAGTGCATTAATCAAGTGCGGGGCATGCTGGGTTATACCGGTACATGGCGCGGCCATCCTGTGACCATTCAGGGTTCTGGTATGGGTATGCCGAGCCTGTCGATATATGTAAATGAACTAATCAAGGATTATGATGTCAAAACTTTGATCCGTATTGGCTCAGCCGGAGGCATGAGTCAAAAGGTTAAACTACGCGATGTGGTGATTGCTATGACTGCCTCCAGTCTATCGACACCTTCTATCGGTATGTTTAAGGAAATCAACTACGCTCCATGCGCTGATTATGAATTATTAGAGGCCGCCGTTAAAGCTGCAAGAAAGCGTAATATAGGCACCCATGTTGGCGGAATTTATTCTGCCGATGTATTTTATGATGAACGTCCGGATCTCACCGAACAAATGACCCGCCACGGTATTCTTGCAGTTGAAATGGAAACAGCCGAATTGTACAATTTGGCTGCGCGTTACAACCGGCGAGCCTTGGCAGTCTGCACAATCTCGGATCACCTAATCACCCACGAAGCTCTACCCTCGGCAGATCGCGAACGAAGCTTTGGCGATATGGTCGAAATTGCTCTTGAGGC
>LAQD01000027.1:45050-47074 GCA_000981705.1 Rhodobacteraceae bacterium ASP10-04a
GGACTGGGTGTAGCGTTGGTCTGGGGAATTGGACTTGTGTTTGCAAAGGCAGCTATAGCACATTTCCCTCCTATTTTACTGATGGCCTTTCGCTTTAGCGTCACGGCTTTTGCCTTGGTTTGGTTTATCAAACCCAGCGGTGGGCAAATTCGTATGTTGCTGCTGATTTCCTTCATATCGGCCACTTTGCAATATAGTCTCACATTCACTGGGCTTTCAGGTCTAGAGGCCTCAGCAACAGCCTTGATCATACAGCTCGAAATTCCATTTTTAGTTATAATTGGCGCAATTTTTCTAAAAGAAACGCCCGGCTGGCGGCGCTGGGTTGGGATCACTATTGCCTTTTTTGGCGTATATCAAATCACAGGGGAGCCACGCATCGGCAATGCACTTTGGTCGGTGGTGTTGGTAATTGGCGGGGGAATTACTTGGGCCGCAGGTCAAGCCATGGTGCGTCACCTCAAAGATATCTCAGGGCTCACGGTAGCGGCTTGGGTAGCAGTTCTAGCTTTTCCTCAGTTATTTGTAATGTCAGCATTTTTCGAGACTGGGCAGCTGCAAGCAATTCAATCTGCTGGGTGGGTTGTTTGGGGTACGGTGGCTTACCTAGGACTAATTATGACAGCCTTGGGCTATTATATGTGGTACACGTTAATAAGGCGCATACCGGTCAGCGAAGCAGCGCCCTATCTGCTTACCCTGCCATTATTTTCTATGGCCGGTGGATGGTTTTTTCTAGGAGAGATTGCCACCATCCAAACCATGCTGGGGGGAGGTATTATTATATCTGGAATTGCCCTGATCGTGTTTGAACCCATCAAAAATTCCACAGACCAAACCTAAGTTAAACTGATCGCTCCACCATCATTCCCTTAATTGAAGCAATTGATTTCGCAGGATTTAAGCCCTTTGGGCAGGTCTTAGTACAATTCATGATCGTATGGCAACGATAAAGCTTGAACGGATCTTCAAGTTGATCCAAACGCTCACCCGTTGCCTCATCACGGCTGTCCACGATCCAGCGATAAGCGTGCAAAAGTGCGGCAGGTCCAAGGTAGCGGTCGCCGTTCCACCAATAGGAGGGGCAAGAAGTGGAACAACAAGCGCACATCACGCATTCATATAGGCCATCAAGCTTTTTGCGATCATCAATGGATTGCAGCCATTCTTTTGCAGGACGGTTGGTTTTAGTCTCAAGCCACGGCATGATTGACGCGTGCTGCGCATAAAAATGCGTCAAATCCGGAATTAAGTCTTTCACTACCGACATATGCGGCAACGGATAAATTTTTACGTCACCCTTCACCTCATCCATGCCATAGATACAGGCTAGGGTATTGATACCGTCTACGTTCATGGCACAAGAGCCACAGATCCCCTCTCGGCACGACCGGCGGAATGTCAACGTTGGATCAATCTCACTCTTAATCTTTATTAGGGCATCCAAAATCATTGGTCCACAGGTATCTAAATCAACAAAATATGTGTCAACTTGAGGGGCTTTCCCATCATCTGGGTTCCAGCGATAAATTTTAAAAACGCGCAAATTGGTTGCACCTTTAGGCTTTGGCCAGACTTTGCCGCGTGTCATACGCGAATTTTTTGGGAGTGTCAGTTGTACCATTTTATTTCTCCACTCAAAGAGCACTGAAGGCTCCCTTTAGTATGTAATTCGACCAAGCCAAGGATCACTTTAGAGGTTTGAATCATTTCCATAATCCGAATGACAATTTGTCAGTTATACAATTAAGCACGGAAATACGCCGGATGATTTTATTACTCTGATGAATAACTTGTTGACGAGAAATGACCCGCGAGGCCAAAACAACCGACGTAGGTTGATTGGTCAATATCTCAGCCGCAACTTCGCTCACTTTGGGTAATATAAAAACGACACACATCGCTAGAAAAGGCATTAGAAGGTCCTCACTTTAGGAGCAATTTGTTCCAAAGAAATTCCGCCTTCATCCTCAGTCGTCAGCGGAGCGGTTATAACTGGGCGATGGCTTAGCTCCACCTTAGCA
>LAQD01000004.1:0-14785 GCA_000981705.1 Rhodobacteraceae bacterium ASP10-04a
TCAGCATTTTGGTCAGTACTCACATGCGGCATTACAAGCGCCGTGCTAAAAGGCTGAGTAATAACTGATGCTTACTTAGGGTATGCTACTGCTAGTAAGGCAGTATGTGGTGGACCGAGGAGGATTCGAACCCCCGACCCCCTGATTCGTAGTCAGGTACTCTATCCAGCTGAGCTATCGGTCCACTTATCGGTCAAATAGCCTCAGGCGGGTGCGGATGCAAGGGTAATATTGCCGATCGCTCAGTTGTTTTCTTTTGGTAGGCAGATGGTGAAGATTGTGCCCTGCGCATCAGTTTTTTCAAGTATCAGACTACCACCATGGCCACGGACTAATCCCGCACTAATTGCTAATCCCAAACCAAAACCTCCCTTAGTAGTTCCACCCTGAAAAGCCATAAATAAGTTTTCTTGTGCGCGCTTGGGCAGACCGGGACCATCATCTTCTATCTTTATCCACCAACTACTAAAATCTTCTCTACAGGTCAAAGTAATCACACCACTACGATGCTCCGATTGCAAAGCTTGGCAGGCATTGCGGCATAGGTTAGATATCACCCTATACATCTGCTCCCGGTCAGCCTGCACCTCAAATCCAATAGGCACCACCGTCCGATAGGTGATCTCTCCTTCATTGGCTAATTTCTCACCTTCTAGCACTTCATCTATAAGGTACAACATGTTCACCACTTCAAGATGCGGTGCGGGCTCTTCAGCGCGGCCATAGACGAGGGTGCTTTCGCAAAGATTCACAGCTCGAGAAATAGATCGGACCAGTTTTGGGGCAAGACGCGCTACTGTAGGATCTTTGCTGGCTTCTATCAGACCGGTGAACAGCTGGGCAGAAGTAAGAATATTGCGCAAGTCATGGCTAATTTTGGCCACAGCACCACCAAGCTGGGCCAAGCGTTCCTTTTGCTTCAATGCCCCTGTCAACTCGATTTGCATAGATTGCATAGCCTCCTGTGCTTCGCGCAACTCGCGCAAGCGAGCCGTTGGGCTGATGATGCGGCGGGCATCTTCTGGGGCGCTGGCATAGGCTTTCATATGATCAACCACGCTGCGAATGGGTAAGACTAAAGCTCGCCGGATTGCCCAAAACAAGAGCACAGCAGTAAAAACCGAAATTGCAGCCGAAAGCCACAATACCCGCAGACCATAATCTAGCATCGCCATGCGCAAGCCATTGGAGGACATGGTAATTTCAATCATAAGCCCAGCGCCGCGTACCGGGTAGCCCAACACACGAATGACCTTTTCCCGTGGATCCAGTAACGCCACCATACCATCACAGATCAACCTAAAGGCGGAAGGGCTTCGTAGGTCGTAAGAAGCCGAGACTGGTAAGGGAATAGGCGAGGATAGCATGAGCTGACGCACCTTATTCCGCCGGAGCACGACGTTGTACACTTCGGCTGTCGCCAGCAACTCAGCCTGCAACTCTAAAGAAATCATATCCTCTGCTTCTAAAGCCAAAGAGGCAATTTGCGCACGTTCCAAACGAGCATTCAAATAGTCTTGCCTAAAACGTGCCACCGAGGGTACGAAGATCAGTACCTCCGCTAGCATGACGAAGGCTATTGTTAAAATTAGAAACCGCCCTGAAAGTGTATTGAACATCCTATCCTGACTAACGCATTAACTAACAAAGCGCTGTACAAAAGCGACCACCCGTTTGACCAAAATACTTTTAAACAGCTTGGGCGAAAAATATGCACCCGCAATTCTTTTATTAATTTCACCCATCGACGGATAGGGCAAAACAGTAGCAGCGATGGCTGACATCTTGAGGTTATTTGCAATTGCCATCGCCCAAAGGCCGATCAACTCCCCTGCTCCAGCACCCGCGATTGAGGCCCCAACGGGGCGACCTTTCACTATCATTACCTTGATCAAGCCATTAGTTTTGCCCGTGGCGATCGCTCGGTCACTCCCTGCAAAATCAAACCTTACTACCTCAAGGCGAGCTCCAAACTTGCTTTGGGCCTGCACCTCTGTCAGGCCAACCTGTGCAAGCTCAGGCTCAGTATAAGTTGACCAAGGAATATGATTAACCTTGGCCTTAGAGGGCAGTCCAAACAAAATAGAGCGGATAATGATCCCCGCATGATATCCCGCTACATGAGTGAATTGCAGGCCACCGGCCACATCCCCAATAGCATAGACCCGGCGGTTGCTCGTGCGTAAACTAGCATCAACCTTGATGCCACCACGATGATGGACGATGCTGGCAGCGTCTAATTTTAGTTTTTCGATATTCACCTTACGGCCCACGGCCAACAAAAGATGCGTTCCTTTGAACTTACCTTTTGAGGTTTCAACAGTAATATCACCAGCCATGCCCGAAATATTTTCCGCAAAAGCATCCTCAACGACACAGATGCCCTCATCTCGCAGCTTTTGTAAAACAATCGAAGCCGTCTCAGGATCATCCTTGCCAAAAGCCTTTTGACCCTCAATCACAGTGACCGCAGAGCCGAGACGGCTATGCGCTTGCGCCATTTCCATTCCCACGGGCCCACCGCCTATCACCAGCAAGTGATCTGGCTTTGTACGCAGATTAAAAATATTTTCATTTGTATAAAATGGTACATTAGCAAGTCCAGGTATGGGTGGGACGAAGGGTCCTGATCCGGTGGCCACAACAATTCGCCGCGCAGTGATCACTGTCTCGCCAGCTTTCACTTCGGTAGGGGATATAAAGTGGCCAAACTCTTGGATCACCTGCACACCCAACCCTTCAAATCGTTTTACACTGTCATGCGGTTCGATCTCGGCGACAACCTTGGCGACAAAGTCTTTAGCTTTGGCATAGTCAGATTTAGGAACCATGGGTAAAATGCCCATATCTGCTCCAGCAGAATGCCCATAAGCAGTAGCGGCAACAGCCAAGAGAGCCTTGGAAGGCACACAGCCGTAATTTAGGCAGTCTCCCCCCATCTTATGACCTTCAAGCAGCACAACCCGCGCGCCCATCTGCACAGCACCCGCAGCGACCGACAATCCACCAGAACCCCCACCAATCACCAAAATATCTGTTTTAAGCGTTTTCATGATTAAAGCTCTTTCTTGCCGCGTATGGATTTTAAAATAATTGGAAGAGCCGATAGTGCGCAAAGGCCAAAAATTGGTAAGATAATCTGCGGCTCCCAAAACACCCCAAGATCTGGTGTCTCGCCACGAGCAAATATCTCACTCAGCCCAGCGCCAATGGAAGTAAACACCAAAGCACCGGGAAATATGCCAAGGAAAGTGGAGAGCACAAACCTATGCAACGGCACGTCTAAAAAGCTCGGCACTAAGTTAGCCAAGAAAAATGGTACGCCAGGAATGAGCCGGATCAAAAAAAGCATCGACCATTGGTTTTCATTCATACCATCCTTAATTTTCTTTACTAAACCATCGGAATTTTTCAGTGAGCTGGCCAACCTAGCCCCAAAGCCCCAACGCGCCACCATAAATATAGTGGTTGCCCCAAGCGTTGCGCCAATCATATTATAAATTACGCCCGGAAAAGTTGCGAATAAAAAACCGCCAGTAATCGAAAGGATAAGTCCACCCGGCATCGAAAACGCGACGAAGAATGTGTAGGCCAGTACAAATGTCATAACTGCTACACTGTAATTTGAGTCACGAAATATCAAAAGGGTTGCGCGGTGCTCACGCAGAGTTTCAAGGTTGAGATAATCGTGTAAGAAATAATAACCTCCAGCAGCTACAACCAGCAAAGCAATCAAAGTGCGGTATTCAGAAATCTTGCTTAGAAGTAATGAGTTTTGTAGGTCCATACTGTTTCCTGTAATGTACTTCCCCAGATATAACTACCAAAACAGGCTCTTCCAAGACCACGCACGCGTTGTTGGCGAGAATATCAGGAATATTTCAATATTTTTGTAACTAGGGCTAAGTTTTCATCAAAATATCACATTGTCTGTTTGACTCACCATCAATCAGGCCGTAAGGGCAGGTTATTAAATAAATGGCTTAGCACTTGAGCTGATCCAACCCGGAGACACCGCGATGAAACGCACATTCCAACCATCGAACCTTGTTCGCAAACGCCGCCACGGATTTCGCTTACGTATGTCCACTAAAGCTGGCCGTAAAATTCTGAATGCACGTCGCGCACGTGGTCGGAAATCATTGAGCGCATAAGCGCTCTTCAAATGATGTCTGATAGATTACATAAAAAGTCCGGTGAAGTTGCTTCACCGGACTTTTTGTCGTCAGATCGTCTTACGCAGCGGAAAGACTTTTTGCGTATCGCGCATGCCCAGCGCATACATTCGACAAGTTTTGTTTTGCAATCTCGCGACCGCAAAGATGATGCGCCTATGCGTATTGGGTTCACCTGCTCCAAAAAGGTGGGAAATGCGGTGGCACGCAACAAGGCAAAACGTCGATTACGCGAAATTGCACGTTTGATTATGCCTCATAACGGCCAAGCAGGTCATGACTATGTTTTGATAGGCCGGGCCAATGTGACCGCCAAAACTAATTTTGCCGCAATGCAGGCTGAACTTTCGGTCGCTTTGCAAAAATTGCAAACTAAACCGTGAATATTTTTGCCCACATCCTGGCGATCCCCGTGCGAGCTTACCGGCTGATTTTCAGCCCGTGGGTAGGGTTCAATTGCCGTTATCAGCCAACCTGTTCCGCTTACGCGCTGGAAGCTCTGGAAAAGCATGGGGCCCTCAAAGGCGGTTGGCTAACGTTGCGACGTTTGGGCCGGTGTCATCCTTTTGGTAGCGATGGCTATGATCCAGTCCCAGACCGACACAACCACTAGCGGGCCGTGCAAACAACAGATGAAGTTAGGTTAGCCCTAGCCTAAAAGGCATGATGTCCGCAATTTTGATGTTGGCCAAGCTACTAAAAATCGACACATCGGCTAAAGTAATGGGTAACTGATAAAGAATTTTGGATGGCCTAATAGCTGAAATGTGGCCACACGCGGGATTGCGGTCTAGGCTAATCCCATGCCCCCAAGGGGCCTACAAAAATATTGGCAAAAGCTAGCGCAGTACCCTAGATCCTTTAAAATCGCTTAATGGGCTTTTAAACACTGAAAATGCCCGAATTTGCTTGACCTTTTGCCTTCTCATCGGTTGAACCCCATGTAACCCGATAACCGGGAAAATGATGCATGGTGGGCTCGAATGGACGATCAAAATAAAAACCTTCTCTTAGCAACAGGCCTCAGCTTTGCTGTTATGCTCGCATGGTTTGCCATTGCTCCGCCCCAAACAGCGCCACCACCAGCCGAAGCGGTCACCACAGCCGAGCCAGTTACTGCCATTACCGGTAGCACAGATGTGAATACGAACATGGGCTCAGGCAATGCACTGGCCGTGGCCAATGCAGACCGTATCATAATCGACACCCCACGTTTGGAGGGATCTTTGTCGCTTCTTGCAGGTCGAATTGATGATTTACGCCTCAAAGATTACACCAATACCATCGATGAAGGCTCCCCGATTGTGACATTACTGTCACCTGAAGGATCCGACAACGCCTATTACGGCATCAATGGTTGGGCCGCGGCTTCCGGTGTGGATCCAAAAGAAGTTCCAGGTCCAACCACACTTTGGTCTTCACGGTCAACAACTCTTACCGCCTCATCACCCGTCACCCTGACTTGGGACAATGGCAAAGGTTTATCCTTCAAGCGCGTCATATCTATTGACGAAAACTTCATGTTCAATATTGAGCAATCTGTCAGTAACTCAAGCGCGACACCGGTAGCACTTGCGCCTTATGGTCGAATTGCACGCCATGGCGAGCCCCCCAACCTGAAGGGGTTCTTCATCTTGCATGAAGGTATGGTGCGCATGTCAGATGGAGAGCTTAATGAAATTAATTATGATAAGATGCCAGAATTCGATATCAATCCCAAGGAACGTGCCCCAGCTGAAGTTGTACAAGTGGCAGAGGGAGGCTGGATCGGATTCACCGATCACTATTGGATGACCACAATTGTACCACAAGGTGCTTTCAAATCAGTTGCAAAATATGACATCAACAATGACATCTATTTGACTGAAGCAGTTCAACCAACACAAACTATCGCTCCAGGTACGACAATCTCAGTGACGTCGCAGTTTTTTGCAGGACCCAAGGAATGGGAAGTGATCCGCGAATACCAAAACGAAAATGGCGTTGATCGCTTTGTGGATAGCATCGATTGGGGCTGGTTCTACTTCCTAACCAAACCTATTTTCTGGCTACTGCATACGCTTAACGGATATATTGGTAATATGGGTTGGTCGATCATCTGCTTGACGTTGATCATCAAAGCACTGCTGCTACCATTAGCCTACAAGTCGTATGTTTCCATGGCCCGAATGAAAGAGCTTCAGCCAGAAATGGAGAAACTCAAAGAAAGTGCTGGTGACGACAAGCAAAAAATGCAGAAAGGCATGATGGAGCTCTATAAGAAAAATAAAGTAAATCCAGCTGCAGGTTGTTTGCCAATATTACCGCAAATTCCAATCTTCTTCTCTCTGTACAAAGTTATTTTTGTTACTCTTGAACTGCGTCACGCCAATTGGTTTGGCCCATTCAATGACCTCTCTGCGCCAGATCCAACCTCAATCATGAATTTTTTCGGTCTATTGCCATGGGGCACCCCAGATGTGGGTTCAATTTTTGCGTTAGTCTTGATTGGTATATTGCCATTATTGCTAGGCATTTCCATGTTTATGCAGCAACAGCTGAACCCAGCGCCGACAGATGCCACACAAAAGATGATCTTTGCCTGGATGCCCTGGGTTTTCATGTTCATGCTGGGTAGCTTTGCCTCCGGCCTGGTAGTTTACTGGATCGCCAATAACACAATTACCTTTATTCAGCAGTATTCAATCATGCGCACCCAAGGTATAAAACCAGACGTGTTTGGTAATCTAACCAGCATCTTTAAGAAGTCTAAAAAGGGCGATTGATATGGCTCATGTAACTGGTATTTACCGGCATCCCTTAAAATCTCATGGCCGTGAGGCTTTACAACATGTCTCACTTTCAAAAGGTGAAACTATGCCCTGGGATAGATGCTGGGCAGTGGCGCATGAAGCCTCAACTGCAGATGGCAGCACCTGGGTATCCTGCATAAATTTTTCTCGGGGGTCCAAAGCCCCTAGCTTGATGGCCATAAACGCCAAGCTGGACGAAACTACCCAGACATTGACCCTTTCCCACCCAGAACGTAAAAATTTCATATTCCAACCGGACGACCGCCACCAACTCTCAGAGTTTTTGGCTTGGGTGAAACCACTTATGCCGAAAGATCGTGCCCAATCAGCACGCATTATCCGCATACCAAATCGCGGCTCCACGGATACGGAATACCCCTCGATCAGCATTAATAGCCATGCCTCCCTGCGCGCACTCTCAGACAGAATGGGCATGCCAGTATCGCCATTGCGTTGGCGGGGTAATATTTGGATAGATGATCTAGTGCCTTGGACTGAGCAGAGTTGGCTTGGTCAGAAGTTTAGCATCGGTAGCGTTGTATTAGAGGGGGTTGAGCCCATTGTACGCTGCTTGGCCACAACTGCGAACCCTAGAACAGGCAAACGTGATGCCGACACCCTTGGCGCTCTGAAAGATGGTTGGAATCATCAAAATTTTGGCCTCTATGCTCGTGTCATTGAGTCTGGCGAAATCTCAATTGAAGATACGCTGGAGCTCCTATGATCCTACCTTTCCCTATCGCCGAGCTTGAAAGCGAAATAGCTTCTGAAATTGGCCGTAAGCTATTTTCAGGCCCTGTAGATTTTCTAAAAGGCGTAGTGGCCATGGATGGCCTACCAAACGCCGACCGTGTTGAAGTCTGCTTTGCTGGACGCTCAAATGTTGGTAAATCAAGCCTTATCAATGCGTTAACTAATAGAAAAGGTCTAGCACGCGCATCCAATACTCCCGGCCGAACCCAAGAAATTAACTTCTTTGAACTGGGTGAAGAACGCTATTTAGTCGACCTACCCGGCTATGGCTATGCGAACGCACCAGTAGCCGTAGTTGAAAAATGGCAACGCCTATTAAAAAACTACCTATCTGGACGGCCAAACCTGCGCCGTGCTTTTGTTTTGGTGGACAGCCGCCATGGCATGAAGCCTGTCGATGAAGAAATCATGCAGCTGATGAATAAATCCGCCCTGACTTTTCAAGTCGTTCTCACCAAGGCAGATAAGATCAAGGATCACGAACGTGATCAAGTTTTGGACCAAGTTCGCAATAAATTGGCCAAACATCCTGCAGCCTTCCCGGAGCTCATCCTCACAAGCTCTGAAAAAGGTGAGGGGCTAGCAACGCTGCGCGCCGTGATCTCTGGGTTAGAATAGCCACAGAACCCTTCGAATCGCTCTTGGCAGCGCGGCTTTGGAACACTAGCCTCGCAGTAACTCAAGCCAAAGAGAGATATCTAAATGAACAGCGATTGGTTAACGACCGCCAGCACATTGTCGAAAGCCTTACCTTACCTGCAACGGTACGAAGGCGCGACTGTGGTAATTAAATTTGGTGGCCATGCCATGGGCAGCGACGAGGCAATGGAAACCTTCGCCCGCGACATCGTTTTAATGCAACAGGTCGGTGTGAACCCGGTAATTGTGCATGGCGGGGGGCCAATGATTAACGACATGTTAGATCGGCTCAATATTAAATCTGAGTTTGTAGAAGGCAAACGGGTGACAGATGAAGCCACTATGGAAGTGGTGGAAATGGTACTATCTGGCCGAGTAAATAAGCGGATTGTGCAAGCAATTAATTCACAGGGTGGCCGCGCTGTTGGACTATCGGGCAAGGATGCCAATTTGATTACATGTGATCCCACAGATCCCAAGCTCGGCTTAGTGGGTACGCCTCGAGACATTGACCCAACCCTATTGAATAAGCTTTTTGAAGCTGACATGATCCCAGTCATCGCTCCCCTGGGAGCAGGCGATAATGGCGAAACATTCAATATCAATGGTGATACCGTAGCCGGCGCAATTGCAGCGGCCCTTAACGCTGATCGGCTGTTACTTTTGACCGATGTTTCTGGCGTTAAGAACGCTGAAGGCGTGGTATTGACCGAGCTGACACCAGAAAATATCCGTGAATTGACCATATCCGGTATAATTGCTGGGGGCATGATCCCAAAGACAGAGACGGCCCTGACTGCAATCCAAGGCGGGGTACGGGCCGTGGTTATTTTAGACGGACGCGCGCCCAATGCATGCTTGCTGGAATTATTCACAGATCACGGCGCTGGATCCCTAATTAGATCTCCACATGCCACAAAAAAGGCATAAAAAATGCAGAATGAAGCAACGCTTCGCTTAGTAATTTTTATTAGTCTCTTTGTCGTTCTCGCGGCAATCGAACAGCTCGCACCACGTCGGGTCCGCCCGCATCAAGCGCGGCGTTGGCTGACCAACTGGCTTTTTGTAATTATCGATACCATAACCCTACGGGCTTTGGCGCTACTTTTACCCTTTGTAGCTATTTTAGCTGCAGCGGATGCCTCAACGCGAGGTTGGGGGCTTTTAAACATAATCTCCCTACCAGGATGGTTGGAACTAATCATTGTGATTATGCTGCTAGATCTGGCCATATGGTTGCAACATGTTCTGAGCCATAAAATCCCAGTTCTTTGGCGCATCCACCAGGTGCATCATTCAGATATTGAATTTGATGTGACCACCGCCATTCGATTTCATCCAGCAGAAATAGCGCTTTCAATGGCTTTTAAGATTGGACTTGTCTATGTCTTAGGACCAGCCGCATGGACTGTGGTATTTTTCGAAATCTTACTTAATGCATCAGCCATGTTTAACCATGCCAATATTGCTTTACCGCAGTGGTTGGATCGCGTGGTAAGGTCGATATTGGTCACCCCAGACATGCATCGTATTCATCATTCGGTACATCGCCACGAACATGATACTAATTTTGGCTTTGCCCTTTCGTGGTGGGACCGCCTATTTGGTACCTACACTCAGTCCCCACAGGATGGGCATAAAGCTATGAAAGTTGGCCTGCATTGGCAAGATCTGCGCCCAACACGTTTGCTTTGGTCACTTGCTATGCCATTCTTTCGGAAATGATATATGGTAGTTTCCTGAAAAACATACATTCCGATTACCAGACGATATTTGACGCCTTAGCCGGGGGCAGTATGATCCTAATTGAGCCTAATGGGTCTGGCTATTTGTCTGCGCTCTGTGAACGTCCAGAATTACAGGGCGAAGTACCAGCCCATGAGGATTATTGGTCACGCTCGCTCATCGCAAAGCTCCAACGATCTCAGCTTAAAACCCTATTTTTAGTTTGGAGAGCAACCCACCCCCTTTTTACTTGGGCTTTGGAAAGTGAAGGCCCTACCACAGCCCAGTTAGTACGGCTGTACAAGCTAAAGTGGGGGGCCCTTATGTCACTGCCCCCCGTTCAGAGAGCCCCTGACTGGCCCATTCAAGGCCCTGTAAAAAGGGTTGCCCAGTAATGATGGCAATAAATAAGACATATTATGATGTAGGCGCCTGTTGGCGGAATATATGCAGAAATCCAGAGCAACGCTGCCTCATCAGTAGATATCCGATACCACACGCATGCCCCGCGGATGCAATATACCTCCACCAAGCGGATTATTTCGCCCACACCACGTACAGCAGTTTTTGAAATGAAGCTGATTTTGATGCGCCATGCTCAGGCAGAATGGGGCTTTGGGATTGAAGACCATGACCGGGCTCTCAGCGCCAAAGGTCAGGTTGAGGCGCACAGCCTAGGATTATGGTTGACCGCCAACGACCATCAGCCCAGCTTGGCTTTGATCTCCGACGCCAAGCGCACCCAACAAACATTTATGGCGCTCAATCAAACCTGCAAAACGGCAGTTCTGACAGAGCTGTATTTGGCTGAATCCAAAAGTTTGCTTTTGGCCATTCAAAATATTGAGACCAATTGCTTATTAGTCTTGGCACATAATCCTGGAATTGGAGAATTTGCTGTGGACGTGATCAACACCAAACCTACTCATCCACACTTTTTTGACTACCCACCAGGGGCCACACTGGTATTGGACTATAACGTTAAAAAAGGCTTGGTACGCGTCATTAATTTCATAACACCCGATGACTTAATGACATAAAAAAGGGCCTGAAGGCCCAATTTAAAATAAATATTAAATTAGTGACCCAAGATCTGGCTCAAGAATAATTTAGTCCGATCGGATTGTGGATTATTGAAGAACTCTTCTGGTTCGTTCTGTTCCACAATTTGGCCTTCATCCATGAAAATCACTCTGTTTGCAACTTGTCGCGCAAAACCCATCTCATGGGTCACAACCATCATTGTCATTCCATCTTCTGCAAGCTCAATCATTGTATCCAAAACCTCTTTGATCATCTCAGGGTCAAGCGCGGAAGTAGGTTCATCAAATAGCATGATCCGTGGCCGCATACACAACGAACGGGCAATAGCGACGCGTTGCTGCTGTCCACCAGATAGCTGCCCTGGATATTTATCTGCTTGCTCAGGGATCTTCACTTTTGTGAGAAAATGCATTGCGGTTTCTTCAGCCTGAGCCTGTGGGATTTTTCTTACCCATATCTGAGCCAGAGTACAGTTTTCTAAAATTGTTAAATGAGGGAAAAGATTGAAATGCTGAAAGAGCATCCCAACTTCTGATCTAATTTTGTCAATATTTTTAATATCAGACGTAAGTTCTGTTCCATCAACAATAATTTGGCCACTTTGATGTTCTTCCAGTGCATTCACGCACCGAATTAATGTAGACTTACCTGAGCCAGAAGGTCCACAAACTACGATTCTTTCGCCCCTATTGACCGTTAGATCAATATCACGCAAAACATGAAATGATCCAAACCACTTATTCATACCTTGGATTCCAATGGCCACTTCATCAGAAACTTCGAGTTTTGCCTGTCTGTTCATTGGGCCAGCCTCTTCTTAACGATTACTAGTTTCAAGTTGGCGCTCCAACCACTGAGAATATTTAGATATACTGAAGCATATTACGAAAAAGATTGCCGCCGCGCAGCCAAACAATTCCCAATACACACCGTTCCATTCACTCGTCGCTAAGATTGGGCCTCGGATCATACCCACCAGATCAAACATAGAAATTATTGACACCAAAGTCGTATCCTTGAGCATACCAACCGACACATTAACAATGCCAGGTATAGAGATCTTTAATGCTTGCGGAAGTATAATCAAACGCATTGATTGAGCATAATCCAGACCTAAACTATTGGCCGCTTCGTATTGGCCTGTCGGCAATGCAGCAAGACCTCCACGCACAACCTCAGCAATATAGGCAGAGTTAAAAAACGTCATCATTATGATCACACGAAGGATCAGGTCGATACTTGTATCCGGCGGAAAGAAAAAGGCTAGTATGACGTTGGCAACAAATAATAAAGTAATCAAGGGCACACCACGAATGAATTCGATAAAGATAACGCAGATCCATTTAATGATTGGCATATTAGACTGACGCCCCAAAGCGAGAACTATGCCAAGAGGTATGGAAATGGAGCAAGCGATAGTACCCAGTAAAAGATTTAGCATGAGGCCGCCCATGTCACGAGATGGGACCGCCTCCAGCGCCAGAAAGGTTTCATTTGCCTCAGACAAATATCCACCCAATACCCAGAAAAAACTAGCTGCAATTACAGCAATAATTACTCCAAATGCAAACGATCTTGCCGAAAAACGACGGAAACAATAGATACCAAATGCTAACCCTAAAAACGCTATTACCGCCACAAGTGGAGTGCCACCCCAAATTAACCAATACGCCAGAAACGGGTAAATCGCACTAAAGCCTAAAAGCTGTTGGGGAAGCTTGCGGAACAAAACTGGAGCCAGGGCGGCTAACAGCAAGACAACTGCAATATTTGGCCGCCAATACTCAGTTGAAGGGTACTTAAACCCATAAATAAGTTGGGGAAACCGTTCCTTAAGCACAGCAAAGCATGCACCACTTACACCGTCTAAAATATCGTAACATTCACGAACTGACTTAGCGTCCCATATGCCATTTATAAACCAAGGCGCGGAATTTACTATAATTGAATAGATTATCCAAAGTGAAAGCAGTGTCATAATGACATTAAATGGTGATGAGATCAGATTTTCACTTACCCATTTCACTACACCCCTTTGAGATACCGGTGGCACCTGCTCTTTAATCAATTCATGGCGAACAAACGAAGCATTATTTTCAGCCATCTTTAACGCTCCTTCAACATTATGCTACGGTTGTACACATTCATTACAGCCGAGATAGAAAGACTAATGGCCAGGTAGAAGAGCATGAGCAGTAATACCGCCTCAATCGCACGTCCCGTTTGGTTTAAAGTAATGCCGCCCAATGTTGAAGTTATATCCATGTAACCCACAGCAAGCGCCAGAGAACTATTTTTAGTAATATTAAGATAAAATGATATCATTGGAGGGATAATAACGCGCAAAGCCTGAGGAAGGATTACTAAATTCATTATAAAATTGCTTCGTAGCCCCAACGCAGCGGCTGCCTCCGTTTGACCTTTATCTACAGACTGGATACCAGCCCTTACAACCTCAGCTATAAATGCACCGGTGTAAATTGACAGCGCAAACCAAAGTGAAATTAAAGACCCTCGGGCGTAAATGCCGCCTTTAAAATTGAACCCCTTCAATTCAGGATATTCAAGCCCAATTGGGCTACCTAAAGCATAAAACATCATAATAGTTGGGATAAAAAATAATAAAAGACTTATCCACGATGTCTTAATTACCTTTCCCTCTGAATAAAGCTTACGTCGCGCATAGCGCCGAAAAGCAAATATAGAGACTATCGACAATAAGAAAGTCCCAATAACAACCAAGGAACCCTCAAAGAAAATTGGCCCAGGCGTGTAGATCCCTCGGCCTGTAAAGGCAAACATGTCCCACAGCATAGTAGCCTCCGGATTTTCTCCCCGAAAAGCCCTTGGCTGTGGTAGCACCCCCATAAAAATGGAACTTATAATCAAAATCCATATTAGTATGGGTACATTACGAAAAATTTCAACATAGATTGTCATCAATTTTGCAACAATCCAGTTGTTTGACAACCTCAAAATACCCGCTGTCACTCCTAAAACTGTTGCCATTACGCAGCCTAGGAATGCAACCAACAAAGTGTTTAGTACTCCGACAAAGGCTGCACGGAGGTGGCTTGACTGGCTATTATATTCAATAAGTCGTTGGTTTATATCGTAGCCCGCAGGGTCCTCTAAAAAACCGTATGAAATATTTAATCCAGCTTTAGCTAAATTTTCAACTAAATTTTTTCCTAGATAAGCGATAATACAAATCAACACCAACAACGCAAAAAATTGAAATGTGTAGGATCTATACCTTTTGTCATTCAGCAGCATCGACAGCCGAAATGTTTCTCGCTCTGTTGAGATAGGTGTAGACATAAAATAAAGAAACCTGTTGCTGCCAAAACTAGTATTGGCTTTATTAAAAACTGTTTTAGTAAAACTATAACCAGAGGGCGCTAAATATGCGCCCCCTGGTATTAGATATGAATATTAACGGAAAGGTGGAGAGTAGATCAGACCACCGTCTGTCCACATGGCGTTAACACCACGAGGCAAGCCAATAATAGTACCCGCACCAATATTAGCTTCAAAGATCTCGCCATAGTTTCCTTCTGACATGATAGCTCTTTTAGCCCAATCAGCATCCAAACCTAGCATTTCACCCATAGTACCTTCTGAACCCAAAAGGCGGTTTATCTCTGCATTGTTAGT
>LAQD01000004.1:14966-27097 GCA_000981705.1 Rhodobacteraceae bacterium ASP10-04a
CGCTGCAAGTGCAGAGCGGTCAGTAGTGAACATGTCACATGAACCTGCCATATAATTAGCTACAGCCTCGGAACCAGATTCCACCGGCAATGGTTCATAGCTCATACCAATGCTCCGGAAGTGATCCGAAAGATTAAGCTCACTTGTTGTTCCAGTTTGAATACATACTGTAACACCATCAATTTCTGGACTACTTGCTGAAGTTATCCCAGTCGATGCTTTTACCATAAAACCCTGGCCATCGTAGTAGTTTACACCAACAAAATCAAACTTTAGGTCAACGTCACGGCTAAGTGTCCATGTTGTGTTGCGCGCCAACATATCAATTTCGCCAGATGCCAAAGAAGTAAAACGTGTTTTACCAGTGGTTGGAACAAATTGTATTGCATTATTATCGCCAAGAACTGCTGCGGCAACTGCGCGACATACAGCGATATCAAAGCCCTGCCATCTGCCATTTGCATCTGGCTCTGCGAAGCCTGGAACACCGGTGCTCACACCACAATTTAGCGTGCCACGCGCTTTAACATCATCAAGGGTGCCAGCAGATACCAAACCAGCCGCAAGGCCAGCAACAGTTAACGCACCAAGAAATACGGTTTTTTTCATTTTTTACCTCATCCTATTGTCCATCCCAATTGAGACGGTCTGATCCAATCAAATTGATTGGTGTGAATACAAGGGTTTCCCCCAGCACTGCTATAGACCATGCTCAGTTTCGTAGCTTCAGGTCAATAGATGTATAAATAAATCGTTTAAAATATGGGAATTGTTGCAATTATTAGGTAAATTATATGAGGTGGAACTGGCATAAGCTACGTTTTTTGGCAGAGTTTATAGAATCGGTTTGCGTGTAAGAAAGCACCTCGCTTGATAGAGGCCGTGGTGTCAGCGTCAGCATCCTGGCCCCAGTGCTCGATTTGCCAGAGCTCATCCAGGCGAGACCAGGTCCACAGTTCATCAATCTCAAAGGCACTAGCTTGGGCCGCCAAGCCGATCACAAGCGAGCCAGACATGCTTACAAGGTCATGTAGGGCCGCAAGCTGAAATGGTGTTTGTACCTCCACCTGCGCAGTAAGATTTCTAATCGAGTTTGCAGGCTGCTCAATATGGGTCACACCCTTAACTGTGCGCAGCGGCGCATACAGCGCATCAGCAGCCCAAGCCAAAATCGGATCCCAAGCCTGTTTTTGTTGTTCAATCAGCTCCTGTGGCGCCGGTGCGCGATAGCATAAAAGATCATCTTCTCCATAGGCCGCAATAAGCGCCACAACTTCAGCCTGCTGCGGGGTTACTTTATCAATGGCAGCATTGGCAGATCGGGTCGTTGGCATGGTTCTTGGGTCAATCTTATCGCTCTGAGCATCCCACTCAGCAGCAATAGTCTCCGCCATGGCTTGGGTTGGCAGGGCCAACGTTGCTTTTGCTGGCGTTTTTACCAAGCGATCATCTAGTAATATGACATGCTGCGTATCGCGGCACTCAGTGGCAACATTGCTCCAAAATCGTTTGGCGGCCCAATCACTCATGCATCACTCCATAGGTTTTGAATTTCTGGCAATAAGTCGTCAAAATGATCAATCACCATATCAGCATTTTCACCAATAACGCTGGCGCTATGATAACCCCAGCTTACGCCTATCGTTTTCAATCCCGCGGCGCGACCCATTTTCATATCAAAAGACGTATCACCGATCATTACACCACGAAATGCCCCAGTCTCAATCATGGCTTGAAATACCATCGCAGGATCCGGTTTTGAAGGGTGGTCATCTGCCACTTGTTTAGTCGAAAACCGCCCCGCTAGATCCGGATTGGACAGCACATAGTCCAATCCACGCCGAGATTTTCCTGTCGCTATACCAAGCACAAAATGTTCGACACCCTTTAATAGATCCAAACAGGCCAACGCTCCAGGATACAGTGGTGAAGATCCCATAGTATGGCGCAGAATCGAAAAACTTTTTTTATAGGCTGCCACCAAAGCCGCACGCTGTGCATTATCTGCACCTGGGCAAAGCTGCTCAAAGGCCTCAAATAGCGACAACCCGATAATCGATAGCATCTCTTCACGACTAGGTAGTGACAAACCCTGCGCCGAAAAGGCAACTTCCATGGCCTCCAATATATGGACTTGGCTGTCGATCAGAGTCCCGTCCATATCAAACAGTACCAGCGTGCGAGGTGCGATCATTCATCCCCCTCAAAAGGGTCAAGCTCCACATCTCTTGGATCCCACTGCATTTGATCCCATGTACGCTGCATATGTTCAGGTAATGGTGCTGTAAACGACAGCATTGCCTTGGTCAGAGGATGTTCCAAACGCAAGTGCCGCGCATGCAAGTGCATTTTTTTACTGACATCGCCACCCAGTTGCGCGCCCCAACCATGCCCAAGATTTTCTTGCCCAGAGCCGCCATATTTGCCATCCCCAACAATCGGATGACCCATTTCAGCCATATGCGCACGCAGTTGATGGGTGCGTCCAGTCACGGGGGCCAAAGCAATCCACGCAGCACGACTGCCCAAGGGTGATAAAACCGCATAATCTGTCGTTGCACGCTTTGCGCCTGGTGTTTTGGCAACTTCGTTGGGATGCAAGCACTGCATCTTTTCGCCTTCACCAGACGGACCATGTCCGCCAGCCTTGACCAACCCATATTTTATGGTACCCATTTTTGGATGAGGGACACCAGCAACGACAGCCCAATAAATCTTGCGCGTCTCACGATGGCGAAAAGCTTCAGTCAAAGCAGCGGTCATCTGGCGCGTACGGCCCAGGATAAGGACGCCTGAAGTGTCCTTATCAAGACGGTGCACCAGGCGTGGGTTTTCATCATAACCAAAACGCAAAGCCGGGGTCAAACCATCCACATGACGATGTTGCTTGCTGCCACCCTGCACTGGCAAGCCTGGCGGCTTGTTCAACACGATAATTTGATCGTCACGGTAAAGAACACAAGCTTGAATCATCTTAGCGTCCGCATCAGTAATTTTCTTATCGACGATCGGTGGCGCTGGAGTGTTCGGCAGTGGTGGTACGCGTACGATTTGGCCTACTTCAACACGTGAATTTGCCTTCACTCGGCCACCATCCACACGGATATCACCCTTGCGGCACATTTTTTCAATCTGGCCCTGTTGGACCTGTGGGAAATTACGACGAAACCAACGATCAAGGCGCTGATCTCCGTCCCCCTCGTTTACTTCCAAAAGCTGTACTTGGCTCATGCCCATATCCCTCGTGCAATCATCAGACCCAATATTAGGCCCCCTATCGACAAGACAACTGAAATCACCACATAGGCCAAGGCTTGCCCCATCGCCCCGCGTTCAAATAATTGGACAGCTTCCAGTGAGAAGGCTGAAAAGGTCGTAAACCCTCCCAACAAGCCAGTCAGCACAAAGGGGTTCAACTGTGTCACACCACGTTGTGTGGCAAATACTACAAACAGCCCCATAAAAAAGGAGCCCAAAACATTCACACCCAACACCGTAAGTGGAAACCCTGGGCCAACCAGACGCAGAATACCAATTCCAGTCAAAAACCGAAGTGTAGCACCAATTGCCCCGCCAAGGGCCACTTGTAGAGTTGTCATAAGCATGTTGGTGCAATGTGCTGGAGCAGCCTGTTTGTCAACCACCGCGACGGGTACGCAGTTTTTCAAAATAGGCGAGCCTTTTAATCAACTCTCGCTCAAAACCACGCTCAACCGGCACATAATAACTCGGACGATCCATTCCATCAGGAAAATAATTTTGTCCCGAGAACCCATCCTCAGCATCATGATCATAGTTATAGCCACCACCATAGCCTTGATCCTTCATCAAATCAGTTGGTGCGTTCAATATGTGCTTAGGAGGCGGATGTGATCCAGTGCGCTTTGCGTCCTGAACCGCTGCCTTATAGGCCATGTAGGCCGCGTTAGATTTTGGTGCCAACGCAAGATAAGTCACAGCCTGCGCAAGAGCCAGTTCCCCCTCAGGACTGCCCAGCCGCTCATAGGTCTGCCAGGACTGTAGACACACATCCTGCGCCTGTGGGTCTGCGAGACCAATATCTTCCACAGCCATTCTAGTAATCCTACGCGCTAAGTACCGGGGGTCTTCTCCCCCAGCAAGCATCCGCGCGAACCAATAAAGGGCCGCATCAGGATCAGAGCCCCGAACAGATTTGTGCAGCGCAGAAATTAAATTATAGTGGCTATCCCCGGATTTGTCATAAATGGCTGCACGTTTCATTAACCGTTTAGACAATGAGGCTTGATCCATTGGGCTATCCAGTTTCCACGCAATAACCTGCTGGATCAAATTTAGTAAGGTACGGCCATCACCATCCGCCATCTCCAATAGGCTTGTGCGGGCATCCATCTCCAGTGGCAGTTGCACCTCCGCCTCAGCCTCAGCGCGTTGCACTAGCAACTCCAACTCTTCTGGGTTTAAACGTTCTAGCACCATAACTTGCGCTCGCGACAACACCGCCGCATTCAATTCAAACGAGGGGTTCTCGGTAGTAGCGCCCACCAAAGTGATTGTACCGTTCTCCATCAGGGGCAAAAAACTGTCCTGCTGAGCTTTATTGAACCGGTGTATCTCATCCACAAAAAGCAAGGTTCCCTGCCCGTTATCCCATCGGTTTTTGGCGGCTTCAAATACTTTACGGAGCTCCGGCACACCACTAAAAATAGCACTAATTTGAATGAAATGCAGATCCGTCTCCTGCGCCAAAAGCCGCGCAATGGTTGTTTTACCAACACCTGGTGGGCCCCAAAAAATAATCGAACCCAGAGCCTTAGCTGCCAACATCACCGAAAGCGGCCCCTCTGGGCCCAAAATTTTTTTTTGACCAATTACTTCAGCTAAAACCTGCGGCCGCAGGCGATCAGCCAAGGGCCTCAAACCGTGTGTTTTTGTGGGAGCCTCGCCCACGGTGTCAAATAAATCAGTCATCAGCCATAACCCTAAGCATAAGAACCAAAAAGGGAAACAGTCATACACTTAGAACACTAGAAAATACCTGAAGTAGTCAGTGATCTCTGGTGACTTGAATCGCTTAAGAGGTGGGCAGAATATCAATTTCTTTTACGCTTAGGTAAGCTACAATTTGCAGCGAGCTGGAACTCTCGCCGCGATATCAAAAGACCTGCAACAGCCAGTAACCTTTAAATTCAAGTTATGATCTCATTTAAACTTTGTAGTTCCACAACCAAATAATTTAAATATTATAAATTTCTTAAGTTACTATTTTAATTTAACTTGGGTGGTGGTCACGCCAATCACACAGTAAAATGTCCTACTCAAACTCCAAGCTACCAGAATAAAGCTACCAAACATAAAAAAGGCTCCAAACAAACGCTGGAGCCTTTTAAAATTAAAAATTATGTTGGCGTTATACTGCGGCTGTTTCCAAGCGAACCTTATCAGGCAAGCCTTTAGCATCAACATCGCGGTCAACAAATTCGATTATCGCCATCGGCGCCATGTCACCGTAACGAAACCCAGCCTTCAACACGCGCACATATCCGCCTTGGCGTTCTGCATAGCGAGGACCAAGCACGTCAAACAATTTCGTAACAAACATATGCTGCTTTAAACGGCTCATGGCCTGGCGACGTGCGTGCTCGTCTCCGCGCTTACCCAAAGTGATTAGCTTCTCGATAATGGATTTCAATTCCTTTGCCTTAGGCAAGGTTGTTTTTATCTGTTCATGTTCAATCAAAGAACCAGCCATATTCGCAAACATAGCTTTTCGATGTTCATGAGTTCGATTCAGTCGGCGGTAACCACGGGCGTGACGCATATTATTTCTCCGTTTACATTTTACTTTGTCTGGGGGTCCATGCGAGTGAACCCCTCCCTATTGGGGCGGGATTGCCCAGTCGTGTGGAAGGCGGATTTTACCCCGCCAACCGCTTAGAAGTTATCTTCAAGCTTTTTGGCCAAGTCTTCTATATTGTCAGGTGGCCAATCATCGACGTCCATCCCCAAATGCAAACCCATGCTGGACAGAACTTCTTTAATCTCATTTAGCGACTTTCGGCCAAAGTTTGGCGTCCGTAACATTTCAGCTTCAGTTTTTTGGATTAAATCACCAATATAAACGATATTATCATTCTTCAGGCAATTTGCAGATCGTACAGAAAGTTCTAGCTCATCTACTTTCTTAAGCAGTAGCGGATTAAAGTCCAAACCATCGTCTTCAGATGCTGCATTGGCACTCTCGGGCTCTTCAAAGTTCACAAAGATCGATAATTGATCTTGTAAAATCCGAGCAGCGTAGGCCAAAGCGTCGTCTGGTGACAGAGAGCCATCAGTTTCAATCTTTAGAGTCAGCTTATCATAATCCAAAACTTGACCTTCGCGAGTAGGCTGGACATCATAACTAACTTTTTTCACTGGCGAATAGATCGCGTCTATTGGGATTAGACCAATAGGTGCATCTTCAGGCCTATTTTTATCAGCTGCAACATAGCCCTTACCGGTGTTAACGGTCAGTTCCATGAACAGATCAGCACCTTCATCCAAGTGGCATAAAATATGCTCCTTGTTTAGGATTTCAATTCCAGCGGATTCTACAATGTTACCAGCTGTAACAACCCCCGGGCCTTTGGCCTGAACGTTTAAACGCTTGGTGCCTTCGACTTCCATACGGACCGCAACACCTTTGAGGTTCAACACTATATCGGTCACGTCTTCGCGAACGCCAGCAACACTGGAAAATTCATGTAACACGTTATCAATTTGGACGCTGGCAATTGCAGCACCTTGCAGAGATGACATCAGAACGCGGCGTAATGCGTTACCCAATGTGAGGCCAAAGCCCCGCTCTAATGGTTCGGCTATCAATGTAGCTTGGCGGCTAGGATCATTTCCCGGCTTAATCTCAAGCTGCATAGGTTTAATCAGCTCAGCCCAGTTCTTATGGATCATGCGGTCCTCCATTCTTGTCTTTGCTCCATGTCCCTATAAACAAAGACGCTCGAGGGAAAAAACGTCCAAAGGGCACACAGAGTAATCAGTGCGCCCAGAGGTAATAAAATTTATACGCGGCGGCGCTTTGGTGGGCGGCAACCGTTGTGTGCCATTGGTGTAACGTCACGAATAGATGTAATGTTCAAACCCAAGGCAGCCAAAGCGCGCAGGGCGCTCTCACGACCAGAACCTGGTCCCTGAACTTCGACTTCTAGAGTTTTTACGCCATGATCTTGCGCTTTTTTGCCAGCGTCTTCAGCAGCCATTTGCGCTGCATAAGGCGTCGATTTCCGGGATCCTTTAAAACCACAAGTTCCAGAAGACGACCAAGCAATAGCGTTACCCTGTACATCGGAGATCAATATTTTTGTGTTGTTGAACGAACTGTTCACATGCGCCACACCGGCTGCAATGTTTTTCCGCTCTTTGCGCTTAGGCGCTCTTTTATCACGTGCCATTTATCTGCCCTTACTTCTTCTTGCCAGCGATTGCTTTCGCTGGGCCTTTGCGCGTACGCGCATTGGTGTGTGTCCGCTGACCGCGTACAGGAAGATTACGGCGATGACGCAAGCCACGGTAGCAGCCTTGATCCATCAAACGTTTAATGTTCATTTGAACTTCACGACGCAAGTCACCTTCAACCTTGTAGGTCGCGTCAATGTGCTCACGGATAGAAATGACTTCTGCATCACTCAGTTCATTCATTCGACGAGTCTCGTCAATTTTTGTACTGACACAGATTTCTTTGGCTGAAGTAAGGCCAATACCAGTAATATAGGTTAGGGCAATCGGGACCCTCTTATGGGTCGGGATGTTTACGCCGGCAATACGGGCCAAGGCATATTCCTTTTCAACTGCGGTTCCGTAATACCGGAACCTTTTTTCACAGATACAGGCCCGAGGCTAAATGCCGACGAGCCTGCGATGAGGTACTCTAAGCCATACGAAGGCTCTTATGATTCTAATAGTGTAGATATCGTGGATTATGAGGGTTTCAACAAAACGTCAAGAGCTTAACCCAAGACTTCAGAGATAGACGATTGCACCTGCGTAATTTCATCTAAACCGTTCACAGAACTGAGTATTCCCTTGGCGTGATAATAGCCAATCAAAGGGGATGTTTCCTTGTAATAAGCCATTAATCTGGTCCTTAGGCTGTCTTCGTTGTCATCAGAACGGCGAATAAAGTTAGAACTACCACATTGTAAACAATTTCCATTTGATGGAACCGGCTTGGAGATATCGTTGTATCCCTCACCACAAGACCCACACGCAGATCGCGCGGTGACCCTGCGGACCAAAGCTTCGTCATCAACTTGCATTTGGACCACATGGTCCAGAGAAGTCCCCTTTGAGGCCAGCAAGAAACCCAAGGCGTCAGCCTGCGCCAAAGTACGTGGAAAACCATCGAATATAAAACCAGCGGCCGTATCGCCGTCAAGCTTTTCAGCAATCAGCGCTATTACAATCTCATCGGTTACAAGTTTGCCAGCGTCCATTACCGCAGCAACCCTGTCTCCAATCTCAGTTCCTGATGTTTTGGCACTGCGCAACATATCGCCTGTAGATAATTGGACCATACCACGAGCTTCAACAAGTATTTTGGCCTGTGTTCCCTTGCCAGCACCCGGTGGTCCAAGCAGAATAATGTTCATCGACGCGTTACCCCACCTTTTTTGCCGCGGCGTTTACCACGAAGCTGTGACTTTTCGAGCAAACCATCATACTGATGCGCCAACAAATGCGATTGAACTTGTTGGATAGTATCCATGCCCACAGACACAATGATCAAGATCGATGTACCGCCAAAATAAGCCGTGATGGCGAACTGACTACGCAGAATTTCTGGAATCAAACACACAAGTGCAAGATATCCAGAGCCTAAAACTAAAAGCCGGGTAACCACATAGTCCAAATACTCAGCCGTCTTGGCACCCGGACGGATACCAGGCACAAAACCATTCTGACTTTTTAGGTTATCCGCAACTTCATCCGTCTTGAAGGAAACTTCACGAGTGTAGAAATATGTGAAGAAGATAATCATCGCAGTGAAGAAAGCCAGATAAGCAGGCTGACCAGGGCCAAAATATGCCAGAACTGTCGACATAACTGGGCCAGATTGGCCACCAGAGAATGTAGCAAGCGTTGTTGGCAATAGGAGTAGTGCAGAAGCAAAGATCGCTGGAATAACACCTGCCGGGTTTACCTTGATCGGCAAGTTACTAGAACCACCATCATAAGTCTTCATACCAACCTGACGACGTGGGTATTGAATATGAACTTTACGCAGGCTGCGCTCCATAAATACAACAAAAGTCAGGGTCATCACCAGCATAGCAATTACGCCAAGCATTGTACCTGTACCAATTGCACCCGACCGACCCTGTGTAAAAAACTGGCCGAAAGCCGCTGGAAGCTCAGAAATTATTCCAATGAAGATAATCAAGGAGATACCATTGCCAATACCACGAGCCGTGATTTGCTCACCCAGCCACATCAGCAACATTGTTCCACCGACCAACGTGATCACACAAGCCGCCATAAAGAAGAAACCTGGCTCAGAAGCCAGGTCACCGGCTTGCAAGCTGGCCGCCAGACCATAAGCTTGGAAGCTTGCCAACAGCACAGTACCATAACGGGTGTATTGATTAATTTTCTTTTGGCCTTGCTGGCCCTCTTTCTTGAGTTGCTTGAGTGGCTCCCACATGGCACCCAAGAGCTGCACAATGATTGACGCAGAGATATATGGCATAATACCGAGTGCAAAAATGCCCATGCGCGCTAAGGCGCCACCGGTAAACATCGACAATACACCACCAATACCTGATGAAGCTTGATCCATGAATGCCTTCAAAGCAATAGCATCGATCCCAGGCACAGGGATATAGGTCCCAATACGGTACACGATCAACAGACCTACTGTAAAAAAGATACGCTGACGCAATTCCGTGGCTTTACCAAAGGTACCCCAGCTTAAATTTGCAGCCATTTGTTCAGCGGCAGATGCCATTTAAAAACTCCCTAAAACAAGACCGCCGCCAATACGGGTTCCCCGATGGCGGCGTTTGGAAACTAAAAGTTATGTAAGCAGCTTATAGACTACTCGCAACCACCTATTCTGCAGAAGACACAGTTGGTAGCAAAGTAAGAGAACCACCAGCCGCTTCAACAGCAGCTTTTGCTGTCCCCGATGCGCCTGTAACAGCAATCTTAATTTTTGCTGTAAACGCGCCCTTCGCCAAAATCCGTACGCCGTCAAGCTTACGACGTACCAAACCTGAGGCTATCAAACTATCTTCAGTGATTTCACCGTTCAACTTGCCTTCATCAATGAATTTTTGAATGAGGCCCAAATTAACAACAGAAAATGCTTTGCGGTTCGGCTTACTAAAGCCACGCTTTGGCAAGCGTTGGTACAATGGCATTTGACCACCTTCGTAACCTTTAATTGCTACGCCAGAACGGGATTTCTGGCCCTTCATGCCACGGCCAGCCGTTTTGCCTTTTCCCGAACCAGGACCACGCGCAATGCGTTTTTTTGTTTTTATTGCACCAGGGTTGTCGTGCAGTTCATTAAGTCTCATGTCGCTTCTCCTTTGCCGGATGTGGCCCCTGAAGCGTAAGCGGGCCAACCACGGCTTAATTGATTCTCGGCACAGAAAACTGGCCATTAATGGGGTATAGTGGGACCCTTGATTAGGATCAAGGGTAAAGGTTGTTTCTTAAGCTCTCAGTCGCACATCTCAGAGGTCGTATCGAAACACAAAACCCATCTGTTTCCAGATGGGTTTTGCGCGGTTAGCGCAGCAGGCAATGCCCTTAGGGCAATTAACCCTTTTCTTCGATAATCTGAACCATGTGCGAGATCTTATTGACCATGCCACGGACGGAAGGAGTATCTTCCAATTCCCGTGTGCGATGCATTTTATTCAGGCCGAGGCCAATCAGCGTCTGACGCTGTTTGGCTGGACGGCGGATCGGTGAACCGATTTGTTTTACAACGATGGTTTTAGCCATGAGTCCGCTCCTTAAGCTTCTGCAGGTTCAGCAACGGCCGCCGGTGCATCACCCCTATTCAGGATGTCTGCGACCTTCTTGCCACGGCGTTGAGCAACCATGCGTGGGCTACTTTCTTTTTGTAGGCCATTTAATGTAGCGCGGATCATATTATATGGGTTTTGAGACCCAATTGATTTCGCAACAACGTCTTGCAGACCCAACATTTCAAAAACGGCACGCATTGGACCACCCGCGATAATACCGGTACCTTGTGGCGCAGAACGCATCACAACTTTACCGGCACCGTGACGGCCTTCCATATCATGGTGCAGTGTCCTACCTTCACGCAACGGTACGCGGATCATTTGGCGCTTAGCTTGTTCTGTGGCTTTGCGGATAGCCTCAGGCACCTCTTTCGCTTTACCTTTGCCAAAACCGACACGACCTTTTTGGTCACCAACCACAACCAGAGCAGCAAAACCAAAGCGCTTACCACCTTTTACGGTTTTTGATACGCGATTAATCGCAACTAAGCGATCAGCAAATTCTGGAGTTTCTTCGCGTTCGCGACGATTGCCCCGTTGATTATTTCTTTCAGCCATTTTGGCCCCCTGAACTGTGGACGCCAAGCGTCCTATGTCTGCGATGTCCGTCAGCCTGAAGCCGCTGCATCATCGAGGCGAGCAGTAAGGCTCGCCTACACTAATTTTAGAATTTCAACCCGCCTTCGCGAGCAGCTTCGGCCAAAGCCTTAACTTTCCCGTGAAAGAGACGGCCGCCACGGTCAAAGAGTACTTCTTCAACACCTGCTTTTTTCGCACGCTCTGCAATAACAGAGCCAACTTTTGCAGAGGCGTCCACATTGTTTTTACCGAAAAAACCAAGGCCCTTTTCAAGAGTAGACGCCGATGCCAAGGTTACACCTTGGATATCGTCGATCACCTGAACCGAGATATTTTTCGAGGAGCGGTGAACCGACAACCGGGGCTTTCCAGTGTTGATTTTCCGCAATTTGTTCCGAACGCGCAGGCGGCGCTTCAGAAACAGAGTTCTTTTGCTATTAGCCATTTCCTGGGTCCCTACTTCTTCTTACCTTCTTTACGGAAGATATACTCATCTTTGTATTTGATACCTTTGCCTTTATAAGGCTCTGGTTTCCG
>LAQD01000004.1:27334-35708 GCA_000981705.1 Rhodobacteraceae bacterium ASP10-04a
CGGGACATACCCCACTGCTGACGCGCACGCTTGGATTTGCCGCGAGGCTCAACCGATACGTTATTTTCTTGTACTGTGATGGTCACATCATCAGTGGCGGTGAAGCTACGGGTCGCTTTTGGCCCCTTAACTTCAATGGTCTGGCCGGACACAGATGCAGAAACACCTGAGGGCAGCTCGACCGGTTTTTTACCAATACGAGACATACCTTACTCCTAGAAGACCGTGCAGAGCACTTCGCCACCAACATTGTTGGCTCGTGCGCTAGAATCCGACATCACACCCCGAGAGGTGGAGACAATCGACACACCCAAGCCCTGACGGACAACCGGGATGTCTTTTACACCCAAATAAACACGACGGCCAGGCTTGGAAACGCGCTTAACTTCGCGAATTACAGGCGTGCCATCATAATATTTGAGGCTGATTTCGATAGCTGGGTGGCCATCTTTACCAGTGGTTTTTTCATATCCACGGATGTAGCCTTCGTCAGCTAGGACATCCAATACCCATGCACGCCCCTTAGAAGCAGGCGTTTCCACTGTAGATTTGCCGCGCAACGAAGCGTTACGAATACGTGTCAGCATATCACCGATAGGATCGTTCATTTTTTAAACTCCTTACCAGCTTGACTTAACCATACCGGGGATCTGGCCAGATGAGCCAAGTTCCCGCAGCGCGATCCGACTAACCTTTAACTTACGGTAGTAAGCGTGAGGGCGTCCGGTGAGCTGACAACGGTTATGAAGTCGTGTTGCAGATGAATTACGTGGCAATTTGGCCAGCTTAAGCTGTGCCTTGAAACGCTCTTCCATGGGGCGGGATTCGTCGCGCGCGATACCTTTAAGTTCAGCACGTTTAGTGGCATACTTGTCCACCAACTTCTGGCGCTTCACTTCGCGGGCGATCATTGATTTTTTAGCCATATCGCAGATCCTTAGCTGTTGAAGGGCATGTTGAAATGCTTCAACAGCGCTTTGGCTTCTGCATCTGACTTAGCGTCAGTACAGATAATTATGTCCATGCCCAGCATGTCGATGACAGTATCGAAATCGATTTCTGGAAACACGATGTGCTCTTTAAGGCCCATGGCATAGTTGCCACGACCATCGAACGAAGAACTTTTCACGCCGCGGAAGTCACGTACACGTGGCAATGCGATTGTGATCAGACGGTCCATGAATTCATACATGCGATCGCCACGTAAAGTAACCTTGGTACCCAAAGGCATGTCTTCACGCACTCGGAAACCCGCAATAGAATTCTTGGCTTTAGTAACCACGGCTTTTTGACCTGCAATCAATGTCAGGGCTTCTTGGGCGTGCTTTACTTTTTTGGTATCCTTAACGGCATCACCGACACCCATATTTAGAACAACTTTATCTAAACGCGGTATCATCATGTCGCTTTTGTAACCAAACTCTTCCTTCATTGCGGCCTTAATTTCAGTCGCGTAAAGTGTTTTTAGACGCGGAGTGTAGTTTGCTGTGTCCAACATCACACAGTCTCCCCAGTTGATTTTGCAAAACGCACTTTTTTGCCGTCTTCTTCACGGAAACCAATGCGGGTTGCCTTACCCTTGCTGTCAATCAGAGCCAAGTTTGACAACTGGATCGGCATCGCTAATGGAATGCGGCCGCCCTGATCGGACTGTGATTGCTTAGTATGTCGAATGGCCATGTTCAGGCCGTCTACTATAGCTTTACCAGCAGATGGATTTACAGAGGAAATTTCGCCCTGCTTACCCTTATCTTTACCGGTCAAGACGACGACCTTGTCGCCCTTTTTTAATTTAGCGGCCATATCAAAGCACCTCAGGTGCAAGAGAGATAATTTTCATGAAATTCTTGGCGCGTAACTCCCGAACTACAGGGCCGAAGATACGTGTACCTACGGGCTCATTAGCATTGTTGAGAATAACTGCTGCATTACGATCAAAACGGATCGCTGTACCGTCTTCACGGCGAACTTCTTTAGCTGTGCGAACGACAACGGCCTTGCGGACGTCACCCTTCTTTACACGGCCACGTGGGATGGCTTCCTTAACCGAGACAACGATAACGTCACCTACGGATGCGTACTTACGCTTGGAACCACCCAAAACCTTGATGCACTGAACACGGCGTGCGCCGCTATTATCAGCTACATCCAGATTTGTTTGCATCTGGATCATGTGGTTACTCCCGACCTATGGGGTGCGATGCCGCAATATCCCCCAGGGTTTCGATTAATCTGCGACGTTATTCTGCAATAACTTCCCAGCGTTTAGTTTTCGATTTAGGCGCGCATTCTTGGATACGAACGAGATCACCTACATTGAAAGCATTCTTTTCATCGTGGGCCCGATACTTTTTGGACTTACGAATAGTTTTCTGAAGCAAAGCGTGCTTAAAACGGCGCTCTACTGATACAGTCACGGTCTGTTCATTTTGGTTCGATGTAACGACGCCGGACAGGATACGTTTGGGCATAAGGCTTACTCCTCGCCTGCGGCGGCGGCCGCTTTTTGATTTAAAATTGTGTTGACCTGCGCCACGCCACGTCGCACCTGACGCATACGGCTTGTGTTTTCCATTTGGCCAGTCGCTTGCTGAAAACGCAAGTTAAAAGCCTCTTTTTTTAATGCTACCAACTCGTCACGGAGCTGGTCGGGGGTCTTATCCCGAAGTTCGTTGGCATTCATAGCCTTTTCCTTTCAACATCACTGGTGGGCTCACTAGGGGTTACCCTGATTCCAGTGGAGATCATGAGCTGTTGCTTTAGTGGGGAATGCAGCACTTAGCAACCCCAATGACTCTATTTTTTAGGGACTCTCGCCCCACCAATTGCCGAGAGGGCCCAGTCGGCACACCGCAGCTTGGAAAACCACTACAGTTCTCTCTCGTACTACGCTAATCAGTCAGATAGAATACAAACATGTCTGATATAAAATCGCTTTTCGCAACCCGCCTTTACCAAACAAGTTTGACCAAATTAGGCCAGGCTATTGATTCCTCAGAGCTAGAAAACTCCTGCCTTGCTATTGCTGAGGACGATGAAGCTGGCCAAGCTTGGTGCGAGGAAAACGATTTCCCTGGCTACACCAGTTACGCCTCACTCACAGATCTTGATTGGCGCTTCCCAATTTTTAAGGAGGTTATCCAAGCGCTCAACCAACACGTTGCAGCTTTTGCGCAGGATCTTGAATTTGACCTAGGAGATAAAAGGCTCGCCCTCGACAGCTTATGGATCAACATCCTACCCTTTGGTGGAGTTCATACGGCTCATATACACCCTCACTCAGTGATAAGTGGGACCACCTATGTTGCAATGCCTAAGGGCACAAGCGCCATTAAGTTTGAAGACCCGCGACTGGCCATGATGATGGCGGCACCTACCCGAACCAAGACGGCACGCGAAGAGCTACAATCCTTTATCTATGCCAAGCCTCAGGTTGGAGATGTTTTGCTTTGGGAAAGCTGGCTTCGCCATGAGGTGCCAATAAATATGGCTGATGAAGATCGTATTTCCGTAAGCTTTAATTATAGCTGGTCATAAAACTAAATAGCCCCCGCCGATGGCTCGGCAGGGGCTGAATGTGATAAAGCAGGTAACACCCTACTCAAGCTGTTTACCAATCTTCGCGAACAACAACGCGAGTTTTGACAGGAAGTTTCATTGCAGCAAGGCGCAGAGCCTCACGGGCAACAACGTCCGATACACCGTCAATTTCGAACATAACGCGACCCGGTTTGACTTTGGCAGACCAAAAATCAACTGAACCTTTACCTTTACCCATCCGAACTTCAGTTGGCTTAGACGTTACAGGCAGGTCTGGGAAAATCCGGATCCATACACGACCTTGACGTTTCATGTGACGCGTCATTGCCCGACGAGCAGCTTCAATCTGACGCGCTGTAATACGCTCAGGTTGAGTGGCCTTGAGACCGAATGAGCCAAAATTAAGAGTGCTGCCACCCTTAGCTTCGCCATGGATACGGCCTTTGTGCATCTTGCGGAATTTAGTACGCTTTGGTTGAAGCATTTTTCTTCTCCTTAGCGGTCGTTGCGGCGATTGCCACCTGCACCACGAGGTGCTGGGCCATCTTGCAATTCTTGCGATTTACGATCACGCGCTGCTGGATCATGTTCCATGATTTCGCCTTTAAAAATCCAGACCTTGATACCAATGATACCATAAGCGGTTAGACCTTCTGCAGGAGCATAATCAATGTCAGCACGAAGGGTGTGCAACGGAACTCGTCCCTCACGGTACCATTCCGTACGCGCAATCTCAGCACCACCCAAGCGACCTGCAACATTCACACGAATACCCAAGGCGCCCATCCGCATTGCACTCTGAACTGCACGCTTCATAGCACGACGGAAAGAAACCCGACGCTCCAATTGCTGTGCAATACCTTCGGCAACCAATGCAGCGTCAAGCTCAGGCTTGCGCACTTCAACAATGTTGAGGTGCAGCTCGCTATCAGTCATAGAGGCAACTTTTAGACGCAAGCCTTCGATATCTGCACCTTTTTTACCAATAATAACACCTGGACGTGCAGTATGGATTGTGACCCGACATTTCTTGTGTGGACGTTCAATAATCACGCGGCTGATGCCGGCTTGTTTACACTCTTTACCTACGAACTCCCGAATTTTCAGGTCCTCAAGTAAAAGGTTTCCATAGTCTTTAGTATCTGCATACCAACGACTGTCCCAGGTACGGTTAATCTGAAGACGCATACCAATTGCGTTGACTTTATTTCCCATTACGCTTGCTCCTCAACCTGGCGAACCAAAATAGTCAATTCGGAAAATGGCTTAACGATCTTCCCAAACCGGCCACGGGCGCGAGGCCTACCGCGCTTCATGGTCAAGTTCTTACCAACATACGCTTCAGCCACTACCAGCTCATCAACATCTAAATTATGATTGTTTTCAGCATTAGCAATTGCAGACTGAAGACATTTTTTTACATCGTCAGCAATCCGCTTCTTAGAGAAGGTAAGATCGGTCAAAGCTTTGTTAACCTTTTTGCCACGTATCATTTGGGCAACTAAGTTTAGCTTTTGCGGGGACGTCCGAAGCATGCGCGTTTTCGCCATTGCTTCATTATCAGCCACGCGGCGGGGATTTTTATCCTTGCTCATAGCTTATTTCCGCTTCGCTTTTTTATCGGCCGTGTGCCCGTGATATGTGCGGGTCGGCGAAAATTCACCAAACTTTTGGCCAATCATTTCTTCAGTTACATTGACAGGAATATGCTTCCGGCCGTTATAAACACCAAAGGTCAAACCCACAAATTGGGGTAAGATTGTTGAACGACGCGACCAAATCTTGATAACATTGTTACGATCGCTTTCGCTGGCTGCTTCGGCTTTCTTAAGCACGTAAGCATCCACAAAAGGACCTTTCCATACGGAACGAGACATCTATTAGCGCCCCTTTTTCTTGGCGTGACGCGAGCGAATAATAAGCTTTTGTGACGCTTTGTTTTTATTGCGAGTACGGGCGCCCTTAGTTGGCTTCCCCCAAGGAGAAACCGGATGACGACCACCAGACGTCCGACCTTCACCACCACCGTGCGGGTGATCGACCGGGTTCATAACCACACCACGTACAGAAGGACGAACGCCCTTGTGACGCATACGACCGGCTTTACCGAAGTTCTGGTTTGAGTTGTCCGGGTTCGACACAGCACCGATAGTAGCCATGCATTCCTGGCGCACTAAACGCAACTCACCAGATGACAGGCGAATCTGCGCATAGCCACCATCCCGCCCAACAAACTGAGCATAGGTACCTGCAGCACGGGCAATCTGCCCACCCTTACCCGCTTTCAGCTCGATGTTGTGGATGATTGTACCAATAGGCATGCCTGAAAAAGGCATTGCGTTACCAGGTTTGATATCGGCTTTTGCAGCCGCAACAACCTTGTCACCAATAGCCAAACGCTGTGGTGCTAGTATGTAAGCTTGCTCACCGTCTTCATATTTAATGAGAGCGATGAATGCTGTCCGGTTCGGGTCATATTCGATCCGTTCCACTGTTGCTGAAACATCAAACTTATTCCGTTTGAAGTCCACAATACGGTAAAGGCGTTTTGCCCCACCGCCGCGACGACGCGATGTGATCCGCCCGGTATTGTTCCGGCCGCCCGATTTTGTCAAACCCTCTGTGAGAGTCTTGACAGGACGTCCTTTCCAAAGCTCCGAACGGTCGATCAGTACCAGCCCACGCTGGCCTGGCGTCGTCGGTTTATACGACTTTAATGCCATGCTTTCTGTCTTCCGTTTGCTTCATGCAGTCCCAAAAGACCGCTGGTGTTTAGGGCCCCGAAGGTCCCCGTTCTAATTGGGTTTCCCCGAACGTCACCACCCCAGACGAATCTGGGGTGGTGACGTTGTTGGCTGATAACAGGGGGGTGCAATGGAGGCAAGAGGTAGGTACAGGATACGCATACTAAATAGACCTTTAAGTCTCCTTCTAGCGACGAACCATTGATCCCAAAATGCGGTCAGCATACTGTAGCAGGCGATAATCCTAAACAAACAAAAGCCCCACCGCTGCCGGCAGGGCTTCTCTAACTCAAGTTTACACCGTTACAGGCCGGTGGAGACGTCGATTGTGTTACCTTCTTCAAGGGTCACGTAGGCCTTCTTAACGTCTTTACGTTTACCCAACATGCCGCGGAAGCGCTTAGCCTTACCCTTGGTGATGGTGGTGTTAACCGCTTTAACTTTCACATCAAACAAGCTTTCTATCGCTTCTTTGATGGTAGGTTTATTACTGTCAATCGCCACTTCAAATACAACAGCACCATTCTCAGATGCCATAGTTGTTTTTTCAGTAATGATCGGCTTGCGGATTACATCGTAATGTTCTGGTTTCGCGCTCATTTCAAACGGGCCTCCAAAGCTTCCAAACCTGCTTTAGTGATCACCAAGGTGTCACGTTTCAGGATATCAAACACATTTGCACCCATTGTTGGCAGAATATCCAAGCCTTCAATGTTACGTGCAGCCTGTGCAAAGTTTTCATTCACAGCGACACCATCGATGATTAAAGCTCGTTTCCATCCGAGGTTTGCTATCATTTTGGCGAGCGCGCCTGTTTTACCGTCTGAAACAGCCGCATCAATCACGACCAGTTCACCGGCTTTGGCTTTCGCTGATAAAGCGTGCTTTAGGCCTAGTACCCGCACTTTCTTAGGCAGGTCATGCCCATGACTACGAGGAGTTGGGCCCTTATATACACCACCACCACGAAAAATCGGAGCAGAACGAGCACCGTGACGAGCGCCACCAGTACCCTTCTGACGATAGATTTTCTTAGTGGAGTAGCTCACTTCTGAACGTGTTTTAACCTTGTGAGTGCCAGCCTGAGCATTGTTACGCTGCCAGCGCACAACACGGTGCAGAATGTCTACGCGGGGCTCAAGGCCAAACAACGCCTCGTCAAGATCAATAGAACCGGCTTTGCCGCCGTCTAGTTTGATGACATCTAGTTTCATGCTTCACCGCCTTCCGCAGGAGCGTCAGCTACGGGAGCTTCGACCTGTGCGGCTGCTGTTTTGATGGCTGCTGGAAAAGGAACGCCGTCCGGCAATTTCTTTTTCATCGCATCTTTGATTGTGACCCAGCCACCTTTAGAACCTGGTACAGCACCTTTGACCATGATCAGACCGCGATCGGCATCGGTGCGAATAACTTCCAGATTTTGGGTTGTGACTTTCGCCGCACCCATGTGACCAGCCATTTTCTTGCCCTTGAACACCTTACCGGGATCTTGGCACTGACCAGTGGAACCATGCGAACGGTGGCTAATAGAAACACCGTGTGTTGCACGCAGACCTTTAAAGTTCCAACGCTTCATAGCGCCCTGAAAACCTTTACCGATTGATGTACCAGACACATCAACCATTTGGCCCTCAAGGAAGTGCTCGGCTGAGATTTCAGCACCTACTTCTATAAGATTTTCAGCAGAAACCCGAAACTCAGCAACTTTGCGTTTAGGCGCAACATTAGCCCTCGCGAAATGCCCGCGCATAGCTTGGCTTGTACGTTTTGCTTTCGCAGAACCAGCACCCAATTGTACGGCTGTGTAGCCATCCAAATCGGTGGTCCGTTGTGCAACAACCTGCAACCCATCTAAAGACAGAACAGTCACTGGGATCTGTTTACCATCTTCCATAAACAGTCGGGTCATGCCGACTTTTTTTGCAATAACTCCAGAGCGCATTTTTTATACTCCCCTTAAACTGAGATTTGCACGTCAACACCCGCAGCCAGGTCGAGCTTCATAAGCGCGTCCACGGTCTGTGGTGTTGGATCAACGATATCCAGCAGGCGCTTGTGCGTGCGGATTTCAAACTGGTCACGAGATTTCT
>LAQD01000004.1:35954-36909 GCA_000981705.1 Rhodobacteraceae bacterium ASP10-04a
CTCGAGTTAGAGGCCTGCGTTAATAATCACTCGTGGATTTTAGAAACAACACCAGCGCCAACCGTACGGCCACCTTCGCGGATAGCAAAGCGCAAACCAAGTTCCATGGCAATAGGGGCGATCAGCTCAACATTGAACTTCAAGTTATCACCCGGCATGACCATTTCTGTACCCTCTGGGAGAACAACTGTGCCTGTTACGTCTGTAGTCCGGAAGTAAAACTGTGGACGATAGTTGGCAAAGAATGGTGTATGACGACCACCCTCATCTTTGGTCAGAATATATGCTTCTGCTTCAAATTTAGTGTGTGGCTTAACAGAACCTGGCTTGCAAAGAATTTGGCCGCGCTCAACACCAGCACGGTCGATACCGCGCAACAGAACGCCAACATTGTCGCCAGCCTCCCCACGGTCCAACAATTTGCGGAACATTTCAACGCCAGTACAAACAGATTTCGTTGTATCACGGATACCCACGATTTCGATCTCTTCGCCCACATTGATCACACCACGTTCAATACGCCCAGTTACAACTGTACCACGACCTGAGATCGAGAATACATCCTCGATTGGCAGCAAGAAAGGCTGGTCAATAGCCCGAGTTGGTGTTGGGATGTATTCGTCAACAGCAGCCATCAATTTCGAGATGGATTCTGAACCGATTGCAGCATCACGATCTTCCAAAGCGGCCAAGGCAGAGCCTGGGATGATTGGAATGTCATCGCCAGGGTATTCGTATTTGGACAATAACTCACGAATTTCCATTTCAACCAATTCCAACAACTCATCGTCGTCAACTTGGTCAACTTTGTTCATGTAAACAACCATGTAAGGAATACCAACTTGGCGACCCAACAAAATGTGCTCACGGGTCTGTGGCATTGGGCCGTCGGCCGCATTCACAACCAAGATCGCACCATCCATTTGTGCCGCACCAGTGATCATGTTCTTCACAT
>LAQD01000004.1:36988-40521 GCA_000981705.1 Rhodobacteraceae bacterium ASP10-04a
ACGCTCTTCAGGTGCCGAGTCAATCGACGCATAATCCTGAAAGTCACCAAATTGCTTCGTGATCGCAGCCGTCAAGGTTGTCTTGCCGTGGTCAACGTGACCAATCGTGCCGATATTTACGTGTGGTTTTAAACGTTCAAACTTTGCTTTGGCCATGGGAGGCTCCTCTTTTTGTTCGTGGCGGTGGGCAGAATGCCCACCCTACGGGTTTATGTAGGGTGGGCCGATGGCCCACCACGTTTATGCAAATTTCGCCTGAATCTCTTCAGAGATATTCGACGGAACAGGCTCATAATGGTCAAACTGCATTGAAAAGTTGGCGCGGCCAGAAGACATCGAGCGCAAAGTATTGATGTATCCAAACATATTGGCCAGCGGGACAAATGCATCAATTGCAATTGCGTTGCCACGACCGTCTTGGCCCTGAACTTGGCCACGGCGGGACGTCAAATCTCCAATGATCCCACCAGTATATTCGTCCGGCGTTATCACTTCGACTTTCATGATGGGCTCAAGTAATTTAGCTCCGGCAAGGCGCATGCCCTCACGCATACACATCCGGCCCGCGATTTCAAAAGCGAGGACCGATGAGTCAACATCGTGATACTTACCTTCAAGCAAAGCGACTTTGAAGTCGATCACGGGGAAGCCAGCCAAAGGACCACTATCCATTACAGAGCGTATTCCCTTCTCTACACCAGGGATATATTCCTTTGGAACAGATCCACCAACAACGCGAGATTCAAAAGAATAACCTTCGCCAGGAATGGTTGGAGTAATTAATAATTTGACTTCACCATATTGGCCAGATCCACCCGATTGCTTTTTGTGGGTATAGCTATGCGTCACTTCATGACCGATAGTCTCACGATAGGCCACCTGCGGAGCGCCGATATTAGCTTCTACTTTAAATTCACGACGCATACGGTCCACTAGAATATCAAGATGTAACTCGCCCATACCCTTCATGATGGTCTGACCCGATTCAATATCAGTTTCGACACGGAAAGACGGATCCTCAGCAGAAAGCCTTTGCAAAGCCAGGCCCATTTTCTCTTGGTCACCCTTAGTTTTAGGCTCAATAGCAATCTCGATCACAGGAACCGGGAACGTCATTGTCTCAAGAACAACCGGAGCATTCACAGCACAAAGCGTGTCACCCGTAGTCGTCTCCTTTAAGCCACCAAGAGCGATAATATCGCCTGAAAATGCTTCGGAGATTTCATCGCGGTCATTGGAATGCATAATCATCATGCGGCCAACCCGTTCTTTTTTACCCTTAGTCGAATTCAGAAAATTGTCGCCTTTTTCCAACTTACCAGAGTAAATTCGAGTAAAGGTCAAGGAACCTACAAAGGGATCATTCCAAATTTTAAACGCAAGAGCTGAGAAAGGCATGTCATCATCTGCACGGCGAGCTTGATCGCGAGTTTCTGTATCATCACCAGGCTTAAAGCCCATATAGTCAACCACATCGAGTGGGCTAGGCAAATAGTCAATAACTGCATTCAACAATGGCTGAACAGCTTTATTCTTAAATGCTGAGCCACCAAGCACAGGCACGAATGCCATAGATAAAGTCGCCTTGCGAATTAGTTTGCGCAAAGTAGCAACATCAGGCTCATTGCCCTCCAAGTACTCCATCATCGCATCGTCATCTTGATCAACAGCCGCTTCAATCAACTTACTACGCCATTCAGCAGCAGAATCTTGCAGACTTTCACGTATGGGGGCTTTTATCCAGGAAGCACCAAGGTCTTCACCATCCCACAACCACTCTTCCATCGTGACAAGATCAACCAAACCTTCAAGCTCAGTTTCGGCCCCAATTGGGAAAGATATTGGAATAGCGCTTGCGCCAGTACGGTCTTCAATCATGGCAACACAGTTAAAAAAATCTGCTCCAGTTTTGTCCATTTTGTTAACAAAAACCATACGCGGGACTTTATAGCGATCAGCCTGACGCCAAACCGTTTCAGTTTGAGGCTCAACACCAGCATTCCCATCCAAAACACAAACCGCACCATCGAGAACAGCCAGTGACCGTTCGACCTCAATCGTGAAGTCAACGTGGCCAGGCGTATCGATAATGTTGAAACGGTGCTTAGGACCTTCCGGCGTAATACCGTCTTCTGTACGCTCCCAGAAAGTAGTTGTCGCGGCAGACGTAATAGTTATACCACGCTCCTGCTCTTGCTCCATGTGGTCCATGGTTGCAGCACCATCGTGCACTTCACCGATGTTATGCTCTTTACCAGTATAATAAAGGATACGTTCAGAACACGTAGTCTTACCTGCATCAATGTGTGCAATGATACCGAAGTTGCGGTACAGCTCTAGTGGATATTCGCGTGCCATATCTGTTCAGCCTCTGTGGGGTTACCAGCGGTAATGGCTGAACGCTTTATTTGCGTCGGCCATTTTGTGAGTATCTTCGCGCTTTTTGACGGCGTTGCCACGGGATTGCACCGCGTCCAACAATTCACCAGCAAGACGCTCTTCCATAGTGTTCTCGTTACGCTTGCGGCTAGCGGTAATCAGCCAGCGGATCGCAAGAGCTTCGCGACGTTCAGGACGCACTTCAACAGGCACCTGATACGTAGCCCCACCAACGCGGCGCGAACGCACCTCGACAGAAGGTTTAATGTTTTCTAATGCTTCGTGGAACATCTCGATAGGCGCGCGCTTTACTTTCGTTTCAACACGCTCAAGAGCGCCATAAACGATGCGTTCGGCTATGGATTTTTTACCATCAAGCATCAAGTTGTTCATAAATTTTGTTAGTACGAGATCACCATATTTGGCATCAGGTAAAACAGATCGCTTTTCAGCGGCGTGACGACGTGACATATCTTGATTCCCTTACTTAGGACGCTTCGCGCCGTATTTAGAACGACGCTGCTTACGATCTTTGACGCCCTGGGTATCCAGAACACCGCGCAGGATGTGGTAACGCACACCGGGAAGGTCTTTGACCCGTCCACCACGAATGAGAACAACCGAGTGTTCTTGTAAGTTGTGGCTTTCACCAGGAATATAGCTGATGACCTCAAAACCATTGGTGAGGCGCACTTTTGCAACCTTCCGCATCGCCGAGTTCGGCTTTTTTGGAGTTGTTGTGTATACGCGTGTACAAACGCCACGTTTTTGTGGGCATTCCTGCAAGTGCATAGACTTGCTACGTTTTATTTTAGGCTGCCGGGGTTTCCGGATCAGCTGTTGGATCGTTGGCATTGGCGGTTCTCTTCCCGTCTAGACAAATAAGGTGATGGGAATAGTCCCCACCGGTTCCAATGTTAAGCGCCAGGTCAGTTACCCATCGCCGGTTTCCGCGTCTGATCGCGGTAATTTTTCGCCAAAGCACAACCAAAACCGCATCCCTTCCTAAAAATGGGGGGCGCGGCGGGGGTTCCAGAGGAACAGCTAGCTGTTCTTGACCACTTTAAATTTTGATGTTGCACAATGAGGTATCCCCCATGGCAGATGAGGCGCGTATATGCAGAGTCGGTTAGGGTGTCAACAGGTACGAGTGG
>LAQD01000005.1:0-318 GCA_000981705.1 Rhodobacteraceae bacterium ASP10-04a
TCACAAATGTCTTGACCCCTAAGCGATGCAAGTATGACGGCAAAGGCTCTGTGGCTGCCTCTTTCCAGTCAGCACGGCCCTTGGCTGATAGGATGCAGCCGGTGGTGATCATTGTGCTGGTTGCGCAAGATTTACTTTTAGGTAGAGCAATAAATCCGACTGCTTGGGTTGCTTGATTGATCGGGCGTTCGTAGCCGTAATAGCTGTAGCTTGCCGCCCGCGACGATTCTCCAATAACTAAAACAACCAACCCTGGTTTATTATCTTCAATAGAACCATCGGGCAACAGTGCAAACTCCCCGTAGTATCTGGAATAAT
>LAQD01000005.1:440-1329 GCA_000981705.1 Rhodobacteraceae bacterium ASP10-04a
TAATATGAGCCCTGCACCGATTGGGTATCCAGATATTTTAAGCCGTTTCATAGGCTTAATTGGTACCAAAACTAAAAAAACCGAAGGTGTGAGGCCAAAAATAAGGAGATGGATAAGATATTGTTGATTAAGAAATCCAGAGGCTTCTGAATAATCGGTGAAAAATAAGCTAGCAATAAGCTCTTGATTGATGACGATACCCAGGCTGTTCATCCAAAAAGTCGCAGTGGCATTCACAAATAGTAAAACGACAGCAAGAAATTTTCCTAATCTTATGGAGATAAGAAATATAGGAGTCAGAAGTATGACCCAAAGCAAAATACTGAGCACTTCGATGAAAAGAAATGCAGAAACTCCAGAGAATGACGAGAAATTAACTATGGCGCCTAACCATTTTATTAGTGGGCCTTGGTGAAAAGCTAGCGAGAATAAAATATAGACCGCAAGAAAGATATTGAGGCTCACACCTTTTTTTATCATTTTCTCACTCCAACACAGCTAAATTTATACGCACCTAAGTTCATGTAATCGTTTAACATGGTAGGTGCAAATTCTGTCATGCAGGAACCTTCGCAACCCCAAGCGGTAAGGGCCGTTCCTTAATGGGTAAGTGTACGATGGCGCTGAATAGACCAATGCCAACGCCCACCCACCACACGGCGGTATAGGTGCCATAAATGTCGTACATTTCCCCCCCCAGCCAGACGCCTAAAAAACTGCCAAGCTGGTGGGAAAAGAATACAATTCCGTATAATGTGCCCATATAGCGCAGTCCGTAGATGTGTGCGATCAAGCCGGATGTGAGTGGCACAGTGGCCAGCCAGAGTGAGCCCATGGCGAAGGAGAATATGACCACTGATATAGGGGTGATTGGCAGGGCGATAAACAG
>LAQD01000005.1:1471-14095 GCA_000981705.1 Rhodobacteraceae bacterium ASP10-04a
AGGCATAATTGGACCACAAAGCTCAGTCACGAAAGCTGGAAAATGTGCCGTAATAAAAGCAAGCTGATAGCCACAAGAGAAAAAGCCCAGAAAAATTAGCGAATAGCTGGGGTCTTTGAAAGCTTTCACCAAAACCTGGCCGATACTTTCTTCCAGTTCTGCCTTACTGGCCTCATGGCTAGTTTTCATCATTGGTAGGAAAATCAAGGAGCCAATTACGATGGCCGCGAAGGTGATAAAGACGTTTTGCCATGCCATATAACCTAGCAAATACTCCGCGAGTGGGGCCCCTATCACTTGGCCGGCTGAACCTGCAGCGGTGGCGATTGCCAAAGACATTGATCTGTTTTCATCGGAGGCCGCGCGGCCAACTACTGCAAGGATTACACCAAAGCCTGTGCCCGCAATACCAAATCCCACCAGTATGCCGTATAGCTGCATTGCACCCGGAGTTACGGCTGTAGAGGATAAAACTAAACCTAGCGCATAGACCAACCCGCCCAAAATAATAGCTTTACGATCAGTCACCTTGTCCGCGATTGCCCCAAAGATTGGTTGGCCAATACCCCAAAAGAGGTTTTGCAAAGCGATTGCCATGGAAAACTCGGTCCTCAACCAGCCAAATTCCTCCGCCACCGGAATTTGAAATACGCCAAAGGACGCGCGCACTGCAAAGCTAAGCATCACAATAATACAGCCTGCTATCAACACGGGGGTAAAAAGAGCGGTTTGTTTCATGGGGCAACTAGTAGGAGCTATTGTAATCTTCGCAAGAGCAATCCCCGCATAAATAGAATGTGACGTATAGGTAAATTGAACATTTGCACCCGGCTCAGGGCGGGGGTAATGGAGGATATGAGCTTGATCCAAATATATTCTGACGCCTTGCACAATTGTTCTTTGCAGGCGGACCCAGCCCAAGAGGCAATTTTGCTGGAATTAGAAAATTTGCGCTTGGAATTGCACCAACCGCGCAAGCGGGGATGGTTTCGCAAACCTGCGACAACGCCAAAGGGCATCTATCTCTGGGGCGGGGTCGGGCGTGGCAAATCAATGTTGATGGATATGTTTGCCCGCAGCATGGGTGCTTCGGTGCGCCGAGTCCATTTCCATGCCTTCATGCAGGACGTTCATATCGGCATTGCCCGCGCTAGATCTCAGGGGATTGCGGACGCTATCCAACCCGTTGCACGGGAGATGGCTGGAGGGATCAGCTGCTTGGCTTTTGACGAGATGCAAATAACTGATATTACTGATGCAATGCTGGTGGGGAGGTTGTTTGAGGCCCTATTTAATGCTGGTATTACGATTGTTGCAACTTCAAACCGGCACCCCAATGATCTTTATAAAAACGGATTAAACCGGCAGCTATTCTTGCCATTTATTGCGCTTTTGCAGCAGAAAATGGTTGTGCATGAGTTGGCCTCTCCGACAGACTACCGACAAAATCGCATGGTGGGACGGCAAAGTTATTTCACACCCTTAGGGGATGCTGCTAGGGCAGGTTTGGATCAGATCTGGTTGGAACTGGCGGGTGGTCCTGGGCAAGTCTTCGCGCTTGAGGTAAAGTCGCGCCAGATTATAATTCCGGCTTTTCGCAATGGGATTGCACGGATCTCCTTCTTGGAGCTCTGTGGTCAACCGCTTGGTGCTGGCGATTATTTAGCGCTGGCGCAGGAAGCCAAAGTTTTAGTGCTTGATGATATCCCACTACTGGGCCGTGATAATTTTAGTGAAGCCAAACGATTTGTGACGCTGATCGATGCCGTCTATGAGGCAGGCATTGGCCTTATTGCCTCTGCTGCAGCCAAACCTGAGGAGTTGTACCCCAGGGGCACAGGTAGCTTTGAATTCGAGCGCACGGCATCGCGTCTGCGCGAGATGCAGGCGGAAGATTGGGGCCAAAGGTAACTGGGGTCAGAATTAAGCGCTTTTGTCGTTTTTGCGCAAAACGTGGCCCGCTAAATAGAGTGACCCGCAGATGAGGATCCGCGCCTCGGGGTGGCGTTGAGACAGACCCTTCAAGACTTCGTCTATATCTGTGCCTTCAAAACTGGTTATCCCACAAGCGCGCCCAGCGGCCGCCAAATCCGCAGCAGGTACCGCATTGGGTTCATTGGGGATTGTGATTGTGGTCAGTGATGCGCAGTCGGTGCCAAAAGCTGCTAAAAAGCCTTGCACGTCTTTTGTGTTGAGCATGCCGCAAATTATATGGGTTTCGCGTTTGGCCAAGTTAGCCAGAGTGGCAGCAATCGCGCGGCCCGCGGCGGGGTTGTGGCCACCGTCAAGCCAAATTTCATTACATGATAGGTTTTCAACTAATGGGCCATTGCGGAGCCTTTGCATGCGCCCAGGCCAAAAGGCTTGGCTGACGGCAGCGGTGCAAGCGGTCTCACCCATTCCAAGGAAGCGTAGGGTCGCAATAGCAGCGCCGGCGTTTTGAATTTGGTGGGGGCCTTGCAGGCTGGGTAGAGGCAGATCTAGTAAGCCAGTCTCATCCTGATAGATTAGCCGTTCGGCCTCAACGCCTACATGCCAATTTTGCCCATGAACTAGCAATGGCGCGCCGATTTTTGCGGCCTGGCGTTCGATTACCTCCATCGCTTCGTCTTGCTGAGGGGCAATGATGGCTGTGACACCCCGTTTTAATATGCCAGCTTTTTCGTGGGCGATTTTGGCCAGAGTGTTACCTAAAAAATGTTGGTGATCCAGATCAACTGGGGTGATGATACAAGCTTTTGGCTGGTCCACTACATTGGTCACATCCAAACGGCCACCCATGCCAGTTTCTAGCAAGGTGTAATCCGCGTGGGTTTCGGTGAAAGCTTGTAAAGCGGCGCATGTGGTGATCTCGAAATAGGTGATTGTCTCGCCGTCATTAGCATTATAGCAGGCATCCAGTTGCGCGCTCAAAGCCGCTTCGCTGATCAGTGTGCCCGCAATCCGAATACGTTCGTGAAACTTGACCAAATGGGGTGAAGTATAGGCATGAACCACGTGGCCCTCCCCCTCCAGCCCCGCGCGTATCATTGCTTGGGTGCTGCCTTTCCCATTAGTTCCTGCTAGGTGAATAACAGGTGGTAAATGGTTTTGTGGGTTTCCTAAAGCGACCAGCAGCCGCCAAACACGATCCAAGGTCAGATCAATGATTTTTGGGTGCAGCGCCATCATCCGCTCAAGGATGATGTCCGAAGATTTTGATGTCACTTTACTTGATCCGTTCCTGCTGCAGTTTCCGCTGCAGAAGGTTTGGGCAGATCCCCTTTGATTGCGGGAGATTGCTTTAGTAGCAGTCGGGTAATTGTAATAAGCTCATCGCGCATGGCGGTTCGATGGGTTACGCGGTCTAGCATGCCATGATCTAAAAGGTATTCCGCCCTTTGGAAGCCCTCAGGCAGTTTCTCGCGAATAGTTTGCTCAATCACCCTTTGGCCAGCAAAACAGATTAGCGCATTAGGCTCGGCGATATGCACATCTCCCAGCATGGCGTAGGAGGCTGTCACCCCGCCAGTTGTCGGGTGTGTGAGTACTACAATGTAAGGTAAGCCTGCTTCTTTGAGCATCTGAACTGCTACTGTGGTACGCGGCATTTGCATCAAGGAGAGGATGCCTTCCTGCATTCGTGCGCCGCCAGCGGCGGAAAACAGAACCAAAGGGCGTTTCAATTCAACCGCGCGTTGGGCAGCGGCCACAATAGCATTACCAACATACATGCCCATGGACCCACCCATAAAGGCAAAGTCTTGGCAAGCAGCAACGATGCCGGTGCGGCCAATGTCGCCCTCAACCACTAGCATGGCCTCGGCCTCACCAGTTTTCTTTTGTGCAGCTTTCATCCGATCGGGGTATTTCTTTTGATCGCGGAAATGGAGAGGATCTGTGATGGGCTTTGGCACATCAACCTCAATAAAAATGCCACCGTCAAAAAGGGCTTCCATGCGCGCCCGTGGGCTTATGCCCATGTGGTGGTCGCAATGGGTACAGACGTTCAGATTGTCTGACAACTCGCGATGAAACAGCATAGTGCCGCATTCGGCGCATTTGGTCCAAAGATTTTCAGGAACTTCGCGGCGTGAAAACAGCGAATTTATTTTTGGCCGGACGTAGTTAGAAATCCAATTCAACTGCTGAGCTTCCCTGTTTTATGTCAATGACGGTCAGTTAATCACCTGTGTAGAAAATTGCAACTCACCTGCGCAGTACAAGACGCACTGAAAGATAGGCCAGCAGAATCCCGATGGCATCTAGTGGCAGATACGTGATTAGTGTTGTGGTATTGGTCACTGAGAATGAGTGAACATACAGGGCGAGCCCACCGAGATAATCGTTAAAGCCGATGAATGCGATTGAAATGAAATTTACTGCGAAGTGAAAGGCAATTGCGGGCCCCAGCGTGCCACTGCGCGCGGTGAGGTCTGCCGCCAATATTCCAAATCCAATGGTCCAGATTACAATCCAAGGTGCGGCACCTCCCATGACGGTCGGATCATAATGCAATAGGCCAAACAACACTGATGGGAGCAAAATCCAAATGCTTTTATGGAGGCCAAGGGCGGCTAATTGACTTTGAAGATAGCCGCGGAATACCAATTCTTCAGCGCTGACTTGGATTAATAAGAAAAGTAAGGTGAGGGGCAGAAGAATTAGCCATTGTCCGAGGAGGAGATTTGGCATTAGATCTTCTGTGAGAAAGTTAAACGTTGCAATTAAGACAATGTAGGGGACCAATCCGCGTATTACTTGGAGGAATTGTGTTGCGGCGGGACGCAAACCGCCCACTAAAGTTACGGGGCTGCGATGGTGTAATAAGATGACAACCACGCCAACTGCTGCGATCATCAAGCCGAAACTACCCAAAATAGTTAGTATTTGTCCTGGTGTGGTTGGCCCCGGTGATATGGTAGCCGCCTGCAACCATGCCTCGCCCATAACTGCTACAACTGCGTAGCCGCCGAGCATTACCATTGTCATGTAAAGCAATACGATTGTCACCGATCCGAAGAGCAGTCGCAAAGCACCTGACTTTTCACGGGCCGGAGCAACGAGGCTCTCATGGAGGTTGTATGGCATAGGTCCTTTTAAATTGTGCTGTACGACATGGAAAGGTTAAAATAATAACTTCTAAACAATAAGTTATTATTATGAATATAATAAAGGCTTTCAAAGCGTGCTGGGATCGAAACTGTTGACTTGCCCCTAGCCGCATCTCAGCCTAAACAATCTGAAAAGTTCTAGCCAAAAGGTTCCGCAATGAATAAGCACGTATTCGACAAATCAAAATTGCCCAGCCGCCATGTATCGGTGGGTCCTGAGCGGGCTCCGCACCGTTCGTTTTACTATGCGATGGGCATGACTGCTGAGGAGATTGCCCAGCCGTTCATTGGTGTTGCAACTTGTTGGAACGAGGCGGCTCCGTGCAATATCTCCCTGAATCGGCAAGCGCAGGCTGCCAAGCTTGGCGTAAAACACGCCGCAGGTACGCCGCGCGAATTCACCACAATTACCGTGACAGACGGTATTGCAATGGGTCATGAAGGTATGCGCTCTTCATTGGCGAGTCGCGAAGCAATCTCTGACAGTGTTGAGCTTACGATGCGTGGGCACTGCTATGATGCGCTGGTGGGTCTTGCTGGTTGTGATAAATCATTGCCTGGAATGATGATGGCTATGGTGCGGTTGAACGTTCCATCAGTCTTTATTTATGGTGGCTCAATCCTGCCGGGTCGGATGAATGGTAAGGATGTAACCGTTCAAGACGTGTTTGAAGCTGTGGGCCAACATCAGGCTGGCACACTGTCGACTTGTGAGCTTGAAAAGCTTGAGGCCGTCGCTTGTCCATCAGCCGGAGCCTGCGGCGGCCAATTTACTGCCAACACTATGGCATGTGTGGCCGAAGCAATCGGCTTGGCTTTGCCAAATTCAACTGGGGCTCCTGCGCCTTATGAATCTCGTGATCAATACGCAATTGCCTCAGGCGAAGCGGTAATGAACCTACTGGAAAAAAACATCCGTGCTCGTGATATTGTTACATTAAAGTCGCTTGAAAACGCGGCGCGGGTTGTCGCTTGTACGGGTGGTTCAACCAATGCTGGCCTGCACCTGCCCGCGATTGCTCATGAAGCTGGTTTGCAATTCTATCTTGATGACGTCTGCGATATTTTCCGCGACACGCCATATTTTGTCGACCTAAAGCCTGGTGGCCAATATGTTGCCAAAGATCTTTATGAGGTAGGCGGCGTGCCCGTCGTAATGAAAGAGCTGCGCAAAGCGGGCCTGATGCACGAAGATTGTATCACCGCAACGGGCCGATCCATGGGTGAAGAGCTCGATCTTATCGAACGCGAGGCAGACGGCAGGGTAATCTATCCAGTCGAAACACCAATCACCAAAACTGGTGGCGTTGTTGGTCTCAAAGGTAATTTAGCTCCTGAGGGTGCGATTGTTAAAGTGGCTGGTATCAGTGCACAACATCAGATTTTTGTGGGCCCGGCTCGAGTGTTCGAATGCGAAGAAGAGGCGTTTGAGGCTGTAAAGCAGCGCTCATACGAAGAGGGTGATGTGCTAGTTATCCGCAATGAAGGCCCATCTGGTGGTCCTGGTATGCGCGAAATGCTCTCGACCACTGCGGCGCTTTCGGGCCAAGGTATGGGCAAAAAAGTAGCGCTGATTACGGATGGCCGCTTCTCTGGTGCAACCCGTGGCTTCTGTGTTGGCCATGTAGGCCCAGAGGCTGCCTACGGCGGTCCAATTGCCTTGATTAACACAGGAGATGTCGTGACGATCAACGCAATCTCTGGTGAGTTGTCGGTGGCTCTGAGCGATGAAGAATTAGCTGAGCGCAAAGCCAATTGGAAAGGTCCCCGAGAAACGATCTATGCCAGTGGAGCACTTTGGAAATATGCGCAGCTGGTTGGCGCGACCTACCAAGGTGCTGTGACCCATCCAGGGGCTAAAGCAGAACGACACGAGTACTTTGATCTCTAGTGTCATACCGGCAGTCAGCCAAGTTTTGTTAGCTGGCTGCCAAATAGGCAGACTTTCTCTTTATGATAGTCTTTTCAGATATGTAGGATCATCTGTTGCAAACCCGCCAATGATAACACACTGCTAAGGCGCTGAAAGGCTATTGTTTAGATCGAAGATAATTGATTTTCATAACTACGAGATATTTAGAGTAATATCTCTTGTGGGGTTTAAATGAGTCTGAATGCCAAAGTCAGTCGGTTGGGATAAGTACAGCCTCAACGCGACGGTTCATTTCTCTACCTTTAGGACTGGAGTTGCTGGCCACTGGGGCAAAATATCCAAGCCCCTCAGACGTGATCCGCTCTGGTTGTATGTTAGGGAATTGTGCAAGCAACATTGACTGCACAGCTTGGGCCCTTTCTTTGGACAATTCCAGATTTTTGTCGTGTGACCCGCTAGAGTCTGTATGTCCCACTAAAACGATAGATTGATCTGGCTTTTTGCTTAGAAACTCAGCAAGTGTTTGCAAAGATAGAAATGTCTCACCGTCCAAGGTGGCTGAGCCTGCCTCAAAGGTGAGATCTGGTAGTATGAAGTGCCCTACCTCAGTCAGTTGAGTCTCCAGTTGATCAGTATTCGTAGGATCGGGAAGGACGGAAAGTGGTACTGTCGCATCAGTTGTAGGGCTCAGCTGAGTAATCTGCATATGTGTCTGCTGCAATGAGCGGCTGACTAATATCCACACCGCACGATTGTTGCCCTTATAGGCGCTTAAGAATATATAGTTTCCAAGGTCCACATACATTGCCGGTGGAGCTATAACAGGCAAAGAAAATTTAAAATCATATCCGCCACAAGCCTGATCTGTGCATTGCAAAGCCAATGTGTAGCCTTGTTTGGTAAGTTGCTGAAGTATTGCTGCTGCTACAAAGTCAGGCTTAGTGGTGACATCGGTTTGGAAAGCCGTATGGATGACTTTGCCGGTAAGTTGCCGACTTGGCACTTCAGATCCATCCCAAACACCCAATGGCAATGCTATGGTGGCCAATGCACTTTCATCTTGGGCAACTTTTTCTAACCCAACAGGCAGGTCAATTTCAAAAGCCTGAGTTGGGAGCGGCAATAGCAGCAGGAATACGAGGGTACGAAACATTTAAATCCTAGCGGTTTTGAGCGTGGTATTCTGGGTTTGGTCGCATATCAGTTGCGCTGGCCACGCGGTTAGTCATGTTGAAAAATCCTGCTACCGCTGCAATATCCCAAATGTCACGGTCAGAAAAACCAACTGCGCGTAGTGTGCCCCGATCGGACTCTTCAATATCTTGGCTGCTTTCTGTCATAAGGGCTGCAAAGTCTAGCATGGCTTTCTGTCGTGCGTCTAAATCGGCGGAATGGTAGTTCATCACTAGCTGCTCGCCCAGAATTGGGTTGTTGGATAATTGGCGAACGGCGGCACCATGTGCGGTGAGACAGTAAAAGCATTTATTAATGGAAGAGACTACAACAGCGATCATCTCACGTTCCAGCTTCGACAGCCCGCTGTCTGCCAGCATCACATCGTTATATAAGGTTGTGAATGCATTAAGCTTATCGATGTCAAAAGCATAGGCTTGCAGTACATTTGGCACTATCCCAAGTCTGTCTTGGCAAATGTCAAAATATTTCTGTGTTGCTGTTGGAAGTGGGTCAACCATTGGTAAGTCCAAGGCGGTGGGGCTCTCAGTCATGCGCTTTCCTTTATGCGGTAGTGATAGTTCCCTATGGGTTGCATTCCCATGGATTGGTATAATTCATTGGCACCCAGATTATGTGAGGTCGTCGCCAAACTCATATAAGTCGCCCCGTTATCTTGCGCCCATTTGGCTGCTTGCGCCATCAGTTTTCGCGCGACGCCTGTACGCCGAAAGCCTTGCAAGACTTCCACCGCATGGATCATGGCAATATCGCCATCCAGTGCCAGAAATGCAGTACCTGCCGGGGTGTCAGCACTACGCGCAAGCAGGCCTGTCTTGGGTCCTTGAACCCGATGCATCAGGGCAATTCTCTGGGCATTGATGCCACCTGCAGCCCAAATTTCACACATTACCTGTAAAGGCTCCCATACCGCATAGCTCTGCGCAGTGGGTATAAATTTTGGTACTAGCGCTTTGTTCTCGCAGATATAGAGTGTTACCGGATCAATTATCTTATAGCCACGTGCCTCAAGCGCCATGTCGAGTTCGGTATCGCTCTGTCGGATCATAAACAACCTGTTTTGCCCCAAATCTAGCATGGCTCGCTCTGCCACGGCAATATTAGCCACGCCCTCCTGCGCCAAGGTCGCGGCTGATGCGCGCTTGCCGCCACCCCCACCATTTTGAATATTCCAACCCTCATGCTCCCGAACGCTCAGGGCGGGCCATGTAGCGTTGGTGGCGGTATACAGCCTTTGAATATCTGGAAAGTTCATGAAGGAAACTTAGCTTTCAATCGCACCATTGCTTGATCGAGTATTTCAGGGTCCGTGCCACGCATCACGATATTTGCGCCAAATAACCCGTCTTTCTGGAAGGGGTAACATCCTATTGAGAGGGTCGGGAACGCACTAGCCAAAGCTCCGATTGGCGCGGCAATATCGCCTTCGCCGCGCTCAATCCTGTAGGTTTGTGAGATTAGGGGTTGGCCGCCTGTCAAGCTGGGTAAGATGCTGGCGACCATGGCCTGGAAAATCGAAGGGACCCCAGCCATGACGTGCACATTTCGCAACGTAAAACCGGGAGCCTTACTGATCGGATTATCAATCAGAGTTGCCCCGTTAGGGATACGGGCCATTCTCAGGCGTGCATCATTGAGTGGAAGTTGTTGGGCATGATAATGAGCTTGAAGAATAGCTCGGGCATCGTCGCGAATGCCAATGGTCGTGCCAAAGGCCTTGGCGATGCAATCGGCGGTGATATCATCATGGGTGGGGCCAATGCCACCGCTGGTGAACACATGGGTATAGCAGTCACTCAGAGCGCGCGTAGCGGCGATAATGGCTAACGGGCTATCGCTGACCACGCGAACTTCCTTTAGATCAATGCCGTGTTCGTTGAGCTGTCCTGCCAAATGATACATATTGGCGTCGCGGGTGCGCCCTGACAGGATTTCGTCTCCAATGACAAGCATCGCAGCGTTTGGATTAGTCATGTGGCATCCTTGCGTTCGAATATTCTACAGGTATAGGCCTGTAACATGCGCTTTCAAACCCCTCTTGTGCCCGGCCGGCTGATCCAACGCTACAAACGTTTTTTGGCGGATATCGAATTAGACGATGGACGAGTGGTCACAGCGCATTGTGCCAACCCTGGTGCGATGATTGGCCTAAAGGATCCAGGCTTACGGGTCTGGCTAGAGCCCAATGATGATCCCAAGAAAAAGCTAAAGTTTGGCTGGCGACTGGCGCAATTGGCTGGTGGGGCTTGGGTTGGTATTGACACCAGTGTCCCGAATAGGGTGATCAAAGAGGCATTGCAGGCCAAAAAGATTATGGAGCTAGCCCGCTATGACGCTATTCTTCCTGAGCAAAAATACGGTACCAATTCGCGGGTGGATTTTCTTTTGCAAGAGCCCAGCCTGCCAAATGCTTATGTTGAAGTAAAAAATGTAAACCTATGGCGGCAAGAGGATTGGGCTGAATTTCCAGATACGGTCACCTTGCGTGGTTTAAAGCATTTGGGTGTTTTAGGAGATATGGCTGAGGCTGGGCATCGTGCTGTGCTGATCTATTGTGTCCAGCATACTGGTTGCAGTAGGTTTCGCTTGGCGGAAGATCTTGATCCCGCTTATGCTGCGGCCTGCCTGCAAGCTCAGGCGCGGGGTGTTGAGATGCTGTGTTATACATGTGATTTGAACATCACTGAAATCACCGTGCGCGGTGCTTTACCGTTGGATTTTGGTAGCTTGGCGCGGCGATAAATTTCTCACTGAACGGTATGGTCGTGTCGAAACGCTTACACTATACAAAGCAAATATTTTAATTAGGAGCCTTTACGTGACCTCAGCTCGTGGACGATTAACTAAAGATGGTATCCGGATTTATGAGCCAGGCGATTTTGCAGGGATGGCAGAGGCTGGCCGTATCGCCGCTACGATTCTAGATGATATCATACCACAAATTTTTATGGGTCAAACTACTACTGAAATTGATCGAATTATTACCGAAATGGTTACAGACCATGGCGCAAAATCTGCGACCATTGGCTATAAGGGCTATCAACACGCAAGTTGTATTTCGGTTAATCACGTGGTCTGCCACGGCATCCCGGGCGAAAAGAAAATTAACGATGGCGACATTCTGAACATCGATGTGACCGTGATTGTAGACGGTTGGTTCGGCGATACGAGCCGGATGTATGTGGCGGGCAAGTTACCCCGCAAGTCGGAGCGCTTAATCGAAGTGACCCATGCGGCACTGTTCAAGGGGATTGAGGCTGTCAAGCCTGGAAATACCTTTGGCGATATTGGCCATGCTATACAAAGCTTTGTGGAGGGCCATCGGATGAGTGTGGTTAAGGACTTCTGTGGTCATGGCCTTGGCCAAGTGTTCCATGCGCCGCCCAATGTACTTCACTACGGAAGGGCTGGAACTGGTCCTGTACTGGAGGAGGGGATGCTTTTCACCATCGAACCAATGGTCAATCTAGGACGCTCTGAAACCAAAGTTTTGGCTGATGATTGGACGGCTGTAACTCGTGATAAATCACTCTCGGCTCAGTTTGAGCACTCCGTGGGAGTAACGGCGACAGGGGTCGAAATTTTTACCCTGTCACCGAGAAATTTGTTTCACCCAACATATGGGTGAGCATAGCCTTTAATCTTGGGGGCGTCTTGGCTTGGCATTTCCGCCTACATTAGGCTTACCTTTGTACTGGCCCGGACGTCCACTAGGTTTTCCACCCCGACCTTGAGGTCTGCCGCCTGGTTTTCCAGCAAATTTAGACGATGCCGGGCCGCGATGATTGCGTTCGTTATTTGGTACAGCACCCTGAGTTAAATCAGCTGATGCCCCGTGGGATTTACGCGCTTTAGGCTTTGGCGCTTGCATGGCAGGGCCGTCATTGGTTGGATCCCAACGACCTTCGAGAGCTGGCTTGGCGTCATAGCTTGGCTTGCTGCCTGTGAATGGTTTGCCACCTCCAGAAGGTTTGCCGCTGGATTTAGCGCTGGGACGGCCACCGCGTGCCTTGTCTTTGCCCCAATTGTCATTGTCGCGACGCTGGCCAGCTGGCCCACCACGTCCAGTCGGCTGCTTGCGTTTGGGTTTGCGGGTGTCGACGCCGGGTACGAGATCCCAACGTCGGCCACTTGCAATTGGAATTTCCGCCTTCAATACTTTTTCTACATCCTTCAATTCACCCATTTCATCGGGGGCGACAAACGCAATTGCACGGCCATCACGGCCCGCACGCGCAGTTCGTCCGATCCGGTGAATATAATTTTCAGGCACATTTGGCAGATCATAATTATAAACAAAGCGCACATCTGGAATGTCCAAACCGCGGGCTGCCACATCAGTGGCCACTAGGACTTTTATTTTGCCGGAGCGTAGTGATAGTATCGCGCGCTGGCGTTGACCTTGAGATTTATTGCCGTGGACTGAATCTGTGGCATAGCCTGATTTTTCCAAAGCTTTCATTA
>LAQD01000005.1:14175-15192 GCA_000981705.1 Rhodobacteraceae bacterium ASP10-04a
TTTTAGCAACACCGGCTACAAAATGCACTTCCTGCGTGATCTTATCGGCAACTTCACCAGCACGTGAAACGGCAACCCGCTCTGGGTTTTTTAAGTAGGTATCTGCTAATTCGTTCATGTGTTTTGGCATGGTAGCCGAAAATAGCATGGTTTGACGTTCTTTCGCCAATAATGGTGCGATTTGGCGCAGGGCGTGGATAAAGCCCAGATCTAACATTTGGTCGGCTTCATCGAGCACCAAGAATTGTGTCTGTGACAGGTCGACCGCTTTGCGCTCGATCAAATCGATCAGGCGCCCGGGGGTGGCTATCAGTAGATCCGTGCCACGGGCCAATCGGTTGATCTGCGAGCTAATGGACATACCGCCCACGACCAAACCAACTTTGATATGTGTTCCTTGTGAGTAGGCTGATAGATTATCTTTGATTTGACCGGCTAGTTCTCGGGTTGGGGCTAAGATTAAACCACGCACTGATTTTGGTGTGGGCTTGCTGCCCACTTTTAGTAAATGGTTCATGATGGGCAGACCGAAGGCCGCCGTTTTACCGGTACCAGTCTGCGCCAGACCCATTACATCGCGCCCTGCGAGGGCGTGTGGAATGGCTTGGACTTGGATTGGGGTTGGGTCAACGATGCCTTGGGCAGTCAGTTGTTCCACGAGGCGAGGCATTAAGCCCAGTTCTTCAAACGTCATAATATATCCCTTGCGCCGAATAGCGCATAGTTGGCGGATCACTTCGATCATTTGGGCGGGATTGCCCTTTGACTGTAACACGCATCCCCAAGGAAAAACCTTGGGTTCGGTCAGGTCAAAGTGCTGCTTGAGCAGTCAAAATTGCCAACCGGACAGGGGCGCAGGTAGGCGAGGACTTGTAAGAAGTCAATCCCACCTTTGGGCGTGCGCTTAACGTGGGCTTAACAGTGTCAGGGTTGTGGCACCAAACTTACGGGTATCTTGCATAATGAAACCTTCCGGCGCCATGGGCGATGCTTCTTCGAACACAACAAGCGCATCCG
>LAQD01000005.1:15265-15868 GCA_000981705.1 Rhodobacteraceae bacterium ASP10-04a
GGTACCAGGGGCCAGTTTGGTTGCATCTTGTGGCAGGATCGTGGAGCGGTCTGCGGCGCGCAGCAGTGCGATGTTTTGCTTGATCAGAGCCTGCCCCACCCGACCATTTTCGACAAAGGTCGCATGCTGGGCACCACGTGACAGGGCCTCTAATCCCAGAGCCCCAGTCCCAGCAAACAGATCCAAAACTATGAGGCCCTTGAAATCCAACCAATTTCGTAGCACGTTGAACAGACTCTCACGTACCCGATCTGCTGTAGGCCGCAGATGCGCCTGCATATCACCATTGCCCACATCGGCGAGCTTAAGCCCGCGATTTTGACCTGAAATTATTCTCATGCCTGCAGCAAGGCTTTTAGGTCACTTTGTGGGTCTGCGGCTATGGACGGATCTACTGACTTGCCCGCCTCAATAAGACGTTTTGCTACCATATAGGCACGAGGATCGTTCATGGCATCAACTGCCAGCAATGCACCGGACTTGTAGTACCAGTGTGAGCGTGTAGCGCCGCTGTCGCGTACTACAACGTCTGTAAACCCGGTGTTCAATCCAGCGATTTGCAGCTTTACCTCATATTGATCTGACCAAAACCACGGGGTGGCG
>LAQD01000005.1:16003-21999 GCA_000981705.1 Rhodobacteraceae bacterium ASP10-04a
GAGGTTTCGCTGTGGCTGTTGGTCTCGATGCCATTGTTGAGCGTGAGACCTGCGGCCTCTGCCAAACTGGTGCCCGGCAAAATGCCAACACCAACAATCGCAAAATCAATATCAAGAGCTTCTCCATTACTCAGTATGGCCCTGTTGACATGGCCCTCGCCGGTCAAACGCTCCAAGCCAACCCCCTCAAGGATCGTCACCCCATGGCTTTGGTGCAGGGTACGGAAGTAATCTGAAGTTTCAGCACAAGCCACCCGTTGCAAGATTCGGTCTGCCATTTCTACTAATGTTACCTTTAGCCCCTTGGCCGCAGCTACGGCCGCTGCTTCCAGTCCGATATAGCCGCCACCGATAATTAGCACATGCCCACCACTCTCGAAGGCTGGCTGCATCGCGCCCACATCAGCTAAGCTGCGTACTGCAAATACGCCGTTCAGCCTGCCGCCGATCGCTGCGGGCAGTAGGCGGGGAGTTGATCCGGTGGTCAGTGCTAAATGATCATAACTGATGGTCTCGTCACCGATTGAGATAGTTTTGGCGGTGGGGTTGATCGCTGTGACATGGGCGCCAAGACGTAGTGAAATCAATTGTTCCGTATAAAAATCACGTGGGCGCAGATACAGGCGATCTAATGCCATATCGCCCAAGAGGTATTTTTTTGATAGTGGCGGCCGCTGGTAGGGTAGAAATTTTTCCTCACCAATTAAGGTTACGTCGCCCTTATAGCCCAAAGCGCGCAATTTAATTGCTAATGATGCACCTGCCTGACCGGCTCCGATAATAACAATTCCTGACATTCAGCACGACCTCTGGTAAGTTTTTTAAGTATCATATAACGGTGCCAGAAAAGGTTACAATGAATGAAGGATCAATGAAATGGTAATTTCAACAGGCGACACACTTCCATCTGAAAGCCTTGTTCGTATGGGCGCAGAAGGTCCCGAGCAGGCGACGATTGTAGAGCTGACTGAAGGTCGGAAAGTGATAATTTTTGGGCTGCCTGGCGCGTTTACGCCAACTTGCTCATCGGCGCATGTTCCGTCCTTTGTTCGTACCAAAGATCAATTCACGGCCAAGGGTGTAGATGAGATTATTTGCGTTGCAGTCAATGATGTATTCGTGATGCAGGAATGGGGCAAGGCGACCGGGGCAGTGGAGGCGGGCCTATCGTTTTGGGCCGATCCCGCTAGCGCCTTCACCACTGCTATAGGTATGAATTTTGATGCAGCCCCTGTTGGGCTGTTTGGCCGATCTGCTCGCTATGCGATGTTGGTGGAAGATGGTGTGGTTAGCATCCTACATCAAGAAGAGGCGCGCGGCGTCTGCGAGATGACCTCAGGGGAAAGTATGCTCGCCGATATGGCTTGAATTTTGGGTTAAAATTAGCTGGCCGCGGCGTCCATGCGCGTGGCCAACGTCACATCCATCTCTGACAAGCCATCACAGTCATGGGTGGATAAAACAACCTGCACATGGTTGTAGGTGTTGGACCATTCCGGATGGTGATCCAGTTTTTCAGCCCATAAGGCCATTTCGCTCATCCACGCCCAAGCCTGACGAAAATTTTTGAATTTAAAATCTTTTATTAAAGCGTCACGCCCGTCCACCATTGACCAACCCGACTTGAGTAACGGTTCTAAGGCGCTGCGATCTGTAAGGGATTTGGTCATTGTTGTTCCTCAATTTCTACTTTTTTGAATGGGCCGTAACTGGTCAGTATATCAATTTCGTTGTTTACAGCCTCGCGTTCGGCTTGCAGGTACCGCGCCACTGCATCGGAGAACCCTGCGTCGCCAAACCAATGCAGCGAATGGGTGACCACGGGCAGATATCCGCGCGCCAGCTTGTGGGCGCCTTGGGCACCAGCTTCGACACGCATCAGGCCCTGAGTAATGGCGAAGTCTATTGCTTGATAATAGCATAATTCGAAATGAAGACAGGGAAAATCCTGTGTGCAGCCCCAATAGCGACCATATAGAGCATCTCGGCCAATAAAGTTAAGGGCGCCAGCAACATAGTCGCCGTCAATTTTGGCCAAGATCAATAGCATATCATCGCGCAGATGCGCTTGGGCTTCGTCGAAAAATTGGCGTGTCAAATAGGGTGTGCCCCATTTGCGCTTACCAGTGTCTTGATAAAAAACCCAAAAAGCATCCCAATGATGTGGTTGAATATCATCGCCAGTTAGAATTTCGATATCGCCACCAAAATCTTGAGCTTGGGTGCGTTCTTTGCGGATATTCTTGCGTTTGCGGCTGCTTAGGTTAGCCAGAAAGTCGTCGAAACTGTCATAGCGGTTATTGATCCAATGAAACTGTTGCGATTTTCGGGGATGCAAGCCCATTTGGGCTCCAATCTCCGCTTCGGCTTGGGTGCAAAAGGTAATATGCAGGGATGATAATTTATGTTCTGCAGCCAGCTGCACTGCACCTTGCACTAAAGCAGACTGGGCAATCTGAGCATACTCTGGTTGCACTAAAATCCGCCGTCCGGTGGCAGGGGTATGGGGAACGGCCATCTGCAACTTTGGGTAATAATTTCCGCCGGAGTTTTCATAAGCCTGAGCAAAATTATGATCAAAAATATATTCGCCTTGGCTATGAGTTTTTTCATAAAGCGGCGCCACGCCGATAGTTTTCCCGTCTCGTTTTGCATGGAGGTAGTGTGGCGTCCAGCCGGTACCTGGACCAACTGAATTGCTGTCTTCTAGGGCTTTCATAAAGCGGTACGTGGTGAAAGGATCTATGGCACAACCGTCTTTGGCTTCGGGGCAGGCGCAGCTGTCCCAGTCCGCCTCAGATATTTGAGAAAGGCTCGTGAGCACGTTGATTTCGATTTGCGTCTCTTGGCCCACGTTGTTCTCTCTATATTGCTTTTCTTCAAACTGCGGCATGACGACCAAAGGTCAAGCCAGATAACTGTCGAAGGTAATATTGTTAGCAATGGTTCGGGTTTTTGCCTCATCTGCTTGTGACTGGACTGTCCAACAGAGAATAGGTACGCCTTGAGCTTTCAGCTTTGCGACTACTGGATCGCCTAGTTGCGTATGGTTGTGCGATATAAAGCAGGCGCCTATACGTTCAAAATCAGAAATTTTACTGAGATGGTCGCGTGTGCTGGCTGATAGGTTGGGCCAATCTGCTATAGTGAAGCGATCTGTCACCAATCCGACAGGTATTTTTGGCTGAAGTGCAGAAAAGGCTTCCACCGCGTTGGGATTGAAGGACATTACAGCAACATCACCTTGATAGTGCTTTAACGTTTTTGCCACTATAGCTTCAAGTGCGCCTACATTGCTGCCCATGTTGCCGTCTTGATCTTTGATTTCGATCAGCAATGGAACGCACCCTGCAATCAAAGACAAAGTTTGCTCCAAGCTTGGGATGGTATCTTGCCCACCAGACAACGTAATTTTTGATAGGGCCTGTGCACTTTGTAGCGCAACGGCACCGGTCTCAGCTGTCAGGCGGTTAAGATTACAGTCGTGAAAGACCATCGCCTCTCCATCGCTTGATAGCTGAACGTCAATTTCTATTCCGTAGCCCGCTGCAATAGCAGCACTTAGCGCTGCAAGCGAATTTTCGGCCCGCCCGTCTGCTGCATCATGCAAGCCGCGATGCGCAATCGGGCGGGCTAAAAAACTGGCGGGTAGAGCTGTCATGCTATTTGAAAGATCCCTTCGATCTCAACGGCAACGCCCATGGGTAATGAGGGGGAAGAGACGGCTGCACGGGCGTGTTTTCCGGTGTCGCCAAGGGCCGCAACTAAGAAATCTGAAGCGCCGTTGATGACCTTGGGCTGTTCGATATAATCTTGAGTTGAGTTCACAAATCCTGAGAGTTTCACCACGCGGACCAAGCGATCCAGATCACCACCACAGGCGGCTTTGACTTGCGCCAGTAGAGCTACAGCGCAGGTACGGGCAGCGGAAGCGCCGTCTTGAGTTGACATGTTGTCACCGAGTTTTCCTATAATGAAGCCAGTAGTATCTTGGCTGACTTGGCCTGATACATAAACCAAATCACCAACCTGTACATAGGGGACATAATTTGCAGCGGGTGCGGGTGCATTAGGCAATGTGACTCCTAATTCAGCGAGCTTTGTTTCGAATACCCCAGTCATTTTTTGATCTCCCAATAAACTTTCCGTATTAGGGATAAGCTGAAAGATTGATTGAGAAAAGGGACAAATTCACTTTAACTGCTGCGAAGGCGTAATGAAATTTATTGTTCCCCTAAAATTTTGGGTTTTTTGCTCTGTAGAAAGAGTGCAAAAAACCTCCGTAGACGTTTCATGCTTTAGGGATGATTGTGACAGAAGGTCAAGTCGCGCCGGATGCTTCACTAAGGCTTTGAATGCATATTATGGCGATCACTCATGGGCCGTTTCGGAAGATATCACTAAGGCTCACCTACTAAGTGCTTTCAAGCGCCTTGGCTCTCAATCTAATTACGGTTGGTAGTTATTCTGTGGCGTTTCAAAAGCTCCGAATTTCCAATTTTTTTAAAGTACAGTCATGGTTACCACTGCAGTAAAATAAATGTGAGATTTGGAGTTAAACGCGAATTATTCCATGTTCCCCACACTAAAGTAAATTTGTAATTTTTGACTGCAAAGCTAGAGATTACAGTTGGCTGTAACTAGTTTGCAACAACTACAAGTGAAAATTTCTTGCCATTTGCGGAACTGGACACGAGAAACTAAAACAGTCACTAACTGCGAGGGTTGGTTAAATGTTCAGATTCGAAAAATACACAATAATTTTCTCCTTCACGGGTCTTTTAGTACTGCTGTCCGCCTGTAGTCCCCAATCCGGTGCGTTGGTTGATGATCCGTTCGAACGGATGAACCGCGGTACGCATGAATTTAACAAAGGGTTAGATCGAGACATTTTATCTCCAATTTCCAAAGGGTATGGTAACTTCGTGCCGGATTCGGTGGAAGATATTGTGAGTAATTTCTCAAGTAATCTGAGTCTACCCGGCAAAGTCGTAAATAATGTTTTGCAATTAGACATGCCGGCCGCTGTCACCAATACTACACGGTTTGTGATTAACAGCACTTTAGGACTGGCCGGACTTTTTGATCCTTCCGATTCGATTGGACTTGTGGGGCTCGATGCAGATTTTGGGCAAACGCTCCAACGTTGGGGGGCGGAAGAAGGTGTCTATATCGAGATACCATTTTTTGGCCCGTCAAATGTCCGCGATGGTATTGGCCTTATCGTGGGTATGGTGCTACTCGACCCTGCTAGTTACGTCTTGAAAGCACCGGTTGCCACCTATCGGGCGGGATCAAACGTTGGTGCAATTTTACAAAACCGACATACTTATGGTGACCAAATCGATGAAGTCCTATACGAAAGCGCAGATAGCTACGCGCAAGCGCGACTTGTATACTTGCAAAACCGTAGATTTAAATTGAAAGACAGTACACGCGATGCTTATATTGACCCCTATGACGAGTTTGAATGAATTTAAAATTCTACGCCGCGGTTTTTTAGCCGGTATGCTCACTACAGCGCTAGTAGGCCCGGCTTATGCATTAGATAATGTAACCGCGACAAAACTAGTTGACGAAGTGGTCTTTGAGATCAATCAAGTGATCAATTCAGGTGCTTCAGAAGCCAAGTTGATCAAAGCGTTTGAGGGCATCTTCGCTAAATACGCAGATGTGAACATTATTTCTCGATCCGCGCTAGGTCCACGAGCGCGAACGGCAAGTGCTCTAGAGCTAAATAAATTTAGCTTTGCTTTCCGCAGTTACATCGCGCGGAAATATGGTCGGCGGTTCAAAGAGTTTGTTGGTAGCGTCATAATAGTTAAAAATACCACCAACCGTGGAAAATTCTTTGAGGTCGGTGCCATGGTACAGACTCCAAGCTCCACACCCTTTGAGGTGACGTTTCGGGTGTCGGATCGTTCTGGCAAGCAATTATTTTTTGATATTATTATCGAAGGCATTAGCCTGCTGTCGTCAGAGCGGGTTGAGATTGG
>LAQD01000005.1:22069-25443 GCA_000981705.1 Rhodobacteraceae bacterium ASP10-04a
ATATTCCAAATAAAGTATCAAAAATTGTCCTACCTGACTTAGATTTTTTGGTATGATCTATGGGCTCAACCTTCTGTGAAATTCGGGCTGAGCCGCGCAGCATTGGAAGGGGACCCGGGACTGACTGGCTTGTAATAGAAATCATAGTTTCGCGCCAAATATCAGTTGGTATACCGCCTCCAGTGACGCCTTTCAGGGGCGTGTTATCGTCATATCCCATCCAAACGCCCACCACGAATTCAGAAGTGAATCCAATGAACCACGCATCACGTGCTGCTTGGGTGGTGCCAGTTTTGCCTGCGATTTCAATTCCGTCAATTTTGGCTCTCTGGCCTGTACCACTTTGGACAACTTCATACATCATATAGGTGAGGGCTTGAGCCGCTTTTTCATCGATGACCCGTTCACCTATACCGCCTGCACGACCGGCGAGGGGTTCGGCGTCACCCAGAAGCCTGATGCTGTTTAAACCGTAGGGCAAGACTGATGACCCGCCGTTCAATATTCCAGCATAAGCACCAGTCATCTCGATCAATGTGCTTTCAGAAGCTCCAAGCGCCAGGGCGGGACCTGCGGCCAATTTATTAGTAATACCAAAATCTGTCGCAATTTGCCGTACCAAGTCACGGCCAACATGCTCTGAGATTTTGATGGCTGGGATATTCAGTGATTCAGCCAAAGCTTGCGTAAAGGTTACATCACCCGCAAATTCTTTGTTGTAATTGGTCGGCGACCACGCACCGGAACCTGCAATATCATATGTCACAGGTTCGTCGCGCACGATATCGAAGGGTGTGTATCCTAGCTCAAGTGCAGTAGCATAAACGAATGGTTTAAAGGCTGACCCAGTTTGCCGTTTAGCTTGTGTCGCTCGATTAAATGCACCGGTGGTTCGGGTATCACGGCCGCCAATCATGGCGCGCACCGCCCCGTCCGCACTCATAACAACTACGGCCACCTGTGCTTTAGAGCCTTCGTCTATTTTCGTGTCGAAAATTGAGCGTACCGCCTGTTCCGCTGCCGTCTGAATTTTTTGATCCAGTGTTGTATTGATCAACACATCCTCAGTAGTGTTACGGGTAAAAAATTGAGGGCCCGAAGCCATCACCCAATCTGCAAAATAGCCACCGGCGCGGGCAGTCGCGGCGGCGCTGAGGGTTGCGGGCTTTTTGATTGCAAACTCTGCCTCGGCTTTTGAAAGATAGCTTTCCTGCTCCATTAAACCAATCACAATTTCAGCGCGTGCTTGGGCACCGGTCAAATTGTCGGTTGGCGCTAGGCGGGATGGGGCTTTCAAAAGACCAGCCATCATTGCTGCCTCGGTGGCGTTGACTTGAGTTGCGGATTTACCAAAATATCGTTGGGCAGCAGCCTCGAACCCTCGGGCGCCAGCACCCAAAAAAGCTCGATTCAAATAAATGGTAAGGATTTCATCCTTGGAAAACTTAGCTTCCATCGCAAGTGCAAAGATGGCCTCTTTGATCTTGCGCCATAATGTGGTGCGGCGGCATTCGCGCTCATAAGCACGCTCAGACTTCCAAACCTTGGGATCATAATTCACGCCAAGGCATATTAGCTTGGCAGTTTGTTGGGTGATGGTTGACCCACCATTACCCGACAGTGGCCCGCGACCTGCTCGTAGGTTGATCCGGACCGCGGATGCGACCCCACGTGGGCTTAACCCAAAATGACTATAAAACCGCCGATCCTCCGTAGCGACAACTGCATTTTTTAAAAAGGGCGATACGGTTTGTGCCGTTACAATACCTCCAAATTGATCACCTCGCCAAGCGAAGACATCGCCATTGCGGTCCATCAAAGTCACTGAACCTTTGGCACGCCCGTCGATCAGTGCGTTGGGCTCTGGCAAGTTGCTGGCAAAATAGGTGATCCCAAGCCCCACGAGCAGACATATTACTAGCCCCAAACGCCAAAATATGGCCCAAACCATCCGGAATGGTAGTAGTAACGCCTGCCATAACGCTTTACGAAGCCGGCCAAATATTTTGGGGGTTTGCTTTTGCGATACGGCTTTACCTCTCCGCTGTGTTGGGGAGGGCGGTGTTTTGCGATCTGCTGTGAGACGCTGACGTGACCTTGTTTTTTTTTCTGTCATATGGCTATTCGGTTTTTGCCCCCTATGGCTAAGGTTAACGTGCATTTCTGGGATTGTTGAGTATTATTTCACACGATCTGCCACTCTTTACCATTAGAACAAGAATATGAGATAAAAGTGGCTCCTAAAGACACCAGATTAAATCTTATTACTGTCAAGGCTATAGCCAATCAGTCTTATTTAATTGTCTGTGCCAGTGCATTAGCCAAAATAGGCACGGTTTGCGCATTTAGACCTGCTATATTTATCCGGCTGTCACCAACCATATAAACGCCGAACTCTGCCCGAAGTGTTTCGACTACCTCTGCAGATACGCCTAAACGTGAAAACATACCACGGTGCGTGGCCAGAAAATCAAATCGATCTGAACCCATACGCTGCCGGAGTTCATCTGCCAATTGCTTGCGCAGGCCAAGCATGTTGAGGCGTGTTTGCTCCAACTCGCTAGCCCAAATGGAACGCAGGCTGGCATCTCCCAAAATCATGGTGACTATGCGCGCACCGTGATCTGGTGGAAAGGAAAAATTCTGTCGGTTCAAAAATGCCATATTTCCCTGTGTAACGGCCTGTAGCGAATTTTTTGGAGAAATAGCCATTAATATACCGGTGCGTTCGCGATAAATACCAAAATTCTTTGAGCAGCTGGCAGCAATCAAGCACTCCGGTAATTGGCTAGCGATTTTACGTGTAAAGCGGGCATCTGCGCTCAAGCCATCGCCAAAGCCTTGATAGGCAATATCAACGAATGGGATAGCTCCACTAACTGCAAGAGCAGAAATTATTTGATCCTCTTGCTCAGAGGTTAGGTTTGCGCCGGTGGGATTATGGCAGCACCCATGTAGAAGCACGATGTCGCCGGCTGGAATTTCGGTTATGTCTTCCAGCATACCATTGAAATTCACCTTCCCAGTCTCCGAGGCAAAATAGCGGTATTCCGCCAGAGGCATGCCTAGGTATTTAACAATGGAGGGATGGTTAGGCCAAGTGGGGTTTGATAACCAAATTGTTGCTTTTGGAGAAGCTATTTTGACCAGCTCTAAGGCCTGGCGTACGGCACCAGTGCCGCCTGGGGTGGCAACAGCAGATAAGCGGTCTGCAGACACGACCCCATCTAAAATAAGTTCAGACATTGCAGCCAAAAACGCAGGATCTCCCGCAAGACCAACATAGGATTTAGTGTTTTGAACCTGCCAAAGCATCTCTTCGGCTGATTTGATTGCGTGCATTATTGGTGTGGCTCCGGTGGCGTCTTTGTAGA
>LAQD01000005.1:25533-44281 GCA_000981705.1 Rhodobacteraceae bacterium ASP10-04a
CATCAGCGATCTCCAGTGGCAACATTAAGGGTTGGGAATTGGCCCCATTCGGTCCAGCTTCCGTCATAAAGGGAATGGTCAGTCTTGCCTATACGCTCCAAGGCTAAGGACAGAACCGCCGCGGTTACACCTGAGCCGCAGGTGGTGATAGCAGGTTTTGATAGATCCACACCGGCTTTTTGAAACTCACTAGCCATTTCATCGGTAGTTTTCATAGTGTGGTCACCGTTGAGTAACTGCGTAAACGGTAGGTTTTTGGAACCTGGAATATGGCCAGCGCGCAGTCCCTGGCGCGGTTCGGGGGCCTCGCCGCGATAGCGGGCCGCGGCGCGAGCATCAATAATTTCATGGTCCTGTAGCTTTGCGGCATGGGCAACCTGCGTTACATTTCGCACCATATGTGGCTTTTGCTGCACGGTCATATGGCGATCACGGATTATTGGGGCTGCGGTGCCCACTGGATTGCCTTCTGCAATCCATTTGGGCAGGCCGCCATCTAAAACAGCAATTTTTTCATGGCCCATTATTCGAAACAACCACCAAACGCGTGCGGCGGAAAACAAGCCTTTGCTATCATAAACTATGATTTGATGACCATCACCTACACCGAGTGCCCGCACCCTAGACATGAATTTTTCAACAGGTGGGGCCATATGCGGCAGGTTTGATCGATGATCGGAAATATCATCTATGTCGAAAAAACGGGCTGTTGGGATATGACGTAGAGCAAATTCTGTGGCTGGGTCGCGATTCTCGGTTGGTAAATGCCAGCTTGCATCCAAAACGCGCAAGTCGGGATGTTTCAAATTTGCTTTAAGCCAATTTGTTGAAACAAGTGTTTTCGGATCATCTTGTGCCATGCAGCCCCCTTAGGATCAATCCGGATTTAGCGGGGCTTGGATAACAAAACAAGAGGTATTGCCCTAAGGTTAAGCAAATGATCAACACTTGATGTTTTAAAATTCGAAAATAGTAGGCCTTTAGCTTTTCGCTTGATTGAGGATAACCTACAAACTTCTAAGGCTTGGACATTCTTCCGGCATTGCTGACACTCTGATATTCAAAGAAAATATGTGACGCTTTAGATGCCCTGTTTCAAAAGCCTCTGCTTTTGGCGGCCCCAGTCACGCTTGGCTTCAGTAGCTCGTTTGTCATGGTTCTTTTTGCCTTTTGCGATACCTAATTTTATTTTGACCCGACCAACATGATTGAAATACATCACCAAGGGAACGAGGGTCATGCCCTCGCGCTGGGTGGAATTCCAAAGTCGTGATAATTCGCGTTTGGAAACAAGCAATTTACGTCGGCGCTTTTCTATGTGGCCCCAAGTTTTGGCTTGCTCGTAAGGGGCAATATAGGAATTTACTAACCAAAGTTCACCCTCTTCAACGGCTGCATAGCTTTCGGCGATGTTACCAGAAATTGCGCGCAGAGATTTAACTTCGGATCCCATAAGTATGACGCCGCATTCAATATCGCTTTCAATCGCATAGTCATAACGTGCACGACGGTATTCAGCGATAATTCGATAATTGGGATCTGATTTTTTGTTTACCATAATGAAATACATATATGGAGGCTAAGCAACCTTGCCAATGGGTCTAAACAAGTTAGCGTAAATTGGTTATTGATCTGGAGATAATAGGCAAACTGCCAGCAGATCAGTGGCTATATTAAGACTGTATTGGGCCGAGTGGTGCCCAGCCCAGTCTTAAATCAGTCAATCAAGCCTGCGAAGCGTAATGCAGCATCCATTGCTACCTTGGCCTCATCGGTGAGACCAATTAAAGGCAAGCGCACCTCTTCTGAGCATAGGCCTAATTTTGAAAGACCATATTTGGCACTTACCAAGCCGGGTTCTTGGAATGTGGCAAGGTGCAACGGCATCAATTTATTGGTAATATTAAGTGCCATTGCATAGTCTCCCGCTAGGGTTGCCTCTTGCATTTGCGCGCAAAGGGCAGGGGCCATATTCGCTGTCACAGAGATACAGCCGATGCCACCATGTGAGTTAAAGCCAAGCGCAGTTGCATCTTCCCCAGATAATTGAATGAAATCTTCTCCACAGCTAAGCCTTTGTTTTGGGACACGTGAAAGATCCCCAGTCGCATCTTTTACGCCAATGATGTGCGTGTGCTCTGCCAATTCGCCCATGGTCTCAACACTCATATCGACCGCGGATCTGCCGGGGATATTATAGATTATCACATCCATGCCACAATCGGCTGCGGCCAAGAAATGGGCCTTTAGACCTGCTTGCGTAGGTTTGTTATAGTAGGGTGTCACAACCAATGCGGCGGTTGCGCCAGCGGCATTGGCGGCCTTAACAAGACGTACGGTCTCAGCAGTGTTGTTAGATCCAGCACCAGCGATCACTGGTATGCGGCCCGCTGCTTCTGCTATTACAACTGCTACAACAGTATCATGCTCTTCATGTGTAAGGGTAGGGCTTTCACCAGTAGTTCCCACAGGCACCAACCCATGGCTGCCTTGGTCAATATGCCAGCCTACAAGTTTTTTGAGCGCATCGATATCCACTTTTCCGTCTTTAAACGGCGTGACAAGTGCAGGCAAAGATCCTGTAATCATAGCGCTTCCTTTCAGGTGGGGCATGAGTGCTCACGGGTTAGTCGGCGGACCTTAGCTTGCTGAGTAAGGTTTGCCAAGATTTACGATTGAAAGTTTTTGATATAGAGCGCAAATTAGTATGTATGCGTTTCCCCCTTTTTCTTTTGCTGCTATTTTTTTTTGATAGCTCTGCCATAGCGCAAAATGCTGTAGCATTAGATGCTTTACGTGCGGCTTATTTGGCCAAAGAAAAGGGAAATTGGGATGAGGCCTTACGCCTTGCGCGCCCGGCGGGAGATGTGGGTGTTGACCTGATCGAATGGGACCGGTTGCGCGCTGGCAAGGGTGAATTTTCTGCTACCGTAGAGTTTTTGGCACGCAGGCAGGATTGGCCGGGCTTGCCCTACCTGCGTAAGCGCTCTGAAGCCACGATTGAAGCAGATATACCGCCAGAGGATGTTATTGCGTTCTTTGAAGGCCAACCGCCCGGCACGGCGAAGGGGTCTCTGCAGTTGGCGAAGGCTTTAGCCATAGAAGGCAAGGCCACAGCAGCCATTGCAGCGGCGCAATGGGGTTGGAGTAGTTTCAGCATGGATGCGGAACTTGAGCAGGAATTCCAAGAAAGCTTTGGTGAGAATCTGGCAGCTATGCATTCAGTCCGTTTAGATATGTTGCTGTGGCAGGGTGATAAATCATCGTCTGAAAGAATGCTGTCAGTTGTGAGCTCTGACCGAAAAAAATTAGCTAAGGCTCGCCTGGCATTGCAGAGAAACCAAAATGGCGTAACGGCGTTGCTGGCAAATGTACCACCAAGCCTAAAGTTGGACCCAGGTTTAGCCTTTGATAGATTTCAATGGCGCCTCGCGCGCAAGCAAACGGATGGAGCGATTGAACTGCTTTTGTTGCGATCTGTAACGGCAATTAGTTTGGGCCAACCCGAGAAATGGGCGCGGCGGCGATTATCTTTAGCCCGTGATTTGCTTTGGGATGAGAGATATCAAAAGGCATATAATGTGGCCGCTAGCCACCATCTCGATCTGGGCAACGATTACGCTGCCTTGGAGTGGCTTGCAGGTTTTATTGCTTTACGTAAATTGCAGAAACCAAAGCTAGCGTTGGTACACTTCAAAAATCATGAAGAGGCGGTGGGCAGTGAAATTTCTTTAGGGCGCACGCATTATTGGCAGGGTCGGGCATTGAAGGCTATGGGGCAACTCGAGAAAGCCCAACAGGCCTTTGCCACTGGTGCTGAGTACCAGACATCTTTTTATGGGTTGTTAGCTGCAGAAGAGGCGGGCTTTCCTATGCAATCGAGCCTTGTGGGGCCTGAGCTGGTCTTGGATTGGAAGCAAGCGGGTTTTGTCAATTCTAGCGTGTTTGAGGCGGCCTTGTTGTTGATTGGCGTTGAGCGATCTCGCTTTGGTGTACGGTTTCTGACCCACTTGGCTGAGAGCCAAAGCCCTAAAGGTATGGCGCAGTTGGGTAAGATGGCAAAGGAGTCGGGTAGCCCTTATCTGGAGTTGATGTTGGGGAAACGTGCGTCGCTCTATGGTACCATGATGGAAAGCCATTTTTACCCCTTGTCAGATTTATTGGTGCAAACGGATGAGATTGCTCCTGAACTGGCCCTTGCGATTGCACGCCGTGAAAGTGAATTTTTTGCTGGTGCGGTGTCAGGCGTTGGAGCCTTAGGCTTGATGCAGGTCATGCCGCGGACTGCGCGGGAAATGGCGGGTAAATTGGGCCTAAGTTATTCACGCACCAAAATGCTGAGGGATCCAAAGTTTAATGCTAAGATAGGCATCCGCTATCTTGAGGAACTGACTGAAGAATTTGGTAATAGCCCGGTTCATATTGCAGCGGCTTATAATGCTGGTCCCAGCCGTGCGCGCAATTGGACTGAAAAGCTTGGAGATCCTCGCCTAGGAGATGTGGATGTGATCGATTGGATCGAACAAATTCCATTTAGTGAGACCCGAAACTACGTGATGCGGGTCACCGAAAGTCTGCCCAATTACCGCGCCAGGTTGGCTGGGAAAACCGTGCCTCTTAACTTTTTGGCAGAGTTAAAAGGCAATTATCGGCTACCGCTAGTCTTTGCAGCACCTGCTACATCGCTGCGCCCCATTAGTCGGTTGGAGTAAGTGCGACCCTTGCCCGCCAGAGTGTAAAAAGCCCAGCAGTCACAACAAGCGCCGCCCCCATGGCCACATTGAGTTTGACCACCTCACCAAAAATCAACACGCCTATTGTAGAGCCAAAGACTAGCTGCAGGTAGGTGAAGGGCTGTACTGCGCTAGCTTCGGCTACTTCATAACAGCGGATAAGCAGCCAATGGCCGGTGGCGCCAGTGCAACATAGGCACAGCATTAAAACCCAGTCGCTGGATGTCATGTTTTCAAAATGAAACGCTCCGACCATGGTCATCAAAACACAGCCCATGACACCGGTCCAGAAAAAGCTTGTTGCGGTACTGTCCAAGCGGGCCGCATACCTGGTGAGCAGGCTATAAAGAGCAAACATAAATGCTGATATCACAGGAATTATTGCGTAGGGGGAAAATACTTCTATTCCAGGTTGTAGAATGATCAATACACCGCAGAACCCAACTCCAATGGCTACCCAGCGTCGCCAGCCCACGCGTTCTCCTAATATTGGACCAGAAAGAGCGGCGACGATCAATGTATAGGCCGAAAATATCGCTAAGCTTTCCACGAGGCCTAGCAAAGTGAAAGCTGTAACCATTATGCATATTTCAGCGGCTAATAGTACTCCCCGAAACCCCTGTAATATTGGTTGCTTGGTCCGCGCCGCATTGCGTAGACCTCCGGCCTGTTTAGCTGAAACGGTCATTACAAAAGCGGCAAAAAACCAATAGCGAACCATTACAACCATATAGACGTTATAGGTAGATGACAGATGTAGGCTGAGACCGTCCTGTATGGCGAAAACTATAGTTGTCCCCACCATCAATAAAACGCCAAGCCTTGTGTTGTTGCCCGTACTCACGGTTTTTCCCCCTTAATCATATGCCTTTTGCGACCAAAGCCAGCGGTGCGGGTGGTCAAAAAACCTCCCGCTTGCAGGCCACGACGTACAAAGCCGGCGGCGGTATAGGTCGCGCAGCTACCACCCTGCTTGGTATGGTTTGCCACTTGAGCCATGAGTGCAGGCTCCCATATTTCAGGATTTTTTGCAGGTGAAAACCCATCTAAAAACCAGGCATCAGCCTTGTGGTGCCAATTGGGAAGAGTGTCGCGCGCGTCACCTAATACCAACTGAAACTGTAAGTCTGGAAGGCTTATAGTACTATCCCAAAGCGGTGCCAGTTCGGTGGCTAATTCCCTGAGTTCGGGAAAGGCTTTATGGGCTTTGATCATCTGTTTTGGCAAAAGTGGGAAGGCTTCAAAGCTGGTGAACCGCAATGTGCCTTTCACCCCCGACTGTCTCCAGGTGGCTAACGCGATCAAAAGGTTAAGCCCGGTACCAAAGCCCAGTTCTGCAATGTGAAACCCATCCACAAACCGCGCTGGTAGTGCATTTCCGCGTATAAAAACATGCTCAGTTTCTGCCAGACCATTATCTACTGAGTAATATGGATCATCAAACTGTGTGGAGAACGGGACGTCTGCACGCCATTCTATGTTATCAGGCTGGTGGTTAAGCATGGTCTACCCTAAGTATTTTGCAGACAATGCAGAAGGGTAAAGATTTTGGCAACTGCTGACGTAACTATTTTAGGGGCGGGTGTTTTTGGCCTGTCGATTGCTTTTTGCTGCGCGCAACGGGGTGCTAGGGTGCGGGTAATTGATCCCGCAGGCATTGCCAGTGGTTCAAGCGGTGGCATTGTCGGCGCCTTGGCACCACACACCCCGGATTTATGGTTGCCAAAGAAGCAATTTCAATTGGAAAGTCTACTGTATTCTCGAAGTTTTTGGTCTGAGGTGGAAACCATGTCTGGTTTGCCCACTGGATTTGCCAATCATGGGCGTTTGCAGCCAATTAATGAAGAGAGATTGATCGCTTTGGCTTTATCGCGGGTTGTGGACGCGGCGCAAAATTGGGGAGATGTGGCAGTCTGGGAGGTAATTTCAGCAACTAAGGCTGGTGAATGGGCACCGCCTTCGGCTACGGGTCAGCTGATCCACGACACACTATCGGCCCATATACACCCTCAGCAAGCCACTCAAGCATTAGGGCAAGCAGTCGAAAACTTGGGCGGTGTCATCACTTCTGCGGGCGCGCGTCAGGGGGCTATTGTTGATGCGCGTGGCTGGCAGGGATTGGTGGAGATATCTGAAACGTTGGGGCAAGAGATTGGTAATGGTGTGAAGGGACAAGCTGCGTTGCTCGATTTTGCCCGTCCTGGTGAGCCGCAGTTGTTTGCGGATGGCTTACATATTGTACCACATTTGGATGGCACAGTGGCGATTGGCTCCACCAGTGAACGTTACTTTAAATCACCTACAGATACAGATGGGCAACTCAACGATCTGATTGCCAAAGCCAAAAAATTGTTCCCTGTGCTGCGAGATGCGCCTGTGCTTGCGCGCTGGGCTGGGGTGCGGCCGCGGGCCTCTACTCGAGCTCCCATGCTGGGGGCGCACCCGGTTAACCCGGGTTGGTTTATCGCGAATGGTGGTTTTAAGATTGGGTTTGGCATGGCTCCCAAAATTGGCCAAGTTATGGCAGCGCTTATTTTAGACGGAGAAGATCATATTCCCGACGACTTTCGGGCCAGTGCTAGTATGACATAAAAAACTGAAGACATTGTTAAAAATTAAATTTCTGCATTAGATCACTTGGTCATAACTGTTTTTGACATAGTTCAGACTATTAAGTTTTATGATAAATTTTTAGGGGTATAAGCGCTTGAATTCGCAGCAGCTGATGGCAGTCGGTGCTGGTTCTTAAAATTTGGACTGCAAAAAATTAACCTGCATTAGGCTGATGTACTTTTTAGGCCTCATGCTGCTGCGCTTGACCCTGGTAGTGCTGATCTATGTTCTGTGCCGCTAAACCCTCTTGTGGATTGGCATAAACATTTAGCTGCGCAAGGTGTGGATATTATCGATGGTCCCGGGGCGCGCAGCGGTGGGCAAGGGCCCATAACGTCGCTCTACATCCACGATCCCGATGGTAATTTATTGGAAATTTCTAATCTAATATGAGGTCTAAACTCTGTCGCCAAGATAGGGCAAAAACGCCTCGACGGCGGCGCTTGCGATCACGATTACATTGCCAGTATCTGGGTTAACTACGTTCAACCCACCGGAAACGGCTGTCACTTCAGCTCGCCCTCGCGGCAAAGTTGAAGCCAGAGCGTCGGTATCAACGCGTTCGGGCTGTTGCACGCCAATGGTCACTTGCACGCGCATATCTTCTGGCGTCAGGCCGAGTGACGGCTCTAGTACTTGGAACATTGGAATAGCAGAATGGCGCAGGGCGTCTTCAATAGCCCGGCGAGCTGCTTTAGTGTAATCCTGACCGTATTGGTCATTGCCCATACCCATTTCGATAATAAATCTTTGATCGCTCATGAACCTACTTCCAAATCTAAAGATACCGAAATTGCGACATTAGCCATGACCGTTTGGTTGCCTTCGGGGCGGTGCACATCTAAGCCGCCGTGCACCACTTCTACTCGCACTTGCCCATAGGGAAAAATTTCTGCCACTGCTACATGGTCGACGGCATTAGGATCCTGAACGCCAACTTCGACATCAATCAACATCTCAGTTTTATCCTTGCCAAACAGCTCTGCCAGATTGATTGAATTGTGCCACAGTGCGTCTTTGACCGCACGCACGGCTGCCTGAGTATAGTCACGTCGGCGCAGCGAAGAGCCCATACCAAACTCTGTGAGTAATCGTTTAACCGCCATTATAGCATCCTTGCTGTATTGGATTGCGTTGCCTTGTGCGTGCAGTCAGTAGGTTTGTGCTTCTAAACCTAAAATTCAACGCCTATTTGTGCTTTTATACCAGAGCGAAATGGGTGTTTGATCAGCTCCATTTCGGTGACTAGATCAGCTGCCTCAATTAAATCTGCATGGGCGTTACGCCCAGTAAGAACCACATGGGTCATGGTAGGTTTTTCATCTTTTAAAAAGGCCAAAACTTCATTGATGTCGATATAATCATATCGTAGCGCAATATTTATCTCATCCAAAAGCACCATGTGATTACTTTCATCTAAGATCAAAGCCTTGGCTTTGGCCCAAGCAGCCTGAGCCATTTCGATGTCACGGGTTTTGTCCTGAGTTTCCCAAGTAAAGCCTTCGCCCATGGTGTGAAACTCGCACAGGTCAGTGAAATGCTCCAATATCAAATCTCGCTCACCGGTGCTCATCCCGCCCTTTATAAACTGCACCACAGCACTTTTACGTTTGTGGGCGATGTGGCGGAAAATCATGTTGAAAGCTGCTGAGGATTTGCCCTTTCCCTTGCCGGTGTGTACAATTACCAGACCCTTTTCGTCCGTTTTAGTCGCCATAATTTTGTCACGTGCGGCTTTCTTTTTTGCCATTTTTATTGCGTGGCGTTCAACGTCTTCGGTCATGGCTTGCTCCTTTAATTTAAGCTACTCTAACTCCTGTATGTGCAGACGCAAGCAACGCTTAACACCATCACAGATTTGCTTAAGCTTTGTGTGGAGTGGTTACGCAATGTGTAAAAGTTGCAAAGTTTAGAGTACTTCAGGCATTAAACCAGATGACAGGCTGTACGATGGCCGTTTGCGTCTGATTTTAATTCAGGCTCGACGGTTTGGCAAATTGCCTCTGCTACTGGGCATCTATTTGCAAATCTGCAACCTAATGGCAGATTTACAGGATCAGGTGGATCGCCAGGAATTAAGATGCGTTTTTGCTGGGCGCGTTTTGCGCGGTCAACGGTGGGAACTGCGGAGAGTAGGGCTTGGGTGTAGGGATGACGCGGCGTTTGAAATAAGCTCAAACGATCCGCATGTTCGACCACTCTCCCCATATACATCACGGCAATACTATCACTCATGTGCTGCACAACGCCGAGATCATGGCTGATGAAAAGATACGTAAGTCCAAAGTTTTTTTGTAGTTTTCGTAATAGGTTTAGAATTTGGGCTTGCACCGCCACATCCAGTGCAGACACGGGCTCATCACATATGATCAATTCTGGTTGGGTTGCCAAGGCGCGGGCGATGCCGATCCGCTGGCGCTGGCCTCCTGAAAATTGATGTGGGAACAAGCGCTGCTGCTCCGGTCTTAGGCCCACGGCTTCAAACAACTCATCTACGATTTTAGCTTTTTCTACTTCAGTCTTTTGAGATAAGCTGTCCAAAGGTTCTCGTACGATTGCCTCAGCCCGCTTGCGTGGATTTAGACTGCTGTAGGGGTCCTGAAATATAAATTGCACTTTTTGGCGTGTTTGGCGTAAATCCTCAGCTTCTTTTTGTAAGATATTTTCACCGGCCAAGGCCACGGTCCCACTGTGAGCCTTAACTAATCGCGCTACAGCCAAGGCGGCTGTGGTTTTGCCTGAGCCACTCTCGCCCACAATGGCTAAAGTTTCACCTTTTTTTACAGTAAATGAAACGTCATCTACGGCGTATAGATAACATTTCTTGTTCCACCCACCGCCACGTTTAACTTCAAACCGCACTGACAAATTTTCAACTTTAAGAAGATCTGACATTATATCGCCTCCGCATGCCAGCAATCGGCACTTTGGCCATTGGCAAAGTGCTTCTCGTCAGGCCGGGATGTGAGGCATGCCTCGGTTAAATAGGCGCAACGGGATGCAAAAAGGCATTGATCCTTGCCAAACTCGCGCAGGCTCGGGACGATACCAGGGACTTCAACCAGATCATGACGTTCGATGCTGGGGTTGCTTTGAATGTGTGGTACGCATTCAATCAATCCTTTGGTATACGGGTGCCTTGGGTGCTCGATGATCTGGTCTACTGGGCCCAATTCAGCCTTACGACCCGCATACATGACAATCATCCGCTCTGCCATTTCAGCAACTGCCCCCATGTCATGGGTAATCAAAATAATCGCTGCTCCGGTTTGGTTGCGCAGATCAGTGAGTAAGTCAAAAATCTGCGCTTGCACGGTGACATCTAGCGCGGTTGTTGGTTCATCTGCTATTAAAATTTTTGGCTGACAGGCCAATGCCATGGCGATCATGGCCCGCTGCCTTTGCCCGCCAGACATTTGAAAGGGGTAATCACTGACCCTGTCTTTGGCATTGGGGATCCGCACGGCATCCAGAAGCTCAATAGCTTGGGCCCAAGCTGTTCGGCGGGACAGGCCTTGGTGGGCGCGCAACACTTCGGCGATTTGCTCGCCAATGGTAAAAACAGGATTGAGCGATGTCATGGGCTCTTGAAAAATCATCGAGATGTCGTTGCCTCGGATTGCGCGCAAGCGCTGATCGCTGGCTTGGGACAAATCCTCGCCGTTGAAGATAATATTTCCTGCCGCGACCCGCCCTACTTTTTCCGGTAGTAGTCCCATTAGGGCCAAAGCAGTCATCGATTTTCCACAGCCGCTCTCGCCAACAAAACTAAGGGTTTCGCCTGGGTTTAATGTGAAGGATAGGTCGTCAATCACAGGTGCAACCCCGTCCCTAGTGGTGAGTTCTATACGGAGATTCTTGACCTCTAATAGGTGGGACATCAGCGTTGCCTCAATTTTGGATTAAGTGCGTCATTCAGGCCGTCTCCAACCAATGAGATTGCTAGAACCGTGATAAAAATTGCAATACCGGGGATGGTAACTGTATACCCAGCATCAAGAATATATTGTCGGTTTGAGCCAATAATTTGGCCCCAGCTCACTACATTGGGGTCGGTTAGCCCTAAAAACGATAGCCCTGCTTCAAATAATATTGCTGACCCCACCATAAGCGCTGATTGCACAATAATGGGTGGTAGAGCGTTAGGCAGGATTACACCAACCATCAATTTCAGGTTAGAGGCTCCGGAAGCACGGGAGGCCATTACATATTCTAGCTCACGTATGCGCAAAAATTCTGAACGGGTAATTCTGGCAACAGCCGTCCAGCTCACAATTCCAATAGCAAAGGTAATCATTGGCATTGATGCGCCAAACAGTGCGACCAGTACCATGGAAAACAGTAATGTCGGGAGAACTTGGAAAAACTCAGTAATCCGCATCAAAACCTCTTCGACAATACCTTGATAAAACCCAGCCAAAGCGCCTACGGTGACGCCGATGAAGACAGTCATAACCGCTGCCGAAAGGCCAATCATCAAGGAGACTTTCGCTCCGTTAATAATCATCGCCAACAGATCTCTGCCTAGGTAATCTGTACCCAGTAAAAACCCCTCCTGACCTGGGGGCGAAAATGGCATCCACACCATTTCGAACGGATCCGTAGGGTAGAGATAGGGGCCAAAAATTGCCCCGAAGGTGATTAAGGTCAAAAGCCCAAGTGCGCCTACGGCTGACTTGTTCTTACGAAACATACTCCAAGCTTCGGTAAAGGGATGTTGGGCCTGTGGTGTTTCTTCCTCATGGATGAAGGGGCGGGTCATTTATTGCCTCCAACACGGGGGTCAACTAGGCGCAGTGCAAGATCAGTCAGCAGATTTCCAATTATCACAACCAAAGCAGAGAAAAACAGTATACCTAGGATCGTTGGGGTATCACGTGCGATTATGGATTGAAACGCAAGGGTGCCAAGCCCAGGCCAGCTGAACACAGCTTCTACCAGAACGGCACCGGACAACACTGCAGAAAATTGCAGGCCGGCCAGAGTGATCACTGGTGACAAAGCGTTCTTAAGTGCATGTTTGTAGACCACTTGGTTTTCGCTCAGCCCCTTGGCCTTCGCGGTGCGGACATAATCGGAGCCCAGAACCTCCATCATTGAGGCGCGTGATAGCCGTGAATAGAGTGCTAAAAAGATTGAGCCTAAGGTCACTGCAGGCAAAAATAGATGGCGGGAGACATCAATAAAATGCACCCAAAATCCGCCTTCAATAGTCACGTCACGCATGCCGGCCACTGGAAACCAATGCACGTTTAGTGAGAAGGTAATGAGCAACAAGATCCCTGTCCAAAATACTGGGGCTGAATAGCCAAAAAGGGCGAGAAATGTGACAACATAGTTCGATAGTCCGTTGGGCTTGCGCGCCGAGATTACGCCCAGCACAACGCCAATTAACAGTGCCGCAATTTGGGCGGTGATCACCAGCAATAGGGTCGCAGGTAGGCGTTCTAAAATCAATTTGGTGACTGGCTGGTTGTAGAAAAATGAATAGCCCAAATTAAATTGCACTACATTTGAAATATAGCGTCCAAGCTGTACGATGAAGGGTTGGTCTAAGCCATAGCTGACGCGGATTTCGTCTAATATCTCTTGATCGGCTCCGCCCATAGATTGGCTGATCGTATCGGCCACATCTCCAGGGGCCATGTGCATGAGCGAGAAGTTCAGTACTATAACTGCAAGCAGTAATGCGATGGCATAAACAACGCGAATAAAAATGATGCGCAAAATGCCCAATGTCTTTACCTTACTTAATTAACGAGATGCGCGGGCCAAGATGCCCCAGCCCGCGCTGTCATGGTTTAGTTTTTGAGGTAGGTCATATCGATAGGTGTTGATGTGCCCCAAATCCCTAAGGGTGGATTGCCTACATTGTCGTTATAGACAGTGTGATACGGCAATGTGTTGGAGTGATATACTGGTACTTCGTCTGCGATGATCTCTTGGAATTCTGCATAAAGCGCTTTGCGTTTTGCAGGATTTGTTTCCACTGAGGCCATCTCCATCAGCTCATCCACACGAGCGTTTGCGTAACCCTGAGTGTTAGACCATACGCCTTTGGCGATGTTGTCTGAGGAGTAGGTGCGGTGAACGCCGATCACAGGATCACCCCAGTTAAACACGGTGTCCCAAGACATATCATAGTCCATCTTACCCATGCGCGCCGCCCATGTTGGGAAGTCAGCTGAGGCTCGGACCTTAACGGCGATACCAACCTTCTTGAGCGCGGCTTTGACGTATTCCACCTGAGGTTTTACGCCTGGCCAGCCAAAATCGATGGTTAGGCTGAAGCGGGAGTCGCCGTTCATTGGGAAGCCAGCCTCATCGAGCAGGGCACGAGATTTGTCGAGATCCAAGTCGTAGCCTTCAACATTGGCATTGTAGAACGGGCTATCTGGGTGGATACCGGTCAGAGAATTTGAGGCGGTGCCCTCCATCAAGGCCTTATGTATGAAGTTTTTGTCTACTGCATAGGCAATCGCCTTGCGGACCTTAACATTTTTAAGTGGACCTTTGGTGGTGTTCATTGCTAACCAATCAAGGGGGCCAATGCCACCATATCCTTCATTGGTCACGGTCAGGTTTTCGACCTTTTTAAGGCGGTTGATGATCCGGGGTAGAGATTCAAAGGCGCCCATATGGATTTCTCCATTTTCGTAGGCAATCGCCCGCGCCGCTGGGTCGGTTATGATTCGCATCACAATTTTGTCAAGATAGGGCCGGCCTTCAATGAAAAAATCATCAAAGCGTTCCAGTATGACATGCTCGCCTGATTTATATTCAACCAGTTTAAAGGGCCCCGATCCAACCACATTTTCGGTGTTACGGGGATGGGTTTTTGGATTTTGACCATCACCATAGATGTGCTTTGGAATGATTGCCATCAGCTGACCGGACATTGCCAGCATAAGTGCTGGGTGCGGTTTGCTAAGGTTTAAAACCGCTGTATGTGCGTCTGGTGTGTCTACCGAGGTTACGGGGGCAAACATAGATTTGAACGGGTGGTGTGCTTTGATAGTATCAACTGAGAAAGCAACATCTTCGGAGGTGATAGGCACCCCGTCATGGAACACAGCATTGTCTACTAAGTTCAGAGTGACAGTTAAGCCATCCTCGCTTACGTCCCAGCTTTTTGCCAGATAGGGTTGTGGGGTCCAGTCTTCATCATAGCGCAGGGGGGCGGCAAATAATTGCGCACCTGGATACCCGGTCACAATCCCTGACTGTACCGCTGGATTTAGGTTGCGCACATTGGTAGCAATCACCGTGATCAACGTGCCACCCTTGCGTGGCGCATCTTCAGCGATAGCTCCTGTAGCGAGCACGGCAGCAGCGGCTGTCGCAGTGAACATTCCCTTAAGTATATGTTTCATCTATTTAACACTCCCATATAGTTGCTGTTTTCTCTGTAACTGGCCTGAGCCTAGACCAAGGTTTTTTCTACAGAAAACAGATTAATTGGGCCTCATTACTACAATTTTTAGGGGTTTGTATGGACGGTGAGGGCATCGAATGCTCCAGCATCTCTCAATGCTATACATCCCCTTATGAAGGACCTCACGTATTTGGGTTGCCTAACATTTCTTATTGTTGCCATGCCAAACGTAGGCACCACTGATGTATCAGAAATGGGTAAAGCCTTATAACGCGTGTTGTCGACGCTATAATTTTTAGGGCGGATATTTAAAATAGTGTAGCCAAATTTACCCTCCACCAGAGCCTGAGCAATTTCTGCAGAGCGGGTGGAATGTGCTACTTCGGGTTCCAATCCACGGCTCTTGAACAGTCCAAGGAAGTAATCTCGAGTGTAGGGCAAATCTAACATAATCATTGGCCTGCTGCTTAAGGCTGCTAAAGTGGTAGAGTTTTGAGCGTTATTTGATTCTGAGATTGGTACAAGCGCATATGGTGGCGCGGCAAATAGTGGTTCAAACGACTGAGTGTCGGGTAAGTACGAGTCGTAGGTGAACACCAGGTCGACCTCACCATTTTTTAGGTAATCGCTGATTGAAATCATGTCGCCCTCCATCAGCTTTATCGAAATACCAGGAAAATTTTCGGTAATAGATTTCAGGATTGGCGGCAAAAAAGCAGGCGCAGCCGTGGCGTAGCATGCAATCCGCACTAGGCCGGCTTCGTCGCCACCTTGGGATTGTAACTCGGTTTCAAATTGCTGCGCTTGGTTCAGAAAGTTTCGGATTACTTGTAGAGCTTCGCGGCCCGCGGATGTAGGATGAATGCCTTTGGCTGGTGTACGTACAAAGAGTGCATAATCTAGAGATGCTTCGAGGGCATCTATGGCTGCCGTTATGGAGGATTGTGAGATAGAGACTTCTAATGCTGCCTTCGCGATTGATCCTAAACGGCCAGCGGCTTCCACATAGCGTAATTGTTTGAGTGTGAAGTTCATTTATTTCATTCCACTAAAAAAAAGCTTTTCGATGGTAGTTAAATCTATTTTTCCATTTAATGAAAGCCCTTTACTAATTGGAGAAACAGCCAGACCAAGAGGTGACCTATGTCCAACACAACTATTTTTAGCGCTAAGAAAATTATCACAATGAATTCCAGCCGTCCTGAAGCCAGTCACGTGGCAGTGCGAGATGGTCTAATTTTGGGTGCGGGAAGCTTGGAGGAGCTGGCAACGTGGGGTGAGTATACTTTGGATGCGCGTTTTGTAGACAAGGTACTAATGCCGGGATTTGTAGAGGGCCATGCCCATACGATGGAAGGGTCTTTGTGGACTAAAGTCTATTGTGGTTGGTTTGATCGGGCTGATCCAAATGGTAAGTTGTGGACGGGTGCCAAAAGTGTGGACGCTGTAATCGAGCGGCTACAAGAAGCAGAGACGGTTTTGGAAGACCCCACTGCTCCGCTGTCTGGATGGCAATTAGATCCTATTTATATGGATAATACCACTGTCACCCGAGCTGACCTGGACAGGGTATCCACCACTCGTGCGGTGGGGGTATTGCATGCCTCTGGTCACATCATGAATGTGAATACCAAGGCGCTGGAACTGGCAGGTATGCTCAAGCCAGGTCTCAATCACCCAGGCATCCCTTTAGGTGCTGATGGATTTCCAACTGGTGAATTGAAAGGGCCTGAGGTCATGACGCCGGTTGGTCCTTTCGTAGGGTACGAGCGTAGCATGCTAGATGCGGATGAAGCCGGTCTACGTAACTTCGCCAAACTTTGTGTGCGTACTGGGACAACAACGATCACTGATCTTGCATCACGCATGGATGAGAAGACTGTTGATATGATGCTGCGGGTCACCGGTGAACCTAATTATCCAGTCCGCTTAATGCCGTTCCGGTTTTTCATGGGTCTGTCTGCTAAGGAGTTGATTGCGGCTGTATTAGCGCTCAAAGAGCGCACAACGGATCGGTTGCGAATGGGGCAAATCAAGATCATAGTAGACGGATCAATCCAAGGGTTTTCGGCACGCTTGCGGTGGCCGGGCTATCACAATGATGCGCCCAACGGGCTTTGGTATATAGCGCCTGAACATCTGTCCGAATTACTGCATCTGGCTTTAGAGGCTGGTTTGCAGGTGCACACCCATACTAATGGGGATCAAGCCACCCAATTGGTTTTAGAAAAACTTGCCCCTGCATTGCAAAAACACCCAAACCCTAATCACCGTTTTACCTTGCAACATTGCCAATTAGCGGATTCCGCTCAGTTTCGGACAGCGGCTAAACTTGGCATGTGTGTGAACCTTTTTGCTAACCATCATTTTTACTGGGGTGATGAACATTATGCGCTGACAGTGGGGCCGGATCGTGCGACACGCATGAATGCCTGCCGCACCGCGCTTGATAGTGGCGTGCCTATGGCAATCCACTCTGATGCTCCCGTGACTCCGCTGGGCCCGTTGTTTACGGCATGGGCGGCCGTGAATCGTATTACTGCTTCAGGCCGGGTGCAGGGCGAAGAAGAAAGGATTCAGGTCCACGAGGCGCTTTGGGCTATCACCATGGGGGCGGCTTACACGCTACATTTGGACGGCGAAATTGGCTCAATTGAAACTGGTAAGAAAGCAGATTTCGCCGTGTTAGATGCAGATCCAACTGTCTGTGACCCGATACTTCTCAAAGATATTGGCGTTTGGGGTACCGTGCAGGGTGGGCGTATTTTTCCGGCCTCAAACTTATGAACCAAGAGATCCCGGTCATTGTTATAGGAGGATATCTTGGGGCGGGGAAAACTACCTTAGTCAATCATCTACTGCGCAATGCTGATGGCTGTAGAATCGCTATTTTAGTGAATGAATTTGGTGATTTACCTATCGATTCGGATTTGATTGAAGCACAGGATGATGAGATGATCGCTATCTCTGGTGGCTGTATTTGCTGCTCATTTGGCTCGGATATGACGTCGGCTTTGATCAAATTATCTTCGCATAATCCCGTGCCTAATTATGTTGTGATTGAAGCGTCGGGTGTCGCCATGCCAGGTGCCGTGGCTGATAATATTTCGTTTTTGGAGGGCTTTAGCCTTGCTGGGGTTGTGGTGCTGGCTGATAGCGAATGTATTCAGGCGCAAGCGGTGGATGAATATCTTGGCGACACCATACTGCGCCAGCTTTCTGGTGCGGATTTGATTGTACAGACTAAGATTGATCTGATTTCACCCCAAATGGTGTCAAATGTCTGCAGTTGGCTCACTTCAGTAAACCCTAAAGCGCAAATTGTCGCCACTGCACAGGGAAAGTTGCCGCCGGAGGTGATCCTTGGTGTCGAGATGGTTGCGGGGCAACCGCAGTCTTCTGGCCATGCGGATGCGGGTTATGATAGCACAGTTTTCACGGAGATTGCTCCGTGCGATCCTGACTGCTTAGCTAAAGAGCTCGCCACGGGGGGGCTAGGAATTATCCGCTCCAAAGGATTTGTCACTGATTATGCGGGCCAGAAGTGGTTAATCCAAATTGTGGGAGAGCGGTATGACGTGACACCGATGGTGTCTAGCGAGCAAGACGGGATGGTATGTATCGGACGCAAAGGCGCCTTAGATTTAGGCGCCATTGGTGTGATCTTCGCAGGGTGATTGCTGGTGGGGAGGTAGTCGCCAGCTAAGATGCCGAGCATAACTTTCAACCCATAAGTTTATCAATGGTAGCGCGTTCCAGCCTCAGAGCTTGAGATGCGTGGAACTAGTGCTTTGACGAGCTCACGCATGTCCAGCTCACCAACTTGCTTCCCATCTTCAATCACGCGGTAACGTAATGAAGTGTCGCCACCCGAGGCTGCAATCAGACTTTCGAGATTGTCATTTGCATCTACATCACCGGCAAATTTACCTGCCGTGAGATCTTGCATCACTGATCTAACCCGCAAGACTCGTGCGCGGTTAATATCTGAGACAAAGTCTTCAATATAGGGATCTGCAGGCGCCAT
>LAQD01000005.1:44329-44918 GCA_000981705.1 Rhodobacteraceae bacterium ASP10-04a
TTTAAGGGCTTCATCGAGGTCATGTGTGATGAACACAATAGTCTTTTTTAACTCAATTTGCAGTTCGAGTAATAGATCCTGCATGTCTGTTCGGATTAGAGGGTCAAGCGCTGAGAAGGCTTCATCCATAAGCATGATATCTGAGTTAGACGTCAACGCGCGCGCGATTCCCACTCGTTGCTGCATGCCGCCAGACAGCTGTGCTGGGTAGTGGTTTTCATAGCCCCCAAGCCCCACACGGTCGAGCCATTTCTGAGCTTCGTATGCTTGTGAGGCTGTATCCACTCCTTGGATATCAAGAGCCATAGCTGCATTTTGTAGGACTGTGCGGTGCGGTAGCAAGGCAAATTTTTGAAATACCATCGACATTTCATTTTGTCGCATTTGTCGTAATTCAGAGGTGGACAGGTTCATGATATCGACGCCATCGATCAAAATCTCGCCATCGGTGGGTTCGATTAGCCGGTTTAAGTGCCGAATCAAGGTAGATTTCCCAGAGCCAGATAATCCCATCACAACTGTGATTTCACCGGCTTGCATTTCAATATTAATATTTTGCAGGCCCAATACATGCTGATGATTAGTCAGG
>LAQD01000005.1:44985-48621 GCA_000981705.1 Rhodobacteraceae bacterium ASP10-04a
GGTCATTTTAACAAACCTTACATTTCACTTTTGGTGCGGTCGATGCGTGATAGAGCAGCTTTAGACGTTCGGTCCAACATTACAGCGAGAAGTACTATACAGAAACCAGCCATCAGGCCGACACCCAGCTCAAGATTTCGGATACCACGTAGCACCAAAACACCCAAGCCGGGCGCTGTCACCATTGAGGCGATCACAACCATTGCAAGGCTCATCATGATGGTTTGGTTGAGGCCAGCCATGATATTAGGCAACGCTAGTGGTAACTCTACTTTACCGAGTTTTTGTGCTGGGCTCATTCCAAAAGCATTACCTGCTTCGACCACATCTTTATCCACCAACCGCACACCAAGATCTGTAAGCCTGATGACGGGAACAATAGCATAAAGTACAATGGCTATCCCGTAGAGACGAGACTCTCCAATGGGAAACAAGAATATCAGAGGGATCAGGTACACGAATGTTGGCAAGGTTTGCAGTAAGTCTAGGATTGGAATTACCGCCTTTTGAAGCCGATTGTATTTCGACATTGCAATCCCGATGGGGACCCCAAGCAGAGCGGATATTATCGTGCACACTAAAATAACTGCAAAGGTCTGCATGGCTGGTTCAAAATGATCAACGAAGGCGAAAAATGCCAGACTAAGGGCGTTAAATAATACAACAGAGATTGAACGGGTAGCATACCAAACAGCGATTAGTATGGCTGTCATAACTATAAACCAAGGGGCTGTTGTGAGCACGTAAAGTGTGCCGTCCAGCATCCAAGATAGGGGCTGTGTGATTGGGTCGAGCACAGCACGCAGGGCTGGGCGAATTGCTAAAAATCCATCTTCTAGGCCCTTAACAACATCGCGAGTTTGAGTGATTTGTCCGCAGGCTTTGTGTAATTCATCTAGCGATGGAAATGCCACATTAAAGCGTGATTCAGGTTCAACATTACCGGTTTTTGCCAACAACTGGGCCATAGACATTGGACCCTCTGACGCATCGATGTCGCACCAGGTGCGAAGCCCGAATATATTAAAGAGCCAATCATAAGTGGCCATAGATATTCCCCCTGAAGTCAAAAATACCCGCAGAATAAGTGTGATCCGCGGGTAGTCTTAGTCCTGATTAATTCAGGATAGCTGCCAATTTACCTTTGGCATCTGCGCTTAACCAATTGCCCCATACGTCCTTGTAAGTAGTCAAAAAGTAAACTGCGGCTTCATCGTAAGATGCATTGTTGTCCAAGCGCCAAGCCAACACATCACCCATTTGAGCGTTCGTGAATGTTACATTTTTTAACAATGCTGCAACCTCGGGTTCACGGTCCATGAACGCACCTGATACTGCTGTCACAACTTTTGCAGCTGGATAGGCTGAAAAGCCAGGGTTTGCACAATCAACATCGCCGTTACAGGCGTGTGCTTTTTCGTCATAGGCGGGTACTTCAACACGAACCATTGGGTATTTGCCCAAAACAGCTGTTGGCGCCCAGTAGTAACCAAACCATGGCGCTTTGTCCGCATAGGCAGCTGCGATTGAGGTTTGCAGAGTTTCGCCAGAACCGTGCTGGAAGCGCTCAAGGCCGCCAGCCTCAGCTTTTGCAGCAATGAGGTTATTATTGTTGATGATGTCACAGGCCCAACCTGATGGGCAGTCGTGGAATTTACCGCCTACAGCTTCTGGGTTAGCCATGATGCCGTCCCATGTGGTCAATTCTGGATTGGATTTTGCCAGGTAAGCTGGGATCCACCAAGCTTCCACGCCGCCGTCCGAAAGAACTGCAGTAAGCTCAACCAATTTTCCTTCAGCTAGTAAGGGTTCATAAGATGGGGTCGAGTTAGCCCATACTTCGGTTAGAATGTCTGGCTTGCCGGTTTCAGCCAATGATGTCAGCGCTGGGACTGTTGACGATGGGACGACTTGTACGGCACAACCGTAGCCTTGGGTCATCAAAAAGTTTGCAACCGCAGTTACAACGGCGGATGAAGCCCAGTCCATTTCGGTAATAGATACTTCACCGCAATCAGCGGATGCTGATGTAGCGCCGAATGACAGTACCACCGCGGCAGTCGCCGCGAGCATTTTGAGTTTCATGATATTCTCCCTGTTTAATCTTTGGCCAGTTTTTTGGCCCCTACGGCTTTAGGCGTTCTTTGTAGTGCTGTTCAAGCAAAACGTAATTTAAACACCATGAGCGGAACCAAAGCATAGGAGCATATTCAAGCGACGCTTCCAAGCCCAATTACGTCACGGTTACCTGGTATTTTTGTTTAAACGTTCTTTATGTATCCTGACTGGTCCAAGTTAAATTGGTCTTAGCCGATGTTGTGTTCGCCCAACCCTGGAGCACTGCGCTGCAGCTGTAGGCTGCTATCAGAAAACTTAATTGGGGTCCTAACGCCTGGAATACCCTCTGGCGAAATTCGCATCTCCCGAAACAGGGTTTGAGGATCTTCTAAAGCTTCAGCGATTGTATTAATTGGGCCCGACGGCACGCCTGCTTCTTCTAGTGTTGGCAAGACATCCAGCTTGGCCCAATGGCTAAGTGTCTCCGTGATTTGCTTCACAACCTCAACTCGATTAGCAATTCGTGTAATGTTATCAGCAAAAATCGGATTTTCGATCCAATCGCTGCGGTTTAGCGCACCAGCCAGGTTGTGGAATTGGCGATTGTTGCCGCAGGCGATTACGATATGCCCGTCGCTCACTGGGAATACTTGATAAGGTACAATGCTCGGATGTGCATTGCCCATGCGTTGTGGGCTCTTGCCTGTTGTGAGGTAATTTAGGTTCTGGTTGGCTTGGGCAGCCAACATACAATCAAACAGTGCCATATCAATATGTTGACCCTTGCCTGTACGTTCTCGCTGGGCCAAAGCTGCTTGAATGCCTATAACGCCGTAAAGACCTGTAAAGACGTCTGCGAAGGCAACCCCTACTTTCTGTGGCATGCCCCCGGGCTCACCGGTGATGTCCATAATGCCTGTCATACCTTGGATCATAAAGTCATAGCCAGCTTTGTGTGCGCGCGGGCCGTCTTGGCCAAACCCCGTGACTGAGCAATAGACCAATTTGGGGTTTTCTGGTGACAATGTGGCATAATCCAGTCCAAATTTCTTTAAGCCACCAACTTTAAAGTTCTCAATTAATACATCCGCAGTGGAGATTATTTTCTTGAGGTAGGTCAAGCCCTCAGGATCATTGAAATCAATAGTGATGCCTTGCTTGCCTCTGTTCGTACTGTAGAAGTAAGCGGCTGAGCTGTCGCTACCTTTGGTGACGTAGTTGGGCCCCCAGTTGCGCGTGTCATCGCCTTCTGGGCTTTCGACTTTAACCACTTCAGCACCAAGATCTGCCAGAGTTTGTCCAATCCAGGGGCCCGCTAAGACGCGGGCTATTTCTATAACTTTCAATCCTTCAAGCGGATACATTTAGCTTCCTTTGGCATTGCGATTTGCACATTTTGGCACTGGACATTCACCCGTATTTGGCATGGTTTCAATTTCAGCGCACCCATTTTCTGACTATCGGAGGCGATTGTTGTGTAGGGAGATACTATGGACCGGCCCATTCGTATAGCGATCAATGGATTTGGCCGGATCGGGCGTGCTGTTGCACGGCAGTGGATGCTGATGGAAGCTCCCC
>LAQD01000005.1:48707-55163 GCA_000981705.1 Rhodobacteraceae bacterium ASP10-04a
GCCCCCGCAAAAATAGAGCAGTCGGAGCGTGCATTAATCTTAAATGGCCATTCGGTTCGTTTCAGCCATCAGAATGATTTGGGGTCGACGAACATGTCGGATATCGATGTGGTATTCGAATGCACTGGCAAGGCAAATACTGCGTATTTTAGTGCTGCTGGGCTACGCGCTGGAGCAAAACGTGTGCTAATTTCAGGCCCCTCAGATCATGCTGATGTGACCGTGGTGTTGGGTGCCAACGGCCACGTGTTGCGCGATCAGAAGGTCGTCTCCAATGCGTCATGCACCACAAACGCGCTTGCGCCATTGCTGCGTGTTTTGGATGATGGATTTGGGGTAATGTCTGGGCATATGACCACCATTCACTGTTATACCGGCAGTCAGCCAACCGTGGATGCGCCGCGTGGGGCTGCACTGGAACGCAACCGCGCTGCGGCTCTATCCATGGTCCCCACTACTACATCGGCGGCGACGTTGATTGACGTGATCTTGCCCAAGCTTGCGGGACGGGTGAAGGGCTGTGCTGTGCGGGTGCCAACTGCGACTGTTTCGGCGGTGGATTTGACATGCCAACTGGCCAGACCGACCGATGCGTCTGCCCTTATTGAATACTTGCGTACTGCGTGCCCGGGTATACTTGGTATGACTGACCGCCCATTGGTGTCATCTGATCTTAAGGCGCGGCCTGAAAGTTTGGTGATCGCTGCCCCGCAGGTGCAGGTGATGGGGCAGGCACTAGTGCGTGTTTTTGGTTGGTATGATAATGAATGGGGGTTTTCGGCGCGAATGTTTGATGTGGCAAAAAAAATATTGTGATGCATCGATGCAAAATGCATCTAAAATTCCTGCGCCCCTTGTCCTACCCGAGGTGCAATACTAAGACTCAGTTAGCACATCGGCTTTATTCCGGAATTCAGAACAGCAGGCGGACCTTATGAACGATCCAGTAGAAACCTATATGAACCTCGTCCCAATGGTAGTTGAACAAACGAGTCGCGGGGAACGGGCCTATGATATTTTTTCGCGCTTGCTCAAAGAGCGCATCATTTTTGTGAATGGTCCAGTTCATGACGGTATGAGCACACTGGTCATTGCACAGTTGCTGCATCTCGAAGCTGAAAACCCTTCAAAAGAGATCAGTATGTACATTAACTCACCGGGCGGCGTTGTGACGGCTGGTCTGTCGATTTACGATACAATGCAGTATATCAAACCCAAGGTGAGTACTCTCTGTGTGGGGCAAGCGGCATCCATGGGCTCATTATTGTTGACTGCCGGAGCTAAAGACATGCGCTTTTCGCTGCCCAATTCCTCTATCATGGTGCACCAGCCATCTGGGGGCTATCAAGGTCAAGCGACCGATATTATGATCCACGCTGAATTCACTCAAAAGCTCAAGCGCAAGTTGAACGAAATCTACGTGTCACATACTGGCCAGGACTATGACGTGGTTGAAGCTGCGTTAGAGCGTGATAATTTTATGTCACCTGAGGATGCCAAAGGTTGGGGCTTGATTGATAAAATTGTGAGTAACCGTGAAAAAGACGGTGTGTAGGCTAAATCGACCATTAAATTCAGGTTGTGGCCCATTCTTTGCTGTCATAAGCTTACTTTGATTTTACGTTACTACTATGGGGCTGACCTGTTGTTCAGTCGAACCAACAATACTTAAAGGTGATACATGGCTGATAAAGCAAGCGGCGACGGGAAAAATACCCTCTACTGCAGTTTTTGTGGTAAAAGTCAGCATGAGGTTCGCAAACTGATTGCGGGGCCGACTGTGTTTATTTGCGATGAATGTGTTGAGCTCTGCATGGATATTATCCGTGAAGAGACTAAGTCCGCTGGTTTAAAAACCTCGGAGGGTGTGCCAACTCCCTTGGAAATTTGCCAGGTTCTGGATGACTATGTAATAGGTCAATCTCACGCAAAACGTGTACTTTCAGTTGCAGTTCATAACCATTATAAACGCCTTAATGTTGCTGATAAATCTGATGATATTGAACTGGCTAAATCCAATATTATGTTGATCGGCCCAACCGGCTGTGGGAAGACTTTGTTGGCGCAAACTTTAGCGCGGATATTGGACGTGCCCTTCACCATGGCTGACGCTACTACTTTGACAGAAGCTGGTTATGTTGGAGAGGATGTTGAGAATATTATTCTCAAGCTGCTGCAAGCCAGTGAATATAATGTAGAGCGGGCGCAACGGGGCATCGTCTATATTGACGAAGTTGATAAAATCACTCGAAAATCTGATAATCCTTCCATCACGCGGGATGTGTCAGGCGAGGGTGTTCAGCAGGCTTTGTTGAAGATCATTGAAGGTACCGTAGCCAGCGTTCCACCGCAGGGTGGGCGCAAGCATCCGCAGCAGGAGTTCTTGCAAGTGGATACCACCAATATTTTGTTTATTTGTGGCGGTGCTTTCGCAGGGCTAGAAAAAATTATTGCTGCGCGTGGCAAGGGAACCTCAATTGGGTTTGGGGCTGACGTTAAAGAGAATGACAGCCGCGGCGTAGGTGAAATGTTTGGGGAACTGGAGCCAGAAGATTTGCTCAAGTTTGGTTTGATCCCAGAATTTGTTGGTCGTTTGCCAGTTATTGCAACGCTAACTGATCTTGATGAAGACGCACTTGTGATTATTTTAACTCAGCCTAAAAATGCTTTGATCAAGCAGTATCAGCGCTTATTTGAGCTGGAAGATGTAACTTTGACATTTACCGATGATGCGCTTGTAGCCATAGCTAAGCGTGCGATCGATCGTAAAACTGGGGCGCGTGGTCTGCGCTCAATTTTAGAAGATATCTTGCTGGATACTATGTTTGATTTGCCGGGGCTCCATAGTGTAGAAGAAGTGGTCGTGAATGAAGAGGCGGTGACCTCTGACGCGTCACCTCTAATGATTCATGGGGACAAGAAACTTGAGCCTGCTTCGGCTGGTTAAGCTCATTACCAACGAAAAAACGGTAGGGTACGGTTTGAATTCATCCGTTTTGGTTTCAGACGCCACAAGCACTAGACCCTTGGTGGCATCTGAGGCATATCTACTTCAGACCTGTTTTGGAGGACCCTATGGGCATCGTCTCAACTCTAATACGTGCTGTGACTTGGTGGAACGGCCAAACATTGAACACGCAACTGTTTACCTGGCGTAATGGCGTCAAGGTTGGCGAAGATGATTCAGGAAATATGTTCTACGAAACCAAGGACAGCGCTAAACGATGGGTAATCTTCAACGGTGAATCTGAGGCTACACGAGTCAATCCTGATTGGCATGGATGGCTTCATCACACTTGGAATGATCCGCCAAACAAAACACCTTTGGCCCATAAAATATGGGAGAAACCACATAAAGAGAACCGAACAGGTACGGCTATGGCGCACGCTCCTGCAGGATCTTTACGTCAATCAAGGCCGCAGTCGCACAGCGACTACGAGGCTTGGATCCCGGAGTGATTTGATGCGTGGCGCTTGGGCAGAATTCATCACTGGTACTTGTGTTCTTATTATCGCAATTGGGTTTGCCGTGGTTGGATTTCAGCGCGGCGGTTGGGGTAGTGAAACCGAATCATATGTGTTGAATGCAAGCTTTCGTTCGATTGAAGGTGTTGCGGTTGGTACAGACGTGCGGCTGGCGGGTGTGAAAGTCGGCAAGGTTTCCAGTATTTCGCTCAATCAGGTTAGTTTTCGAGCTGATATGGTAATATCTTTATATAATGGTACCGAGCTTCCTGATGACACTGCAATTTTGATTGCCTCTGAAGGGCTTCTAGGTGGAAATTTTGTGGAGCTTCAACCGGGTGGATCTCCATTTAATTATGTTTCTGGTGATACTATTCTGGACACACAAGGATCGATCAGTTTGTTGAATTTATTGATGAAATTCACGTCGGGTAGCTCTAAATAATGATCCGTTTTTTGGTGCTTATTCTGTGCCTGTTTCCAGCTTTTGGCTCTGCGCAGAGGGCGAGTGAGACCAAAGCTGGAGAGCTGCGGTGGTTAGACAGGACAACCGGTGAATTACAAAGCTTCATCATCTCAATCGGCGAACCAGTCACGTTAGGGCCGCTTGATATACATTTGAAAGCCTGCCGCTATCCAGAAGGTGAGCTAAGTCTAGATGCTTTTGCGCTACTCGCCATTTATGATACCCGCAGCAAAAATCAATTATTTGAGGGTTGGATGGTTGCTTCCTCGCCTGCGCTTAATGCGTTGGAACATCCACGCTACGACGTCTGGGTGTTACGCTGTAAGATGCTCTGAACATCTGGTATGGGTTGTGAGGTAATGGAAACTGGCAGTTTGATAGCATCGGCCAATTTGCTCTGATACGTTGCTCGACTTATTTCAATAGCTCCCAAGCTTTGCAAATGATCAGTGATAAATTGCGTATCAAACAAGGAAAATCCGCAATTTTTTAAATGTACTGTCAAAAAGGCAAGGGCTGATTTAGATCCATTCCTACTTAGAGAAAACATGCTTTCACCACAAAATACGCCACCAATAGTGATCCCAAAAACCCCACCCAAAAGGTTCTCGTCTTGCCATACTTCCAAACTGTGGCATTGGCCCAAAGCATGAAGTTCTTTATAATTGGCCTGCAGAGTAGAATTTATCCAGGTGTCTTCGCGGTTAGCGCAGTGAAATAGCACTGTCTCAAAATCAGTGTTTAACGTAGCAGTAATGGTATTACGTTGTAAAAATTGACGCATGCTCCGTGATATGTGGAAGCCATTAAGCGGAAATATCCCCCGCCGTTTGGGGTCGACCCAGAAAAGTTCTGGATCGGTAGCTGTTTCGGCCATTGGAAAAATACCTTGGGAATAAGCAAGCAGCATCAGCTGTGAGCTTACTGCCCCTTTGCTCATTTATCGTCAAACTTATGTTCTAACCAATGTTCTAGCCAATGAATATTGTAATTGCCCGAATGGACATCCGATTCTTGTAGCAGTGCATGAAACAACGGAATTGTTGTTTCAATTCCATCAATTATCAACTCGCCCAAAGCCCGATCTAACCGCGCGATGGCTGACGCTCTATCTGGGGCATGAACTATCAGTTTACCAATCAAACTGTCATAATATGGTGGAATCGAATAGCCATCATAGAGCGCTGAATCCATTCGCACACCTAGCCCACCAGGTGCATGGTAGGCATTTATCTTACCGGGGCGTGGCGCAAATCCTGGAAAGGTTTCTGCGTTGATACGCACTTCAATAGCGTGTCCGTTAATGACCAAATCGTCTTGAGTGAAGGACAGATCATGCCCCTCTGCCACACGGATTTGCTCACGTACTAGATCCACACCAAAAATAGCCTCCGTGACAGGATGTTCAACCTGCAAGCGGGTATTCATTTCGATGAAATAGAACTCACCATTTTCATATAGAAACTCAATTGTGCCAGCGCCAATATAGTTGATCTTAGCAACAGCATCAGCGCAAACTTTGCCAATCCGCGCACGATCCTGTGGGCTGATTGTGGGGCCTGGGGCCTCTTCGAATACTTTTTGGTGACGCCGCTGCAAAGAGCAGTCGCGTTCGCCCAAATGAACAGCTTTACCCTTACCGTCCCCAAATACTTGAATTTCAATATGGCGCGGAGTGGTAAGATATTTTTCGATATAGACTTCGTCATTGCCAAAGGCAGCTTTGCTCTCAGATCGGGCCGCGCTGAAGGAAGTAGGCATCTCTTCAACCGAATTAGCCACTTTCATTCCACGTCCACCGCCACCGGCCGTGGCTTTGATAATTACGGGATATCCAAATTCTTCGCCGATCTTGAGGGCTGTGGCTACATCAGGAACGCCACCCGCAGAGCCAGGAACACAAGGTACGCCAAGGGCACGCATGGTATCTTTAGCACTAATTTTATCTCCCATAACCCTGATGTGATCGGCAGTTGGGCCAATGAAGCTGATGTCATGGTCCTGAAGCGCCTGCACAAAACTGGCATTTTCGGACAGAAACCCATAGCCTGGGTGAATAGCATCAGCACCGGTAATTTCGGCGGCGGCGATGATCGCAGGGATGCTTAAATAGCTGTCAGTGCTTGAAGGCGGACCGATGCAAACAGATTCATCTGCCATGCGCACATGCATGGCGTCGCTGTCAGCGGTGGAGTGCACAGCTACGCTGCCAATCCCCATTTCACGGGCGGCACGGATCACGCGAAGAGCAATTTCTCCTCGGTTAGCAACAAGGATTTTCTTGAACATTATTCAATAATTACCAAAGGAGAACCAAATTCAACAGCGGCGCTGTCTTCGACCAAAATACGTGTCACCGTGCCGGCGTGTGGCGCTGGAATTTGGTTCATTGTTTTCATAGCTTCAATAATCAAGATGGTATCGCCCTCAGAGACTTTAGTACCTACGGTGATGAAGGCAGGAGTTCCTGGTTCTGCCTGCAGATAGACGGTGCCAACCATAGGAGAGGTCACGGCACCAGGATG
>LAQD01000005.1:55437-56212 GCA_000981705.1 Rhodobacteraceae bacterium ASP10-04a
TCAAAGTGGAAGAAGATCCTTGCCGCAAGGGCGACAGAATTACATTAACTACAAACTTAGGCTGGCCAATAGTATTACTTGCTAGCTCACGTATTACTTTTTAAATATATAGCGTTTTCTGACTTAATTCCGGTTCATACGGTTTTCGATCAACTCGTCTACAACTGAGGGATCCGCCAACGTAGAGGTGTCGCCTAGGGCCCCAAAATCATCCTCGGCAACTTTACGTAAAATACGGCGCATAATTTTTCCAGAACGGGTTTTGGGTAAGCCTGGTGCCCATTGTATCAGATCTGGTGAGGCAATAGGGCCAATTTCTTTACGCACCCAATTACGTAATTCTAAACGCAATTCATCGGATGGCTCGTCACCGGACATCAAGGTGACATAGCAATAGATTCCTTGCCCTTTAATGGCATGGGGGTATCCCACTACTGCAGCCTCTGTGACCTTGGGGTGTGCCACTAAAGCGCTTTCCACTTCGGCCGTGCCCATCCTGTGGCCAGATACGTTAATCACATCATCAACGCGCCCGGTAATCCAGTAGTAGCCGTCCGCGTCGCGGCGGCAGCCGTCTCCAGTGAAGTAATAGCCTTTGTAATCGCTAAAATAGGCTGAGATGAACCGGTCATGGTCACCCCAGACTGTGCGCATTTGGCCTGGCCAGCTATCCTTGATGCACAAAACGCCTTCGGCCTCTGTGTCATGTAGTTCCGCCCCAGTTGTTGGTTCTAAAATAACTGGTTGGATCCCAAAGAATGGCAGCGTGCAGGAG
>LAQD01000005.1:56356-57338 GCA_000981705.1 Rhodobacteraceae bacterium ASP10-04a
ACCTTGATAGATGACAGGTCGTATTTTTCAACAAAGGCTTTGCCCTGGCCCATCAAGGCGCGAATAGCTGTGGGGGCGGTATAAAATTGGTTGACCTTATGCTTTTCGCAAACGGCCCAGAAGCGTCCAGCATCGGGATATGTTGGTATGCCTTCAAACATTAAGGTGGTCGCGCCATTGGCTAGCGGCCCATAAACGATATAGCTGTGGCCCGTGACCCAGCCAACGTCAGCGGTACACCAGAATACATCGCCGTCATGATAATCGAATGTGTACTGGTGGGTCATGGCGGCATAAACTAAGTAACCGCCAGTGGTATGCACCACGCCCTTTGGTGCGCCAGTGGAGCCGGATGTGTAAAGAATGAACAGTGGATCCTCGGCATTCATAGCCTCTGGTTCGCAGTTAGCTGATGCCTTCGCCATGGCGGATGCATAGCTATGATCGCGTCCAGCTTTTACTGGCATATCTGCGCCGGTACGCTCGATTACGAGAGTTGGGATATCGCCTGAAATTTCCAATGCCGTGTCTACATTGGCTTTCAGGGGCGTGGCTTTGCCGCCGCGTGGGGCTTGATCCGCGGTTACCACGAGTTTCGCATCACAGGCTGTTAAGCGTGCAGCCAAAGCTTCAGGCGAAAAGCCACCAAAGACTATAGAATGGACTGCGCCAATGCGATTGCAAGCAAGCATGGCGTAAGCTGCTTCCGGGATCATAGGCATGTAAAGCACTACCCGATCACCTTTTCCCACGCCCAGTGACTTATAGACATTCGCCAGTTTACAAACCTGAGTGTGCAGATCTTTATAGGTTATATGCGCACTATCGTCAGGATTATCACTCTCCCAGATAATCGCAGTTTGATCACCACGGGTTGCAAGGTGGCGGTCAATGCAATTGACACTGACATTCAGCTCGCCGTCCTCATACCATTTGATCGAAACGTCTGAATGTTCAAAAGACGTATTTTTCACCTTTGTGA
>LAQD01000005.1:57450-60474 GCA_000981705.1 Rhodobacteraceae bacterium ASP10-04a
ATGGTCATAATCTCTCTGTAAAATTATCATTAGGGTGGTTAGATGGAGTGGCTTTTCAGATTACCCTACCAAGGGCTTTAGCGCTATAGTCTCCAGCTGGGGCCGCAGGTGTGACAACTGATAACCTGCATTTGTTGTTGCGTCTAAGATGGCACTAATTTCCATGTTGCCTGCCTGGGCAAAGGCCCAAACTACACTGCAACGTGCTCCAGATGTGCAATAGGCCAGGATTGGACCAGGCAATTGCTTCAAAAGTTCTATTTGCCTTTCAATTTTCTCTGGGCCAAAGGTGGAGGAATCAAAAGCGTTATCTTCAAATTCCAATCCTGCTGCGATTGCTTCGGCTTTGATCGCTGCGATCTGACATGACTCGGGATTTTCTTGATCTGGTCGATTGCAAATTACAGACTTAAAGCCTGCTTTCACGATTGTGGCGACGTCGGTGGTTACGACTTGCGGTGAAACCGAATAGTTAGGTGAGAGTTTATTTATATGCATAGACCTATAATAATCCTGAGTAAGCCGATCGTCGAGTCATTTAAATTCAGTATCTGTTATCTGAAGATAAATTTATAATAGTATACCGAGTACGACGATCATGAGGCCGATTGCAGAACAGCCCATAGCTCCTAGGTTCCAAGCAATCGCTGCTTGAAGTTGTGTCTTCATATCAGCATCACTGAGCCCTTGCTTCTTAGCGCGCCAGATCCGAGAGATCGTATATAGCAACAGGCTGAGACCTATGCAGGTTACGATAACACCTGGGACAATCAGCCAACTCATTCTCTACTCCGATAAATCAAATTTGAGCCACTGTCGCGAAGGAACGTGGCTTGTGCAAGTCGAAAGCGAAGGGTATCGCTGCTCCAAATTATTTTTGTAACGGAGTTCCCACATGTCAGATATTGAAAGTAGTTATCGTGTTACTGCCGACGAGTTGCGCCAGTTTATAGAGCGTATTGAGCGGCTGGACGCAGAGAAAAAAGATTTGGCTGAACAGCAAAAAGAAGTGATGGCTGAGGCAAAAGGCCGGGGCTATGATACCAAAGTAATGCGCAAGCTGATTACAATGCGTAAGCGTGATAAAGACGATATTGCGGAAGAAGAAGCGCTTTTGGAAATGTATAAAGAAGCTTTGGGCATGTAATTTTAGGGGTTGGTCTTAATCATCCTATGGCTACTCCCAGAGATCATCTATCTTATGTTTTCGTCATAAAGTTCCGATACGTGCTGTTAATGCCTTTGGCCAGTTGGCTTGTATAATTTCCCAACCTTGACTGTGACGAGGATTGTGAAACGATCATACTATCTGCCAAACAATCTGTCATGGAACGTTGGAGTAAGCGTCTTGTTGTTCTTCACAAACGGGGAGTGTAGAGTTTTTTTGCCAGTGCAATGAGCGTCAATAAGATAGATAATTTGCATTGGAGGCGGTGCTTTAAATTTTGATATTTGCAATTAGATCATAGGTTTTATTTAAAAATACCTGCAGTGAAACATGAGGGCGCCGTGGCAAAAAAACTAAAAAAACGGTTAAATTTTGGTTCCTTTATTGCAATATTTATTGCTGTGTGCGTCATTTTACCTATACTTTCTATAGCCTGGATGGCCTTGTCTGTTGATACATCGCAATGGGGGCACTTGCTGGAGACTGTGTTGCCGCGCTATCTCACTAACAGCTTTTTACTTATGCTGGGCGTGGGGCTAGTGAGCCTGTGTTTAGGCACTTCCTTAGCCTATTTGGTCACACATCTAGAATTTCCAGGCCGTAAATTTGTGCAATACGCACTATTTTTACCATTGGCAGTTCCCTCATTTGTAGCAGCTTATACGTGGGTTGAAGTGTTAGAGTATGCAGGTCCTTTGCAGACCTATCTGCGCAATATCGCAGGCTGGGCCTCGGCACGTGATTATTGGTTCCCAAACATAAGGTCGCTTCCTGGGGCAGTTTTGGTACTATCTTTTACACTTTACCCCTACGTATATCTCTTAGCACGTGCTGCATTTCGCGAGTTGCCGGCCAGCGGCCAAGATGTAGCCCGTTCGCTTGGCCTTGGTCATGCCCGGCAGTTTTGGAGTGTGAGCCTACCACAAGCGCGCCCTGCCATTGCTGCGGGAACTGCAATTGTTATGATGGAGACGTTGAATGACTTTGGCACAGTAGATTATTTTGCTGTGCAAACCCTTACAACTGGTATATTTTCGCTTTGGTTGGAAAGTTATAATCCGGGTGGTGCGGCGCAATTAGCACTGCTGGCTGTGGCTATTGTGGCCATTTTGCTCTGGGTTGAAAAAGTTAGCCGTCGCAAGGCGCGTTTCAATAGGACAGGCCGCCAAATGGCTCGTATACAACCTCAAACAGCAGCACGTGGTGTAGGGCCTCTCGCGCTATTCTTCTGTATTTCGCCTATTGCGATTGGATTTCTTATTCCACTGTCCGTCTTGGTGGCGCCTGCGGTTCGTGACAGTAGCCTATGGAGCGGCGCTGGGCTCTGGCGCGCTGCTGGCCATAGTGTGCTTTTGGGATCCATAAGTGCTGTTTTAGTGGTAGGCATATCTGCGGCCATGGTATTGGGTCTCAACGGTGCTCGACCCGCTATGCGTAAGGTTTTGCTGACAGTCACCACTCTTGGTTACGCTTTTCCGGGAGCAGTACTTGGCTTGGGCGTTTTGGTTCCTTTAGCGTTTTTTGATAATTGGGTAGCAGATCGCATATACGACGCTTTTAAGGTCGACCCAGGTCTTTTACTTACTGGGAGCATGGCGGCCTTAGTCGTCGCTTATGTAGTGCGTTTTTTTGCAATTGGCGTTGGTGCAACAGAAGCCGGTTTAGCTGCGATCTCCCCAAATATTCCACTGGCAGCCCAATCGCTTGGTAGTACACCAAGGTCATTAGCTCTAAAGATTTATCAACCTCTCATGCGTGGTAGTCTCGCTTCAGCGCTTGTATTGGTTTTTGTGGATACAGTGAAGGAGCTGCCAGCAACATTGCTTCTACGGCCGTTCAATTTTGAAACACTATCT
>LAQD01000001.1:0-1852 GCA_000981705.1 Rhodobacteraceae bacterium ASP10-04a
CGGGAACACAGCGCTTGCGGTGTCGGTTTTCTGACCCGTAAGGATGGCATTCAATCCCATGATGTGTTGCGCCGCGGCCATGAGGCGTTATGCGCGGTGCCGCACCGCGGTGGCATGTCATCCGAAGGGGTGGGTGACGGCGCAGGTGTGTCGGTCGATCTGTCGCTGGAATTCTTTGAAAAGCTGTGTGGAACAAGTCTTTTTCCCGGCCAGTTCGGGGTAGGTAATTTCTTTTTACCCACAGACCTTGGGCAACACGATCATGCCGCAGAGTTGATCGAAAACTGTCTTTTTGATCAAGGGTTCATCACTAAGACAGTCCGCCACGTTGCCGTCAATACGGATGCGATCGGTGTGCGCGCTGTGAAGTACCAATCCCCCATCGCACAGTGGGTATTTAAGGCACCAGACGGAATCGATCGCCAAACGTTTGATCGCCGAATCCATATCGCACTGCTCGCGATTGAGGTGGCGGCATATACGAAGCCCGACTTTAAAGGGCTTTATCCGATCTCGTTGTCATCGCGGATGCAGGTGCTTAAGGGACGTTTGAATTCATGGGAAATCATCCCTTATTTCACCGACCTGTCGGACCCCAGCCATTCGGTCCACACTATGTATTTTCACACGCGGTTTTCAACCAACACCGATCCACATCCGTCTATGGCCCAGCCGTTTCGCCTGATGGCCCATAATGGGGAGCTGAACACAGACAAAAAGAACCGGCTGTCTGAGGCCGCGATTGCACTTGCACGCAGCAAAGCAATCATTCGCCCACCTGGTCAATCTGATAGTTGCCGTCTCGATCAAACACTCAACGCGCGGGTCTATGAAGAAGACCTAGGTCTGGTGACGGCCGTTGTCGCCATGATGCCGCCCGCGTGGGAAAACGATGCGTTTATCTCGCCGCAGGTACGAGCGATGCTGGAATATCTGTCTTTGTCAGAAGAAAAGAACGATGGCCCCGCCGCATTGATTTTTGGCAATGGCGATATTATTGGTGCGCGATTGGATCGCCTAGGCTTGCGGCCTCTGCGCTCGGTTGAGACAAACGACTATCTTGCTGTGATGTCAGAAGCCGGCCAGATTGATTTCCCAGCCGAAGACGTGCTTCGCCGTGGCCGTGTTGAGGCGGGTGGCATGATCTATTTTGATCACACAACGAAGCGCACATATGAAACCACCGAAGCGCTTGAAGCATTGGCGAGTAGAAATAGTGCCTGAGTGTGTGACAGCCAGTTTGTTAATGATGCAAACCCGTTAAGTAGATGAAGGAAGGCGTTTAACGTGAATTTACTAACTAAAATAGATCCCACAAAAAGGCAGAACGGCCACTTCTTGACCGTCAAGCATGTCACAACCCTGAGCCCCAATATGTTGCGTGTAACGCTGCATTGTCCGTCTTTGAAAGATATGGATTCAAGTCGGCAAGGCGCGCACTGTAAACTTCTTTTACCACTACCAGAAATGTCCAAAGAGGTATTTAAGCAGATTATATTAGTCAGGCCTAGCGAGTTAAGTGCTGAGCAAAGACCAATCCGACGTACATATACAATCAGACATTTCCGCATAGAAACTATGGAAATAGACATAGATTTTGTAAATCATGGCGATAAAGGTCCGGCAAGCTCTTGGGCGCGCCACGCAACACCAGGAAGCTTTATTGGTCTGTTGGGTCCAGCCTCACCAAAAATCAAAGACTTCTACGCAGATTGGTACCTCGTAGCCGCAGACATGTCCGCTTTGCCCGTAGCGGCAGCGACGATTGAAGCGATGCCACGAGATGCCAAGGGAGTGGCGATATTCGAAATTACAACTGAGGCTGATCAACAAAGCTTTAACGCGCCAGTAG
>LAQD01000001.1:1911-5488 GCA_000981705.1 Rhodobacteraceae bacterium ASP10-04a
GTTCAAACCTGTATTGCAGGCGAGAGCGGTCTAATTAAAAAATTGCGGCAGTATTTGACCACTGAAAAAAACTTGCCAAAACAAGATACCTATATCTCGGGGTATTGGAAAATTGGTCTGGTAGAGGACGAACACCGCGCTTGGAAGAATAATGAGAGCAAGTTAGCAGGATAGTTAATTTGCCCTCCTTGTGGAGCAGCACCGGTCATTTCTACCTTGCCCTGGACACACAGCGACCGACTGGGTGCATAAGCCCCCGCAACTCCCGTGTTTGTGCAGACCTTTTAGTTGTTTAGTTCGATGTCACGGGTAGTTGTGGTGGCTATTTTTATTGAAACATCCCCCATCACCCTGGTGGCAACCAATAAGCACAATGGCCACGTGCACTGAATGGAGAGCTAAAAACCGGGCCTAGGACCCAGCAGGCTTACAATGCGTCGATCAGCCCGCAAGAAAGGGCATAATCGCCGCTCACCTTGTTACCTTATAAGATAAAAGATTGGGGCAGAAAATACTACTTGGTTGATGCAAATAGTATGATCCAAAATGCGTAGGTAAATTTAGGGCATGATATCGCAATTGATAATGATTTTAAAAAAGCTTCCTGCGCGGCGTTGCAATAATACATTGGAAAAACAACTTGCCCAAATATAATCTCAACGCTCCAGGTTGAGAAGTTGCAAAACAAGTGATGACTCAACTTTAATAAAATAGATAACATTACCTCATATTAAGATATTGCCTAGCCATCACCTAATCATCGGACTTAGGCCTCGCTCCTACCAGCCGGCTGTCAAGCTAGTTTAGCTCGCCCATTAGCTAAGCAATTAGTTTTGAACTAATTATAATTTTGCCCAGGAGGTAATAAGCCATCAGTAGAATACATTTTTCTGGAACAAGGCTCTCATAGATTGCCAATAGCAGTGGCAAAATTGGCTTCATTCTGTAACTGGCGTTTGTGGTGGTTGCGGATTATTAGCAGGGTTTGAGTCAATTAACTTTACTTCTAATATATCTTTTTTATCTTTTATGGCTGTAACTTCTAACTGAATAGCAGCTGCAACATGCTTTTCATAAACCTGTTCAAGGCCTAAATAGAATGCGAAGGATTTCGTGTGTTTCTGTTGCTTAATAGGATCTTTGATAACTGTTTTGGTCCACTCATATAGTGGATAATTTTGAATCCCATTGAGTTCAGCCTCGTTGCAATACTCTTGAAATGCATCGAAAGTACAGACAAGGGTCATGTTATGCCTAGACGCAATTTTTTTAAGTTGATCCGCAAAGATTGAGGGCTGATTTTTTCGCAAATCATCTGATAGCCTTGGCGACAATTTTAGTCTTACTTGATACAACCAATTTGACATATGGAACCTTTAATTTTACGAAGTGATACACTAATTTTTAATCGCCAGCACATATTTGTTTGCCTACGCAAGATTTTATGAACTTAGTAAACCTTATTGGATTGTGCCGTATCAATGTTTAAATCTTTTTTTCCAAGACCCAAGCTATTTGTTTTTTCGGCTATTATATGGTCGGCAATATTAATAATTTTCTGGTACTCACAGGGTGAAAACTTAGGAAAATCAATTGGATTTAAACTTTTAGATGAAAAAACAGTAATTGGACTTGGCCACTTTGTGACATCAGAATTTCTCTGGTTTGATGTTTACTATCTTTTGGGAACGCTAGCCTTTTATTTTGCGTGGCGGTTCTACAGTCCACACATTTGGCAGAATTGGTCTATTTTAGGATCCGCCCTCCTGATATACCTATCATACGCATCTGTTCAGGTTTCTGTTGTGATTAATGCTTGGTACGGACCCTTCTATGACGATATTCAAAAAGCCTTATCTGGTAATAGCGAGGTAGAGGCAGAAACTCTTTACAGACACTTCATAGTCTTTGGTTCGATAGCATTTCCGTATGTTGCATTCATGATTGGAAATAGGTTCTTTACTTCACATTTTATTTTCAGATGGCGATCGACAATGAATGATTATTACATTGGTCAATGGAAAAATTTGCGGACAGTGGAGGGTGCCTCACAGCGTGTTCAGGAGGACACAATGCGGTTTGCTGCAATTATGGAAGGTCTAGGGGTGTCCCTTGTAGATTCATTGATGACCTTGATTGCTTTCCTTCCTGTTCTTGCGGCGTTGTCTGTTCATGTCGAGACAATGCCTATCGTTGGTGCGATCCCTTACCCATTAGTGGTATTATCCATAGCGTGGGCACTTTTTGGTACGCTTTTACTCCTTGTTGCTGGAATTCGTTTGCCAGGGCTTGAATTTAAAAATCAGAGGGTTGAGGCTGCTTTTCGAAAGGAGTTGGTACTGGGCGAGGAATCAGAGACACGCGCTGAGCCTATTAAATTAAAAGAATTATTTGAAAATGTGAGAAAAAATTACTTTCGAATATATATCCACTACACCTACTTTAACCTTTTCCGTTATATGTATTTTCAGGCAGACAATGTGATTGCATATGTTTTTCTCATACCCACGATCGTATCGGGTAGAATTACTTTAGGAATAATGAATCAAATTCTGCGCGCTTTTGGCCAAGTTGCTTCATCCTTCCAGTTTTTGGTGGCCTCTTGGACTTCCATAATAGAACTGATTTCGATTTATAAACGACTGCAGGCATTTGAAGCAACTATAGGCAAAGAAGTACTACCGAAGATGGATCAAGAGTTTTTGGAACAAGGAATGAAAGAAGACTAATATCATTACCGTTTGAAAAGCTGATAAATTTAGTGCAAAAAATCTATTTCAACGAGATGTTGTATAAGCCAAGCGCTGTGCGAACCTAGGTTATTCATCTCTTCCACATTAAAATGCCCCTTTTTGTTGTGATCTGGAGTATGCTGTACCCAACATTTTTTTTGCATCATCTGGTGTTCATTGGTCTTATGTTTCGGGAAGTATTTTCAAGTTATCGTGTAAATGCCAATAATCTTGGAATTAGTGGACGGATACGCGTGAGAGAGGCAATTCCAAGCCCTCCTCTCGAGCATACCTTTTAAATTCTCCCACAACAGGAAGAGTAGGCTAAAAGTGGTTTAACTAGGCCCTAATCTATAAAATAGAAATACCCCCAAGCTCTGGGGGTATTTTAAATATAGGGAGATAAGTGCGTATCAGTCAATCTGACGCATTTAAAAAATAAATCCACATTCCTATAATAATTAAATGCCTTATAATTGGTCCATAACACCATCCCAAGCTAACTTTGATGCAAAGTCAGCTGGAGAACCAGGACTCTGTTTGCATTTATCTTCTTATAATTCTTTAACCGAAACGGGCTTTGTTCGGTTCATTAGCATTACATCAATCATGATGATTATTCCCATTTTTGCTTTTTTTGGCCATGCGTTTTTATGGATAATAGCCGGCACATTAGGACTCACTTTATGGGGTGTTTGGAGAGCACTCAAGTCAAGTTGGTATCGTGGAAGAGTTTTCGAAGTACTCGAAGTCTGGTCAGATTATGTTGAATTAACCCGTGTAAACCCTAACGGAAGTGTACAAAGATGGAGTGCTAGCCCTTACTGGACAGAAATAAATATCAC
>LAQD01000001.1:5584-6330 GCA_000981705.1 Rhodobacteraceae bacterium ASP10-04a
GCATTTAAACTAGCAGTCAAAAGTGTTTGATTTTTTATGTGCCTGTATAAAGAGAAAAATCTATTCCAAAGCTGCGCTGAGGCATCTGTGCTACGGTCTAATGCTAATTTTATTGGTTGCAAGGCCGTATCTGAAGAGGGAGTGGCTAGGACATACCTTAGCCATGTAGGCTATGTGGAAGGTTCTAGGTTAGCCAAGGCGGCTAGAATGCCAGTAGGAAACTGCGTGGTTGTGGCGTGATGAATGAGGGCTTTAGTTCAATCAAATGTTCATGGGGAGTATCTTTTCGTCGGATCAGGCAACAATGTTACCCTACACGCCTCAAGTGCTCTTGTCTGGCTGAACTCATCGACCAACTTAAGCTATTAATACGGTAGCTAAAAGGGTTGATCAGAGCCTTCGATACGAGCAATATGAAAGCAAGAGGGTTCTATTAGTGGAATGCTTTCTATGGCTCTGCCACCTGAAATGGGTAGCTACGCTTATGATTTTATCGGAGTAGAGCTTAATGGTTTCACTGTCTCACGCGAACAAGATCCCATGCTAAGGCTGTTCCTATGTTTCCTTATATTTTTTCCAAAATTTCTGAGGGCGCAAGTCTTTGATCATGTCTCGGAGATCGCTACTCCAGTTGGAATAAACGCTATGGAGCCTGCATTATTTGGGATTGCGGATGGGAGCATGATTATGTCGTGGACCGAACCTGATGGAACAGGTTTTGCAGTTAAGACGGCAACGCTTCAGGG
>LAQD01000001.1:6458-16204 GCA_000981705.1 Rhodobacteraceae bacterium ASP10-04a
ATGCTTATGATATTAATATTGCTTTATCTTCTGATGCAGGCAAAAATTGGGGTCGTACAATTATACCACATGATGATCACTCAAGGCGACAGCATGGGTTTTTAACGCTGTTACCCACGGCAAAGGATGAAATGATTGCTGTCTGGCTGGATGCGCGAGAGTATAATAGCAAAGCTGCTGGGGATGGTTTTGGTAACGCTGTACAATTACGCAGTACGACGATTGGCAAGGACGGGACCCTTGGTAAAGACATACCGCTTGATTTGCGTACATGTTCTTGTTGTCAGACTAGCGCAGCCATTACGGGGAATGGAACTGTCCTGATAGCCTACCGTGATCGTACTGTCGGGGAAATTCGCGATATTTCAGTTGTTCGACGTCACAATGGCATTTGGTCTGATCCTGTAAATGTCCATGCAGACGGCTGGGAAATTTCTGGGTGCCCTGTAAATGGCCCAGCAATCGATGCGCAAGCAACTGAGGCTGTCGTAGCTTGGTTCACCGGTGCGGATAATATCCCCACAATCAAAGTTGCGTTTTCAGAAGATTCTGGGGCTACGTTTGGATCGGCATTTCAAGTGGATAACGGCGAAGGTGTTGGCCGTGTAGATACGTTGATGCTGGCAACGGGTGAAGCGCTAATTTCCTGGGTGGAATGGACCAGTGATGGTGAAGTGCTCATGCTGTGTCGTGCCACAAAGAATGATGGATGTGTGGTTCGGCAAACCATCACTGAGCACGTGGCGGCTGGCTCCTTCAATTTTCCAAAATTGGCGCGCAGTGGTGACGTAATTTATTTAGCATGGACGCAGCCGATTAATTCTAAAACTGATTCCAGTACTATTCGTATGGTCGCATTGGACCTGTCTGACTAACGAGAACCACTATAAAACCTTGGTAATTATTTAATTTAATACTTAGATGGAAATGTGGACTTTAACAAAACCCAATCTCAATGAAACTAATAATCTAACATTAAAAGGCCAAGTGCGGACGTACATGGCCTAGGATCTGCGGGCACTGGTTGATGGGCCTGAGCCCTTAGACGAGGGGCACGGCACGGTCTAAGCAACCTAAGCTCTGTGACCTTGGCACCGCTGAATTTATCAAAATACGACACTTGCATTGTACTTCATGTTAGGTGAGATACTGGTTTGAAATCAGACCAAGGTCTTTAGTAAATTTAAGTAAAAAGGTCATTGTTCATGGGGCATCGTGTTTTAATCTTGGGGGGTGGTTTCGCTGGGCTATACGCAGCTCGCAATATTCAACGCGAGATGGGGAAAGTCGTTGACATAGAGATTGTTAATCGTGAAAACTATTTTGTGTTTCAACCGCTTTTACCTGAAGTTGCCGGTGGCGCTGTATCAGCAGTAAATGCGGTTTCGCCTCTACGTTTTCTAACACGGGGCATCTCAATGCGTAAGGCTGAGATCGATAGCATTGATCCAAAGACTAAGACAGTTACTGTGTTTCAAGGGGTCCAGCGACGTCCAACAATATTAAGTTACGACCACTTGATAATAGCGTTGGGATCTGGAAGCGATCTATCACGTACGCCGGGATTGAATGAACACGCGTTCACAATGAAAAGCCTCAGCGATGCCCGCCGTTTGCGCGCACATGTAATTGAGCGGCTAGAACATGCTGATATAACCCGCTTACCTGAAGTTAAAAAAGGCGCGCTTACGTTTACTATTATCGGTGGAGGTTTTTCAGGTATTGAAACTGTTGGTGAAATCAAGGAGTTAATTGATCGATCTCTTTGCTATTATCCTAATATACAAAGTTCAGAAATACGGGTTGTTGTTTTGGAATTTTCCAACCGTGTCTTGAATGAAATGCCGGAAAGTTTAGCAGTATACGCACAAAAAAATCTTACTGACCGGGGAATTGAAATTCAGTTGGGTGTCGGCGTTGCAAAATGTACTGGCACGCAGCTTGTCACAACTACAAACGAGATTATCGATACCCGGACCATTGTTGCAACAATCGGTAACGCGCCATCTTCAGCTGTATCAAAAATGCCGTTACCTTTTCAACATGGGCGTATTAGGGTTGACCGTAACCTCCGTGTACAGGGGTATCAGAATATCTGGTCTATTGGTGATTGCGCTCTGATCCCAATGAAAGAAGACGCCAGCCAACGGGATGATTTTGCCCCACCAACTGCGCAATTTGCCGTGCGGGAGGCAAAGCAAATAGCGTTGAACATCAAAGCGGCCATTAGCAATGAGCCTTTAAAGGAATTTAAATATACCTCTAAGGGATCTTTAGCTTCGCTTGGAGCGGGGCGAGGTGTCGCTGAAGTTTTTGGTATAAAATTAACTGGCCGAACCGCTTGGCTGCTCTGGCGAGTTTATTATATTTCGTTTTTGCCAGGAATGCAGACGCGAATCTCCGTCCTTTGGAACTGGTTGATGGATTGGTTCTCACGGCGCTCGGTTGTGCAAATCAATTCTGAGAGGCAGCAAGGGGCACGCTATCTGCTCTACCACGCGGGCGATCGAATATATGAAACTGGCGCTCGTGCGGATGTGTTTTATACAATTATATCTGGACGCGTCCGGATAACAGGTACTGATCCGAATACAGGGAAAGAAACCTCTCGTACTCTAGGGGTAGGTGAGCATTTTGGTGAGCGTTTATTGATAGGGGCAAGCAGCAGAATTGCCACCGTAGTTGCTGTGAATGATACAAAAGTTTTAGGTTTAACTCGCGATGAGTTTTTAAAACTTGCTGAAGGGTTACCGTTTTTTCATGAGTATTTTGCAAGCCATCTGGAAGCTTCTGGTCTTGGGTGAGTAATATTACCTAATGAAGAAAAGCACTAACTACTCTTGATAACGTCAGATTGTACTAATTGAGACGGACCAAGCGGTTTGTAGCCCTGCGTGATAACAACACATTCTTCATTAGGCTAAATCACCCCGAGTCTCAGGGGTACAGTTAAATATCGCTTATGCTAAGGAGGGGCTTGGTTTGACTTCCTCGTTCCCCTCACAGCACCCCCCGCAAAGTCCCTATGCCTTCATTTGCCTGCAGATATATCTGTGGCTGCTCTCCGAGCCAGACTTATTTTAGTGAGCCAATAACTGGAGCTATCCGGTCTTGGTCAAAATTAGCACCACATAAGATCACTGCGCTTATTTTGCCTCTACGGTTTGATTCATCAACCTGCCAGGCGGCCTGTGCTAATCCAGCTGATCCTTCGACGAGCATTTTTTCTGTCCAGGCTAAGTGCCGCAACCCGTCTGCGATCTGATCTTCGGAACAATCTATCAATTCATCAATGACCTCGATGCCGAGTGGCAGTGTGATTGATCTAGCGTCCACACCACCTGCGCAGCCGTCTGCCAGTGTATCGGAATGTGTGACCTCAATATTATGCCCAGCCCTGATACTAGCTGCCATAGCCGCCGAATTTATTGCACTAACACCAACAACGCGGGTGGCTGGCGAAAACGCCTTGAGCACTGCGCCAATTCCCGAAATTAAGCCGCCACCGCCAATTGAGACATAGACAACATCAAGGCGCGGTAGCTGTTCGAGTAGTTCCAATGCAATGGTGCCCTGTCCTGCGATGACCTGTGGATCGTTGTATGGTGAAACATAAATTTTTCCTTGGTCCTTGGCTAACAATTGCGCGTGCTGTTCGGCCAAGCCAGAATCATTGGAATGCAGAATCGTTTCAACGCCAAGTGCTTGAATGCGCGATAGTTTTTCCAGCGCAACAGTTTCTGGGAGTACTACGGTTAGTTCATGGCCGGTCATCTGCGCCGCCGTGGCAAGCGCCAGGCCGTGGTTGCCTGAGGATGCCGTAATCGCGGGCACCTCTGTCGAAAGTGACGTCAGCTTGGATAATGCACCACGAAACTTAAATGATCCAGTTTTCTGAAAATTTTCAGCTTTGAAAACAAGGCCCGTATCATCCTCAAAGGACAGTCGTGTAGGAATACAGGGTGTTAAGGTCAGCCAGCGTTTGATGCGGCGATGCGCGGCAACGGAAAGGGCGGCCTGCTCAAGTACGGTGGGGGAGATTTTCATGGAAGATCCTTTAAGTGCGGTTGGTGGACTTAGCGGCGTCAATGATGGTTTGGGTGATTGCGATGTCTTGAGCGGCGATCCCCGTGAGGTCAACGACGGTGACGTCACTTTCTAACATCCGTCCGGCCTGTGCGCCTGACAAAATATGGCCCAACTCTGTGACTTGTAGTTTTGCATTGGCCCTACTTGCGGTTTGAAATTCCCCGTGGTTTAGGGACTGGCGCACCATGTCGCAGACACGCAAGGATGCAGCAGTAACCAAATTAGTAGGTAATTCTTGCTTCCCCGGGCAATCGGCCCCTATTGCGGTGATATGGGTACCACTACGTACCAATCCATCGGGAAATAGAGGCTCGGTGGCGGTCGTTGTGGTGATAATGATGTCTGCAATACCGAGTGCTGCATCTAAGTCTAACGCTGCTGTAGCGCTATGACCGGTGTCATTTAGGTCAGTGGTGAGTGCTTGAGCAGCAGATGCGTTGCGCCCCCATATATGAAAACCCAATGTCCGTTCTGGCATCAATTTTGCGAGGCAAGTGGCCTGAAACCTTGCCTGAATGCCCGCGCCGATGATCAACACCTGTGTTGCATCCAAACGGGCTAAAGCGCGTGTGGCCAATGCGCCACCAATAGCTGTACGCATATCTGTTAACCAGCCTTCGTCCCGCAAAATAGCTAGGGGCTCACCGGTTGCTGCAGAAAAAGCGAGCATCATACCGTTTGATGACGGTAACCCTTTTGAAGGATTGTTATAAAAGCCAGACGCTATCTTGATCACGTAGCTAGTGGTGTCTGCAATGTACCCTGACTTTATGTGACAGTCACCGTTCGTCTTGGGAAAGTTCAGATGTACCACCTCACCTGTCTGCACATAGCCTTCGGCGGACGCAATATAAGCGTCTTGTATGCAACCAACGGCGGCGTCGAAATCAAACAACGCCTTAATCTGTGATTTATTGAGGTCGAACATGCATAGGTCTCTTTCAGGTTAGGGAATGAAATTTGAAGAGTATGCCACTATCATGGGCACTTTAAAACCGCTCCTGTAGGATACTGTCCAGCGTTGCAATGATCATGTCCACATCATCGGGGCGAATGGTTAGAGGTGGTCGAATTTTCAGAATATTATCCCTTGGCCCTTCGGTCCCCAGTAAAATACGATGGGCCCGCATACGGTCTTTGACATGCGTGGCCAGAGCGGTCGCTTCGGTCCTGCTGGTCTGGTCGGTGACTAGATCGACACCAATAAATAGGCCAATACCGCGCACGTCGCCAATACAATCGTGTTTTTTTTGTAAGTTCCGCAAACCAGTCAGCAGACGGTCACCTTGTTGTTTTGCATTAGTTTGGAGATTTTCATCATCTACGATGTCCAAAACCTCTTTGGCGATACGGCATGATAAGGTGGAACCGCCAAACGTCGAAAAAAACTCTGGGCCCTTGGCAAATCTATTGGCGATAGCCCGTGTGGTGATAACCGCCCCAATCGGATGCCCGTTACCCAAAGGTTTGCCCAAGACCACAATGTCTGGCACAATCTTTTGTTGCTCAAAGCCAAAATAATAGTCGCCTAACCGTCCTAGCCCAGTCTGCACCTCGTCTGCAACGCACAGGCCCCCGGCGGCTCGAATTTTGGCATAGATTGCTTGAAGATAGCCCTTTGGTGGGATAATCTGACCACCAACAGACGGAAACGTTTCCGCAATAAAGCCTGCCACACCGATGTCCTTGGCTACCAAACGGTCAATTGCACCATCGGCAAGGTCTGCAAATTTTTGCGCACGATCTGGATCGTCTCGGCGGAAAGTCCCTCGATAATCGTCCGCAACCTCAATCAGTTCAACCCAATCAGAGGGGCCGACCCCACCTTTGGCATTGAACTTATAGGCAGACAGGTCAATTGCTCCGGTTGTATTGCCGTGGTAGCCATGATCGGGTGTAACCATGCCCTTGGCTCCAGTGTATGCGCGGAGCAATCGTAAGGCCAATTCATTAGCCTCAGAACCGGAATTGACGAAAAAACACACTTCCAGTGGGTCCGGTAGCTTGGACAACAGCTTGTCTGCAAAGGCCGTCTGTGCAGGATGCAAGTAGCGGGTGTTTGAATTGATCCGCCTTAGTTGATCTGCTGCAACCGCTTGGATGCGCGGATGCGCGTGACCCACATGGGGCACGTTGTTGTAGGCATCTAGATAGGGACGCCCCCATTCGTCAAACAAGTGATGCTGCCAGCCACGCACCAACATAATCGGGTCAGTGTAGCTGAGTTTGAGGTTATTGCCAAAATGCGCTTTGCGACTTGTCAGCACATCAGCCTTGCTTGTGGGTTCAAATGTAGTTTTAGCCTCTGAGAGGTTCAGCATCGCGGCGGGGTTCGGGCACATAGCACGCCACAAAACATTGTCATCAGGATCCCCGACACCGGGCCAGTCATTGCCCAGCCCGTCAAGCGTTAGCGCCATCTGAAAATGGATATGTGGAGCCCAACCACCGTTTTGGCTGGGATTTCCTAAAGTGCAAAATACCATGCCTTTTTTCAGTTGTTGACCAGGTTCAAGTGTATCACAAACTATAGGGTCTAAATGGCCGTACAGGGTAAAAAATCTATCACCCTCTGGCGTGTCATGCGCCAAAATGACCACACCACCATAATCAAGGTATCCAGTCCGGTTTTCGATTACATGAACTGTTGCGTCCATTGGTGCCAGAACCGGGGTGCCCGCAGGCGCAAAAGCATCGATGGCCAGATGCACAGTGCGCCTGTCAGAAGCTAGCCATGGGCCCGTTCTAAATGCTGGTTCAGCATAGATTAGACGTGGCTCAAAATAATAGCCAAGCCAGATTTGGCCATCTTGGCCGTATTCCTCGCCGATCCTTGCGGCTTCTGCTTGGCCCAGAGAAAATGGGTTCTGTGGCCAGACTGTATGCTCGACAGACAAGTCCCCCATTGGGGCATTGCTTAGGTCAGCACCAATCACGGGGGCGAAATTTCCCCGCTCTCGATCTAAAAAGGCTCTGATGCGCGGGGCGGCATCGGTGACGGGCAAACCACAAGCTGCGCGTAGTCGTGCACGAAGCAACCCTGAATTAATTGATGTATTTTCGATGAATCGCCATGCTGGGGCTTGCGAGATGACCACATAGGGGTCATCCGGATTGTCCTTAGCCATCAGAGTTGAATTTATAACGCTCACCGCTAACCGCATCTGCAACAGCGGCCACAGCAGATCGATCTCGGTTGTAGTGAGTGGGTTGGCCTTGTGGTACCCCGCAAGGAGCGCGGCAAGCCGCCGCTCTGGATTGGGCGCATCAAGTACAAGATAGGCGGCGGCAATGGCTAAATTGCAAAGGCGGGGTGCTGTACACATATCGCCCAGATCAATCAGCCCAGAGATATGATGGGGTTCTGATAGCGCTCCATCTACCAGAATATTATAGTCATTGACGTCGTTGTGAATCGCCTGAACCGGTAGATTTTTCAGATCTGCCATAATGGCGTGATATTCTTTTACTATCTGATCAAGAAGTTTGCGGCGAGGGCTGGTGAGGATTTTGGTAATCTTGGGTTCGATCCAATGGGCCTGCATCAAATTCCATTTGAAATCGCGTGTTAGGGCAGGGTGGGTAAAATCTACCAACGCCAAATCACTAGCACCAATGGTCCCGCCCAAATCGCGGATTAGATCGAATGTTTTGGGTAACGCCTGTGCAAAGGCACGGCCTGGCAGGCGTTCGAGCAGCCACACTAGGCGCTCTTCACCAGATGGAGCGCTGTGGGTCACCATCTGTTCACCGGTGAGGTTTGGGATGACTTTGGGAAACGGAAGTTGGGGTGTGCGTTCAGCAATATGGACTAGGGCAGCAATCTGCATATCAACAAGATCGGGATCACAACCGGCGCGCATAACCTTGAGCACATAACCATCATCAGCATTGGTTTGCACCATAAAATTTAGGTCAAACTCACCTGGTAGTTGGGTCAGTTCTGCAGTGATCCCCCATTTTTTTCGTAGTATCTCTTGCCAATCAGGTGTCACTATCTATCCTATTTTTCAACTTATGGTTCAATTGCATACGAATATCGCCTGCACCGCTGATATGATACCGTTGGTACAGACCAACGGTTCAGACGGTATTGCATCTCCTAGCCGGCAACCTAGCCAAAAACTCACTGACCCGGGCCAAACCTGTACGTAAGATATCAGTATCGTTCGCATAGCCAACGCGCAGCCAGCCCTCCATGTTCATGACTGAGCCGGGGGTGAACATTACGCCTTTGTTCTCCAAAAGCTGAATGCAGAAATCACGCGACGGCATGTCAAAATCGTATTTCAATAAGGCCGTAGTGCCTGCTTTGGGTTTTATGTAGGAAATCGATGGTTCGCCGGCGACCCAAGCATCCAAAACCTCTAGATTTTGACGTGTGATCCGATGGGTGCGTTCAAGTATCTTATCCTTGGCTTCTAGCGCCATAGCAGCGAAATAGTCGTCTAACATTCCAACGCTTATGGTGTTGTAATCCCGGTGAATTGATACAGCCTCTAATACCTCTGGTGGCCCTGCGATCCAGCCAAGCCGAAGTCCAGCCAAAGAAAAAGTCTTGGACATACCCGCAACGCTGATACCTTTTTTGTAGATATCCGCCATGGCTGGGGCAAAGCCGTCGCCAGTCTGATTTGTTCCTCGGTAGACCTCATCGCACAGAATATAGGCGTCTGATCCGCTGGCGATGTCAATGAATTGGTCCAGAAAACCTGCCTCCATCAGGGAACCGGTAGGGTTGTTTGGGTTGTTTAAAACTATGAGCTTAGTTTTTGGGCGCACCATGGCTGCAAATTCTTGCAAGTCAGGTAAAAAACCGTTCTCGGGGCGCAAATGTAAAATTTCGACTTCTGCGCCATAGCTTTCGGGGATCGAATAATGCTGCTGATAAGTTGGGCGTACGGAGATGACGTGATCGCCCTGCTCAACTAGAGTTTCGTGTACCAATGCGTTGGCGCCAATTGCTCCGTGGGTGACGACGATATTTTCGCGCGTTTGCTTGGCGTACATCGTGCAGATTGCATCACGCAACCGATCAGAGCCTTGGATGGCACCGTAAGTCATTTTCATTGGCAACAGGTCTGACATTACACTGTCATTCTTACCGGACATTTCTAAAAGCTGTTCAATCGTCAGTGAGGCAACGCAGGTTTCGGCCAGATTGAATTCGCAATGATCCTCGAATTCGTTCATCCAAATTTCTACACCGAATGGTTTGATTTTCATGTTGTTTTCCACTCATCATTGGATTGCGCTAGCTTCCAGATTCCATAAGCCATCGCTATGTCTTCAAGTCCTAACCCGATGGAGCGGAAATAGACAGGTTTGTCTGCGCTTGGTTGCGCGCAAGACCCACAAACAATGCCAGCAAGGTCACCAATTATCTGATCGGCATTCCACCCATGATTTTGCTCAGCTAAACGCATTTCGGCGGCGCTTTGGGCCGTTGTCGCGAGGTAATCGCAATAGACTTGGGACATGGTCAAAAACGCTGGTGGTACCTCATGTGCATTCGGAGCGTTTGTGCTGATTGAGGTAAAAAGTGAAGGTTTTTTCGTATCTGCAGGGTCGATCACTGGTGTGCCTGACGACGTGCATAACATGACCACATCACTTGCATCCAAACAATCGGACGACGTGGCAGCAATACGAATACG
>LAQD01000001.1:16278-25828 GCA_000981705.1 Rhodobacteraceae bacterium ASP10-04a
GTTGCCACATGGCGAAAATGTGCCTGTGCAACGGGCCCGCTGCCTATGATTGCCAGACGGCGCACAGAGCGGGGAGCAAGTAGATCAACAGCAAGCGCGGTTGTGCCCGCAGTACGTTCTGTTGTCAGCGCTGCTGCGTCACACCAAACCAGTGGTTGACCCGTCTGCATTGACATCAGCGTGGTCCAAGCTGTTATGATTGGTTTCGCGTCCGTTACGATGTAGGGTGAAAGCTTTGCGCCAAAGACGCCTGCGGATTTGATTGCACCCATATAGGTTATGAAATCGCCAGCGCCGGTGGGAAAATCCGTGACAGTTTGTGCAGGCTGGACAGCATCACCTTCGCCTAAAGCTCGAAACAATGCGGTCAATTCGGCTTTGATGTTCAGTTTTGGTAGTAATTTTGCGATAGCATGTTCATCCAGAAGAATCGGGGGCATATTGGTTAGGGTCATTTCATCCGCCATTAAGGTGTTTGGTTTCATTTATTCTTGCAGGATATGTATTGCATCTTCAAGGCGGGCTTTGTCACCAGCGGCAACAACATGGCCTGCCATTTCAAACGTAATTGGGTTGCCGTTCCAGTCGGTCACAAAACCGCCGGCACCTTCAATGACTGCAGCACAGGCATAGATATCAAAAGGGTCTAAGCCGCTATCGATGGCCAGATCTGTGCGACCAGAGGCAAGTACCCCATAGGAGTAACAAGACCCGCCATATTGAACATATTGTGCTCGTTTTCGAAGAACTGTGAAGCGGGCGAGTTCCTCCTCAGTCATAAAATCAGAGTTGCTGCAGGAGGCGTAGGCTGTTTCAAGTGAAGCGCGCTGCCGTACTTGGATCGGAGCGCCATTATGCTCCGCCATCCGCCCTGACACACCAAGCCAACGATCGGCAGTCACCGGATGATCGATGACACCAATGTAGGGTCGCCCCCTCCAAGCAAGGCCTATCAGCGTTCCATAAACTGGAATGCCCGCTACAAACGCTGCTGTACCGTCGATTGGGTCAAGCACCCAGACAAAATCTGCATTAAGGTTAATATTTTCGAATTCTTCGCCCAGAATACCATGCGTGGGATATTTTTCTTGGATCATTGCACGTAGAGCCGTTTCCACAGCTTTGTCGGTTGTGGTCACAAATGATGCATCGGATTTGATATCCACTTCGGGCGCTTTATCCTTCACCGCTAGCAACATCTTGCGGCTTTGATTTGCTAGTTTTTCAGAAAATTTAAGAAAGTCGTTATGTGGAGGGAAATCTGGAGTCATATCGTAGCTTTCATGTGATAAAATTAATGTGATAAAATCTGGCTGAGGAACTTTTTAGTACGATCGTTTTTTGGGTTACTAAAGAACGCCTTTGGCTCGGCTTCTTCGACGATCTCTCCTGCGTCCATAAAAATTACCCGATCGGCAACAGACCGCGCAAATCCCATCTCGTGTGTCACGCAGATCATCGTCATGCCGTACCTTGCTAGGTCTGTCATTACCTCTAGCACTTCGTTGATCATCTCTGGGTCTAACGCTGAGGTGGGTTCGTCAAATAGAATGATCTTGGGCTTCATACACAAGGTACGTGCAATGGCGACGCGCTGCTGCTGCCCGCCTGATAGTTGGATAGGGTATTTGTCAGCCTGCTCGGGTATTTTTACGCGCTCCAGAAGTTGCATCGCGGTATCTCGGGCCTCAGCCTTTGATGTCTTGCGGACCAACCGCTGCGCCAGCATCAGGTTTTTTAGGATTGTCATGTGTGGAAACAGGTTGAAACTTTGGAACACCATACCCACTTCACGCCGGACTGCGTTGATATCGTCAACTTGATCGGTCAACTCTTTGCCATCAATAATGATCTTACCTTCGTCATGCTTCTCCAACCGGTTGATGCAGCGGATCATAGTCGATTTCCCGGAACCAGAAGGGCCGCACACTACAATACGCTCACCCTTGGCTACCTCCAAATTGATCCCTTTCAATGCTTGAAAAGTGCCAAAGGATTTGCCAACGTTTTTCATCTGGATCACAGCGTTAGATGTCATAATGGCCTCATTTCTGCATGTACCGGCCAAGGTGGCGTTCCACCCGGCCAAGGGATTTCTGAAGTATCCAAGTCAGGATCATGTAGATGATCGCCAACGAGATAAAAATTTCATAGGGTGCGAATGTTTGTGCCACGATAGTGCGCGCAATACCCGTCATGTCTGCTAGCGTAATAGTGCTAGCGAGGGCTGTAGATTTTAACAAGCTAATGACATCATTGCCATAAGCAGGCAGTGCCAATCGGATTGCTATCGGTGAGGTGAGGTGGATGAATCGCTGACGAACAGACAGGCCAAGTGCCGTGCCTGCCTCTAAGATACCTCGATCCACACCCATCACACCACCGCGCAGGATTTCAGAAACATAAGCTCCGGTGTTCAGTGTGAGCGCGACAATGGCGCAACCGAACGGATCGCGAAATAGAGGCCAAATAAAACTTTCACGGATGAATTCCAATTGAGGAAACCCATAGTAAACGATGAATATTTGAACTAAAATGGGTGTCCCACGAAATATATAGATATAGATTTGTGCTGGCCAAGATAGATACCACTTGCCGCTGATCCGCATCAGCATAATCCCAATTGCAAGAACCAGACCAAGAACCGCTGATACAACAAGCAACTGAAATGTCAGCCCAATCCCCAATAATATTTTGGGTACCGCGTCTATGATAAGTGTGAAATCGAAACTCATTGCGATGACACCAGGTGGCGCTGACCGAAGCGCTCCAACCCCATAACGCTCAAAGTGATGATCGTGGAAAATCCAAGGTAGATCAGACCTACAACAATATACATAATGAAGGGCTCACCCGTGGTTCCAATGGCCTGTTTGGCTACGAACAAAGTTTCATTCAGCCCAATGATCGAAATCAGGGCAGTATCCTTCACAAGTGATAGCATGTGATTGCCAAACGCTGGTAGCGCTAGACGCCACATCTCAGGGACGCGTACATAGATAAATGTTTGCAGGTTCGACATGCCAAGTGCGCGCGCTGCTTCAATACTACCGGGATTAACACCTAGAAAAGCTCCACGAAAAGTTTCGGTTGCGTAAGAACCAACGATCAGTGCTATCGCAATTGTGCCTGCCCAAAACGGTGGTACGTCAAGGAATTTTATGTCTGGATTAAAAATTTGCGCGATGGAGGTAAGCGCGATGGCTGAGCCAAAATAGAGCAGAAGGATGACCAAGATTTCAGGAGTACCACGAAACACGATTGTGTAACCATTCGCCAGTTTCTGCGCGATAAAGTTATCAGACAATTTTGCCGCAGCGCCAATGAGGCCAAAGATTATCATGAGGATGAGTGAGCACACGAATACCTGCGCCACCACGACTGAGCCCCAAAAGTAATCGTCCCACCAGCCAACGAGTATGTCCACAATAAGCCCCTATATGTCTGTGGATCGAAAGCCGTGGCACAGTTTGCACCACGGCAGTTTCATGATGCTTAATTGTCGCCCCATTCTTCGTTATGGATTGGGAACGGGAAATACTTCAGTGCATATTCAGTCAATTTTCCATCATTGATTAGCTTCTTAATAGCGCCATCAAGACTAGCTTTTAGTTCTGACTGGCCTTGACGTAAACCGATGCCTACACCAGTACCAAAATACTCAACCTCGGCGATGGCGGGACTGACAAATTCGAAACCACTGCCTTCCTCTTTGGCGAGAAACCGCAGATGGGCCTTCATAGGGTTTGTCATAATCGCATCGACACGTCCATTGACAAGATCAAGATAAAGCGGCTCTGACCCATCATACAAAACGATATCAGCATCTGGCAGAATTGCGTTGAACCAGCTTTCGTAAGTCGAAGCGCGTTCGAGCCCAATACGTAATCCTGTAAAGTTCTCTGGGATAGGTTTATCTGCCGCATCAAATAGTGGCTTTTCCATGTTAGATTTACCGACCAACCGACCTACAGAGTCCCGGTAGGGGCTGGAAAAATCAATTTTTTCCAGGCGACTGTTGGTGATCGACATGGACGCGACGATGAGGTCAAACTTATTCGCCAAAAGAGCAGGGATCATGCCGTCCCATTGCTGGCAAACATATTCTAGATCGGCACCAATAATCTCTGCAACGCCTTTGGCGACATCCACGTCATAGCCGGTCAATTCGCCGTCAGCGGTCCGATAATTGAATGGTGCATAGGTGCATTCCATGCCCACGCGTAAAGTTTCGGCAGATGCTCCGAACGCGGTGCCAAACGTCAGGACCGCTGTTAGACCGATTGTCAATTTACGTAATGTAGTGAATTTCATGTCGTTCTCCTTTAGTTATGTTTTGTTGTTGCAATATTAGGCGTTAGCCCTGCGGGTTGTCTTCTCCATTTCAAAAATGATGGCTTCCACTTCCTCTTTCGTATTGTAATGAGATAGACCTATTCGAACCACGCCCTCATCTAATGGCAGTCCTAAAGAACGGGCTGGTTCATAGGCATAATTATGTCCGTGCCAGACGAAAATCCCTGCTTTTGAGAGTGTTTTTGCGATATCTGAAGGAGGCATTGACGTGTGTCGGAGTGAAACTGTTGGCACGCGCTGTTTTATACGGTTCGGGTTTGTTATCCCATAAATTTTGACGTTCGGGATTTGCTTGAGCCCGTCAATTAACATGTTGGTTAGAGGTTCTTCGTAGTCGCGCGACATCTTGTAAGATGCTGTAATAAGATCACGCCGGTTCGTGGAATTTGATCCCATGCTGCCCAAGTCCTCAAAATACTTCACGGTTGCCGAAAGGCCTGCCAGAAGTTCATATTGCGGCGTCCCGCATTCGAAACGGTCTGGGGCATCGTCCGAAACGCAGCGCCCCTTGTATGGATGCAGAGTTCGCAGTAGATCGCCGCGCCCCCAGATCAGTCCAAGATGTGGGCCAAAAAACTTGTAAGATGAGCAAGCGAGAAAATCACATCCTAGCGCATAAACGTCTACCAGATGATGTGGTGCCAATTGGACAGCATCGACAAAAACTAATGCGCCTACCTGTTTTGCAAGCTTAGCAAGGGCTGGGATATCATTGATCGACCCGGTCATATTACTGGCATAGTTCAGTGCCACTAACTTGGTACGTGGCCCAAGAGCCGCAGCCAAATCCTCCGGCTCAACCTGCCATGTTTCATGATTAAAATCGACCCAACGCACGATCAGGCCCTTGTCGCGCGCAACCTCCAACCACGCGCCAACATTTCCTTCATGCTCCATCCGGCTGATTATAATTTCATCGCCGGGCGCAAAGTCACGACAGATGCTTCGTGATAGATGGAATGTCAGCGAGGTCATACTTTGACCAATCATCACTTCCTGAAAGGAACTAGCACCCAAAAATAGAGCAGCGTCTTGGTGCGCTTTTAACCAGACAGCATCGGTTGCTATACTGGTCTTAAAGTGTCCGCCCGCATTGGCAGTATTTGTCAGCATATAGTCGCGTACGGCATCTGCAACTGCCAAGGGCACCTGTGTACTGGCAGGGTTATCCATGTATATGCGTGCGTGCGCGTTATCAGTTTGCACCAGTGATGGAAAACACGACCGAACATGTGATATTGGAAACGCCATATACCCCCCCCCGGGGATTCAGCACCCGTCTCATTAAGGCACCTTCATTAAACACAGTTTAGGACCCTTAAACTAAGCGGTATATCCCCCCAAAGGATGAGGGAGTCTGAAGTATGAAGCGCTGTTTTTAAATAATATCTTGAAATACCAGTGGCGTGAGCCTCTAATAGAAAGATGAATAAAACTATCCAAACGTCTAGTCTCACTGGCGAGCATGATATTGTTGGACATAACGATCTAGAACAGTCTGACACCATCTCGTCTGAAGAGCTTGCTCTGATTGATTTAATTGGCTCAAAAGGCTTCTTTGCAAACCTGGCTTGTGGATTGGCTGCGGTTGTTGGGTTCGAAGACCTTTACATATTCCTCTATCGAACAGATGCAGTCCCAATGGATCTCGTCAATCGTCCAAGTGCGTGTAAGTATAAAAAGGGATTAGATAATTTCTTGAATTATACTTATGTGATCAATCCAGTTTTTCGCGCGTTTCAAGGCAGTGCACCCTCTGGTGTTTATCTTATTTCAGACTTCGTTCGGGAGGATTTCAAACGGGTAATTGATACGACAGATGTTAGTATATTTATTGAGGAGAACGAGTCGATTGGATATCGCACCCCGGGTTGGCCAAAAAATATGGCAGAGCATATCGTTTTGATACGACTTTCTGATGGCTCAGCTTTAGATTTTAGCTTCCTTACCGAGCGCGATAGTCATGAAAGCAATGTTTGTTATGAGCGTCTGAAACAAATTTTTCCATTACTTAATCGCATAATGTGCAAGCAGTTTCAAATTGATCCAGGTAGTTTTAATTGTGATGCGCAACGCCCCGGGCAGGAAAATCGTTTCCAGAATTTTGGTAGTGACGTCCTGACGGACCGTGAAATGCAGGTGGTACAGTTGATCTTGGTTGGCCACAGCAGCGCCTCGATTGCATTGCAATTGGTAGTCTCGATCTCGACGATCAAAACACACCGACGAAACATCTATGGAAAGCTGGAAATTTCGTCTCAAGCAGAGTTATTTAGTCTGTTTTTGTTACACCTTAAGTGACCGTGTGATCAACTCTTTGTGCTGCGAGTGATGCTTTAGCCCTACCAACAACTGCATATTAATTCGGTGGGGATAAGCCGTGTACCTTCGTGGTGCCGTGTTGGTGTTGTTGGATTATTAATCGACATCACGCTATCACAGTCTAATTTTTCCCCATGTTCTGCCTAAAACCCAAACTATGATTTACTTCAGCTTTAATCCTGACCATTTCATCAAATATAGCCTGTGCTGAACAGGTTATTTTGGTGATGGCTGGTCGGAACAAAGATTTTCCTTATTCGCCAGTAATGACTTTAAACTTGGTGGTGATACGCTTGATGTTTGATCTAATAAAACAGTATCAATCCTTCGGACTCGTTCGCCTTCCAGCATGTGAGCCTCAAAACCTAGTAGGCATTGCGGTTTCTTCAGACAGCGATGATATTGAAACAGAAGTGGTAGCTAGTGTGTCCAGCTTTTACATTCAGTAGTGAAGGTAATTACTTAGACTGACGAAGGAAGGAAGCCATAATGGCGGTCCCGGATAATTACTCCCACCATTTTCAAATTATATGCCCCGTTTTGACTGCCGGTCAACGACACAGCTAATTCCCACGGAGGCGTTAGTTTCCATCGGGGGACAAAGCGATCATTAGATTGCCCCCCAACCTCCAATTTTCTAAGGGATAGTTATCTTTATGCGCTGCCCGTAACTAATCCTGCATGCGCGCTATCCATTGTCATAGGAAAGTCACTCGCTACTTGTTCCCTAATTTCTGCTATCTTGGCCTGAGCAGTTTGAGCCGTTGCTGCGTCAGGGTATTGGGTCACAACACATAGGCTTAGTTCCCCAGTCCGTACCATCTGTACACCGCTGGCACCTACAGCAATAATTAAAGGTATAAACTTCTCGTTCGCTGTTGCGATCATTTCATCGGTTATTTCAGTTGATGTCCAATGAGATACGGAAACAAATGGCATATTACTCTCCTATTAAAACTTTAAGAATTACTAATTTAGATTAGTGGGTTTAGGCTAGTTTGCTGAAAGGCTATGAGTCAAATTAAATACTACTGGGTTTGGCTGAAGGTCAGCGTTATTGAGTTTGATAGACTCCTGAACAAATCTCTTCTTTATGTGGAAATATGCTGGTGTTGAGAAATTTTTTCTGTTCTCTTGTGGCTAAAAGTGTTGTGATGCGAAAGAGTTCATCAGTAAAATAGCTTAATAAGATCTGCTTGAGCGTATTTTTCTAGTTTGCGATTACTCGAAGTAGCGCACAAGCTGGCTAGCAGGACGAAAAACTTCAATCAGTACATCAATTACTTCGTCGTCAAGTAAAAGCGCGTCTGGCAAGTTCTTTCGGCAGCCCAGACCAACCATTTTTAAATAGGGACTAACAAAATTGCTACTTTTAAAACCATCTGGTACATTAGCTATGGTTTTTCGTGTTACCAATCCGTCTGGAAAAGCCTTCTTAAACTCAGGGTCAGCCAATACGTCTTTCAGACCCTGCGGATCATCGATAAGCCGAGTAATCAAACGCATATGCGCGTTTTTAGATGGTTGGAAAAGTCCGGCACCTGCATGACAGTTTCCGGGCTCGATATGCAGGTAATAGCCGAAGGCTTCTTCGTAATGACCTGCATTGGCAAAAACGTCGACACCAACGCGGTATAGAGCGCGGCCAACACGGTCCCGTGGTTCTTGGAAAAACCTCGTGAAGCTTTGCTTTGGTTTACTCCGCGCATCAGCAACTAAATAATCAAAACGATGAGCATAATCGTGTAACGTTGTTGCTATTCCAGTAAAATTTCGTAGGGCATCATCACGCTCAGATCTGTGCTGATCCATCCAAGCTTTTCTGTTATTTATTGCCAAACCGGTTAGGAATATAAATGTTTCAGGCTCTACCATTATCGCTTTTCCTGTATTGCTATCACAACAAAACTCGTCTGTGGAACAACCCTGTTCTAGTAATGTACAGTCAAAGCGTATCCAGAAGGCTATGGCTCGGAAAGCCCAAATGTACTTCTATAATAAAATCATACTAACGCAATTTCAAGTTTTTAGAAAAGTAGCACATTTCAAAGCCACCGCCTCAATTATCGAGAGTTCCGACTGCATTTGGTGTCTCTTGGTGTAATTTCATTTAACACTTCGCAAGAAGTTTCCTATCCATAGAATGATAAAATTAGCTTCGCAGCTTACGTAGGTTAACATTCAGAAAGTGTTAAATAAATAATTACTTGCGTGGGCGAGGTGGCGACTGATAGCCGAACAAAGCTGGAGGAAACTTGAGGCGCAGGTCAGTCGCTAGGCAGTATCTTAAGATGGGGTAATTGGTGAGTTCCAGTATCATAAGGAAAAAGTCGAGTATCTACATAAGTTTTTAAAGACTGGCTTTTGATTTTTTTTGTTTACGGATAAAAATGAATGATTTTATACAAAAGGTTAAATATAAACCTCCTGAGATGCTCAAAAATAATTTAGATAGGTTTGCCCAGAAGTTTGAAGTCAAAAGAGTGCCTGAAACTATACTTCCAATAACAGTTAATCCTCCTAAAAAAATAATTAAACCAATCATGACATTTAAATGCATCACTAGTTTTTGTTTCGACGGTGCTACGAAAGCAACTAACCCAAAAATTAGAATAGGTAGACCAAGCATAGCTGGTATATAAGATGTAAATGATCGGCTCCCACTCGCAGCTGATACAAATATAGCAAATACCACCAACAGTATTCCATATATTATAGAAATTTTGTCGGAGTTTAATCCAAAAACCTGATACTCATTTTTTGACATTTTTTATTTCCGTTTTTAAACTACAAGGACTTTGACATAATTTTTGCTTGGATAACAGTCAACCAAAAAAATAGCTTACGAATTTACAATATCAACAATAAAAGC
>LAQD01000006.1:0-6269 GCA_000981705.1 Rhodobacteraceae bacterium ASP10-04a
CCCCACTCAGGCGCCGCTTATGTTTTGTTCGATGCCGTAAAGATCGATCCCAAAACCCTTCGTTCTTGCTGTAGTGGAACAGGCCAGAGCAATGGCGATACTTCAAGAAAGCTTAACCTATTTTGAACCCAACATTTTGAATACATTTTAAATTGAAAGAATAGCAGCTAGTCTATACGAATTATTTATCTTTGTTTAGCAAGTGAGCGAGATTACGATTATGAAAAATGTGATTTCTTTATTTTTAATCTTACTCTTTTCTATGACTAAATATGCGGTTGCAGCAGTTAACGCGGTACCTGCTTGGGCGTCAGCTGATGTAATTATTCGTGCAGACTTGCGCGGCCAACTGCGCACCTTGTTGGAACATGGGGATTATACCTCGGCCAAAGTGCGGATATTTGGCCAAGTTCCTCCGGCTGTGTGGGATGCTAATCTGTCTGTTCGTAGGGATTATGAAAAATATCTTGATTTATTGTTGTTGAAATTTCAGGTTGACGGCGCCATTCGAGGCGACGTCAATATCGGCCGTTTTCGTCTGATGTTGATTGGTGCGCTGAATGCAACAACTGAATGGTTTGATCCGGCTAAAGGCAGTGCTGAGGAACTGGCCGACAATTATGCTGATGCTTTTTTATCTGGAGTTTTAAACCAGACTAGAGATCCCTCATGAGCCGTATTGTATCTAAGATAGACCCCCGATCCCTCATGTTCAAAAAAAATCAGACGCATGCGCAGGGGATTCTAAAAATCCTTCGTGCTCGGATTGCCAATACCACCGCTGGTGGCCCCGAGCGACTGCGCAACCGACATCACGAACGCGGCAAGCATTTGGTGCGCGATCGGATTGAGCGCATGATCGACCCTGGCACCGCGTTTCTGGAGCTATCACCGCTAGCGGCATGGGGACAATATGACAATGAGGTTCCGGCGGCAGGTATATGCACCGGCATTGGCATCGTGGAAGGCAAGCCAGTCACTTTCATCGCTAATGACGCAACCGTCAAAGGGGGTAGCTTTTTCCATGAAACTGTAAAAAAACACCTGCGCGCGCAAGAAATTGCTGCGGATAACCGCTTGCCCTGTATTTATTTAGTGGATTGTGGAGGCGCATATTTACCTGAACAAGATAGGGTGTTCCCTGATCGTGATCATTTCGGAAATACATTCCACAGACAATGCCGCATGTCGGCTTCGGGTCTACCGCAGATCTCAATTGTGTTTGGCGGTTGCACTGCAGGTGGTGCCTATATTCCAGCGCTATCAGATCAAGTGATTATGGTAGAAAGCACCGCCCGTATTCATCTTGGAGGTCCATCCATCGTCAAGATAGCTATCAACGAAGAAGTGGATGGTGAAACTCTTGGCGGCGCAGCGATGCACACACGTGTTTCAGGTGTATCTGATCATTTGGCACAGGACGAAGATCAGGCGCTAGCGCTGGCGCGCAAGTTATTAGGCCACGCTAACTTGGAGCGACGTGGAATCAAACCAGCCAAGGTTTTGCCACCGTATCTTGATCCCGGCGAAATAGATGGCATCGTCAGCGCAGATACCAAGATGCCTTATGACGTGCGAGAAATCATTGGCCGAATGGTGGATGACAGCGTGTTCAGTGAATTCAAGCCTGAATGGGGTGAAACCCTTGTCTGTGGCACCGCGCATATTCACGGTCTTCCGATCGGTGTTCTTGGCAATAACGGAGCACTTTTTTCTGAATCTTCGCTAAAAGGCGCACATTTTATTTCGATGTGCGACCAGCGAAATATCCCACTACTCTTCTTGCATAATGTACCAGGTTTTATGGTGGGTACTGAGGCTGAGCGAGGTGGAATTGCCAAAAACAGCGCAAAGATGGTCTATGCTCAAGCGGTGGCAAGAGTGCCCAAGCTTTCAGTAATTGTTGGTGGATCTTACGGAGCAGGTAATTACGGTATGTGCGGGCGTGGCTTTTGGCCTAACTTTATGTTTGCATGGCCCAGTTCAGTGTTGGCTACCATGTCTGCAGACATAGCCAGCAATGTAATGCTAGAATTACGCCGCAATAATATTAAGGCAGCACCGCCGACTCAGGACGAGTTGGATAAAATCGATGCCCAAGTGCGGGCTCAGTATGGCGACCAGTCCGACCCTTATTATGCTACCTCGCGGATGTGGGATGACGGCATTATCGAACCAACACAAACCCGTGATGTCCTAGGCCTATGCCTATGGCTGATCGCCACCACGCCTGAGAAAACTAACTATCACGCCCCCGTCTTTCGCATGTAATTAAAGGAAACGACTTAGTGACTAATTTGAGCCTTGAAGCCGTTATAATATCAACCGATGAACGTGGCGTTGCTACCCTCACCCTGAACCGCCCTGAAAAACACAATGCTTTGGACAGTGTGATGATTGCTGACCTTCGTGAAGCAGCTGCATTGTTGGGTGCTGATGGCGATGTGCGCGTTGTCGTACTGACTAGCGCGGAAAGTAGCTCGTTCTGTGCAGGCGGTGATGTTAACTGGTTTAAATCAATGGTTGACGCTAACCGAAGCACTCGACGCGATGGCAGTCGTGAGCTAGCCCGAATGTTTGCAGACCTTGATTCCTTGCCCAAACCTTTGATCGGGCGGATCAACGGCTCCGCTTATGGTGGCGGTACGGGGATGATTTCGGTCTGCGATTATTCAGTGGGGATAATTGGCACACGCTATGGTCTAACCGAGGTGCGCCTTGGCCTAATTCCTGCTAATATCTCTCCTTATGTGGTTAAGCGTATAGGCGAGTTCAACGCCCGCGCGGTGATGCTGTCCGGAGCGTTGTTTGATGCCGACCGTGCGGTACGAATTGGTCTTTTAACTGAAGCTGTCGCTACTACTGATTTGGATGCCCAGATTGAAAAGATAGTCTTAGATCATTTGGAGGCCGCCCCTGGTGCAGTGGCTATGACCAAAGAGCTCATTTCATTCGTCTCAACTCACAGCTATGATGATAACCTGCTTTATACGGTTGATCGATTAGCTGACGCGTGGGAGGCTGACGAGGCCGCCGCAGGTATTTTCGCGTTTCTTGGTAAAACGTTGCCCCCATGGCGGAGCGGCAAGTGAGATTTTCCAGTGTTTTGATAGCCAACCGCGGCGAGATTGCGTGCCGGCTAATAGCTACCTGCAGGGAATTGGGACTACGTACTGTTGCGATATATTCTGATGTCGACCGCACTGCGCCCCATGTTCTTGCCGCTGATTGTGCAGTGCATATAGGTATGCCCGAGGCTGCGCATAGCTATCTCAATGGCGCTAAGATTATAGCTGCGGCCAAAAAGGTAGGGGCAGAAGCCATTCACCCCGGTTATGGCTTTTTGGCGGAAAATGCAGAATTTGCGCAGGCTTGCATCGATGGAGGGTTAACCTTTGTCGGGCCATCACCAAAAAATATAAGGTTAATGGGTTCAAAAATTGCTGCGAAGGCTGCAGCAGTTGCTGTCAATGTACCGGTTGTACCGGGTTACTATGGCGACAACCAATCGGATGACCTGTTGCTGGCCGAGGCGCAGAAAATCGGTGTGCCACTACTAATAAAAGCTAGCGCGGGAGGGGGTGGGCGTGGAATACGACACGTCCATGATCTTTCTGATTTTACAGTTGAATTGACATTGGCACGCGCCGAGGCTCAGGCTTCATTTGGCGACATACGAGTGCTGCTGGAACGCTATGTTAGCAACGCCCGTCATATCGAAGTTCAAATTTTGGCAGATCACCTGGGCAATGTGCTACATTTATTCGAGCGGGATTGTTCCTTGCAGCGCAACCACCAGAAGGTAATCGAAGAGGCTCCAGCGCCTAACTTGGCACCAGGGGTTCGTGCCAGGATCTTAGAAAGTGCTCTACGTCTAACGGAAGGCATCGGCTATGATAGCGTAGGAACCGTCGAATATCTTTTTGATGCAGCAACTGGTGATTATTATTTTCTAGAAATGAATACTCGACTTCAGGTCGAACACCCAGTGACCGAAGCAGTGACTGGCATCAATATTGCCCAATGGCAATTACGTGTTGCAAACGGCGAGGCTTTGCCGTTCTCCCAAAGCGACATCACGTGCAATGGCTGTTCGATCGAAGCCCGGATCACCGCCGAAGACCCAGCTAACGGCTTCCGCCCCGAAGTTGGTCTTATTACTGGTTACTTCGAACCAGATATGCCCGGATTGCGGGTTGATAGTGGTGTGCGTGCGGGTAGCTTTGTTAGCCATTATTACGACTCAATGCTAGCCAAGGTGATCTCTTTCGCGCCTAGTAGGTCGGCGGCTATCCAACTACTGAATTGTGGGCTAGAAAATTTTTGCATTACTGGTCTTGGCACCAATATTATGTTTTTACGGGACCTTCTTAAGATGCCAGGATTTGTTACGGGCACACACAATACAGCTACGCTTGAGATCACCCATTCCAAGGGCTGGAACGCACCAACTACATTACCTCAGCAGCTGGCCGAAGCGGTTCTTGGCCGCTTCCTTACTCAATTAGGTTCACCGGGTCCCAACCCGTGGATGTCACTTGGCGCGTGGCGTGTTACCGAACCATCAGGCCGATACGGTGCCGCAATCTATCGTCTCGGTGAAAACGACGCTCGCATCGAGGGGCGTGCCGGAGCATACACCATTACTCTCGCCAAAGGGGTAATTTTAGAAGTGAACAATGCATTTCTAACTGGGGGCAACCTTTGTTACGAAAGCGACGGGCTATGGCATACCACCAAGGCGCATATCGACGGTAACACTGTCACTTTGCACGGGCAAAGCGGTCAGATTGTTCTTGAGGTTCTCGCTAGCGATGGATTTTTGCAAGAGGCTAACGAAGCTAATGGTATGTTGGGAAGTCAGGTGTTGGCCCCAATGCCCGGCTTAGTTACAGAAATTCTGAGTAATCTTGACGATAGAGTGAATGCCGGTGACCCTGTTGCTGTAATTGAGGCCATGAAGCTTTTGCAGACGCTGACAGCGCCTTGTGATGGCATCATTAGCCAGATCAATGTTGTCGCTGGAGAAAGTGTCAGTTCGGGCGCAGTTCTAGTAGAGATAAAACCCAATGAGTTTGAGGATTAAACATGAAAAAATCGCTATACTTTTCTGAAGAGCTGAACATGCTACGCGACCAAATTCGACGTTTTATCGAAACTGACATTGTACCTAATGGCGACACTTGGGAGGAGGTGGGTAAAGTGCCACGTGATGTATTTGCCAAAATGGGTGCCCTCGGTTTTCTTGGCATGCGTTACCCAGAAAAATATGGTGGCGCTGATCTAGACGTAATGGCCAGCGTGGTGTTGGCGGAGGAACTAGGCCGTTGCACCTTTGGCGGTTTTTCAGCAGACGTCCTCGTGCATACAGATATGGCCAGCCCACATTTAGCCAACGTGGGCACGCCCGAACAATTAGAGCGGTGGATGCCCTCTATCACAAGTGGCGAGAAAATCTGTGCCATTGCTGTGACCGAGGCTGGGTCCGGTTCGGACGTAGCTGGCATGCGTACACGAGCAGTGCGCGACGGTAATGGCTGGGTCATCAATGGGACCAAGATGTTTATCACCAATGGGGTGCATGCAGATCTAATATTTGTAGCGGCTAAAACAGATCTCGAGGCTAAAGGCTCACGTGGAGTGACGATCTTCGCAGTTGAAAAAGATGCGCTCGGTTTCTCAGTAGGTAAAAAACTTAATAAAACCGGGTGGTTGTGTTCTGACACCGCGGAACTGATATTTGAGGACGTTCGCGTTACTGGAGATAATATTTTGGGTGAGGTCAATAAAGGCTTTTACGCTATTATGAAGAACTTTCAGAATGAACGTACCGTGATGGGGGCGATGGCTATGGGCGAAGCCCAAAAAGGGATTGAGCTAACTTTAGAGCATGTTAAAAATCGCCCTGCATTTGATGGAGTTCTATGGGACAAACAAGCGATCCGGCACAAGCTAGCCGAACGCTCGGCACAAGTAGAGGCTGGGCGGCAGCTAACTTATCATGCTGCTTGGATGGATGCACACGGCATGGATTGTGTGAAAGAGGTTTCCATGGTCAAGGCTTATTGCGGTGACCTCGTGAACAAGGTCATGTATGACTGTGTGCAGTTTCATGGCGGTATGGGCTATATGCGCGAAACCCCAGTTGAACGCATGTCGCGTGATGCCCGCATCCAGTCCATCGGTGGTGGTGCAACTGAAGTGATGCTGGAAGAAATTGCCAAAAGGCTGTAAATTACATCTACTCTCCAATGGAGAAGTGTAGCGTT
>LAQD01000006.1:6333-11324 GCA_000981705.1 Rhodobacteraceae bacterium ASP10-04a
ATCCCTGCATCCCCATGTGTTGGTGGATCAGACGGCGTCCCAACAAACCGTGGGACAGGCGCGGGCTGCACCACTCCATCCGTTTCGACAAAAGTTCCACGCGCAATATTGTGCGGATGATTCGGCGCTTCGGTCATCGATAAAACCGGCGCGAAGCAGGCATCAACTTGGGTTAATATAGCTTCCCAACTAGCGCGGTCTTTGCTTGCAAAAAGCTGTTCTAGCGCCGATTGCATTTCGCTCTGGACACTTGGATCATATTGCTTGGCAAAGCGTGGGTCATTCGACAGCCCGATTTGAGCAAGCAGAATTGCGAAAAATTGTGGCTCAATCGGACCCAGCGCGACATACCCACCATCTGCAGTCTCGTAACACCTATAATATGCAGCCCCACCGTTCAGAAAATTACCGCCACGCTTACTATCGTCCCAAGCGCCACCCGCGTTCAGGCCATATTGTAGCGTCATCATCAACGCAGCGCCGTCGGACATGCAAGCGTCTACAACCTGGCCTTTACCTGTCACACGTGCGTTCATGGTAGCTGCCAAAACGCCTGCCAATAGCATCATGCCACCACCCGCTAGATCAGCAACAATATTTTGTGGTGGAGGCGGGGGTGATCCCGCAGGTCCAATGGACCAAAGTGCACCAGATATCGCCATGTAATTCAAGTCATGCCCTGCGCGATCTCGCAAAGGACCGTCTTGCCCCCAACCTGTCATACGCCCGTAGACAAGTTTTGGATTATTAGGCGTCACATCATTCGGGCCAAGTCCAAGGCGCTCCATCACATCTGGACGAAAACCTTCAATCAACACCTCAGCATTGGAAATCAGTTTTTCAGCCTGTGCTAGACCCTTTGGGTCATGCAAATCCAACATCAAAGAGCGGCGTGAACGGTCATAAAGATTATTCTTTTGCTCCAATCCAAATAACGGCTTTTGGTTGGGGCGCGTGATCCTAACCACCTCAGCCCCCATGTCCGCTAACATCATTGCACAGAACGGCGCAGGTCCAAGCCCTGCCATTTCGACCACGCGCAATCCACGCAAAGGGCCTGCGCGATCAAGCATTGTGGGTGGTCCAACTTATTACAATTAAAAACCTGGCATTTGGCATTGCCTGCAAGGCACCCAATGTTGCGTTTGCCTTCCCTTTATAGATACAGAAGGGCTCACCAAACTCGGCAGTCAGCTCCGAAGTAAATTTTAATAACAATGCTTTTAGTACGGGGAGCATGGGGTGAATCTCGTTTTTTAATACCTGTAGCATACCCCGCCTGTGAACTCTGGCAATAGATAATCCATCCTAATGAAACTAAAGATTCGAGACTAAAGGCATGAGGCCCAAGGAACACGGCCTGCGATCCAGGAGCCCCGGTCTGTGGTCCTGCTAGATTGACAACGGCTGGAATGGCGCCTCCACATAATCACGCGCTGGAGTGAAGTTGTCATCAATCAACCTACGCGCATCTGCTGGCCGCATAGAGCGCGTGCCGTGTCACTTCACCCCACGGGACGTCCCATTCCAGCCATTGTTATTTATCTTCAGTGCAAGAACAAGGTGGTGATTTTTGGTACGAGAAGAATTAACATTAGGACAAGTAACTGGATGCCTATAAAAGGACCATGGACTGTGGCCAACAGAAGCCAAAACGTTACCTTTATACTCACCGTAGATTTGGATGGACAAATTAATGACTAGGGACACCTCTACACTGAAGACCGCGATTATCGAAAACTTTGGCACCCCCTGTGCCGTGATCGACTTGAACGTGGTTGAGCGCAATATAAAACGTGCCCAGATCTTATGTGAAAATGCTGGGGTAAAGAACCGGCCACATATAAAAACTCATAAGTCACCTTTACTAGCAAAAATGCAGATTGCGGCTGGCGCTAAGGGTATTACGTGTCAAAAGCTTGGAGAAGCTGAAGTAATGGCGAATAATGGCATTACTGACATAATTATAGCGACCAATTTGCTTGGTGCCGCTCGATCTGGCCGACTGGCATCATTGCAGCGGCGTATGCCGCTAAAGGTTTGCAGCGACAACTTGGTTTCTCTTGCGGCTTATTCGGATGCTGCAAGAGAAGCTGAACGTGTGCTAGATGTGATGATTGAATGTGACACTGGTCAAAAACGTGCAGGCGTTGAGACCCCCCGCGAAGCTGTCGCGCTGGCCCAAGTTATCCGCAATGATCCAATGCTAAATTTTGTGGGGCTGCTATTTTACCCCTCAAAGGATAGCTGGCCCCAAACTCAGGTTTTTCTGGATGAAATGGTAACAGGCCTAGCGTCCGTAGGGTATGAGCCAGGCATCGTTTCTACGGGAGGAACACCTAATTTTGCTAACGTTGGAAAACTTTTAGGTGCTACTGAACATCGTGCAGGAACGAGTATCTTCAATGATCGTATGATGATTAAAGATGGATTTGCAACACAGGAAAATTGCGCATTCAGTGTTTATTCGAGCGTGGTTAGCCGTGGTGGAGAAGAGCGAGGCATTTTGGATGCTGGCTCTAAAACATTAACGTCTGACACAGGAGGCCTGCAGGGCTTTGGTTTGATCCTTGAATATCCCGAAGCGCGTATACATAAATTTGCAGAAGAGCATGGGTTTCTTGATCTTTCGAAATGTACAAATAAACCAGTAGTTGGTGACATCCTGCGTGTGATCCCAAACCATGTATGCGTTGCTGTAAATATGTTTGATCAGTTGGTAGCTGTTAGAGATGGCGAAATTATTGAGGTGATACCAATTGAAGCACGTGGAATGCTTGTTTGAGGATGATTTAAAACATTATGGAGCTAAAATTGCTTTCTTTAGCAAAGAAATTTTTTCAATAGCGTCAGTTGTTTTATTTATCCTTATAAGCAGCTAATTGTGGCATTGGCGATTCTGGCTGAACTATTAGATTGCCTTGATTCATAAGCTGACGCTCATTTCTCATAGCCAAGAAAAAGATGAAAGCCGTAATATGATATTAGCACGCATCAAATACGTATATAAACTCATTAGTTTAAGCGTTGTTATTTTCTTAAACATAACTGGACACGCAATGGCATATGAAGAACCAGATTATAAACTGATCAAAACTACAGATGTTTATGAAATACGGCAGTATGAAGATCGGCTTGCAGTTCAAACGACTCAGGCTGCTGGCCAGAACGGGGCGTTCAGGCGATTATTTAATTATATTTCTGGCTCCAACCAAAGTTCATCAAAAATTGAGATGACTGTTCCGGTTATGCAATCAGATGGCAGTGGCGGTTCAGTCATGCTTTTTTTCTTGCCTACAAGTTTTACAAAACAATCAGCCCCACTTCCAAAAGCAGATAATGTTGAGTTGGTCACCATAAAAGGTGGCTATTATGCGGTTATCAACTATTCGGGGCGGTCAACTAATAAAAACTTCAAAAAGCACGCTACCATATTAAAGGATGCCTTGAATGCTGATAATATTGTGCAAACGGCCGATCCCAGCATGGCGACTTATAACGGTCCATTCACACCGTTTTTTCTGCGTAGAAATGAAGCCATGTATCGTGTGCAATGGAAATAAAGCGATATTACCGATAGAGTTCGAAGGCGCCTTAAATAAGTTCTAATCATTTGAGATTTCCCATTCCTATTTGTAAGGGCTAAAATACTTTTATATAAGTCAGCAAAGTATTCATTAGATAGGTTTGCCTCTCAAGCATGAGAACCTGTACACACTAAACTTTTTACGATCACAAATAATGGTGATGTGTTTAATGTGTGCCTATCTATTTAATTTCTTATTTACGTTTTGTTGCTGTGCAAAAACAATCACAACACCAGAAAAAATAATGAGAACAATACCAAGGATACTAAGATTATTAGGTACAATATCCCAAACTAACCAGCTAAAAAATCCAACAGAAATTAGATATGCATATTCGTAAATTGCGGCATAGCTTGTTTTGGTTAACTGATAGGCTCTGGTCATTAAAGATAAAGCGGCTGATGCTCCCGCTGCAATTACTACCATCCAGAGCCAAAATAAAGCGTCCACACTCTGCCAACCCTGAAAGAGAAATGGAGCCTGTTTGATTAGAGTGGGTCCAACAGGAAACAGCGTGAACAATGTGGTAATTAAGGCACCACATAAACCGATGCTGACAATAAAGCTCATCAGAATGGCCAGAGAACTCTCATCACGTAAATAATGGTATGTGATGATTGAGCCTATCGCATAGCACGCACCAGCCATAACAGGCATTATTTGATAGAAAGAGAAGCCAGAACCACCTGGCTGTAGGACTAGTAACACACCACAGCTACCAATTATCACCGCAATCACTCGTCTTCTGCCAATTCGTTCTTTGAAAAAAATCATTGAAAAAATTAGGACAAAAATTGGTGAAGTAAAGAGACCTGCACCCGCCTCCGCTAAAGGCATCATTGGCATTACACCAAAATAGAGAAGCATCGACGTAACCATGAAGAATGTTCGTATCAGAATTGGTTTCCAGTATTGCGGTATAACAGAAAGTCCAAACAATCTTCCAAGACCAAAAACCAAAACCATTGCGATTATTGACCGGCTGAAGTGAAATTGTCCTACACTCACTTTATCAGAGACAAGCAAAGTTAGGTTATCTGAAAAACCGAAGATAGATATTCCAGACACAAGTAGTATTGCCCCCTGAGTTGCTGGCGAAAATGTTTTTAACACGGAAACTTAGCCCCTCCAATGATACTAAATGCATAATTTAAAATTTAGCTTCTGCACCATAGCAATTAGTATTTATCAAATTTCAAGCGTAGAATAAAATGTCTGGCCAAGTTCTCTGGAAGAGCAGCAACTGGGCTCATGCAGGTTTCAGTTTTGCCTCCCCAAGCCATTGTCGATATTTGACTGCTCGGACATCCCAATATTTGGTTATCACCAAATAAGCTCCTTTAGCCCCCATTGTTGAAACCCATAGATACCAACGGCCACCCAAGGCGTCATTTGCCTGCCGTG
>LAQD01000006.1:11363-11492 GCA_000981705.1 Rhodobacteraceae bacterium ASP10-04a
GCACAGCCTCGGTCCAATTTAGTCAAGAAGCGCACTTAAGTCGGGATACGCAGGCACTTCAAATGTGCGCTCTAAGGCGGCCCTGATGCGAAGTACCAAAGATTATTGACCTGCGCGGGCGACAATTTT
>LAQD01000006.1:11586-26896 GCA_000981705.1 Rhodobacteraceae bacterium ASP10-04a
TTTTCTGGCTCTTTCGTAATGAAAAGCTATTTTTCTTTGCATTAGCTGACGTGCTGCCGCAGACTAATCTTTATAGCAAGAAAGACATGAAATGAAACTTCCGCTAAAAATGTTCCACAATGGAAACGCTCCTTTAGCCAACGGTCTTAAGCGTGATAATATCTTATCGATGAGTGATAGTGAATTCGAGAACAACCATGGTTTCATTCAGTGGGCTTTCCCTACTAATGTAAAAAACCAGAGTTTATCTTCAGCGCCTGTGTTGGATTCTGCCTCTGCAACAGCTCTTTCTAGTAGACAGGATGTCGTCGAGTTCCTCGAAGAAATGGCTGTTAGGTTTTTAGAATTTCTTGGGCGGAATGATCAGTGGCTTGCGCCATATGATCATAATCATGCACGCATTAGCCGCGCTATAACGAGTTTAAGGTTACTTCATAGCTGGGAGCTGGCCAGTTGGTTTTATCAAGAGGTTATTAGGCTGGCAGGTTCAAAATTTGATGAAATGCATAAGTCTAATAATTATTGGAGCAGCTACGCATCACCGCTTTCAGACCAAATAGCGGGGTGCTTTGTAGGATTAGCTATTGGGGATGCTCTTGGAGCGCCTGTTGAGTTCTGCAGGCGAGGGATGTTTGCTGAGGTTACAGCCTATCGTGAAGGTGGTAAGTTTAACCTACCGCCAGGTGCTTGGACTGACGACACTGCCATGGCTCTATGCCTCGCTGATAGCCTAATTAAGAACCACGGCTTGAACCCCAGCGACTTGCTTGAAGGTTTCTGTGAGTGGGCAAGTGACGGAGTTAATACGAGTACAGGTGTTGCTGTTGGTATTGGCCAAAACACTTTGAGAACTCTTGGATCTTATAAGCGAGATGGATTGCTAGAAGCGAAAGCCTTTGGGTCAAAAAATGATGGCAATGGATCAATCATGAGGTTGGCAGCTGTACCATGTACCTACGCCTACGATATTGAGGTTGGGAATGGTGTCGCGCGCGCGCAATCCAAAACCACACATGCATCAACTTTGGCAGAAGAGTGTAGCCACTATTTGAACGAGTTAATCACTCACTTGTTTCAGGGGAGGTCTTTGGATGACGCTAGAGGCATACTTTCTAAACAGACCTGGTCTGACCCACTAACGTATGCCCTGTTGATAGAGCTAAAAGGCCTGGACGCTGCTGCCATAAAGTCCTCCGGTTATGTAGTCGATACGCTGCAGGCTGCAATCTGGGCTGTACAAACCACCAAATCTTTTGAGGCTGCAGTGTTGAAAGCGGTTAACCTTGGCGATGATGCTGACACCGTGGGAGCTGTTACCGGTCAAATAGCGGGAGCGATGTACGGATATAGTAAGGTTCCAAAAGCTTTGAAGTCGGGGCTAGTTGATGAGCGAAAGCTTTACGTCACTTCTCAGTTGTTATGTACACCACGTGTTAATGCCTGAGCAATCCTAGCCAACACGATGAAACCATCACCTATGCTAACTTGATACTTTCCAAGCAGGCCCGAAAATCTGATTTCAACGCAAGCGGGGCGTTATCATCCGCCGATACTTGTACCTGTGCAAAAAAGCCTTCTGCAAATGCATTATTATCGTTATTACGAAAAAGCCCAACCTCATATCTCCAAGATGAATTTCCTATGTGCCCAACTCTTACGCCGGCATGAATAAGGTCTGGAAAGCCCGCTTCATCATGATACAAACAGCCGCTTTCTACTACCAGGAAACGGACTTTATCACCTGACAAGTCAAAGACTGATTGTTCTAATTGCCAATTGGTTACTGCAGTGTCGATTAAAGAATAATGGATCACGTTGTTCATATGGCCGTATTGGTCATTATCCATCCAACGTGTGGGCAGGTGATAAAATACTGGATAGTCTTTTCGGGTAGCTGGCGGGGTACGGGGCATTTCAGTCTCTTTTTTTGAGGGTTAGAGCTCATCTCAAGTAGACTACTGTAATTACCGTTTCTGTGAAGCCTCAATCTGCATGCATGACCCTACATATCTAGCTAGCATCCCGCTTATTGCAGCAAACAATTCTAACCCAACGATATCTTTAAGGATGCAGTTTTGGTTAGGGTCGCTTAGGTCTAACATCAGATTTGACAGCACGCGTATAGTGACTGAAGATTTCTGTGGCACGACACAATAGACAAAGAGTGTGACTTGCAATCATACTGATATTACGTAAGTTATTGTTGCGGTTTACAGTGGCTTTGTGCCGGTGCTTGAGCCGGATGCATTCGTACAAAATGATAATAATCAGTAGGCAAAGGTATGGAAAATTAAATATGGTTTCCCCCGGCAAGCTTCCGTTAACAAGTGCCCATTGGGGCACTTATCGTGCAAAAGTTAAGAATGGCCGCGTTCAGGAGTTGCTAGACTTTGAACAGGACGCAGATCCTTCTCTGATTGGGCGAGGTATTATTGATGTGCAGGATGGACCAACCCGTATAGACGCTCCAATGGTCCGTAAAAGCTGGTTGGAGGGAGGAGCTGGTTGTCGGCCTGATCTGCGCGGTGTTGACCCTTTTATTGAAGTTAGTTGGGATAAAGCTCACAAATTGGTAGCTGGAGAACTTGAGCGGGTTCGTTTTCAACACGGCAACGAATCTATTTTCGGTGGATCTTACGGCTGGGCTAGTGCCGGGCGCTTCCATCATGCGCAAAGTCAATTACATCGGTTTTTAAATTGCATAGGTGGTTATACCCGCTCAAAATTTACCTATAGCTATGCCGCCGCTGAAGCGATGGTCCCACATATATTAGGCAGTTTCCGGGCCTTTCTGGACACTTGCACTAGTTGGGAATCCATTCGTAAGAATACTCAACTAGTTGTTTGCTTTGGTGGTTTGCCGCTGAAGAACGGACAAATTAGTCAGGGAGGTACTGGCAATCATGTGCAGCGTGATGGCCTGCTTGGAGCAGCTAATGCTGGCATACATTTCGTAAATATTAGCCCGCTGCAGTCAGATTTATTAGAGGAGGTTGGTGGCAACTGGTTGGCCTTGCGACCTAACACTGATGTGGCTCTTATCTTGGGCCTTGCGCACACCTTGGAAGTTGAAGGGCTGAGTGATCAGAGTTTCCTAAATCGGTATACAAATGGTTTTGACCAGTTTCTGCCGTATTTGATGGGGCAAAAAGATGGCGTAGTTAAAAATGCTGACTGGGCTGCTGATATTAGTGAAATTCCTGCTGAAACGATCCGGAGGTTAGCTCGGCGCATGGCGGCAGAGCGTACGATGATTTCTGTAAGTTGGTCGCTCACACGTCAAGACCACGGGGAGCAACCGTTTTGGGCAGCTATCATGTTAGCGTCGATGCTGGGTCAGATTGGACTGCCAGGAGGCGGGTTTGGGTTTGGGTATAGTGCCATGAATTACATAGGCAGTCAGCACACAATCATTCCAGGCGTATCGTTTCCACAAGGGCAGAATGCAGTTGAAAATTTTATTCCTGTTGCCCGTATTTCAGACCTTCTGTTACACGCGGGAGAGTTCTATGATTTTAATGGGGCTAGATATCAATACCCTGACACTAAGTTGGTCTATTGGGCGGGCGGCAACCCGTTTCATCACCACCAAGACCTTAACTTATTAATGGAGGCGTGGCAAAAGCCTGACACGATTATTGCTCATGAATGGTGCTGGAATTCACTGGCTAAGCGTGCTGACATTGTATTGCCCTGTACTACTACATTAGAACGCCAGGATATTGCTATGACACCACGCGATCCCTACGTGGTCGCCATGTCAAAACTGACAGAACCCAATGGACAGGCTCGGGATGATTATGATATTTTTGCAGGTATTGCTGAAGAGATGGGGGTTGGGGATGCTTTTACTGAAGGTCGCAGTCAACTAGACTGGCAGCGTTGGATTTACGAACAGACCCAGGACCGCGCGGGAACCGCGGGGATAATAATGCCAGATTATGCCACATTTCTCCAAGAGGGGTGGTTCAAACTTGATGATCCTGTCAAACCTATTATCATGTTGGAGGACTTCCGAGCAGACCCTGTGGCCAACCGCTTGGACACGCCCAGTGGACGTATTGAGATATTTAGTAAAGCGGTGGCTGATTTTGGTTACGATGATTGTCCTGGCCATCCGGTCTGGCAGGAACCCTACGAATGGTTGGGGCGTGCTGACCCCCGTTGGCCATTGCACTTGATTTCCAACCAGCCCAAAGACAAATTGCACTCACAATTTGATCATGGCCAGGTCAGTAAGGCCAAAAAGGTGAACTTCCGTGAGCCTATTCACATCAACCCAAATGACGCTACTGAACGTGATTTAAAAAACGGTGATGTTGTACAAGTACATAACGCTCGTGGTGCGTGTTTGGCCGGTGTCGTAATAGATCTGGCACTCCGCCAAGGCGTTGTTCAAATGAGCACAGGATCTTGGTACGATCCTGAAGACCCTTCAAAACCTAATTCACTTTGCAAGCATGGAAACCCTAACGTGCTTACCAAGGATAAAGGTACCTCAAAGTTGGGGCAAGGCCCAACTGCGCACACCTGTATGGTCAATGTGGAACTCTATAGACAGGCAGTGCCACGTGTGACTGCTCATGAGCCACCTGAGATTTTGAGAACCCAAAAAAAAGATAGCAAAAATAAAATGTAAGCAAGTTAAATAAGTTTAAGAATCGTAGGATACAGTATTTATAAGCGCTCGCTGACTTGAGAAAATGTTGTACTTTATTACTATGGTCAGTCCAAAGATGGCCCTTAGTATTTATATTAGTCGCCCATAGTTCTTTCAACACGGTCCCTTGAATAGTTGCTTTTGAAAAACAAATGAGCAACGCCGTGATCGTGAGAAGACATGAGTATAAGGCGTTTAGAACTCATCAGAGACGTTTTGAAATATTTTGTAGTGCCCAAATCATACCAAAATTTTGTAGACAGGTCCCGCACCGTCAAAGTTACACCGTGCTGATTTATATTGACACAATGCTACAAACATTAGTGAATAAAGAATAATATTCTGGTAAACAGAAAAACCCCATTAACAGAAGGAGAAAATTAATGAAGCTATCCAACTTTATGAGTACTGTCATGATGACAGCGGCTATTGCGTTTGGAGGGGCTGCCGCCCTTGCGCAAAGTGCTGGTGGATCTTTGGTGTTCCTGGTTCAGCCAGAGCCCCCTACGATGGCGGGTTATGTCTCAACCTCCGGTCCGATTGGGCTTTTGGGACCAAAGATTTATGACGGCCTATTCGACTATGATAACGACGGAAAGATGGTCCCCGTATTGGCTGAGAGTGTTGACGTCAGTGAAGATGGTAAAACCGTGACCTTTAATCTACGCAAAGGCGTAACTTGGCACGACGGAAAACCATTTACCTCTGCAGATGTTCAGTTCACCATTATGGAAGTACTTAAGAAAGTGCACCCTCGTGGTCCGAACTCGTTCAAAGAAGTAAATAGCATAGATACCCCAGACGCGCACACAGCCGTCTTCAACTTGGGTAATCCAGCACCATATATGTTGCGCGCGCTGTCCGCTTATGAATCGCCAATGGTGCCAAAGCATCTCCTCGAGGGACAGGATATCAAAAGCGCCAAGTTGGCGAATAACCCCGTTGGCACTGGACCTTTCAAATTCACCGAATGGAAAAAAGGTCAATATATTCGGCTTGATAAAAATGAAAGCTACTGGAAAGAGGGTCGGCCATATATCGATAGGATCGTAGGGCGATTTATTCCTGATGCATCTACCCGTGCTGCGGCAATGGAAAAAGGCGAAGTACTTTATGCGGCATACAACGCTGTATCTAATGTTGAAGCGGTTCGTCTGAACAAAGAGAAAGATAATATTTCTGTTACTACAGATGGCTATTCAATGATTAATCCAATGGCCTTGATTGAGTTCAATACAAAAGAGGGTCCGTTCACAAATGCAGTGGTACGACGTGCTATTTCTACCGCCATCGACAGACAATACATGATTGATACGATCTTTTTTGGTTATGGAAATCCTGCTACAAGTGCGCTCTCAAGCAATTTTGCAGCGACTGGTCTCCATGCAGAAATGCCTCACTATCCTGCGACTGGAGATATCGCCGCAGCCAATCAGATGCTTGATGATGCCGGATATAAAAAAGATAGTGACGGCGTCAGAATGAAAGCAATGTTTGACTTGATCCCATATGGCGAAGACTGGAAACGAGGTGGTCAATACATCCAGCAAGTTTTGGGTGAGATTGGAATTGACGTTGAGCTTCGCTATGAGGATGTTCCTACGTGGCTCAAGCGTGTTTATCACAACTACGATTTCGATATGAACCTAAACTATTTCTACCAATTGTCTGATCCAGTTTTAGGTGTGCACCGTCATTATGGAACTAATATGATCCGTAAAGGCACGCATTTTGTGAATTCATCTCGCTACAGTAATGCAGGTCTGGACGCCCTGCTTGGTGCGGGTATGAAAGAGCCTAACGCAGAAAATCGGTCGGCAATTTATATGGAAATACAAAAAATTCTGGCCAGAGATATGCCAGTTGTTAATTTGTTTGAGTTGGAGTTCCTGACAGTTTATAACACTAAGCTTAAGGGAGCCTATGGTTCTTCTATGGGTGCGTATTCGTCCTTCGCTGACGCCTACCTAGACTAATTAATAAAAAATGCAGATGAGCTGGAACACCTTCCAGCTCATCTTTTTTGTACTTCTCCGCAGACTACTATTTGCGGCTTCGATAAAATAAAAGATGAAATCAGTATGAATAGATCAAGCAAAATCCTGCGTTATGTTGCCAAACGGCTGATTCAAGGTATCCCTATTATCCTTGCCATTGTTGTTATGAACTTCTTTCTTCTTAACTTGGCTGAAGGCGATGCCGTTGATGTATTGGCGGGTGAAGCGGGTTCAGCAACGCCAGAATATATGGAAGAGATGCGTAAGAAGTTTGGGCTCGATAAGCCGCTTCCTGTTCAATTGGCTGTCTATCTGAAAAATGTTGTTCAGCTAGACCTTGGGAGGTCGCATCGACATGACATGCCAGTGACGGAATTGATCGTCGACAGACTTTGGCCCACACTTCTGTTGATGACGAGTACGATAATGCTTGCAGTGGGTTTTGGGATATTACTTGGCCTATTTGCTGCTATAAATTTAAACACTTGGAAAGATGCTATGATCAGCGTCTTCGCTTTAATAACCTATGCAACACCTTTGTTTTGGGTCGGACTGATGATGATTATTCTATTCTCGATAAAGAATGATTGGTTTCCTACCAGTGGTATGGAAAACAGCGCTGCGTTTTATGAAGGTTTCGACCGTGTAAAGGACATCGCCCATCATTTAGTATTACCAACAATTACACTGTCTCTATTCTATTTAGCTTTATACACTCGGATGATGAGAGCTTCAATGCTTGAACAATACGGCCAAGACTATGTTATTACGGCCCGCGCGAAAGGTTTGACCGAGCGCCGGATCACTTTTGTCCACGTGCTGCGAAATGCTCTTTTGCCTGTTGTAACTATGGCTGGCGTACAGGTTGGGGCTTTGATTGGTGGATCTGTCATTGTGGAATCGGTTTTTGCATGGCCAGGTCTTGGCATGCTCGCATTCGAGTCTCTTTTTGCCCGTGATCTAAACCTTTTACTGGGTATTTTTCTTTTATCCTCAGTGCTGGTCGTTGCAGTAAATTTGGTCGTTGATATAATTTACTGTTTTCTCGACCCCAGAATTGAGGTCAATTAAAATGAATAGTTTTTGGAATAGATTTTCCCGTAATAAATCTGCCGTACTTGGATTGTTCATTCTCGGCCTAGTAGTCTTTATGGCATCAATTGCCGGTTTGATTTATCCAGATGATCCATTCCTTTATTCAAGGTTCCCTCTGTCGGGTCCTGGGGTAAACGGGTTTCTGTTAGGCAGCGATTCCATTGGCCGTGATGTTGCTTCAGGAATTGCGCATGGTGCTAAAACATCTCTACTAATCGGTTTGATTGCGACTCTTGCAGCTGTATTTATAGGTGTTATTTTTGGTGCATTCGCGGGTTATTATGGAGGTTTAGTAGATGACGTTCTGATGCGTATCACCGAAGTTTTTCAAACCATTCCTTCATTTGTTTTTGCGATATTGCTGGTGGCTATCATGAAACCATCTATCGAAAGCGTCGTTATTGCAATAACAGTAGTTTCCTGGCCTGCAGTTGCACGTCTGGTGCGCGGCGAGTTCTTAGCACTTAAAAACCGTGAATTTGTACAGGCATGCCACACGCTTGGCATGGGGGATGTGCGGATTATGATGGCCGAAATTCTACCTAATTGCCTTAGTCCGATCATCGTAATCGGATCGCTCATGGTGGCGACGGCCATTTTGATAGAAAGTGGTTTAGCCTTCTTAGGATTAGGCGACCCAAACGTGATGAGCTGGGGCTTTCAAATTAGTGACGGTCGGTCAATGCTCAGGGTGGCTTGGTGGATTTGTACATTCCCCGGCATTGCCATTCTTATCACTGTTCTTGCCATTAACCTTGTTGGTGAAGGATTGAACGACGCCTTGAATCCCCGCTTGAGAGAACGCAATTGACTAATACCTTACTCACGATATCGAACCTGGACATAAGCCTTCCAGAAGGATCCGAACGGTCTTTGGCGGTGGAAAACCTTTGCGTTGATCTGGCGCCGGGCGAGACGCTCTGCATCGTTGGTGAAAGTGGCTCGGGCAAGTCATTGACGGCCCGAGCGTTGATGGGCCTACTGCCAGCGCCGCATGTGCGTGTCTCAAAGGGAAGTATTAATTTCTGTGGTGAGGATCTGATACAAGCTAGCGAACGCCGCTTGCGAGAAATCCGTGGCAGCGAAATTTCAATGATATTTCAAGAGCCCATGACTGCGCTAAACCCAGTGATGACGATTGGTACCCAGATTGACGAAATTTTCCGTTATCATGTGGCTATGCCTGCAAAGGAGCGACGGCAGCGCGCGATACAATTGTTGGAAGATGTGCAGCTGCCGGATCCTGAGAAAATTGTAAGTGCTTATCCGCATGAACTCTCCGGCGGACAGCGCCAAAGGGCGATGATTGCGATGGCGCTGTCGCTAGAACCTAAGATCATAATAGCGGATGAGCCTACGACTGCGCTCGATGTAACTACACAGGCCCAGATCTTAAAGCTGATCAGTGATATGCAGGCCCTGCACAAGACTGGTGTGCTCTTCATCACTCATGACTTTGGTGTTGTGGCTGATATTGCCGACCGGGTGGCGGTAATGCAAAACGGCCGTGTTGTCGAAACCGGGTCGGTGGACGAGGTGCTTAACCGACCCGAACACGACTATACCAAGAAACTAATATCGTCGGTTCCAAGCCTTATCCCCCGCCCACCAAGAACGCGATCTGCCGATGTAGTACTTGCTGTTCAAAACGTGCAGAAAACATTTGGTGATGGCAAGAGTTTCTTTGGTTTTGGTAAGCCCAATCGTGTGGTGCACGCAGTCAAGAATGTGTCTTTGGAACTGTGCCGGGGCGAAACTCTTGGCGTAGTGGGGGAAAGTGGGTCGGGAAAATCTACTCTTGCACGCTGTATCATCCGTCTTCTGGAAAACGACAGCGGCAAAATTATGCTGGATGGCATCAATCTTTGTGATTTGAACCGTAAAGAAATGCGCCCTTGGCGAGCAAAAATTCAAATGATCTTCCAAGATCCATATGCGTCTTTGAACCCACGCGTGAAGGTTGGGCAGATCATCGCGCAAGGCCCAATGATTCAGGGTGCTAATAAAAAAGAAGCTGAGGCCCGAACTCGCGAATTGCTTGAAATCGTAGGGCTTGATGAGCGCGCATTCAATCGCTATCCGCATGAGTTTTCCGGTGGACAGCGACAACGGATAGGGATTGCTCGCGCACTGGCGCTTGACCCTGAAATTTTGGTTGCTGATGAACCTGTCTCGGCGCTCGACGTCTCGATTCAAGCGCAAATTCTTAAGCTTCTTGACGAAATTCGCGAACGAATGAACCTTTCGATGGTGTTTATTACTCATGACCTGAGAGTGGCAGCGCAAGTCTGCGATCGGCTGGCTGTCATGCGCTACGGCGAGATCGTCGAAACCGGAGTTACAGGACAAATTTTTAACGCACCACAACACAGCTATACCCGCGATCTTCTGGCCGCTGTTCCTGGCCAGAAGTGGGATCGTTAGGCGATATGGGGTCCAAGGCCTGCTAGGAACAAAGCTGAATTAAAGAGTGTAAAAGTGAGATATTACTGAATTTAGTGAGAACTGAACCAAGATCACACTCGATTGGAGAAGATGATAACGCGATGCCTGTGACAATTCCAAATCCAACCGGTTCATACCCAAGCATTAGCGCCTTAGCTGAAGCATTTCAAGATGGTAGCCTCACGCCAAGTGATGTTGTGCAGGCGCATTTACAACGCATTGAAAAACTTGATTCAACCCTCGGCAGCTTTCAGGCCGTCTATGCCGAAGATGCGCTAGCGGCCGCGGGCGCGGCAGATGAGGCAATAGCGTCAGGGCATCGGGTAGGCCCGTTTCATGGAATTCCTTTTGCATTGAAAGATATATTTGAGGTTGAAAGCCGCGTTACCACTTGTGGCTCATGGGCAATGCAAGACCGCATCTCACTCCATAGCGGTCCGATTGTCCACCGTTTGATTGCAGCGGGTGGCATTTTACTTGGCAAAACCAAAACTGTCGAATGTGCGTTGGGCGGATGGGGCACAAACCAGCGCATGGGGACGCCGTTGAACCCTTGGGATTTGAGTCATCCGCGGGTTCCTGGCGGGTCGTCTGCCGGGTCAGGGGTGGCTGTTGCTGCGGGATTGAGTGTCTGCGCCACTGGTACTGATACTGGCGGGTCGGTGCGTCTGCCCGCCGCTTTTTGTGGCCTAACCGGATTAAAAACAAGCAAGGCCTGCCTACCAACGGCTGGCATAATGCCGCTGTCCCACAGCTTGGATACCCCCGGCCCAATGACGCGATCGGTGATGGATACCGCCCTCATGCTGGCCGTGATGCAGGGATGTGAAAGTTGGCGGATCGAATACGATCTTGAACATCATACTGGGCTATTCAACAAGTTTTTAGACGGTGTTTCTGGATTAAAATTTGGGGTTTTGGACGATTATGAGCGAAAAAATTGCAGTGTAGATATCCTTGCCAGTTATGACGACGCCGTTAATCGTTTGTTAGCACTTGGAGCAGAAATAGAGGTGTTTACGACGCCGGAGCGCTATGTTGATCTGGCAGCTGCCAATGGAGCGATAACTATCTATGAAGGCTATGGGTACCACAAAGATTTTTATGATGACCCGCAGGCCCCAATGGATGAAGATGTGCGCAAACGGATGTTGACCGGGCGTGGCCTGACCCCCGCATCTCAGGTCGAACGGCTGGCCGCTCAGCTGCAATGTCAAACCAGGTTTGACATTGCACTTAAGGGTTTTGACGCTTTGCTGACTCCCACCATCACTGATACTGCACCTTTGTTGTCAGAGATTGATCAAGATATATCACCGGGCCATTTTACCCGCCCATTCAACTATCTAGATATGTGCGCCCTATCGATGCCCACCCTTCCAGCCGCAGACCAGTTGCCCACCAGCCTGCAAATTGTTGCCCGCGCAGGTCAAGAATCTTTGGTACTTCGCATCGGAGCCGCCTTAGAGCGCACATTTGAGGTGCCTGCGTACCCCGACTTTAGTGCGCTTCTTGACTAAATTGGACCGAGGCTGTGCGTTAAGACGTTTTGCAATAGACGCGAAACTGAGTTGTCAAAATTATTCCACGGCAGGCTACCGCAAAAGGTAATCGAGCCTACTGAAAACACTCGCCCGCCTCCGGCAGTTTCGAAATATACCATGTCAGCACGCTTAACCGCGTCTTCTGGCCCCCCTGACAAATTTGTCAGATGGGTCAATTGTTCCTCAGGAACTAACATAAATTCATTTGCAGTGTCGTAGGATTGTGCCAGAATTGTGATGTTCTGGTCACTACCTAACATTGGATCAATACGGTCCAGTTCAAAACCGGCGGCGCCATTGCCGCTAAACCCGAAGTCACCAATCACATCACCCTCAATTCCGTCGAACACCCAGTCAAACGCCGGATCGTGGCAGCTTCTGTGGTAGGGCATTCCGGTGAATACGCCCTGTGCGGTAAAGCCGATGCCAACTAGCTGCTGCGGGGCCCGCCCGCTACGCCGCCACAAGCCTCCATAGGTGCCATCAAACGCGTTGTAATATTCGCCGGGTTCCGAGGCCCATGCCCGCAGCCCGTCTTCGGCCCGACGAATTTCTAACAGCCCTGGATCTTCGCTGTGGCGGGCGATCCGCCAATAAAATCCGTTTCCGCCCAAATAGTGGAGTGCACCTCCCTGATCGCGATACGCTGTCAGCGCATTTAACGTTTCACAGGTGTGATACTCGGGGTGGCTTCCGGTAACCAGCGCTGCATAACTGCTGATCGCAGTCACCCCATCGTTGTGCAACTCGGAATCGGTAATCAAATCATAGGGTATACCCTTTGCGTGTAGCCAGGATATCAAATGGCTATCGGCCTGAAAATGACGTAGCCCTGAACAGCTGGATTGCCCAAAGGTCAAATAGCCAGGTCTCAGGTTAAATAGTGGTCGCCTGTGTGAGGCATGGCAAATGCCTGATCCATCGTGGTGATTGTTATAGGTCGATAAACCATAATCATGAAACTCAGCTGGGTTATGCGGATAAGCCTGCCAGTCCTTGATCCGGTCAAGCCAAGATTGTTCATAATCTGGGCGGGCATGGTTGCCGTAAATCGCATAGGTAAAGGTGGAAACAAGAACACAAAGCTTGGCGCGTGGTTTGCCAAGCTCTGGGCAGACAAAAAAAGGTATGGCGTCATACTCTGCGCCGCAACTGATCCGCATCACATAAACCCCAGAGGGCAAATTAGCCGGAATGACAAAACTGAAGTCAGTATCCCAATTGAAGTCATAAATTTCATTTTGATGAAACGCGATAGCAGCGTAATGCGCTGGTTTGTGTCGCCAGTTCATTTCGCTAGCATCCCAAAGAGATCCTGTCACAGCCCGCGTTGGCGCATTCACCAGTTTTAGATCGGGACAGGGCGGGATTCCAAACTGCCCTGGCACTGACATACCGGAGATATTCTGGGAAAAATCCCAAGCGGCAACCCGCGCACCGTCTGCACTGATCTGAGGGGCTTCGATCTTGCCATTAAAACAGTCCGTGGGCCCTGCATCGCTTGGATGTGCTGCAACCATCAAAATATCATGAACACACAGATCCATCACAGTGCCGGCACCAGTGGTTGGTGCGACTGTTGCCCCAGATAAAACACTCAGGCTGATGGACATCTGACCACTAGAAGCAATACTGGCTTTGATCTGGTACCACTGGCGCAAAACGGTTGCCTCAGATGATGCTAGGGTGACATCCCCTGACCGCAGCACCACGGCCCCTTGGGACGCGAGTTCAATCGAAAATCGCCCAAAAGACAGGATTGTCTGAGCTCGTGTTGTTTGCAGCGTTGGATAAATCCGAACCGAAACCTCAAGCGAATTCTTAGCCACAATATCCAGCTTTTCGACTGTAACCGCATGCGATCCAGGGCAAAACCCTTGATGGCGGGACGGAAAACTTTGGTCAGGAAAAAAATCAGCACAGTGCTGTTCAACCAGCCCCGGTCCGGCCGGATTTGGATCAGCGCAAATCGACCGGAATAATTGTGCCTGATAAGGCGTGTCGAGTTGTGAAGAAACTTTGAAATCAATCTGGTCCCCGGGACGCCCTGAAAGTTCGCTGCTATATCCGATCAGTGGCGCTAGTTTCATTTTAAACTCTTCTAAAAAAAGGCTGTGTTTATCCTATTAAGTACACTGTGTCCTATCCAGCTTTACACCGCAAGCGGGGGTCAGCTAAACTCAAGCAGAGGGGATCTTTCACAAGACTTAATAAATCTAAACGACCTAAGCAGGTGTTTACCGCACGCCAAAAATTAGATTTTTTCAAAGGGCGTAGCCCAAGCCTCTGTTTAACTCATCACCTCAAAAGCTGCTTTAGCTCGCCTGAAATCTTAAGCCTGACCCCTGCCACGTAGCGCCGTGGGGGACGGCACTAATCGATTAGAAAACTCAAATTGTCAAAATTTGGATTATGCACGTTTATCCGAAAAACCTCACGGTTGTTTCAGAAGCAATTTTTCAAAAAAATGGGTGGGCCTGACCGCTTGCAGCGTCGGTGGGGCGTTGCTAAAATTGATGAAAAGGGTGAGCCAAGCGCCTAATCTACAAAATATTTATCTAAAAAAGCACGTAGTGCCTTTTTAATTCTATAAGTTTAGGGCGAAATAGCCTTTTATCTTATTCGCTCTGTAGTGTTCTCTCAATGTATGCTTCTAAACCATCTAGATCTAGATGGTCGAATTGTCCAAAGCCTTGCATCCATGTCCATGCCTCTTGCATTGCGTCTGGATCAAGTTTGCACCACGTTACTCTGCCACGGCGTTCTTGTTGGATGAGCCTTGCATTCGTCAAAACCCTTAAATGCTTTGAAATTGCTGCCAAGGACATCTCGAAAGGTTCCGCCACATCGGTGACAGCCATATCATCCTCCAACAGCATCGATAAAATCTGTCTCCGTGTGGGATCAGCTAGTGCTGAAAATATCAGATCTAATGATGAGGCCATAGTTTGACTGATACTGATATGTATCCAATCGTCAACCAAATGGTTAAATATCAATTTTGGGCTGATTTTGGGATAGAGACTATTAATACAAGATAGAATATATAAAAAAATAAATAAAAACAGTAATTTATATAGTCTTACTTCTAGCTGACTTGAATTGACTCTGCGCACTGGGACGACTATCCCCTCTGCAACACTCTAAGTAAGGGGTACTAGGTGGCATCGCCAGATCCGGAAAAGCTTAAAGAGCTTGAAAATCGCATTGCGAGGGTTAGAAATGCGAATGCTCCTAAGCCTGCGAAAGAGGAGCACCATACCATGGCCAATATGGCCTGGCGTATGGTGATTGAATTGGTGGCGGGAATAGCCATTGGTTTTGGGATTGGGTTTGGCCTTGATTGGCTGTTTGGTACAGTGCCAATCTTCTTGATCTTGTTTATAGGTTTGGGCTTGGCCGCTGGTATTCGTACTATGATGCGTACTGCGGAAGAAGTTCAAAAAATGCACATGGCGCAAGCTGCAGAAGATAAAGAGGGTTAAGACCTTGGCAACAGAAACACACGGCGAAGCAGAAGTGGGTCTCGTATTTCACCCGATGGATCAATTCCAAGTCACGCCGCTGTT
>LAQD01000006.1:26965-65855 GCA_000981705.1 Rhodobacteraceae bacterium ASP10-04a
AGCGCGGGGCCGTGCCCTCGTACCAACACGTGGACAGTCAATTGCTGAATTGGCTTATGGGTTTATTTATAAAATGGTGGAAGATGTAACTGGCAAAGACGGTGTAGTTTTCTTTCCATACATCATGACATTATTTATGTTTATAGTTGTAGCGAATTTCCTTGGTCTGCTGCCGATGGCTTTCACAACCACAAGCCACATCGCTGTTACCGCTGTTATGGCTATGGCGGTATTTTTAGCTGTTACGATTCTTGGCTTTGTTAAAAATGGTTTTGGGTTTCTAGGTGTGTTTTGGATTTCATCCGCCCCCCTCATCCTACGCCCTATTTTGGCTTTGATAGAAGTTATCTCTTATTTTGTGCGCCCTGTGAGCCATTCCATTCGTTTGGCGGGCAACATGATGGCAGGCCATGCCGTTATCAAAGTGTTTGCAGCTTTTGCACCTTTGGTCCTTATTTCCACGGGTATCGGGTTAGTGGTAACGCCGCTTTCGATACTCGCGATCACCGCAATATACGCCTTAGAAGTGCTAGTAGCATTTATTCAGGCTTATGTTTTCGCAATTCTCACCTGCGTGTATTTGCGCGACGCTTTGCATCCGCACCACTAAGGTTTGAACCCTAATCTATCTATAATATAACCAAGGAGACTTTGAAATGACTGGCGATATCGTACAAATGGGTGCTTACATCGGTGCTGGCTTGGCATGTACTGGCATGGGCGGCGCAGCCGTTGGTGTGGGTCATGTTGTGGGTAACTTCCTATCCGGAGCATTGCGCAACCCTTCAGCCGCTGGCGGCCAAACTGCAACGATGTTCATCGGTATTGCGTTTGCAGAAGCTTTGGGGATCTTCTCGTTCCTCGTAGCCCTTCTGCTGATGTTTGCAGTTTAGTCCATCCGTTCCTTAGGTTCTGGGGTCCTTAAGGGGCCCCGGTTCGCCCTCAGGTATTGGAGGAATTGATATGGCCACACAGACACAAGACGCAAGCCAAGTGGCAGTAGAAACTGCTAAAGTTGGTATGCCACAACTTGATTTTTCGACATTTTCCAATCAGATATTTTGGTTAGTCGTTACACTTGTTGTGATTTATTTTATTCTGTCGCGCATTGCGCTGCCGCGTATCGGTGGAGCTTTGGCGGACCGTGCTGGTACGATCACAAATGATCTAGTTGAGGCGGAAGAATTAAAGCAGCGGGCACTTGAGGCTGAACAAGCTTATGAGAAAGCCTTAGCTGATGCGCGAGCGGAGGCTCAAAGCATCAACGTCGCAATGCGGGCTGAAATTCAGGCTCAGTTGGATGTGGAATTGGCGAAGGCCGATGCTCAAATCTCGGCTCGAACTGCAGAAGCGGCTTTAGCTTTATCTGAAATTCGCAGCTCGGCGATGGTAAGCGTAAAAGATGTAGCCAAAGCAACTGCGAAAGAAATTGTTGCGGTTATGGGCGGTAAGGCAGATGCTAAAACCGTGACGGCCGCTGTAACCGTTCGGATGAAAGGGTAAGTCATGACGCGTTTATCTGTTATACTGTTTACCTTAATGGCCTCACCGGCTCTTGCGGCCAGTGGTCCATTTTTCTCGCTCTATAATACTAACTTTGTTGTTACGATTGCGTTTGTCTGTTTTGTATCAGTAGTTCTATATCTCGGTGTGCCAAAAATGTTGGCTAAAATGCTGGATGCTCGTGCAGATGGTATTCGGGCTGACCTAGAAGAAGCTAAGTCTCTACGTGAAGAGGCTAAAGCTTTATTGGCGTCTTACGAAAAGAAACAAGCAGAAGTCCAAGCGCAAGCTGATCGGATTTTGGAAGCTGCGCGCTTAGAGGCTGCTGCTGCTGCTGAACAAGCCAAATCAGATATTGTGACCTCTGTGGCGCGGCGTTTAGTTGCTGCGGAAGAGCAAATTGCATCTGCAGAAGCATCTGCAGTCAAAGAAGTGCGCGACCAAGCCATCGTTGTGGCTGTGGGCGCTGCGAGGGATATTATTGCAAGTCAGATGACTGCTGCTGATGGTAATAGCCTTATCGATGATGCAATTACGCAAGCGGGCACAAAACTGCACTAGTTCTAATGACGATTAATTGGAAAAGCTCAATGTCTGTTCATTGGGCTTTTTCGCTTTGGAGTATAGAGCTATCGTTCTTTAGTATGTGCAAAGCGCAATTTGGCAACTTCTTCGTTCCTGTCTGCTCGATCTTGGGCCTTCAAAACTCCAGCGACAAAATCAAGATGCACATGGACTGCTGTTCTGGCTGCCGCTGGATCCCGCGCCTGCAAGGCGTCATTGATTGCCCGGTGTTGATCCAACAGCTGAGATCGACCGCTGCGTTGTCGAAATGTGGCCTGTCTGTTGTAGAAGACACCGGCCTGCAAGAGCTCATACATTGAGCGCATCATATGAAGCATTACCACATTGTGGCCCGCTTCACAGATCGACATATGAAACTGTGCATCAAGTCGAGCTTCTTCTTCTGAAGACCTCTTTGATTGCGCTGCTTCCATCTTCGCATAGATTGCGTTGATAACTTTGAGGTCAGTATTAGAGCCCACCCGTGCGGCACGCTCAGCTGCAAGGCCTTCCAGGTCTTTGCGAAATGCAAGATAATCATAAACTGCTTCATCATGCGTCGCAAATAGCCGCATTAAAGCTGGGGAAAATGCAGATCCCAGCACCTCGGCCACAAATATTCCAGCGCCCGCTCTGGAGGTAAGGAGCCCCGCATCTTGAAGTTCGCTTAGAGCTTCTCGTAGGGAAGGCCGGGAAACCGCAAGCTTTTCCGAAAGTTCTCGTTCAGATGGTAGGCGCTCGCCGGGGCGCAAAATACCACGAAGAATTAGCTGCTCCACCTGGCGGACAACTGATTTTGACAATCTTTCAGAGTCTATTTCTTGAAACGGCATAGCCTCTCCTCGGATTGACCAAGTTATATGACCAACCGCTGAGAAAGCAACTGCCTTTGCAGATTATGAACTTGGTCGTATGATAATTTCTACCCGCCTATTCTGTGCCCGGCCCTCTGCTGTTAGGTTATTTTCAATTGGGTCGTCCTCCCCTCGGCCAAGTGCTTGAAGTCGGACGGGCTGGACGCCGTTGTTTATCAAAATATTGGCTACAGCATCTGCCCGCCGCTGTGAAAGTGTTTCATTGTAGCTCGCGCTGCCAGTATTGTCTGTATGACCTAAGATCTTGATCATAGAATTAGGATAGGCTTGTAGGTTATTTGCCACCACCGCTAAGTCTCGTCTTAAGCTACTGCGCACGGAAGCACTGTCGAGTGCGAAGAGGATATCTTGAGGCATGGTCACAATTAGTTCTGCGCCAGTGTTTGTAATAACCACTTGATCGTTGTTAAGATCTTGACGGAGGTCTGCGGCTTGTCGATCTAGATTTCTGCCAATCATGTTGCCAGCCCCTGCGCCAACTATCGCGCCGATGATTGCGCCTTTATTACGATCCCCATCGCTTGACAGTTCCATGCCAGCAATGGCTCCGATGAGCCCCCCCATTACAGTGCCTGCGGTTGTATTATCACCGGGTTTGCTGTTGGTGGCACTTTCTGGCGTTACGCAGCCAGATGCCAAAAGCAAAACAGAAACTACCAGAGTGGGTAAGATAAGTAATTTTTTCATTTATAAATCCTTTATTGCCGTCAGCGAGATGAAGAAACTCATTTTAATCAAATAGAGGCTAACACATAATTCAACTCTAGATAAGGTTACGGTGCTCACCCTATTGTGATGTCTCGTCGCGTGCGCTCTCGAAAGCTAGAATTACTCGCTTCACGGGAGTACCCCAATGATAGCCTCCCAGCCCTCCAGATTTTCGCAATACCCGATGACACGGGATAATATAGCCGAGTGGATTACGACCTACGGCAGTGCTCACCGCGCGTACGGCTTTTGGTTTACAGATTGATTGTGCGATGTTGGAGTAAGTGGTGACATATCCAGACGGGATATGCATCAAGGCCTCCCAAACTTTAATTTGCAACGGTGCGCCCATCATATGCAGGGCAATATCCCCTTTGCCTGCAAATGCGGTATTGACCCAGGAAGCTAACCGATTAGGTTGTTGCTCAAATTGGGCCAATGGCCAGCGTTTCACCAAATCATCTCGCGCCGCCTCGCGCCCCATTTCACTAGAAAAGCCCAGCCCACAGAGCCCTAGGTTGGTGCCCATGGCAATAACTTCCCCAAAGGGGCTGGAAAAATAGCCCTCATAGATCGTGAGGCCAGCGCCTTTTGCAGCAAAGGCACCTGGGTTCATCGCCTCCCAGTGGATGGACAGGTCATGCAGGCGCTCACTTCCAGAAAGGCCAATTGAATTAGCTGTTTCTAAGGTTGTGCATTTGTGATGCAACAGCGCCTCGGCGTGCTCTAGAGTTAATTGATGTTGATATTTTTTAGGGGATATTCTGGCCCAAGAGGAAAACACCTCTTGAAAGTGCGTGGGGCTCAGGTCAAGTGCATGTGCCAGCTCATTGAGGCTTAAAACATGATCGGCTAAATCTATTGTTGCAATGGCTCGGCGGATAACTGGGTAATGATTTGACTCTTCTAATTGCATTTTGGTCTCCATCTATGACTTACAATAGCCATTTGTATCAATATGGCGATCTGAAAATTACGGTTTAGTCTAGGCCCGAAGTTAGATACAACTGTGACATGGCAAAACAACTTTCATACCCGACTATGCGCGAGATATTTTCCCGATTTTCGCTCAGTGAGCCGGAACCAAAGGGTGAACTGCATCACGTCAACGTTTACACGTTGGTAGTGGCTGTCGCTCTATCCGCTCAGGCTACTGACAAGAGTGTAAACAAGGCGACTGAATCCCTATTCAAAATAGCAAACACGCCACAAAAGATGCTTAAACTTGGGGAAGTATCTTTAATTGAGTATATTAAAACCATTGGCCTTTATAAAACCAAGGCGCGAAATCTGCTAAAGATGGCCCGAATTTTGGTAGAGGATTTTGATGGTGTGGTGCCTAATTCACGGGCTGCGTTACAAAGCCTCCCAGGGGTTGGCCGTAAGACGGCAAATGTTGTATTGAACATGTGGTGGCGCCAGCCGGCCCAGGCCGTGGATACGCATATTTACCGGGTTGGCAATCGCGCTGGAATAGCGCCGGGCAAGACAGTGGATCATGTGGAGCGGGCCATTGAGGATAATGTCCCTGCCGATTTTCAGTTGCATGCGCACCATTGGTTGATATTGCATGGCCGATATATCTGTGTGGCGCGAAAGCCAAAATGCAGAGCTTGTATTATAAGTGATCTATGCCAATTTGAGGAGAAGACACAGTGACGAAATCCTATCAAGTCGTTGGTATCGGTAACGCCGTGTCTGATGTGATTGCAACAACTAGCGATGCGTTTCTTATGGAAAATAGTGTTGAAAAAGGTATAATGCAGCTCATCGATCAACCGCGGGCCGAGGCTTTATTTTCTGCGATGGCAGCGCGTACTGAAACGCCAGGTGGATCCGTAGCTAATACGATTTCTGGGCTTGGGTCTTTGGGTGTCCGGACTGCCTTTATTGGCCGCGTTGCTGATGATGAGTTAGGGCTCTCCTATGCGGCTGCAATGGCTGAGGAAGGGACGGATTTTCCAAACCTACCGGTTGAAAATGCCAGCTTACCAACATCACGTTCAATGATTTTTGTGTCGCCAGATGGTGAACGGTCAATGAATACTTACCTTGGCATCTCATCAGATGTGGGCCCTGTGGATGTATCTGAAGATGTTGTTTCAAAATGCGAAGTCTTATTTCTTGAGGGATATTTATTTGATAAAGATCCTGGTAAGGCTGCGTTTCGCAAGGCTGCGGAGCAAGCGCGCCTCTCTGGAGCCCGTGCTGGAATTTCCCTATCGGACCCCTTCTGTGTCGATCGTCACCGCGTTGACTTCCGCGCTTTAGTTGCAGGTCCATTGGATTTCTTTTTATGCAACGAAGAAGAGTTAAAATCACTCTATCAGACTGAAGGTCTTGCGGAAGCTTTGGCCTTGGGGGCCGCAGATTGTGATTTAGTGGTATGCACGCGGTCTTCTGAAGGTGTCTCGATATGCCAAGGTGATTCGCGTTGGGATGTACCTGTCGTGCCAGTGATACCGGTGGATGCCACTGGGGCTGGTGATCAATTTGCAGCTGGATTTATCTATGGGTTGGTTCAGGGGTTTGAGATGAAGACCTGTGGGGAAATTGGTGGGATAGCTGCGGGAGAAGTCATTGGCCATATTGGCCCGCGTCCGGCAACATCGATCTTAACTATGCTCAAAGCGCAAGGTATTTGTTGATTTCAATAGCCTTGCGATTGTAACTGCAGGTTATCTGTTTTCGGATTAGGGAGCTTATCCATGGGATATGTGTACGACGACCAGAATATTTTTGCCAAAATCCTAAGGGGCGAGATACCAAATACTACTGTTTTGGAAACGGAACATTGCCTCGCTTTCCACGATATTTATGCTCAAGCCCCAGAGCACGTTTTGGTCATCCCTAAAGGCCCCTATGTATGTTTTGACCATTTCTCTAATATGGCCAGCGCTGAGGAGATTGTAGATTTTACGCGCGCGATTGGCCAAGTGGCTTTGGCCCTGAAGGTTGATCCAGGTAATGGTGGCGATGGCTACCGATTGCTGGCCAACACGGGCAAAAATGGCGTGCAAGATGTTCCACATTTGCATGTTCACTTGGTGGCAGGCCGGCCACTTGGGCGTATGCTGCGAAACAATTAAAATTTCTGTATGACTATTTAGTAATTTCGAGAAATACATCCTGCAAGTCAGGTTGTTCTGTCTGGATGTCTAGAATTTTCACGTTTGCGAGGCGTAATGCATCTAGTATCTCTCCAGGAGAGATATTACTTCGGCTATAGGTAAAGGCCATGCCACCATCCGCTCGGGTGGTTTGTATCACTCCTTTTGGTAGTGTAATGAGATCAGCCAAATCTGCTTGCACTACCAATGTTTTAGTATCGAGCTTGGACAGAAGGTTTTCTGTCGTATCCAAGGCCCGCAGTGATCCCTCGTGGATGATGGCGATTTGATCGCACATTTTTTGGGCTTCTTCGAGGTAATGGGTGGTTAGGATCACGGTCATACCATCGGCGTTTAATTGGCGCACATTGTCCCAAAGCATTTGGCGCAATGCAATATCAACGCCGGCAGTTGGTTCATCGAGTACTAAGATTTGCGGGCTGTGCACCAAAGCTTTACCCAAAAGGAGCCGTCGCCGCATGCCGCCGGATAGGCTGCGTGCATAGGAATTAGCCTTGTCTTCTAACCCAATCAACCGCAAGATTTCGTCAGTTTTGCGTTGGTTTTTTGGTACGCCATAAAGTCCCGCTTGCATATCGAGCGAAGCACCGGGTGTGAAAAAGGGATCCAGGTTCAATTCTTGTGGCATCACGCCAATCGCTGCTCGTGATTGGCGTGGGTTTTCATCCTGATCAAAGCCCCAAATATTTACGCTACCAGACGATTTCTTCACCAAACCGGCTAGAATATTGATCAATGTGGATTTTCCGGCACCATTTGGTCCCAGTAGCCCAAAAATTGAACCTCTAGGAATGTCGAGATCAATTCCAGAGAGGGCGGTTTTAGCTTCAGTTTTCTTGGTTGCTGCATAGGTTTTTTTTAATCCGCGCAACTCAATTGCATTTTGTGACATATTTGGCCTTTCAAAGCGCTTGTGGGTGGCGCTTGTTTTGGTATCTTAGCGTGTGACACATGCGGAGCAAAGCTCAACAGCAACCAGAAGGCTAAAAAATGACAACCCAAGCACCTGAGACAAAAATTGTAGACGCTTTCCGTGTGGCCTGTGATGGTGGCGAAAGCGCATTGGGCCATCCGCGGGTTTGGTTGCAGATATCACATGAGCATGGCTGGGTTGAATGCCCCTATTGCGATGCCAAAATGGTACACCGTGATTTTGAGGGTAAGGTTTAAGTCGTCCTTAATTTAACAGAATCCATACCTCACTATACGCCGGTTTATTGGTGAGACTACCTTTCCTAGCGCTTAAATTAGTCACTCTAGCTAATGTGCCTGGCCACTTGCCAAATGGCCATTAGAAAAAAGCCTCTTCTATTGCTCAAACCAGCTAGCGAAATTTAGCATTAGCTAGAGCTATGTGTGATATCTGCGCAATTTTCTTTCGGGAACGAGCCATTCAGCTGCTGCAAATTTGTAAATCAGCACCACGAGCACTGGCAGGCGTAAATTTTTCATGTCACAAACATATTTAATTAATGACCAAAGGATAGCATCATCATGGCATTTGGCAAAGGACATCACCTCCATCTGATCGATGGGTCAGCGTTTATATTTCGTGCCTATCATGCTTTGCCACCGCTTACGCGTAAGTCTGATGGCTTGCCGGTTGGAGCAGTAGCGGGTTTTTGTAACATGTTGCAACGCTATGTTGAAAGTAACATTGGGCCAGACGCCCCCACTCATGTTGCAGTGATTTTCGATCATTCTGGCAAGACTTTTCGTAATGATATGTATGATAAATACAAAGCAAACCGCGCTCCCACACCTGAGGATTTAATTCCGCAATTCCCACTAACCCGTGAGGCCACTCGAGCCTTCAATGTGGCGTGTAAGGAAGTTGCGGGTTTCGAGGCGGATGACATAATCGCCACGTTGGCTTGCCGCGCACGCGATGCGGGGGGGAGCTGTACTATCATCAGCTCAGATAAGGATCTGATGCAGTTGATCGGGGGCGGTGTGGTCATGTTAGACGCGATGAAAAACAAAGTTATTGAACGCGACGGCGTCGTTGAGAAATTCGGTGTTTTTCCAGAGCGGGTCGTGGATGTGCAGGCTTTGGCCGGCGATAGTGTGGATAACGTGCCGGGTGCGCCGGGCATTGGGATTAAAACTGCGGCTTTGCTAATCAATGAATATGGCTCTTTGGAAGAGTTGTTGGATCGGGCGGGTGAGATTAAACAACCCAAACGCCGCGAAAGCTTGCAGGACAACCGCGCGCAGATTGAGATGTCCAAACGTTTGGTGCAATTGGACTGTGATATGGTGCTTGATTTCACCATTGATGACCTCGAAGTCCAAGACCCTGATCCGCAAGCACTGCTGGATTTTGTGGTCAAAATGGAATTTCGCACACTCAGCAAACGTCTGGCGGAAAAGCTTAAGGTTGAGGCGCCCGTTATTGCTGAGCCTACCGTGGCGGTGGTCGTAAGTGACGCCCCCCAGGCCGCAGCGATTGATCCTAGCAAATATGAAACCATCCGGGATGCTGCGGGTTTGCAGGTTTGGATCGACCGTATTTACGCGCGCGGCTATGTGGCGGTGGATACTGAAACCACAGGCTTGAACGAAATGCGCGCCGATTTAGTAGGTGTATCGCTTTGTGTTGAGGCCGGTGAGGCCGCCTATTTACCACTCAGCCATCGGGCCGGGGAGGCGAATGACTTGTTTGGCACTGATGCATTGGCAGAGGGACAGATGGATCAAGCTGCGGCTTTGTTCATGCTCAAACCGATGTTGGAAGATTCCACCATTCTGAAGATTGGTCAGAATATGAAATATGACGCCAAGATTTTGGCGCGTGTCGGTATTCAGATTGCACCCATCGATGACACGATGTTGATGAGCTATGCTCAAAATGGCGGACTTCATAACCATGGAATGGATTTCCTAAGTGAACGCTATCTGGATCATGCGCCGATCTCTATCAAAACCCTGTTGGGCAGTGGGAAATCAGCGATTACATTTGACCGAGTGCCGATAGATGAGGCCAGCCGATATGCGGCGGAGGATGCCGATATCACCCTGCGGCTTTGGCAATACCTCAAGCCGGGTTTGCAGCGCAATAAGGTGACGGTGGTCTACGAAACGCTGGAGCGGCCTTTGGTTCCAGTTTTGGCTGAAATGGAAATGTATGGTATCAAAGTCGATCGTGACACTTTAAGCCGAATGTCCAACGGTTTCGCGCAAAAGATGGCGGCGCTTGAGGCCGAAATTCACCAAATGGCTGGGCGGAGCTTTAACGTCGGATCACCTAAGCAGCTGGGGGAAATCTTGTTTGACGAGATGGGACTACCCGGAGGTAAAAAAGGCAAAACTGGCGCTTATGCCACCGGTGTTGATATATTGGAAGATCTGGCCACGGAACATGAATTGCCTGGCCGGGTGCTGGATTGGCGGCAACTGAGCAAGCTTAAATCAACCTATACAGATGCTTTGCAAGATCACATCCACCCTGACACCGGGCGGGTGCATACGTCTTACTCTATTGCCGGTGCCATCACGGGGCGCTTGGCCTCTACGGATCCCAACCTGCAAAATATTCCTATCCGCTCAGAAGAAGGTCGCAAAATTCGCGAAGCTTTTGTGGCGGATTCCGGGAAAACACTGGTGGCTTTGGATTACTCTCAGATCGAGCTGCGAATTCTGGCTCATATCGCGGATATTCCAAGCCTAAAGCAGGCGTTTGCGGATGGCATTGATATTCATGCTCTCACCGCAAGCCAGATGTTTGATGTGCCATTGGATCAGATGACAGCCGAGGTGCGGCGCAAGGCCAAGGCGATCAACTTTGGCGTGATATACGGCATCTCTGGCTTTGGCTTGGCTCGTAATCTGCGAATCCCACGGGCTGAAGCACAGGCTTTCATCGACACTTACTTCGAGCGTTTTCCGGGCATTCGAACTTATATGGACGATACGGTGGCTTTCGCCAAAGAGCATGGCTACGTGCAAACTCTATTTGGCCGGCGCATTCATACACCTGAGATCAGCGCTAAAGGTCCGCATGCAGGATTTGCAAAACGTGCGGCAATCAATGCACCTATTCAGGGTACAGCGGCTGATGTGATCCGCCGCGCTATGGTGCGAATGCCCGCCGCAATTGCGCATTTACCTGCAAAAATGTTGCTTCAGGTGCACGATGAACTCCTGTTCGAAGTCGAAGACTTCGCTGTGGAAGAGCTGACCAAAATCGCCAAGCAGGTGATGGAGGGCGCTAGTCTTCCGGTGGTGAAGCTTGATGTGCCCTTGATCGTGGAATCTGGATTAGGGCCAAACTGGGCGCAGGCGCATTAAGGCTAAGTGCTTTAAACTGAAGGGGTGAACCTATGGCGAAACAAGTTCTTTCAGCGGCAACAATAGCTGCGCAGGCAGGCGGCTATATTGATGCGGCCAGTGGTGGTGTTGTGCCTCCTATTCAACCCAGCACCACATTTGCGCGGGATCGCAACTATGCTTTGCATGTCTCTGGTAATATCTACGCTCGCGATGACAATGACGTGGGGCGCGTCGCAGAAGGGTTACTGGCGCGGCTGGACAATGCGCAGGCGGCGCTGTTGTTTCCAAATGGTATGGCATCGATAGCGGCGGTGTTTCGCGCATTGCCAAAGGGTGCCCGCGTGCTTGTGCAAACGCAAATCTATTGGGGCACCACAAAATGGCTTCGCGACTTCTGCACGCGCCGGAGTTTGGATTTACACGAGGCTGAGCTGAGTGATCCCGCGCAAATGCAACAGCTTTGCGCAGATTATCAGCCTGATTTGGTCTTTATTGAGACGCCTTCAAACCCATGGTTGCGGTCAACGGATATAGCATATGCTGCAAGCTGCGTGCATGCCCATGGAGGCCGATTGGTGGTGGACGCTACGGCGGCCACACCAATTCTGACGCGGGCTTTAGATTTTGGTGCAGATATCGTCATGCATTCCGCTACCAAAGGCATAAATGGTCATTCGGATGTTTTGGCTGGTGTTTTAGCCACCAAAGACCCTGAAGCGCCGCATTGGCAGGCCATTGCTACAGATCGCCATGATGCGGGTGCGGTTATCAGCACCTTTGACGCTTGGTTGCTGATCCGCTCAATTCGCACCTTGCCCCTGCGGGTGGAACGCATGTCGCAAAATGCGCAGGCCGTGGCGGAATACTTGGACAATCATCTTTCTGTTGAATCGGTGTTTTACCCCGGTTTGCCAAGTTTTACAGGACATGACGTGGCACGGCGCCAAATGCTGGGTGGGTTTGGTTCTTTACTGTCCTTCTGCGTGAAGGGAGATAGGTCTGATGCCCTGCGGGTTGCTGGCAAGTTGGACTTATTTCATCGCGCCACATCTTTGGGTGGCGTTGAGAGTTTGGTCGAGCATCGTCACACGATTGAGCCCCACACGGGCATTCCGGAGACACTGTTGCGACTGTCGATTGGGATCGAGGGCGTTGAGGATTTGATCACAGATTTAGCACAGGCCTTAGCGTGTTAATTCTATTCAACAAACCGTTCAACGTACTTTCACAATTTACCGACCAGAGCCTTGAGGGGCGTGAACGTGAGACGCTCTCGCCCTACATTCCTGTGCCGCATGTCTATCCGGCGGGGCGGTTGGATCGTGACAGTGAGGGGCTATTGCTGCTTACGGATGATGGCAAGCTGCAAGCGCGCATCGCGCAGCCAAAACATAAAATTCCAAAAACCTATTGGGTTCAAGTTGAGGGCACCCCCGATGAGGTTGCCCTTTCTCAACTGCGCCAAGGAGTTGTTCTCAAAGACGGCCTGACTCGCCCAGCTTTGGTGCGTGTGATTGTGGAGCCAGAGGGGCTTTGGCTCCGGGACCCGCCAATTCGCATTCGAAAATCTGTGCCAGATAGCTGGCTTGAAATAATTATTTTCGAGGGCAAAAACCGCCAAGTGCGCCGTATGACAGCTGCCGTGGGACATCCAACTCTGCGTTTGATCCGGGCGCACATCGGCGATTGGAGCTTGGGTGATTTGCAACCCGGAAGCTATCGCACCGCGAGGTAAGGGCTTTGCAAATCAAAGTTGCTGGGTAACATGGGCCCATGCAACATTTAGAAATCAAAATCGATAGTGGTCTCGCCACTGTTACTCTAAACCGCCCGGCCAAGAAAAATGCTTTGTCTGAGAAATTGTTTGATGAGCTCTACGAAGCCGGCCTGCGATTGCAAAAAACTCCAAACCTACGGGCTGTGATATTGACTGGTGCCGGATCTAATTTCTGCGCTGGAATTGATTTGCAGTTTTTACAATCCTTGCTGCCACGCTTGGAAGAGGTACGCGGAAAAATGCGGAACCCACCTGTGGGTGAAACTGCAAATTGGTTTCAACGCCCATGCTTTATCTGGCGGCAACTTACGGTGCCGGTTATTGCTGCGATTGACGGAATTTGCATTGGGGCGGGTCTGCAACTGGCGCTTTGTGCTGATATTCGCTTGGCGGGCCCTGCCACACGTATGAGCCTCATGGAGGCGAAGTGGGGTTTGATTCCTGATATGGGCATCACCCAAGTCTTGCCGCAGCTGATGCGTGGTGATCAAGCGAAAGAGCTTATGATGACTGCGCGGATGTTGGGTGCTGAAACGGCGCAAGCGGTCGGGTTGATCACACGGATTGTCGATAGCCCGCTGGAAGCAGCGCAGGCATTGGCGGATGAAATGATGGCGCGCAGCCCAGAGGCGGTGAATGGCAGCAAGGCACTGATTGACCAAACCTGGAACCTGCCGCCGGGGGAGGGGTTGGCGATAGAGGCTAAGATGCAGGCCAATATCATGGGCAGCCCGAATCAAATTGAGGCCGTCATGGCCGGATTGGCCAAACGCCCCCCCAAATTTCTGTGATAACCTGCTTTATAGTTCCAAGTCTGCCGATGGGATGATTGGAAAGAAAGTTGATTGAGATTGCAGGCCGAACCAGCTGCTCTGCTCCCATATTTCATGTACTCCGATGTCTACGAGTCGGTAAAAGCTTTTGCGGTCAATAAGAGCCTCAAGGTTTTTACGCACCAGCACATAGGGTGAAGGCTCACCGGTTTGCGCACAACGCTCAACCCGGATCGGATGCTCTGGCCCAGCAATCATTTGATCGCCGACCTGTGTTGTGAAGTGCAAATTATCGTCAATTTGGTCAAAATCAACTGCAACAAAGGGCGCATCATCGACTATGATTCCAACTTTTTCCACTGGGGTAACAAGGAAGTATTTGTTCTCTTCAAGCTTGAGGATTGAGGAGAAGAGTTTAACCAAAGCGGGTCTGCCAATGGGGGTGCCCATGTAAAACCAAGTACCATCACGCGCAATGCGGATGTCAAGGTCGCCGCAAAATGGTGGGTTCCACAAATGGATTGGTGGCAAGCCCTTGCCCTTTGTGGCCGCCGATACGCTGGCGGCTAGGTTCTCTGCTGATGGGGTCACAATAATTTGTCCACTCATGCTATTTGTCATCTCTTTTTCTTAAGCTAACCTATATATAGAACATATATAAATAAACACGAGGCATTGTCATGACCCAAGCCGATACGCTTGTTACGCAGATCGAAAATCTGAGCACAAAGCTGGATCAAGCCCGTAGTATGATCCGCCAAGTTTTCATCGGTCAAGATCGTGTGGTAGATTTGGTCCTCATTACGCTTTTATGTGGCGGGCATGGGGTTTTGGTGGGTTTGCCGGGGCTAGGCAAAACTAAGTTGGTTGAGGCCTTGTCAACTGTGATGGGTTTGCATGGCAACCGTGTTCAGTTCACGCCAGATCTTATGCCTGCGGATATCTTAGGCTCGGAAGTGTTGGAAACGGCGGCAGATGGCAGCCGGTCCTTTAGATTCGTGCAGGGCCCAGTCTTCTGCCAGCTGCTTATGGCTGATGAAATCAACCGCGCTAGCCCGCGTACGCAATCGGCGCTACTGCAAGCAATGCAAGAAAAATCTGTGACTGTAGCTGGGCAAAACTGGCCGCTTGGTACCCCGTTTCACGTACTGGCTACCCAAAATCCGATTGAGCAAGAAGGCACATATCCTTTGCCAGAAGCGCAGCTTGATCGGTTTTTGCTCGAAATTCAGGTGCCCTACCCGGACCGAGCCACTGAGCGTGATATTCTTTTGGCCACTACTGGCACTGAAGAGGCGGCCCTAAGTTCTGTCTTTGATTCTGGCCAATTGATAGCTGCACAGACGTTGATCCGCCGCATGCCCGTGGGTGACGCTGTGATGGAGTCGATATTGGATTTGGTGCGCGCGTTTAGGCCCGATGATTTCTCTGCCCCGGCTGTGGTTGCTGAAAGTATTCGTTGGGGCCCTGGGCCGCGTGCAGCGCAGGCTCTCATGTTGGCCGTCAGGGCGCAGGCTTTGCTGCGTGGGGCCTTTTCGCCTTCGGCTGCTGATGTTGCAGAGTTGGCTCCCGCGGTGTTGAACCATCGTATGGCGCTGGGCTTCGGAGCGCACGCGCGTGGAATGACGCAATTGGAGCTGATTGCTGACGTCACTGAGACTATTTTACAACATAAGGCGGTACCTTGATCCCTTATCCACCTTTGAATGAAGCCCTTGAGCTGGCGTCAGATTGGCCGCAGCTTTTGGCCCAAGCTCAGCGGTTGGCCAATAGTTTTTCCCTCGGCGGCCATGGGCGCCGTAGGGCTGGAACTGGTGATGTTTTTTGGCAATTTCGCCAAGCGCAAGTAGGAGATAGTTTGCGCGCAATCGATTGGCGCAGATCGGCGCGAGCCGATGATCAATTCGTGCGTGAAAACGAATGGCAGGTTGCGCAATCAGTACAGTTTTGGGTCGATTGCTCCGCAAGCATGCTTTTTGCCAGCAAGGGCAGCAGTAAGCATCTCCGAGCTGCAACGCTGGCCTTGGCTGTCGCGGTGTTGCTTAGTGACGCGGGTGAAAAGGTAGGCTCCAGTGATGGACTTTTGCCTGCAAAAGTTGGTCGGGCACAAATCCCCGCATTGGCGCAGGTGTTCAGCCGCATCTCGGATAATGATTTTGGCACGCCCCAATCTGATGACCTGAAACCGCATAGTCTTGCCGTGTTTGTATCTGATTTTTTCGGTGATTTTGCTAAGTTGGAGCGGGCTGTAACCTCAGCTGCTGATCAACAGATCACCGGAGCGCTTCTGATGGTGTTGGACCCGCAAGAGGTCAATTTCCCATTTGCTGGTCGAACCCTATTTGAAAGCATGTCCGGTCGGCTGCGTTATGAAAGCCAAAAGGCCGATGGCTTGCGCGCAAAATATCGTTCTGCTTTGCAAGATCGGCAAGCGGCGCTCGCATCGCTCGCACAATCGGTCGGTTGGCAGTTTCAGTGTCATACTACGGATCAACCAGCTTCTGCTGGGTTGATGTGGCTGTATCAAGCGCTGGAATATCGTCGATGAGTATTTTTGGCGCTTTAGGGTTCAGCACGCCTTGGTTGCTTTTGGGCTTGGTTGCGTTGCCAATTCTATGGGTCTTGTTGCGCGCTGTACCGCCCGCGCCGACGCGTCGCCGATTTCCCGGAGTGGCGCTGCTTTTGCGCCTTAAGGAGGACGATCTCCAGACCGATAAAACGCCTTGGTGGCTTTTGCTGTTACGCGCTTTGGTTGTGGCCAGTTTGATCATTGGACTAGCAGGCCCGGTATTGAACCCTGCACCTATGGGCGAGAACGGGTCTGACCTGCTGGTGGTGATGGAAGGCAGCTGGGCTGATGCGCCCGATTGGGCCGCGCAAAAGCAGGAGGCTTTGCGTGTGGCCGGACAAGCAGGAATCTCGGGACGCAAGGTTGCATTTTTGCAGCTCACCGCACCCGGAAGCGCTGTCGTCTTCTCAGCCGCTTCACTTGCGCAACGGCAAATCCAAACTGCGGAGCCTAAAGCTTGGCTGCCAGAGGGGGATGTGATTGGTTTGATCGCGGAGCTTGGAAGTTTTGATAGTTATTGGATGGCGTCACCTTTGGATTGGCCCGGGCGTGCCAAGCTTGTTTCCGAGCTGTTGGCGCATGGTGAGCTAAGAGTGTCACTCTCCCAAACCCCCACCATGGGGCTGTTGCCCATAACGGTCACCGCTCAAGGGGTTGAGGTACATGTATCCCGTTTAAGTGCTGGACAAGCCACGCAGGTTCGGGTTGATTTGGTCGGTCTGGATCCCTCAGGTGTTGAACGCAGGCTTCAAAGTGTCCCATTGACCTTTGAAGCTCATGCGTTGGTGGCCTCTCAGGCTAGTGAGGTGCCGCAGGAGATGCGCAATCGTATTTCGCGGGTGGTTCTGGCAGGCTATCGTTCGGCTGCAGCGGTGCGCTTGGTGGATGATCGGATTAAGCGCCCGGAGATTGCCATTCTTTCTGGTGAAATTGCGGGCCGCGAGGGGCTGACACTGTTGTCTCCGGACCATTACCTAACGCAGGCGCTGGCGCCGGTAGCCGATTTGATTAATGGCACATTGGAAGATGTCCTCTTGGCTGATCCTGATACGATTGTTCTGGCTGATGTTGCCAAAATTGGAGCCAAAACTGCGATGGTGGACTGGGTGAGCCAAGGCGGCACGTTGGTACGTTTTGCAGGTCCACGCTTGGCGGCACAAAGCTTTAATTCCAAAGAGGATGATCCACTTTTGCCCGTCAGGCTGCGCGCCGGTGGGCGCACTGTGGGCGGGGCAATGTCTTGGGGAGCTCCCAAAACGCTTCAGGCCTTTGAGGTTGACACACCGTTTTTTGGTCTGCCAACGCCAGATGAGGTGATCGTCACAGCGCAGGTTTTGGCGGAGCCTGGCCCGGATTTGGCCGCACATGTGATTGCAAGATTGAGCGATGGTACGCCATTGGTGACCCGCAAAACTCTGGGCCAAGGACAGGTCGTCTTGTTTCACATCACCGCAAATGCGGATTGGTCAAATCTGCCTATCTCTGGTCTGTTTGTGTCAATGTTAGAGCGTCTGTCGGTGATTGGATCTTACGGGGATTTTAAGCAACAGGCCCTGGCGGGAACCACTTGGCAGCTCGTGCGAGATCTTGATGGATTTGGCACCCTTAAAACCGTTGGGGACCGCGCCGGCGTGGATGGCCAAGTCTTGGCCGCCTCAAGGATTACCGCTGAAACGCCAGCGGGAGTCTATCAAGGCGGCGAGCGCCGATGGGCGCGCAACATTCTTGCACAGGACAGTGTTTTCACCTCCGCTACTTGGCTCGGTGCCGTGCAGCTAGTAGGGCAGGCGATGGCGCGGCCTAAAATGCTTGGAGCGGGTTTTTTAAGTGCAGTGTTGGTCCTGCTGGTAGTGGATATACTAGCGACCCTGTGGATCGTTGGCAAACTGCGGGGCAGGGTTGTAGGTGCTTTGGCCTGTTTCTTGATGGCAGGCCTGACTACTGAGGATGTGGTGGCGCAAACCGCAGAAGCGCGTGCAATACAAGCAACCCGTAATGTAGTTTTGGCTTATGTCAAAACTGGAGATTTAGGCCAAGACGAGATATCGCATGCAGGATTGACTGGGCTGTCACTGGCGCTCAATCAGAGGACATCCATTGAGCCTGTAAGCCCGATGGGCCTAGCGCTTGGCACCGATGAATTGGCGTTTTATCCGTTTATATACTGGCCGATTACGCTGGGGCAAAGCCGCCCCAATGCGGATGAATTGCGTAAGTTGAATCGCTATATCAAAGGTGGTGGCATGATCTTGTTTGACACCAGAGACAGCGAGATTGCGCAATATGGAGAAAGCACTAAAGAGGGCCGCCTGTTGCAGGAAATTGCCGCTGGCCTAAATGTACCGCCCATCGCTCCAATTTCACAAGATCACGTTCTGACAAGAAGCTTTTATCTTTTGCAAGAATTCCCAGGGCGGTCATCGCGTGGCACGGTCTGGGTTGAGGCGCCCCAAAGCCTGGGCGAGGAGATTGAAGGCATGCCCTTTCGCAACCTCAACGATGGGGTGACGCCGGTGGTGATTGGTGGCAATGATTGGGCGGCGGCTTGGGCAGTGGACCTGGCGGGCCAACCCCTCTTACCTGTCGGTCGTGGTTTGTCTGGTAAACGGCAACGTGAGATTGCGCTGCGGTTTGGCATAAATTTGATCATGCATGTGCTGACTGGCAATTATAAATCTGATCAGGTCCATGTGCCGGAGCTATTAAAGAGGTTAGGCGAATGATGGGCGGTACTCTTCTGTTTGATCCTTTGGTTCCGCTGTTTGTCCTACTGAGCCTGGCTTTGGTTTTTTTTGCTCTGTTGGTTTTTGCAATGATGCGACGTCTGTCGGGCTGTCCTTGGCGCGGATTTGCGGCAATTTGTGTGATATTAGCCTTGTTAAATCCGTCTGTGAAGACCGAAGACCGCCATCCTGATACCGACATTGTGATTGTGGTGGTGGACCGTTCATCCAGCCAGAATCTGGCCAAGCGCCCTGACCAGAATGCTGCGGCTTTGGCGCATCTGACTAGGGCTCTTGAGATGCGACCCAATACGCAAATGCATCTTGTAGAAGTGTCCGACGCGCAGGGTGTTGGTGGCTCATTGGTCGTGTCAGTCTTAGCGCAGGCACTGGCGGAAGAGCCGCAAGATCGAGTCGCTGGAGTTATTATCATCTCTGATGGTCAGATTCATGATGTGGAGTTGGTACTAAATTTGGACGTGCCTTTGCATCTCTTGTTGACTGGTGATCCGGAGGATTGGGACCGCCGATTGATGGTGAAAAATGCACCAGGTTTTGCTATTTTGGGTGAACCCGTGCTGCTATCATTAATGGTGCAAGATCAAGGGGCAGCACCTAACGCCGGGTTTGCGGATCTCATGCTCTCCGTGGATGGTGGTCTAGAGCAGCGATACCAAATCCCCATGAACCAAGAGGTTGAGGTGGAAGTGGCTTTGACCCATGGTGGCATGAATATTCTACAGTTCTCGACACCCCAACTGACTGGTGAGCTCACGGATCGTAACAATGCTGCAGTGGTACAAATCAATGCACTTCGCGACCGCCTGCGGGTGTTGCTTGTATCGGGTGTGCCCCACCCCGGTGAGAGAACTTGGCGTAATTTGTTGAAATCTGACAGCAGCGTGGATCTGGTCCATTTCACCATTCTCCGCCCGCCTGAGAAACAAGATGGCGTGCCAGTGACGGAATTATCGTTGATTGCCTTCCCAACGCGCGAGTTATTTTTGGATAAAATCAATGAGTTTGATTTGATTATTCTTGATCGCTACAAGCGCCGTGGCCTTTTGCCGGCTGAATACTTTGAAAGTATCGCTAATTACGTTCGAAACGGAGGGGCGATTTTAGTAGCTGCGGGGCCTGATTATGCCGGGGTAAACAGCCTTTATCGTTCTCCTTTGGGTGCCATCTTGCCGGGCCGCCCAACCTCGCGGGTTTTTGAAGAACCAATCTTGCCTACCGTGACGGACATCGGGCGCAAACATCCAGTGAGTGAGGGCCTTGAGGTCTTTGCGCCAAACCAAGGCTGGGGCCGATGGATGCGACAGGTAGAGCTGGAGGCGACATCGGGCGACATATTGATGACGGGTCTGGAAGAGCGGCCGTTGCTTTTGGTGGACCGGGTGGGGGCTGGGCGCGTGGTGCTTTTGGCCTCTGATCACGCATGGCTTTGGGACCGCGGCTTTGAGGGCGGTGGGCCGCAGGCAGAGATGCTGAGACGCTTGGTGCATTGGTCGATGAAAGAACCTGATTTAGAGGAAGAGGCGCTTTTAGGGGCTGCCACTCAAACTGGCTTGCTTGCAAAACGTCGTAGCCTGACGGAAGAGGCTGTCTCTCCGCTTGAGGTGACCACGCCAAGCGGTGAGATCATCACAGTACCCTGGCAGGTGGTCGCTCCGGGGCGGTATGAGGCGACGGTTTCAAAAAATGAATTAGGGTTATATCGCCTCCGATCTGATGATTTGAAAGTGGTGACTGCTTTAGGTCCGGCGGCTCCCAGGGAATTTGTGCAAACTATTGCATCTGGTGCGGCTTTGTTTCCGCTGCTAGCGCAGACTGGCGGTGGTGTTATGTCGGTATCGCAAGGGTTGCCAAAACTGCGTGATGTTAGAAGTGGCCGGCCTGCTCATGGGCGCGGCTGGCTTGGTTTGGTTGCGCGCGATGCGTATACGGTTCAAAACATTGATATTAAACCATTTTTATCTGAATGGGTTTACCTTCTTCTGGCTGCTGTAGGTTTGGTTGCTGGGTGGTTACGCGAAGGGCGTCGTGTATCCTAGTTAGCCATTATCGCTTCCGCCAGTTTTTAGAAGCGCACTGGCCTGAGATGAAAACTCACGATTCCATAGCATCCAAAGCGTGACCAGAAATGCAGCGAGCAAAATTGGGGTACCTGTCAGCCATGCTAGCGAGGCCAAGGCAAAATACATGGCCCTTAGCTCACGATTAAAGCTTAAAGCAGCTCTAATATTGATCTCACCGGCCATAATAGCGCGTGGAATGGCCTGTGGGTGGGTCCTCGATAAAATGACCCATAATAAATGTGGCTAACATGCCAAAACTTACCACTGCAAGGTCCCAAGGCGTCAATGCTGATATAATTACATTAAAAACCATAAGGCTTTTGCATCCGAGTAATTGCCCTTGCGATCCCCTCCAATTGGTTATATTTAATTACCAATTGGAGGGGTTGTTATGGATATGCCACAACCAAATTCGGAAATACTAATGAAAAAGGCAAAAATTGCTACCGCATTGCGGACAGTTTTACCACATGATGCGGTTATCGATGATCCGTCTGAAACGCGCGCCTATGAATGCGATGCGTTGACAGCTTACCGATGCCCACCAATGATTGCAGTATTGCCGGCCACGACACAGCAAGTGTCAGATGTTTTGAAGATTTGCCACCGCGAAGGTGTGCCCGTGGTACCGCGTGGATCTGGTACGTCCCTGGCGGGTGGAGCTTTGCCAACGGCTGATTGTGTTATTCTAGGCGTAGCCAAGATGAGCCAAGTTTTGGAGACAGATTATGAGAATCGTTTAATCCGTGTACAAAGTGGTCGAACAAATTTGAGTGTCTCTGGCGCAGTTGAAGAAGAAGATTTCTTTTATGCACCTGATCCATCAAGTCAAATGGCCTGCGCTATTGCGGGTAATATTGCCATGAACTCGGGTGGCGCACATTGCCTAAAATATGGGGTGACCACTAACAACCTACTGGGTGTAACAATGGTGATGATGGACGGTGAAATTGTTGAGATTGGCGGTGGTCATCTTGATTCCTCTGGTTTGGATATTCTAGGGATTATTTGTGGGTCTGAAGGTCAACTGGGGGTGGTGACAGAAGCGACCCTGCGCATTTTGCCTAAGCCTGAAGGAGCCCGTCCAGTAATGATTGCTTTTGATAGTAACGAAGTTGCCGGTGCCTGTGTCGCCGATATTATCAAGGCTGGAGTCTTACCGGTAGCGATTGAGTTCATGGACCGTCCTATTATTGAGATTTGTGAAAACTTTGCGAAAGCTGGATATCCGGACTGTGAAGCGCTTTTGATTATAGAAGTAGAGGGTTCAGAAACTGAAATTCAAGATCAACTAGACCGCATTTGCACCATTGCGCAAAAACATAATCCAGTGGAGCTGCGCCAAAGCCAATCTGATACAGAAAGTGCTGCAATTTGGCTGGGTCGCAAGTCCGCCTTTGGGGCGGTGGGACAGGTCGCTGACTATATGTGTTTGGACGGCACGATCCCTGTTTCTGCCTTGCCAGAGGTACTACGTCGGATCAAGGAATTGTCTGAGCATTATGGTTTACGGGTAGGCAATGTGTTTCATGCTGGTGATGGGAATATGCACCCATTGATCATGTTTGATGCAAATAAAAAGGGTGACCTTGAGCTTTGTGAGGCCATGGGCGCGGATGTCCTGCGTCTCTGTGTTGAGGTCGGTGGCTGCCTAACTGGTGAGCATGGTGTTGGTATCGAAAAACGTGATTTAATGGAAGATCAATACGGCGCTGGAGACCTAGAGATTCAGATGGCTGTGAAGGATGTATTTGATCCTGGTTGGTTGCTTAATCCAGCTAAGGTTTTTCCTTTGTCAGTGTCTGAAACGCGTCGGGCATAATGAGCGCTACAATATTTCCTCAAGATGAAGCAGCCCTATCGGCGGCTATCCTAAATGCTGCTGGGCCTTTGCAGATCTTGGGCGGTGGGACTCGGTCTATTGGCTGGATTCCTGAGGGGCAAAAGCTCAGCACCGCCCAGCTCAAAGGTATTGTTCTTTATGAGCCTGGGGCCCTAACGCTTGTAGCCAAAACTGGAACCTCGATTGCTAATATTGAAACAGCGCTAGCTGCTGAAAACCAAAAGCTGGCTTTTGAGCCGATGGATCATCGCATCTTGTTAGGGACGCAAGGGACGCCAACTCTGGGTGGAGTTATGGCTGCCAATGTATCTGGGCCGCGGCGTATCCAAGTGGGGGCGGCCCGTGATTTTGCTTTGGGGGTCTCTTTCGTCGATGGTTCCGGTCAGATACTTAAAAACGGTGGCCGGGTGATGAAGAATGTGACGGGCTATGATCTAGTAAAATTAATGGTGGGCTCTTGGGGTACGCTTGGAGTGCTGAGCGAAGTTGCCCTAAAGGTTTTGCCAGTGAGCGAAACCCAAGCAACTTTAAAAATTTATGTCTCTTCCTGGGCACAGGCTGTTGCTTGTATGTCTGCGGCGCTCGGCACACCATTTGATGTTAGCGGTGCGGCCACCATTCAGGATGCTGATGGTGGACTGGGCGTACTCATTCGGGTGGAGGGATTTGAAGCCTCAATCAGATATCGCATCAAAGAATTGAAAACCCGCCTAGCGAAATTTGGCGAGACAGAAGAAGTGCTGAATCCTTGGCTCGAGGTAAGAGACATCCCGTCGTGGGCATCTCTTGATACGGTTTGGAAGGTGTCAGTTCGACCTACGGATGCTTTGAGTGTGATTGCTATGATGCAAGATTTACAAAAAGATATTGGTTTTAAGTGTCAGTTGGATTGGGGTGGTGGACTCTTGTGGCTTGGGCTTGACTTTAAGCAGCTTTGTGATGTTCCTTTTGGTTTGCAGCTACACAAAGCGCTCCAGGGGGCTGTGGGTCAATTGGGTGGCCACACGACTTTGATGAAATCTGGTATTTTAAGCACACAAGATATCCCGCACTTTCAGCCCCTTAGCCGAGCGGTAGAAATAGTCAGCCAAAACCTGCGTAGTAAGTTTGACCCGCGCGGAATTCTAAACCCGGGACGGATGAGCTGATGCAAACACATTTCACAGAAACCCAGCTAAAAGACCCTCAGATACAGCGGACCAATGATATTCTTCGCAGTTGCATCCATTGTGGGTTTTGTACCGCGACTTGTCCTACCTATCAGGTTTTGGGCGACGAGTTGGACAGCCCACGTGGTCGCATATACCTGATCAAAGATATGCTCGAAAACCAACGAGTGCCAGATGAGAAAACTGTGAAGCATGTTGACAGGTGCCTGTCCTGTCTGGCTTGCATGTCGACCTGCCCGTCTGGTGTGAATTATATGCATTTAGTGGATCATGCTCGGGCATATATTGAAGAAACCTATAAGCGGAGCTGGTCTGACCGTCTACTCCGCTGGACATTAGCGCGTATATTGCCTTACCCGGACCGTTTCCGCCTAGCCTTGCTGGGCGCTCAAATTATGCGGCCCTTTCGGCATTTGATGCTGGACCCCAGATTGAAAGCTATGCTGGAAATGGCGCCAAGACAAATTCCGGCGCGCAGCTTGAACGATGATGCCCAAATTTTTCCAGCTCAAGGGCTACAAAAAATGCGGGTGGCACTGATGACTGGTTGTGCACAGCGGGCTTTGAATACGGATATCAACGATGCCACTATCCGCCTCTTGACCCGGCATGGCGCAGAGGTTGTGGTGCTAAAACAGGGCTGTTGCGGGGCGTTGACCCATCATATGGGCAAGGTTGATGAAAGCCACAGAACTGCCGCTGTGAATATTGAGGCCTTTGCCGCTGAAGACGCAGCAAACGGCTTGGACGCGGTAGTAATCAACACCTCTGGCTGCGGCACCACAGTGAAAGACTACGGCCACATGTTTGCAGGCGCTCCTTTGGAGGAGGAAGCCAAGCGCGTTGCCGCTTTGGCACGGGATGTCAGTGAAGTTTTAATGGATCTGAATTTGCCAATATTGCCTGATCAAGGCTTACGAGTAGCCTATCATGCTGCTTGCTCTTTGCAGCACGGTCAACAAATCAAAGCTTACCCCAAGGATCTTTTGCGCCGTGTTGGATTTAAAGTATTGGAACCGGCAGATAGCCACTTATGCTGTGGATCAGCAGGCACTTATAACTTGATGCAGCCAGAGATCTCCAGCCAGTTGAAGGCTCGTAAAATTGAGACATTGGAGGCAAAAACTCCTGATGTGATTTCTGCGGGTAACCTCGGCTGTATGATCCAAATTGGTAGCGGTACGGATATTCCGATTATGCACACAGTCGAATTACTAGACTGGGCGACGGGCGGGCCAAAGCCAGCGTCTTTATCTGGCTCTTCAGGTCCAGGAAAAGTTCCTATCCTACGTTGAAGTATACATAATTGGATGGTTTGGGTTTCCTTTCCATACCATTTATACCTTATGTTGATTTTATGCGAATATTTACGTCTCTCATCGTCCTTCTGTTCTGTCTTGCTCAGGTTGCTGTGGCCCAAAACGCTGTATCTAAACTGAGCAAGGCTGATCAAGCCACGCTTTGGTTAGCGGTTGGACGATTGAACGTGGCAAATGGTGGCTTTTGCACGGCTACGTTAATAGGGCGATTGCACGTCCTAACCGCAGCGCATTGCATATATGATGCTGAGACTGGAGCACAGGTGGATGTTGGACGCTTGGAATTCCGAGCTGGCTGGCAGAATGGCCAAGCAAAGGCTTATCGTAAAGTTGGTTCGATTGAAGTACATCCTGATTTTTCATTTATAGGGCAAACTGGCTTGCAACGTGCGTCCAGTGACCTAGCCATTTTGCGATTACTTACATCGGTCCAACACCCTGATATAAAGCCATTTTCTGTAGCGCAAATGCCATTAGAAGGCGACCCTGTTTCGGTTGTGTCTTACGCTCACGATCGCAGCGAACGCCCAAGGTTTCATGACGGCTGTAAAATTTTGGGTCGTAAGGAAAACGTACAGGTGTTCGATTGTGAAGTGGATTATGGATCTTCTGGCGCCCCAGTCTTCAGGCTGGATTTAGGAGTGCCGATGATTGTTTCGGTGATCTCATTTAAGTCAACCTACTTGGGCCAGCCAATTTCTCTTGGTGCATCGGCGATTGAGAAAATTGTGATTTTAAGCGATGGGGCATTGAGCGGCAGCTCTGACCCAACAGCCTCACGTGGTGCTAGCTTTTTGCGACCCTAAAGCTTGATTACAGCATCTTAGAGCGTCTTTACTCTAGAGCCCGACCCCACAGATAAAAAAACATATTGCACCGAGGCATTGCGACCTGTGCTTTCGACTGGCGGTTTCATCTTGACGATTATGTTCGCGTCACTGGATTCAGCCATGTGGATGGCATGTTGCAGATTTATTTGATCCGCAAAGTGCCAGCAGCACTGAAATCTCAAAGCATCAAAGTCCAATCAAAAGCACCGTTTTATGTGGAAGCGGCTACCACATAACTTTATTGAATTCTCCTTGAGTTCAAGGAAAAAGACTAGGAAATACCTACTTTTTTCCTTACATGGCTGCGTTGGTTACACCGACATGCAAATATATTTCATCTCAAGATATTCATCCATACCATGATGGCTGCCCTCACGACCAAGGCCTGATTGCTTGATACCGCCAAAAGGTGCAACTTCGGTTGAAATTATTCCAGTATTGACGCCAATGATGCCATATTCCAAAGCCTCAGCCACTTTATAAACTCGGCTGAGGTCTTTGGCATAGAAATACGCAGCGAGTCCGAAGATTGTATCATTGGCCATGGCTATAACGTCATCTTCGTCTTCAAACTCAAATAATGGTGCCATAGGGCCGAAGGTTTCTTCCTGACTGACCTGCATCTCTTGGGTTACGCCAGTCAAAATTGTTGGTTGGAAGAATGTTCCACCCAAATCATGGGGCTTTCCACCGGTTGCCAGCACCGCGCCCTTTGCCAGTGCGTCTTTGATATGTTCTTGCACCTTGGCCAGTGCAGGCTTTGAGATCAATGGCCCCAAATCAGCTCCCTCGAAGCCATCGCCTACCTTCATGGCTTCTACAGCTTTTTTGAATCGAGCGGTGAAATCGTTATATACTCCTGATTGGACATAAATGCGGTTCGCGCAGACGCAGGTTTGACCGTTGTTGCGGAATTTACAGGCCATTGCGCCAATTACAGCTTCATCAAGATCTGCATCGTTGAATACGATAAAGGGGGCATTTCCACCTAGTTCCATCGAGCATTTTTTGATTTGATCAGCAGCTTGTCCCAGTAGAATACGGCCCACACGGGTCGAACCTGTGAAGGTAATTTTGCGAACTTTGGGATTTTCGCAAAATTCCTTGCCTGAGGCTGATGCGTCGTTAGATGGCACAATTTGCAAAATACCAGCTGGGAGGCCGGCACGTTCAGCCAGAACACCTAAGGCTAAAGCGGATAAAGGGGTCAGCTCGGAGGGGCGGGCCACAAAAGCGCAGCCAGCAGCTAGTGCTGGTGCGGCTTTGCGTGTGATCATTGCGTTAGGAAAGTTCCAAGGGGTGATCGATGCTGCAACGCCAATTGGTTGTTTGATCACTGTGATCCGCTTGTCGGCCTGATGACCAGGAATAGTTTCACCATAATTACGCTTGGCTTCCTCTGCGAAGAACTCAACAAACGATGAACCGTAAGCAATTTCTCCCATCGCTTCAGCCAGTGGCTTACCCATTTCAGCCGTCAGGATCTTAGCTAAATCAGCTTGATTTTCCATCATCAAATTGTACCAAGCTCGCAGAATATTGGAACGTTCCTTGGCGGAAATAGCAGCCCATTTCTTTTGTGCTGCTGCGGCGCTAGAAATTGCTTTGGCTAGATCGGTCCGTGACAGATCTGCAACTTGTGCGATCACATCGCCACGCGCTGGGTTTTTAACATCAAAAGTTGCTCCATTTTCAGAATCAACCCATTGGTTGTTGATGAAGGCCTTTGTTTGCAGCAGACTAGGGTCTGATAACATGGATTTTAGGTCTGTGGATGAATCTAGCATTTTTGCCTCCCTTGATGTGAGATGTGAGATCATTCGACCGCTCATTTGTCCAGAGGAGAAGTGCTTTGAACCTTGATGATGACTATGCCAATGCGGCCTACATACCCAATGCAGAAAGCTTTCTGGAATATTGGGATGAGGCCGCGCGCAACTACCGTGAGGCTGAATATACTCTGGGTCGAGCGCAGTTGAACCAGCCCTATGGTGTGCATCCAGATCAGGCCTTTGATCTGTTTTACCCTTCTGGGAAGCCTGAGGGATTGGTGGTCTTTGTCCATGGTGGATATTGGTTGCGCTTTGGACGCAGAGATTTCTCGCATTTAGCACAGGGTGCCACCTTGCGCGATTGGGCGGTTGCTATACCGAGCTATCCGCTGGCACCGGCTGCATCCATTCCTGAAATTACACAATCTATTGCGGCAGCCATTACTGCAGCCGCCGGACGTATTTCTGGGCCCATTTGTTTGGTTGGACATTCGGCTGGTGGTCATTTGGTGGCGCGGATGGGACAGAAGGATGTAGTTTTCCCAAGCGTGGTGCGCGATCGTATTCGAAAAATCATACCAATTTCACCGGTTGCAGATCTGTTGCCCCTTTTGCAAACGGAGATGAACGCAACGCTTAAGCTCACGGCCACAAGTGCCAAAGCTGAAAGCCCTGCCAGTCAGCCGAAGCCAGATAAAATTGATGTTCATGTTTGGGTGGGTGCCGAGGAACGGCCCGCCTTTTTGGCGCAGGCACAACTTTTGGCGGATAGATGGCAGGCTTCTCTGACTATCGAAATTGCAAAGCACCATTTTAATGTTATCGCTGGCCTAGAAGACCCTAAAAGTGAGTTGATGGCAGTATTACTGGAAGGATAAGGGCGTTTAGGGGCGGTGGCGCAGTGCAACAAAAGATCCAATATAGCTTAACCTGTCAGTGCCTGTGGTATCCAGGTCAGCCTTGGCATGTTCAAATATAATTACGCAGGTGGTGTTGAGACCCAGATTGTCCTCAATGTTGGTACAATCAGATTTTGAGAACCAATGATTGAGGCGTGGAGTGGGGTTTTCGTTACAGATGACTTCCACCCGGCTCGGAATGAAGTCGTGGCCTGCACATTCGTACAGATGTGAAAACACCGATTGCTGACGGTCAAAGTGTCCTGCAAAGACATCTGCGGTTTGTCCGCTTGAATTGGGCTGATTCAAATGCAGCGTCCACCATCTACTTCGAGAGCTACTCCGGTGATCATACTTGCCTCATCACTGCATAAAAAGCTCGCCGCATTACCCATATCCTGTGGCGTGGAAAAGCGATTGAGTGGGATGGTCGCCAAAAATTTAGTGCGCATCTCTGGAGTGTCCTCGCCCATGAAGCTGGCCAATAGTGGAGTTTCACCAGCTACTGGGTTTAGCGCGTTCACGCGAATATTGTGAGGAGCTAGCTCCACTGCCATCGCTTTTGTCGCTGTGATCATCCAGCCTTTAGATGCATTGTACCAATTCAAGTTAGGTCGTGGTGATACCCCCGCGGTGGAAGCAATGTTGAGAATAGCACCAGAGTTTTGCTGTTTCAAAAGTGGCACGATATGGCGAGCGGTAAGGTAGACTGACTTTGCATTGACCGCAAACACTCGATCGAATTCATCCTCAGCCACATCTTCCATAGGGGTTGGCAAGTGAGTTATTCCGGCGTTGTTCACCAATATATCAATATGGCCCCAATGTGCCCACGCTGCTGTAATCATCGCTTGCACAGAGTCATTGTCAGCCACATCCACATGCTGTGCTAAGCCTTCTACCAATTCTGCGGTCTGTTGTGCCGTATCTATATTCAGATCCGCTGCCATTACCTGCGCACCTTCTTGGGCAAACTTTTGTGAGATGCCGGCGCCAAATCCGGAGCCTGCTCCGGTTATAATCGCTGTTTTACCTTTTAGTCGCATTCTAACCTCCGAGTTGTCGTAAATATGATGGTCAAATCATGCAAAATTGGCAATACTAAACCTGTATTCAGCGATGGTGTCGCTGGCAAGTGGCACACTTCACCTGCGCAAAATAGATCCTGAACGCCGGGATTTTTTTTGATGAGGTCTCGACATGACCCGAACACAAAGCCCAGATTCCCACGGTTTCCACTACGGACCGAAAGTGGCTTCGCGCATTACAAGCCTGAAGTAGTATTCCTACTGTTCCACTAGTAATATATGGTACTATTCTTTAAAGTTCACGTGTGGCATATGAAAAATATACCTCACAAATAGGCCACCCCACGCTATGATTCCATTGCTCGCCTTTCCGCTCCCACTTTTGATTGCGCTGATTTCAGGGCGTAGAGCTGGGTTGCGCGATCCTCAGGGAGTGGGAGAATTCTGGCGGGAAGGGGCCGTTGCGCTGGCTTGGGCGTCGGTTTCAATCTTCTTATGGCATTGCCTTTGGATTACATCAATCTTGCCTGCGCCCTGGCAGGATACTTTGGTATCGGGTGCCATTTGGACAGTAAGGACTGGCGCAGTATGGGCCCCATTATTGGTAATTTTCTATGTGCTTTATGCTATTAAGGCTCGGCGTACCTTGTGATGGTTGAGATTAATTATTTCATTGATATTATACTTCCAATAGCTACTTTTTTTGCGGTGGCCTGGTGCCTGCCCACGTTCTTGGCGCGGTTTGTGTCAATGACTTTTAAGGGCTTAATTATGAATGGGATTTTTTCTATAGGGGTCCTCATTGTGCTAGGCGCTTCGTATATGTGGTGGGTAGGTGGAATTGATGCTGGCGAGGGATCTATACTCTCGGCGCTTTGGCACAGTCTGCGCTTTGCATTAATCTGGGCACCGGTTCTGGTTTTAGCTTTGATTGTGCAACCGCAAAGATGGAGGCCTGATTTATGATTTCTCCAATAAAATTGGTTGCGATGCTTGAAAAGGAGAGGGAGCAATGCTCACTAAACTGAAATGGATTTTTTGTCTTTTGCTTTTTGTGATGGTCTTTGGGCTTTTGCATTATAATTTGCCCCAACGCGACATTGTCAGGATCACGGGTACGGAAGTACTGCGCAAAGACTTCTCTGGGTGGACACGTATATTTTATGCCACGCCTGATACAGGAGATGCACTGTCGTTCAATCGGGATTTACGGCTGCTCAATTCGGTGCAGCCGAACGGAAAGGTGAGTGTCTATCGTAATGAGGACACTGGCTTTGGTTGGCCCCCTTATTTCAAGTTGGATAGCTCAAACTTACAAGCTGAGACTGAAGACGCTATTTCTGATAGGGACAAACCGGAATGGTATGTCGTGCGCCATTATGGTTGGCGCAACACATTTCTGTCGATCTATCCCAACGCAGTGAGTATCAAACCTATATCTGGGCCAAATGTGCAACTGATCCCCTGGTTGAATATCATATTTCTGACCGTATTAGCTGCCTTTTTATGGGCGATCTATGTGCGGGTTCGTGGGTTTTGGAGCAGAAGAATAAGCCCGATGATCGAAAATGTTGACGCTGCCACTGAAAAATCTACTGGCCGCATTATTGGCTGGTTTCGAAATAAATAGAGCAAGTATCCTTTATGTCATTACTCGCCGTAAGGGATCCAAATAGTTTTGATCTCAGTACCTGCATCAAGCCAGCTTAGGTGATCTTCAGGTGCAGCACCGGCCCAAACGCGTTTGATGTTGCTGCTAGCTTTCGCCTTGACTGCTTTGGTTATGGCTTTACCTGACAAACACCAAACACTGTCAATATCCATGTGTGCCCCAAGATGGGAGGCCAAATTGGCTTGGCCCCCTGTCAAGATATTCACTGTACCGGCTGGGACGTCCGAAGCCTCTAAGATATGATAGAAGTCTGTTGCGGCCAAAGGGTAGGGCTGGCTTGCAAAAAGTGTGACAGTGTTGCCCGTGGACAAAGCGGCGGCCATTGGTGTTACTAAGCCCAACAGGGGTGTAGCATCTGGGCACAGTGCCGCAATCCTGCCTACAGGTTCGCGCATCGCCAAAGCAACACCCTGAATGGGTACAGATTTTGCGCGGCCTTCAAACTTATCGGCCCAAGCCGCGTAGGTGAACAGAATATCAATCGCTGCCTCAACTTCAGATTTCCCACTCGTGGTGCCAGTCATCGTATCCAAACGTGCGGCAAAGCCTTCGGTTTGTGCCGCAAGATTTTCTGCAATATAGTACAGAATTTGCGCTCGAAGATGACCCGAGCTTTTACCCCAGCTCGAGGCTAATTGCGACTGCACCGCGTTACGGATGTCTTTGCGACTTGCGATGGGGGCATGGCCTAACAGCTGGCCTTTGGGCCCGTAAACTGCTTGGCTATATCCGCTATCAGGACGGGCTTGTTTACCACCAATATAAAGCTTGGCAGTCCGGTCTACCAGCTCTGTGATGGCGCCGTTACCCGTGAACGCAGCAATAGTTGCAGGACACTTTATGGGTGTGGTGACTTTGCTATATGCTTGCAAACCCTCCCAGCCACCCTCACGGCCAAACCCGCTTTCGCGCACGCCGCCAAAGCCGGTTGCTGCATCAAACAAATTGGTGGCATTGACCCAAACGACACCAGCTGCCAGTTTCGGTGCGACGTCGAGTGCTAGGTTGATGTTCTCCGTCCAAACGGTAGCTGCGAGCCCGTATTTAGTGTTGTTGGCAATCTCTATGGCTTCGCTTTTGGTACGGAATGTGGTGGAAACTAAAACTGGACCAAAAATCTCTTCCTGCATCAACGTGTCGGCGGCATGTAGGCCAGTGATCAATGTTGGCGGATAGAAGCATCCCTCTGGTACTGGGGTATTCGCATGGTAGATTTCGCCAGCATTATTAGCTGCAATCAGATTTTGAATTTGCACTAATTGGATGGGGTCTACGATCGCACCGACGTCGATTGATTTATCCAACGGGTCACCTATTATTAGCTTGTCCATGCGCGCTTTGAGACGGCGGTAAAAATCATCAGCAATGGCCTCATGGACTAACAGGCGCGAGCCAGCGCAGCAGACTTGGCCTTGATTGAACCAAATTGCGTCGACCAAACCTTCAATAGCACTGTCAATATCGGCGTCATCAAACACGATATAGGGCGATTTCCCACCCAGCTCTAGGGTGAGAGATTTGCCGCTGGTTGCGGTCGCATTCTGGATTTTGCGTCCCACAGCGGTGGAGCCTGTGAAGGCAATCTTGTCGACCTCTGATGCGACGAGCGCTTCGCCCGTATTACCGTCGCCGGTTATAATGTTTACTACACCGGGCGGTACGCCTGCTTGCGTGCAGATATCGGCAAAGAGCATGGCGGTCATCGGTGTGTATTCTGCGGGTTTCAAAACCACTGTGTTGCCCATGGCTAAAGCTGGGGCGATCTTCCAAGCTAACATCAGAAGCGGAAAATTCCATGGGATGATTTGACCGCAAACGCCCAAGGCCACGCGATCTGATAGGGCGGTTGGCATCAGCTGTGCATGACCCGCATGGTGATAAAAGTGGCGAATGGCCAGAGGGATATCAATGTCCCTGCTTTCGCGAATAGGCTTGCCATTATCCAAGGACTCCATGACCGACAAGAGTCGTGAATGTTTTTGCATCAATCGTGAGATGGCATAGAGCACGCGTGCCCGAGCCGGGCCACCTGATGCCTCCCACAAGGGTTGTGCCTTGCGTGCTGCTGCAACTGCGGTGGCAACCTCATTAGCAGAGCTAATTGTCATCCCGGCCAGTTTTTCACCTGTGGCGGGATTGCAGACTAACAAGTCCTCGCGAAAGGGCCCCCATTTGCCATTGATATAGGGCCCAGAAATTCCACCATGATCTGCAATCCATTTAAGCGCTATTGTACTATCTTCGGGGGCTGTACCGTAATCCATTGTTTCGAAAATTGTTTCAATGCTCATGGGGTTATCCGATCGGGTGGCGGTGATTGGCAGAATAGGAGCCAGTGAGGTGATGCTCGAGTTGGCGTTCAATGTCGCCCAAAAGCGACGATGCACCAAAGCGGAAAAGGTCTGGGCGGAGCCAACGGTCCCCAAGCTCTTCCTTTATCAAGGCTAGATATGTGATTGCGTCCTTGGCTTTGGAAATCCCACCTGCAGGTTTATACCCCACGCGGAATCCGGTGCGGCTGTGATAGGCACGAATGGCCCGCAGCATTACTAATGTGACAGGCAGGGTCGCATTTACACTTTCTTTGCCGGTGGAGGTTTTGATGAAATCAGCCCCCGCCATCATACAAATCAAACTGGCGCGCCCCACGTTACGCAGGCTGCCCAACTCGCCAGTGGCCAGAATGGCTTTGACATGTGCATCGCCGCACGCGGTACGGAAGGCAGCCATCTCATCATAGAGGGCTTGCCAGTTTTGGGTAAGAACGTGGCGGCGTGAAATAACAATATCGATTTCGGATGCCCCCACTTTCACGCTTTCACGAATTTCTTCTATGCGCAGATGTAACGGCGAAAGTCCTGCAGGAAAACCAGTACTGACGGCAGCTACAGGAATGCCAGTCCCATGCAGGGCAGTCACCGCAGTGGCGATCATATCGTGATAGACGCAGACCGCGCCTGTTGTTAGATATGGTAGGCCAATTTGATCCAGAATATCTTGCCGTGCCGGTTGAAGGGCCTTGGCGCAGAGTCGTTTGACCCTGCCTGAGGTGTCGTCTCCTGAAAGGGTGGTCAGATCGATGCAGCTTATTGCGCGGGCAAGCCATGCGGCTTGATGATCTTTTTTGACAGACCGTCTACCGGGCAAGCTGGCACAGCGTCGCTCAATGGCAGAGGTGTTGGCTTGCATCGAAAGTGCCCAATCCAAATCGAGCGCTGTGCCCAAATTTCGGGGTTCTGTAGTTTGTGGCAGTTGTGCAATTGACGTTGTTTTCTGTTCCATTCAACTTGTGTGCATGGGATTGCCCGACAGTTCAAGTATTCTAACACGTGACAATCATACTTTACCGAGATAATTGCGAGAAAACTATGTAAAGGTGAGACCATGTCTTTTAACCGTACTATAAAAATAGCCCCTTCAATTTTATCCGCAGATTTCGCAAATTTTGGTGAGGAGATCCGCTGTGTAGAGGCTCAGGGTGCAGATTGGATCCACGTTGACGTGATGGACGGGCATTTTGTGCCTAATATCACCTTTGGTCCTAGCACCTGTGCCGCCATTCGACCGCATATTTCAACTATTATGGATGTTCACCTGATGATCGCACCCGTTGATCTATATGTTGAGGCTTTTGCAGAAGCAGGCGCCGATGTGATTACCGCACATGTTGAAGCAGGCGCACATATTCACCGCTCATTGCAGGCAATTCGTGCTAATGGTGCAAAAGCTGGCGTGGCGCTCAATCCCGGCACACCAGCTAGCGCCGTTACGCATTTGCTTGATATTGCTGACCTAGTTTGCGTCATGACCGTGAACCCAGGCTTTGGTGGCCAATCCTTTATCCCGTTGGAAAGCAAAGTCGCTGAGCTGCGCGCAATGATTGGTGACAGGCCTATCCATATCGAGATTGACGGTGGCGTGACACCTTTGACTGCCCCGGGCCTTGTGAATGCGGGTGCAGATGTGTTGGTGGCAGGATCGGCAGTTTTCAAAGGAGGCTCGGTTTCCAACCCTGCTGCCTATGGACTGAATATCAATGCAATCCGCGCGGCTGTTGCTTAAATACCCGAAAGTTTTGGATTTTACGTAATAGTAAAACTATCTGTGGTGGCAGTATCTCTTTGAAAAAAAGTCTGGTTTAGAGCAATATTTTTCTAGCTATTTTTGGTCAAGGCTCTTGACGGTAGCCATGTTTGCAGCGTTCCTGCTGCAAACCGGTTGGGAGTAGACTATGGCATGGGAGTTTTGGGTCGATCGCGGTGGTACATTCACTGATATTGTAGCGCAAGATCCAGCGGGGTATCTTCACAGTCATAAGCTTTTGTCTGAAAACCCCGAGCAGTATCAAGATGCAGCTGTGCAGGGCATCTCCAACATTTTAGGCGATGTACCCATTTCACGGGCAGACATCGGCGCGGTGAAGATGGGCACAACTGTGGCGACCAACGCGCTATTGGAGCGCAAAGGGGCTGCTGTTTTGCTGATGATTACCGAAGGGTTTGGCGATCTGTTGGAAATTGGCTATCAGACAAGGCCGGATCTGTTTGCCAGGCATATCAAACGGCCTGAATTGCTGTATCAATCCGTTGTGGAAGTGTCTGAGCGCTTGGATGCGCAGGGGCAGATCCTGACCGGACTGGATATGGCGCAGGCCCGGGTGGACATGCAAACGGCGCGGGTGGCGGGTGTGAAGTCCATCGCAATCGCCCTGTTGCATGCCTATCTCAATCCCACTCATGAACAACAATTGGCAGAGTTGGCCCGCGACCTTGGATTTGAACAGGTTTCAACCTCTCATGAGGTGTCGGGGCTATCCAAATTGGTGGGCCGCGGTGATACAACCGTGGTGGATGCCTACCTGTCGCCGATACTGCGGCGCTATGTGGAACAAGTGGCTGATGCGTTGAACGTCGGTAAAAACTGCAAGGCATTGATGTTCATGCAATCTAATGGTGGCCTGACTGATGCGCGAAAATTCCAAGGAAAAGACGCCATTTTGTCGGGGCCTGCTGGTGGAATTGTTGGTATGGTGCAAACGGGTCAGCAGGCTGGGTTTGACCGCTTGATTGGTTTCGATATGGGTGGCACTTCCACTGATGTTAGCCATTTTGCCGGGAAGTTTGAGCGTAGTTTTGAGACTGAAGTCGCTGGGGTGCGCATGCGCGCGCCGATGATGGATATTCATACTGTGGCGGCTGGTGGTGGCTCGATTTGCAGCTACCGAGACGGCAGATTCCAAGTGGGCCCTGAAAGTGCAGGCGCTGATCCGGGTCCGGCCAGCTATCGTCGCGGTGGGCCTTTGACAGTCACAGATTGTAACCTACTTTTGGGTGCCCTCTCTGCGGACTATTTTCCTGCTGTGTTTGGATCTTCTGGGGATATGCCTTTGGATCAAGATTCCGCTCGACAGCGCATCCAAGATTTGGCGGCGCAAAATGATCTGCAAGAGTCACTGGAAGACATGGCACAGGGATTTCTTGAAATTGCAGTCCAAAATATGGCTAATGCCATCAAGAAAATTAGTGTTGAGCGCGGCCATGATATCACCACCTATACCCTGCAAAGCTTTGGGGGCGCAGGAGGCCAGCATGCCTGTTTGGTTGCGGAAGCTCTGGGCATGTCTCGGGTGATGGTGCATCCATTTGCCGGGGTACTTTCTGCCTATGGCATGGGGCTCGCAGATGTACGGTGCCTGCGCGAGGGACAGCTTGATTGTGATCTGGAGGATGACGCACAGGTGCAAGCAGCCTTGGGCACTCTGCAAGCGGCCGCTCTGCAAGAACTAGCAGGACAAGGCATTGCACACCCGCGCATCGAGATAATGGCGCATCTGCGCTATGAAGGCTCGCACCAAGCTTTGGAGGTATCCTATGGCCCAGCCTTACAAATGACTGAGGACTTTGAATCTGCTCATGTGGCTCGGTTCGGCTTTTCCTCACCGGATCGAAAGCTGCAGTTTGAGATGCTGAGTATTGAGGCCATTGGCGAGATGGAGGGTACGGCTAATCCGGTGCAAACCTTTGGTGATGGGGCGCCGATAGGACAAGGTCAGCTCTACCGCCAAGGATGGCATGACACGCAGGTCTATGACCGAACCAAGCTGCAGTCCGATCAAGTGATCAATGGCCCGGCGGTTGTACTTGAACCAACTGGCACAAATGTTGTGGAAGCCGGATGGCAAGCGCAGCAAGATAAGTTTGGTAATTTGATCCTTGAACATGTGGCTCGCTCGGCGCGCGATTTGGCCAGTACCGAAGCAGATCCAATTCTGTTGGAGGTTATGTCGAACCGCTTCATGTCGATTGCGGATCAAATGGGCGCCACTTTGGCCAACACAAGCTGGTCTGTGAATATCAAAGAGCGGTTTGATTTTTCCTGTGCTATTTTTGATGGGCAGGGGGATTTGGTGGCGAATGCTCCGCATGTACCGGTGCATCTGGGCTCAATGTCAGATAGTATCAAAACCGTGATGCAGCAAAATGCAGAGATCGTTGAGGGGGATGCATATATGCTCAACTCGCCCTATAATGGCGGCACGCATTTGCCGGATGTGACAGTTGTCACCCCGGTCTTTGTTGAGGGCAAAGCGACCTATTGGTTGGGCTCGCGCGGGCATCATGCAGATATTGGTGGGCGCACACCTGGATCTGCACCACCGGATAGCACACATATCGAACAAGAAGGCGTGTTGATTGATAACGTACAATTGGTCCAAGCGGGGCGTCTGTGCGAAGATGAAGCTATCAAGACACTGTCGTCTGGCAAATACCCTTGTCGTAATATCTTGCAAAATATGGCCGATCTGAAAGCTCAGGTAGCAGCTAATGAAACAGGACGGCGTGAATTGCTGCGGATGGTCGCTGGCTATGGTCAGCCCGCTGTGACCGCCTACATGGCGCATGTGCAAGACAATGCCGAAGAAAGTGTACGCGAGGTCATCGCCGGATTAGAAGATGGCAATTTTTTATATAAAATGGATACTGGCCAGCAAGTGCAGGTGGCAATTACGGTCGACCGTGATACCCGCTCAGCGCGGGTGGATTTCACTGGCACCAGCGCTCAACATGTGGGTAATTACAACGCACCATTTGCCGTCTCGCGGGCTGTGGTGCTCTATGTGTTTCGATTGATGGTTGGCAAAAATATTCCGCTGAATGAGGGCTGTCTCAAACCCTTAGATATCATTGTGCCAGAAAACTCTATGCTCAATCCGCAATACCCGGCGGCGGTGATTGCGGGTAATACAGAGGTGAGCCAAGCGGCCTGCAATGCTTTGATTGGAGCCCTCGGCATCATGGCTGGCAGCCAAGGAACGATGAATAATTTTGTCTGGGGCAATGAGACCTTTCAGAATTATGAGACCATTGCGGGTGGCTCAGGGG
>LAQD01000006.1:65978-69655 GCA_000981705.1 Rhodobacteraceae bacterium ASP10-04a
ATCTGGTGGAGCGGGGGCCTATAGCGGTGGGCACGGAGCATTGCGACGGTTGGAGTTTTTAACCGATGTAACTGTGACAACCCTATGCTCGCACCGCGTAATCCCGCCCTTTGGTGTGGTGGGTGGAGACAGTGGCGCCACTGGCCAAAACTGGGCCGAATTACCGGATGGTAGCCGCGTTGAATTGAAAGGCAATGATGAGATTGACTTACCAGCAGGGTCCATTTTTGGATTGGCCACGCCTGGTGGGGGGGGGTGGGGGCCGCCTAATCTGATAGGCGACCCGGCAATGGTTTAAAGCGCTGAAAGCCCGCTGCGCAGATCGGCTAAGATCTTGGTGACATCAACCTCAGTTAGGATCAAAGGTGGTGACATCAATAGATTGTTGCCACCAATCCGCACCATGGTCCCAGCCTCATAGGTGGCTTTGTGCGCGCGTTTGATGGCGCCCATTTCGAGGGGTGTTTTGGTATCTCGGTCTGAGACCAACTCAATTGCTGCCATTAACCCATGGCCACCGCGCACATCACCAATGATATCAAAGTCGGCCTGAAGGGCTTTCAAGCCCTCATAAAGCTGGGTTCCGCGCGCGGCGGCATTGGATTTGAGATTTAACCGCAGTGTTTCACTAACGCAGGCATTGACCGCCGCCATCCCCACTGGATGGGCCGAGTAAGTATAACCATGCCAAATGGAGCCTTCGCCGGATTGATCGCTCTCAAATGTCTCTGCCACTTTGGCGCTGACCAATGTTGCACCCACGGGGAAATAGGCCGAAGTGATGCCCTTGGCTACGGTCATCATATCAGGTTGAACCCCCCAATGGCGCGCGCCAGACCAATCGCCAGTGCGGCCAAAGCCTGTGATCACTTCGTCAGAGATCATCAGAATTCCGTGTTTGTCACAGATGTCGCGGGCCAATTTCATAAAGGAGGCATCAGGCACAATAACACCACCTGCTCCTTGGACCGGCTCCATGATGAAGGCGGCAATGGTTGAGGGATCTTGGAATATGATCTCATCTTCCATCGCCTGCGCTACCATCTGTGCCAATTTGACTGGATCACTTTCATGAAACGGATTGCGGTAGCTGTACGGCGAGGGTAGATGATAGCAGCCGGGTAGCAAAGGCTCATAGGCAGTCCGAAATCTTGGGTTTCCATTGACAGAAGCACCGCCAAAATGTGTGCCGTGATAGCCTTTCTTGAGGCTAAGGTACTTGATGCGTTGAGGTTGGCCCCGCAGGCGGTGATATTGACGTGCCATGCGCATTGCCGTGTCGACAGAGTCAGAGCCACCAGAGGTGAAAAATACCCGCGACATGCCATCTTCTTTGAAAAAATTTATAACCGTTTTGGCTGCTTCAATGGCTGGGGCGTTACTAGTACCTGCGAAGGCGGAATAATAGGGCAGCTTGAACAGTTGATCTGAAATCGCCTGTTTCACCACATTGTTGGAGTAGCCAAGATTAGCGCACCACAGCCCACCTACCGCATCAACGGCTTCATGGCCGTCTAAGTCGAAGATGCGTACGCCTTCGGCACGGTCAATGATTGTCGGTGCGTTGGACTGTAAGTCTCCGGGATGTCCCATGGGATGCCAAAGTTGTTTGGCATTAAGGTCTTTTAACTCTTGAACATCTTTCATGTAGCATCTCCCGAGACCATAAAGGGTATTTTAAACCAGTATTCTTCTAAATTCGTGCTGCTGCCTATCCGGTCTACGACAGCAAATAAGCCGGGTGCGAACAAAGGTGTCAAAACACCATGCCAAACGTTACGGTGGAAGTTTATTCCTTGGCCTGCCAAAGTGCGAAAGGCCAAGGGCCTGCCCGGTATGCCCCCTTTATCAGGAGCCACAATCACTAAAAAGGGATTTTCAGTCATTGGCAAAAAAGCTTGTGAGCCTTCTGGGTGGCGCTCGACAAGTTCCAAGCGATAGGGCAAGCTGCGTGGCGTAGCGTCAAACAGGCTGATGCCCGCGCGGCCATCTGGTCCAAAATCCAGCGCGGCCAAATCGTTATGCCGCCCGCATAGACCCTGATTGATGAGCTTGTCCGGGGCATTCCTCAGAGTAATGATATCACCAAAGGCTGCAAAAGCGTCTTGGGTGAGTGAGTGGATCGCGATGTCAGGCATGGGAAAACTTTCCAGGAACTTGAATCTACCCTAGACTTTCCGCTGAAAAGGTCCAGCTAGTGATTTGCTCATATTGGGCGTTGGGGCGTAAAATAATATCAGGAAAATGGGTGTGGGTGAGCGATCCTGGCCAGCTCTGCGCCTCTAAGGCTGGAGCGGCATAGGGGGCATAGGGTGCGCCGTGGTGGGTGTCGTAGTCTGGTGCGTGGATAGTGCCGCCATCGTAGAGTTGAAGCCCGCACTCCGTGGTGGCCATCTCCATCCGAACCCCCTGAGTGCCTGTAAGAGTTGCCACCACGGTTAGGGGGCGTTTGTGATCGGCCATACAGAGATTGAAGTCATAAAGCTCCGAGCCGTCCCCCGTCATGATAGCGCCTCTACGAAAATCATATTGGCTGCCTAAAACTGGTAAGATTTGGCCCGTGGGCATCAGGTTTTCGTCTGGCTCACTATAGTGATCTGCTTGCACCTGAAAAGTTTGGCCCGAAAAGCCAACCGTCGGGTCCAGCGACCAATAGGAATGATTGGCGGGATTAAATGGGGTAGGCGCGTCACTTGTGGCCTGCACTGTCATGCTGATCGTTGCTTGATGTACGGTATAGCGCAGCTCAATCCTCCGGTTTCCGGGAAATCCTCCCAAACCATCGGCCAGAGCCAACTTCAGCACCACAAAATCTGGGCCGTGATCCACAATGTTCCAGACTTGCCGGTGCATGCCGGTGCTGCCCGAATGTTGAGTGAGATCGCCGGAATGGTGTTTTTCAAAGGTAAATACCTGCCCATCGATTTTGGCCGAACAGCCCTTGATCCGATTGATAACCGGACCCATCAAGGAGCCAAAACTGCTCATTCCACCTTCATAAGCGGCAACCTCTGAACTGCCCAAGGTTAAAGGCCAAGCAACCCCAGTCAGCCTCACATCACTGAGTACGCCGCCGAGAGTTAAGATTTTTACGGCTAGCAGATCTGAGCCAATGGTGACTTGCGCGACATTACGGCCATCTTTTGTAGTTCCGAAAGGGGTGATTTGTGTCATAGGATTTCCCACTGAACTCCAGCTGCAGGCAGGGTCATATCATTCCATGTGACTGGTTTGGGACCATAGTTAAACCAAAATCTATGAGTCTGGGTATCGCGAATTCGAATGTCTCGGGGCAAGTCCATTATCAGTAGGCCTTGCTCTTGCGCCAGTTGTACAAGCAAACGCCGCCAAAGGTTGGGATCTGGCCAGCCCGCAAGATAGATCATATCGCCCGCACGCACAGCTGCTGGAGCGCCGTCTTCAAGCCGCAAGATCACAGCATCTGTGGTTTCAATTGCTTCCCGCCATTTTTCAAATGCACCTTCCCCTGTGAGAGACATTGGGGCGAAGGGCGGCAGGCTTTCTGCATAGATGACTTTGGTCGCCAGCCCTGCAATCTGAGGGACAAGACCCTCAGGTATGGTCAGCTCTTCAGTTTTTGAGCCTGCCCGTGGACCGGCGACAACCAATCCGCCGGAAAGGCCGGCAGGAACTGTCAGAAGGCCGGGTGCAAATGT
>LAQD01000006.1:69718-70266 GCA_000981705.1 Rhodobacteraceae bacterium ASP10-04a
GGCGTAACGCGCGATAGCAGTCAAACACCATTTGGAAATAGTCAAAATCTGCACCTTGTGGCTGGGTCTCCCAAGCATAGGCGCTGTCGTAATCGAACACCAAAGCCACTTGAGCTTGGGCTGTGCCCACATCTGGAAGCTCGGCCAATTCTGCGGCGACCTGTGCTGCATCGCCCAAAGCAGGGGCTGCGGTCGAGTCAGGCTGCAATAGGCCTGCATGCATCTGTTCCTGTGCGAAGGGCGCTTGCCGCCAACGGAAGTAGCAGACGGTTTCTGCACCATGTGCGAAGGCCTCCCAAGTCCAAAGCCGGGGCATGCCTGGCAAAGGCGCAGGGTTCCAAGGGGCCCAATTCACCGGTCCCGGTTGTTGCTCCATGATCCACCACCGTCCGTTGGATGTGGCGCGGTAAAGGTCGTGATGGAAAGCCTGGAAATCTGGATCCCCTTGGCGCAGAAAATGCGTCTTATCATCATCTGTGACCCCAACCCGGTCTAGTAGGAACCCCATAGGGTAGCTGTCCCAAGAAGAAATATCCAAGTCCGCTCCA
>LAQD01000028.1:0-854 GCA_000981705.1 Rhodobacteraceae bacterium ASP10-04a
GAAATGCGATTTGCACGGCGCTCAACTTTTTCCTTTAATTCCCCCCAGTGCGTGGGTTGTTCTAAGTATCTAAGTGAACATGAACGTCGCTTGATGACTTCAATCTCAGCGTTACGTAGTGGCCGGTTGGGATTGGCACAGGCAGAAATGATGATGCTGTGCGAAGGGCACGACACTTCAGCAGCCCTGTCCGCGTTTACCGAATTGGCTGAAATGCTACCCAATTTGGAACAAACAGTACTGGGGGTAGGGTTTTGATAGGCAATTATTATAACTTGCCAGCCGTCTCCATTACTTAATGCATTTAAATTAGAAACTGCAGTCTATGCTGTAGAAAAGCTATAATCTATTGTTTGAAGTAAATTGCCAACAGTTAGAAGCTAGGTTTGTATTTTCTGTAAAGCCTACTTTTACGAGGCTCAATTTTCAGATCGTAAATCTATGTTCCCTGTTACTTTAAAGACTATATTTGAGAATCTAACTAGTACAAAAACTAACTTGACAATTACTGGCAGATACCAGAGTAAAATACTCAGATAAAGCAAACTGTTTTAGTCAGGTAGTTAAAGGACTTGTTATGTTAAAAAATATACTTAAATACTCAACTATTATGGGAGCTTTGGTGCTCCCAATATCTTTGGTGCATGCAGGCGGCCATTCTACGAGTTATGGTCCGTTTCCAATCACATTGCAGGGCTACAGCGGCGACAAAGATAATTCGGTGTCTTATTCAGGCCAAATTGCGCGCCACGTATTGCATGATACCCTTAAAGTTTTGGCCGGTCGTGGCGACGGTGGGGGTAACTCTGCTTCTCTGAAGGCAGAAATGCTGTCGTATTTTTCAGGATCAGACA
>LAQD01000028.1:923-1381 GCA_000981705.1 Rhodobacteraceae bacterium ASP10-04a
GTAAGAACATTGAAGGAAAGTTTTACAATGGGGCAATGATGGCATGGCCAGGATCAATGAAGGGACGTGATGTTGCGTTGCACATGATTGATCGTGCATCTATCGCCAATAATGGCGTTGATGCAGAAAATGGATATAATTGGCCGCAACTGATTTCCAAGTTCACTATGGGCGCTATGGCTTACAGCCAAGCCGTGGATAATTATCTAGATGAAAAGCTTGAGGCTAATACCAAGCCAAACAATAAGCCTTATAAGGATGGAAAGCCATATACGGGCAAAGAGCACGTTTGGGATGAAGGCTTTGGTTATTTCGGTGCCGCGGCACACACGCTTTCTCTAACTGCGGATCAGGCTTACGGTATCGCGAAACGTAAAGACATGGCGTCGGCTGACGTCAATGGCGATGGTGTGGTTGATCTGAAATCAGAAATGGTGTTCGGCCCTGCATACTATGCT
>LAQD01000028.1:1452-55323 GCA_000981705.1 Rhodobacteraceae bacterium ASP10-04a
CATTGAAAGCGCATGCATCTACTATTGAGGCCAACTGGGAGCAGGTACTAGCTGAAGCTGTGTTTAAGTATGCTGGGTCAGCCTACAAAGATATCAATAAAATGCAGGAGGACGATGCAGATGTAGCCAAGGCATACAAAGGTTATGTCAAGCATTGGGGCGAATTGAAGGGCTTCTCAATGGCGCTTCAGAGTGGTCGTAATAACTTGGGAGAGACCGCTGGAACGATGAATGAATTGATACTATTTGGTCCAGTAACCTTGGATAACTCTTATGTCACCGGCGTAACGTCAAGTGGTGACTTTAAGCGCGAAAAACGCATGACTTGGAATGACTATCAACTACAACTTCTGAAGGTACAGCAGCTAATGGTTGATAAGTTTTCAGTAGCATCTCGGGTTAACGACCAGCTGGCCGATTTGGGAGCGCTCGCTGAGATGCTCGGCGACCAAAGTAACGCAGAGACTGACTAAAACCCATATCTGGGTGGCCAAAAAATTCTGGCCACCCAGTACTGTCATGTAGGGGTGAAGATGGAATATACTGCGATATTCGATGATTTCTTATCTGACTTCATTGATCCCAAAAAAAGAATATTTGTAGGTTATCTCGGGTTATCCCTCATTATTGCCTACGTATGGCTGGTAGCAGTGCGCCGCAGCACATTGAAAACTGCCCACGCTCAAATATTTAATCGCAAAGTATTTTTTTCAAAGTCTGCGCGAGTAGACTATAAACTCTTTTTTATTAATCGAGCTTTTTCACTTTTGGTTTCGCCTTTACTCATCACCCAGATCGCGATTGCAACTTTTATATTTTATGCGCTTCATCGGCAAAATATCGTTCATTCTGGACAGTTTTCAGATGCTAATAAAACCTTTGTGGTGGCGCTGTTTTCTTTAAGTATGTTTATTGCTGACGATTTTACTAAATATTTTTTACACCGATGGATGCATCGCTGGCCCATGCTGTGGGCATTTCACAAAGTTCACCACTCAGCTGAGACTATGACACCTATTACAGTCTATCGCGTACATCCGGCCGAGGGAATATTATATGGTCTGCGTAGCGCTGTCGCACAGGGCATTGTGATCTCTACCTTTATCTTTGCCTTTGGTAATATTGTAGATCTTTATACGATTGTTGGTGTAAATATTTTAGTATTCTTTTTTCACATGGCTGGATCTAACCTTCGGCATTCACACATCAGTATTGGGTATTGGAAGTTTTTGGAGCATGTTTTCATCTCACCAGCCCAGCATCAATTGCACCACTCAGTTGCCGACGAGCATCACGATAAAAATTTTGGTGCGGCGTTAGCAATTTGGGACTGGCTCTTTGGATCGCTTCATCTATCCGAAGCAGAAAAAGATATTACCTACGGCCTTGGATTGACTGAGAGTGGACCCAAGACGATAGTCGATATGTATATTAAACCTTTTCAAGATATATCTAAAATACTTATTCTTAACATTAGAAAAGTTCGAAAGTTATTATTTTTATCATCCAGCGAGAAACCTTTTGAGGCCCGCTTTGGGCCCAAGTTATAAATCCAGTCACATTCAGACAGAGTGATTGTAAACTCCCGTTATAGCTCCCAATGGCCTGGTGTCTGCTGCACTCAGTCTGCTGGGTGAGGATCTTCAATGTGTGAAGATGACACAAAACGCAGCCGAAACTTGGGATCTTGTATCCGAAAAAAAAGGATAGTCGAGGTTTGGAACAAGATTTGCAGTGTAAGCATCTTGGCCGATTGTGCGATGGATTGGCCGAAAGCATTGTGACTAGTAATATTCATCAAGAAACTCTCCGTGCACTCAAACAGGTGAATACGCACCGCTCAAAGGTCGCACATCCCATCCTGTCTGAAATAGGCGACTTGCTTTAAAGTAGACTGGCCAAGCCAAAAAATAATTGTCTATAATGAGCTTACTTTTGAGTTAGCAGCGTTCTGTCAGACAAAATTATATTGAGACGGGTAGGAGCCTTTGTCGCCACATGGGTGACAAAATATTTTTAATCTGCTGATTAGCTCCAATTGACGGATTTAATTTGAATATTAGCGCACCCAATAATCAGGCATAAGCCCCGAAGCAATCAGCAAACTGCTAGTGCTCGGGCCGCTTAATTTCAATCAGAAGATGCGATTGAACACATTAGAAATTAAGTAGCGCAATCCTGATACCCTTGCTCGCTCGGAATGAGATCTCAGATACCACCACTTATTTGATCGTGAAGGGCGTAATATTCGCGCCAATTTAGCCCTCGTTTGAGTGTAAAATATCAGGAGTTAGTTTTTTTGTAATTGATTGTGCACCATTGAAATCATTCTCTTGTGCAAATTCTCCCGGGAAAGCGATGCATCGAATATTAGCAGCTAACGCAGCTTTCATACTGATCGCTGTGTCTTCAATCGCGATACACTCCTGTGGATCTAAACATAACATAGTTAAGGCTTTTTGATAGATATCAGGGCTTGGCTTTGGTTTTGTGATCATGGACCCATTGCTAATAAAGTTAAAATCAGATCTCACAATGTTATCACTAAGGGTACGAAATACTGCGTTAACGTTGGCTTCAGATGTAGCGGTTACAAATCCTAGTTTTAAACCGTGGTCTTTTGCATAGCTGATAAGATTTGATACGCCTGATCTAAGTGGTATGCTTTTCTCGTTCATAAAGGTGTTGAATATCTCAGTTTTGCGTTGATGCAACTGGTTCACATCTACTAGGGTGCCGCATTGATTGGCAAAATCTTGTATTCGTTCGAGACCTCCTGACTTGGTAAGCATCTCTCTATATGCTTCGACGTCCCAGTCCCAACCAAGTTTAGCTTCCGAAAACGCTTGGTTGAATGCACGTCTCTGAATTTCAGATGTTTCAATCAGAGTGCCAATGGATCCGAAGAGAATTGCTTTAAGCTTCATGACTTTGAACTTTCGTGTTGTTGACATCTGCAGTGTAATTTTTGTCGTCACCAACGCAGTTAGCCGGAATCACGTAAATTATTCGTCCCATTCAAAATTATAATTTTGAGTGGGACTATATATTTTAATTAATAATCGCTTTGGATCAACTTAGTGTTTTAACTACTGCAACCATTACCAAAGAATACAACGCTATACCGCCACCTATCAGAAAAGTGGCCCAGTTTTTACTCACAGTTGCTGTTGCCAATGATCTCACCTGGTACATCAAGTCTGGCCAAGTGTAAGAGACGAAGTCGCCCTGCGTAAAAACTGCTTTGATATGGCCGTTTTCATCTACTACCGGCAGTCGCCTAAACCGTTCGTTTGACATTATCCGAAGCCAGTCAATTAAATCATCTGTCTCGTTTGCAACTCGTGGGTTTGCAGTCATAATATCTTTCACAAGGGTTGAGCGCGCATCCAATTCTTTACCTACAACCTTGTTCATAACATCGCGCTCAGTGAAAACGCCTATCACCGTTTTTAGGTTGTCGATTACAATTACAGCTCCATAGTTTTTTTCTGACATCGCTAAAACGGCATCAAATACACTAGTTTCAGGTGCGCAGGTTAATGGTTGTTGTTTCAACCGGTATTCAGGCCGGTCCATTAAGCGGTTGCCTGGTCTATCAGATTTTGTGGCCATAATTTTATTTTCCTTACTAAACTAGTGGGGATTTAACCTTTCTGCTCTAAAAAGCAATACAGTTCTGCTGGAATCTTTAAAACTAGCGTTGTTTCCCACATTTAAGTCGAGAAAGATGGATCCCATATGATGGCTGCTGAGCTTGGCTTTGGGTCCCCTCTGCAATGCTTAATTATGTTTGGTGCTGTTGAGCTTCGACAGACAAGTGGCTGGAGTTCTAATGAAAGTACTTTATTTTATGGACCCACTTCGAGCAAAATGACTTGGTCCTTATAATCACTCGTGCGAGGGGTCATGCGCTGGCGTCGTGATATTTATAGACATGGGATGCTTGGGAATTTGTCTGGCGTGGTCCTGTCGCAATGTGAGGCGTTGACACATAGTAACTTTAAAAATAGAAGTTAGTAAATAAAAAATTAAAGTATTAGATTATGAGTCGAGCCGATCTTCCCCTGCAATCTTGCTCTATCGCACGCGCTGTGGCTCAGGTGGGCGATGAATGGACCATTCTAATCCTGCGCGAAATGTTTCTAGGGACACGCCGTTTTGATGATTTTCTACGCCAGACTCGCATGTCCTCACATCTTTTGGCAGGGCGTTTGAAAAAGCTGGAAACGCTGGGGGCCATCCGGCGCGAAGCCTATTCTGAACATCCTCCTCGCAGTGAATATCGCCTGACGACAATGGGCCGCGACCTTTGGCCGGTAATCATTGCCTTAAAACAGTGGGGTGACTGCTGGCTTGGCGATGGTGATGCGCCAGTTCAGATTGTGCACAAGGGCTGTGGGCGCCTTACGAAACCGCAAATAACTTGCCCAGATTGCGGGCAGGTGATGGGTGCGCGCGATGCTAAGGCTGAACTAACAGAATCCTATGAACGAGAGCGGCAAGCTGCCTGGAGACATACATGAAAACCCGGATAACAGACCTTTTTGGTATAGAGCACCCGATTATTCAGGGTGGCATGCATTACGTAGGCTTTGCCGAACTTGCAGCTGCAGTTTCAAACGCTGGCGGCCTTGGGACCATTACTGGCCTTACTCAGAAAACACCAGCAGATCTATCGAATGAGATAGCCAAGTGTAATGAGATGACGAACAAGCCGTTTGCAGTCAACTTGACCTTTCTGCCAACTGTCAGTTCGCCTGACTACCCCGGCTACGTAAAAGCCATCATCGAAGGTGGCGTACAAGTCGTAGAAACTGCTGGTCGTAACCCGGTGCAGGTCATGCCTTACCTGAAGGACGCAGGCATTAAGGTGATCCACAAATGCACTTCGGTCCGCCACGCCCTGAAAGCGCAGGAAATCGGCTGTGACGCAGTTTCGGTAGATGGCTTTGAATGTGGTGGGCATCCGGGCGAGGACGACATACCCAACATGATCCTTTTGCCCCGTGCTGCAGATGAGCTGGAAATCCCATTCGTATCCTCTGGCGGGCAAGCCGATGCGCGGTCGTTGGTAGCCTCTCTCGCAATGGGAGCCGATGGCATGAACATGGGCACCCGGTTCATGGCGACAGTAGAGGCACCGATACACCAAAACGTCAAAGATGCTATTGTAGCGGCGTCCGAGCTCGACACCCGCCTGATAATGCGCTCCTTGCGTAATACCGAACGCGTACTGAATAATCCAGCTGTAGAACGTGTGCTGACCATGGAAAAAGCTAAGGGTAGTGATATCACCTTTGAGGATATTCTGACCGATGTCGCGGGCGTATATCCTAAGGTGATGATTGATGGTGATATGGATGTAGGCGCTTGGTCCTGTGGCATGGTTGCTGGGCTGATCCATGATATTCCAACCTGTAAAGAACTGATTGATGGGATTATGGCAGAGGCGGAAATTCTTATCCGAGCGCGCCTCGAAGGAATGCTATCTGACGTCAAACCTGCCGCTGCATGAGGATAACTAATGAATTATGAAACATTAAAATTTGAGTTGGCCGATGGCATCGCAACGATCACGCTTGATCGAAAAGACAGCCCCGCTAACGCGCTGAACGCACAGCTCGCAGAGGAACTGTTTGACGCTAGCGTTCGCTGCGGCGCCGCTAATGTTCGTGCTGTTATCATCACTGGAGCTGGTAAAATGTTTTGCGGTGGCGGCGATTTAGCTGAGATGGATGCGGCACCCGATAAACATGCTCATCTGACCCGAATGGCGACGATGCTGCATGCAGGTTTGTCGCGCTTCGCCCATATCGACGCGCCAGTCATTATGGCACTGAATGGTACCGCTGGCGGCGGTGGGTTTTCGCTTGCTCTTTCTGGTGATTATGTGATCGCATCTGAAAGGGCCAAGTTTGTCTCAGCGTATACGGCATCGGGGCTAACCCCTGATGGTTCGTCTACTTACTATCTGGCAAAACATATTGGTCTGTTGCGCGCCAAAGAATTAATGCTCACTAACCGTGTTCTGACAGCGCAAGAGGCGCTAGATTGGGGGCTAGTGAACAAAGTAGTTGCGCCAGCAGAGGTGCTGCCAGAAGCGCAATCAATAGCAAGACACATTGCGGCTGGGCCAACTGCGGCTTATGGTGGCGTCAAACGATTGCTTGATACAGCATTTTCTGATGGCTTAGAGACTCAGCTAGATCGCGAGACGCGTTCCATAGCTGACGCTATGCGAACTAGTGACGGACCAGCTGGAATTGCGTCATTTTTAGCTAAACAAACGCCAACATTTACAGGAAAATAGTTTATTAGTTTTGCTAGTGCCCTCTTCGGTTGCAATCATCTCGATGGAAGTAATTGATGGGGCTCGTTTGCAGGCGCCACGCCCTCTAAAACCTGACGGATTGCTTAAGAAAAGGTGACGTCTATAGGCAATAATAAAATCTAGAAGTAGCACTGCATTTTATTATGTGCGAGTTTTTGCTCAAAATTTTAATTCAGATGAACATTTATACTTTGATTATTTCGCCGTCAATAATCACGTTGGTTGCCTCCATGTCTTTATTGAAAATCGTTAGGGATGCCCTGTACCCAACCTTGATCGAACCAAGTTCTTGATCTAATCCCAGTACGCTTGCTGGGTTTTTGGACGCCATTGCAACTGCTCTCGCCGGTGTGACATTTGCATACCGAATTGTGTTACGAACGCACTCATCCATGGCAATATGTGCACCTGCTAATCGGCCATTATCATCCGTAATTTTGCCATCTTTCAACCGAACGGTTTTCCCATGAATACAGAATTGGGTATGTTCACCGGCAAGCGTACTCATTGCGTCCGTGACTAGGCAAAGTCGATCCGGCAATAATCGTGCGGCGACCGCTAGGTTTGGCCAAGATACGTGGTGTCCATCGGCGATAATTCCTGCAGCAAGCGAAGTTGACGACAAGATGGCACCAACAACACCCGGCGCACGCCCTGTCATCTGGCTCATTGCGTTAAACAGATGGGTGGCGCCTACTAAACCATCTACTTCCGCAATCTTAATTTGGCTTTCTGTCGCATCACTGTGGCCAGCGAACACGATGGCTTTTGCTGCCACCAATTTTTTGAGCATCCCATCGGCTTGGTGTTCGGGTGCTATTGTTACGAGCAGTTTACCCCCCTTAAATTCACTTAAATTTTTGATGTCTCTATCTTCCAACGGTCGTATATTGGCCACGGAATGAATACCTGGCTTTTCAGGACTTAAGAACGGACCCTCAAGATGCATTCCTAAAATCCCAGGAACACCTACAGTAACTGCTGCTTCAACGGCCCGCAGTGCTTTTAGATATGTTTCGCCAGGCGCCGTCGTGAAAGTTGGAAGAACGTGGGCCGTGCCGCCTTGGCGCGCCCCGGTTGCTATTGCCTCTATGGTTTCAATCGTTGGGTCATCTGTGAATTGCCGATCCATCGCACCATTGATTTGGATATCAATAAAACCGGGCGCAACGATTGGGGCGTTAAGTACATTAAGAGGAACGGCTTTTTCATTAAGACAGCAAAGGCTCTTTATCCGCCCATTCTCAATTTCGATGAGGATGTTAAACCTAGGTTCGAGTCCACCATCGAAAAGTGTCTCTGCAAAGACAAATTGGATGGATTCTTTTCTCGCCTTCCTACGTAACATTACTTACTCCGGAATGAACATATTCGTAATAGTCCCGCATTTTGAGGTCACGGGCAGCTTGGTCATCAAGAATGACTAGCGTGTTTGGATGCAATTGCAGTGCTGATGCAGGACAGGTAGCGGTTACTGGACCCTCTACCATCTGCGCAACTGCAGGTGCTTTCCTTGAGCCAGTCGCCAAAAGAAGGCACTGGCGGCTATCTAAAATTGTGCCAACGCCCATTGTCAGTGAACATAGCGGCATTTTATCTATGTTTTTAAAATTGATTTTGTTTGCTTCAAGGGTAGTTTTTGTCAAAGTCTTAATGCGAGTTCTTGAGGCCAAACTTGAAGATGGTTCGTTGAAACCAATGTGGCCGTTTTCACCGAGGCCTAGTAATTGCAAGTCAATGCCACCAACATCAATGATCAGTTGCTCATAACGACTAGACTCCAAAACTAGATCCTTGGCATCGCCAGCTAAGAAATGAGTGAGAGCAGGATCGAAATCGGCATGTGAAAATAAATAATTCTGCATATACGTACGGTATGAAGCTGAATGGCCAAAAGGAAGGCCGACATACTCATCTAAGTTGAACGTCGAAATCTCTGAAAATGATAAAGGTTCGGTTGTTGAGATTTCCAATATTGTACGATAAAGCGCAATCATTGTCTCCCCTGTAGCGAGCCCAAGGACAGCAGTTGGTTTTGCTCTGACTTTGTCAGTAAGAGTTCTTGCAGCACAGGATACAGCTGCAGCTTCATCGGCTAAAATGATTATTTTCATCAATATTTTCTCTATTTGCGTTGAGCAGCGCACCCATTAGTGGGCCATTTTCAGCGAGGTCTGCGGTAACAAGTTCAGCGTGAAATAACTGTGGCATGGCATCCAAGTGTTTTCGTACACGATCTAGATAGCCGGTGGCCAGGCCAATACTTCCCCCAAACGCTATTTTTGTGATTCCAAGGATTGTGACAAGATCAGCCGCCAATTCGGCAGCCGCGGTTGCCGATCTATCTACTAATTTAAGAGCCCAAGCCTCGCCAGCGTTTGCTTTCTCAAAAACTGTATGGGCGTCAGTATGAGGATATCCGGCCGCGACTGCTGCCGACGCAATTGCATTTCCGCTGGCAACACTTTCGAGGGTGCCATATCGATTAGAATTACAGAGCGTATTGCCGAATGGAGAGGAAGAAAATCCAACGTGGCCAGCAAGACCGCTGGCATCCGTGTGTAAACGTCCATTCAAAATTAGCCCACCGCCAACGCCAGTAGAAATAGTAATGAAAGCAAAATTTTGGTGACCCTCACCAGACCCCAATTGATGCTCGGCTAGTGTCGCCGCCAAAGCGTCATTGATAACGGAGCTAGGTCCAATATTTTTAATCAAATCAGTTCGAAGGGCTGCAGATGAAAATTTTCCCAATGTACTTTGGTTGACAGCAGACCATCTTCCTTCCTCATCGACACGCCCTGTTACGGCCACACCCAACAGATCACCCTTCCGATAACCCAATTTGGACAGCATCTCGGAAATAAGTTTAAGATGAGTGCCATAACTCGCAGTACCAATCGTTTTGCGTTTAATTACATTGAATATTTTTCCAGTTTCAATCTTTGCGACTGCCGTCTTTGTGCCTCCCAAATCAACGGCAAAACCGTTCAATTCGATTTTCTTGTTAGCGCCGCGAATAGACTTTGCGAAACGCTCTGTTACGATCTCAAGCCTTGTTAGCGCGGTGCCAACAGTGACAGCATCTGCACCGGCCCTAATAGCACGTGAGGCTAATTCTGGCGTGTCAAAGCGGCCTTCGGCCATAACAAAGACATCCATTTTTTTCGCTTGTCGGATCAGCTCAAAATCAGGGTTTCTGTTTTCTTGCTCTGTTTCTTGCGTGTAACCCGATAACGTTGTGCCTATAATACTTGCGCCATCGTCTCGTGCTTTTTCGCAATCAGCCAAAGTTGAGCAGTCGGCCATCGCAATTACGCCTGCATCAAGTATGGCCTTCAGAATTTCATCACGACTATCGTGACGAAAGCGATCTGTCGCATCATAAGCCACAACGTCGGCACCAGCTTGAACTAATTTTTTTACGTCATCTAGGAAAACTGTAATGCGCACCGGTGACGTGTTGCTGTCTGATTTTACAATTCCGATGATTGGCGCGGTGATTGCTTGCCTTACTGCCTTTAAATTTTCGACGCCTTCAATGCGAACGGCAACGGCACCGCCGGAAATTAAAGCTTGTGCCATGGCCGTGACGATCTTTGGATGATCCATGGTGCCACCATCTACTGGCTGACAGGATGCGACTAAACCACCTTTCAATTTTTTCAGAATTGATGCTGTCCTGATAGATAGTGTTTTTTGCATTAGTCCTGTCTCCTCTAGTAAAATTGACAATGCCGTCAAAACAGTTCTGGAATAGACTTCCTAGCAGCGAGAGAAATTGCACTAACGTCATCAGCTGTAGCCGAAGAATACGGCCATAATAACGCTGGACCCACTGGCCCCCATCCCCCTGCTGCGGTTAATAATTTATCCAGAGCGGGATCAGATAACCCATCCCTTTTTGCCAATGGAAGAACAAATTTCTTCAGAAAAATTTGGATGCGAATTTCCAGATCTTGTGCGGCATTGGGATCAGAGCCTGCCAAATTCCATAGTCGTACTGCGCCGTTTGGGCTTAGGCATGCAACATTCGAATAGGATCCGTCAGCTCCTTGCGGTCGACCAAATGCGACTGTGTGGCCAGGCACAAACACCGAAAAATCCTCCCCAAGTTTACGGCGTTCTTCGTACCAATTAGTGTCACCACCAGATAGTTTTGCACCTACCAATCCAGGCGCAATTGATCGCAGTTCTGAAAGCTGGGGAAGCGAGAGCCGTACTTTAGCATGGGGTGGGTTATAAATTACCAACGGTGTATCTTGGGCGGAATATTGCATTCCTTCTACAAATCGAAAAACTTCATATGACGAAGGTGGCCACCAGTCGGGAAGTGTGAACTGAACTGCCGTAGCACCAAGTTCACGAACACGCTCGAGCCGTTGCCTAGCGACACGTGGGTTTGTACAACTTACGCCAATCTGAAACGGCTTACCGAATTTCCGTGCAACGTTAGAGACCGTATCTGCAATCCTATCGAACTCAGCATCTGTCTGATTATGAAATTCACCAGCGGATCCGTTGGTGTAGATCCCCGCGAGATCGGTTTTGCAAAGGATTTCCAACTCTTCAGTCAGAGCGGTCCAGCTTATCCCCCCACTGTTATCTAGCGGTAGCAAGACCGCGCCCCAAATGCCAGTAGGGCGATCTATACCAAAGGGGTCTTGGGCAGGCTTGTGGTTCGTGATGGAATTCAAATCCCTAGTCATAGTTGATCCTGTGCTTGCTTCACTATGTCTAAGCCGACCATTTCGCTCCAAGCGTTAAGAAGTCTTATCGTGACTGGACCAACCGTTCCATCTCCAATGGGCAAACCGTTAAAACGCGTTGCTGGCATGATGCAATAGGGAGTACTTGTGAAAAATAGTTCGTCAGCCGTTGCTAGATCATATGGTTGCAAAATAGTTTCCACTGCAGGAATACCCATTCCATCCGCAAGCTTTAATGCAGTAGATCGACTCATGCCGGCCAAACAATTGGCTGTTGTTGGTGTCTTAAGAACCCCTCCAGATACGACAAATATGTTTCCGCCTTTGTTTTCCGAAACATTACCATGGATATCCAGAATTACGCCTTGCGCCAAAGGATCAACCAATTTGACCTCGGATTCTGCCAACGTATAGGCGAGCCGGCTTCGATTTTTTATCCGAGCATCCAGCGATTGGGTCGGAACTGCTCGGCTCATAGACGTCACTGCGTGGCAGCCATCGGTATAAAATTGTGCCCAACTGCGTAGGCACATGTACTGGGTGAAAATCATAACTGTAGCGCCACTACTGGTTAGGGTTGGGTCAGAACCTGGAACTGACAGTCCGCGAGAAATATTGTGGACAATCCAACAATCCTGGTCGGGGGCATAACATTGCAAGTTGGCTTGGAGCACGTTTTGAGTCGTCCGCAACATTTCAGTGGCATCCATACCAGGATCAATTCGCATTACTTTCAGAGACTTATAGAGCCGATCTATATGTTCTTCCAATTTGAATGGATGATGCCCAAATGTCCTCGTAGATTCTGTAGCCGTATCGCCTAACATAACCGCGCTATCAAAAATGGATATTCGTGCTTGCGACTCTGGAACCATGGTCCCAGAAATATAAACTTGTCGTTCAAACATCTAACTTCCCTTTTTTAGAAGGTGGCCGACGCAGCCTAACCTAATTGAGGCGACTGAAGCCGCTATGGCAAACCGGTCCATTAAGCTCATCCATGATACTCCGACCGCCCTCACATTCCTGAATAAGCGCAAATATTGGCTCTAACGCCGCAAAATAGTCGTCTATGATTTTTTGAGTATGCTTTGTGCAGACATAGATGCTGCTTGCCGCTAGAAACCCTTGTGTCAGCATCTGTTGGGTTATCAGAGTTTTGTAAGCCAAATTATTCGGACTATTAAACGTAAAGCTAGTCAGAGACGGTATGCCGCTAGTTGAAATTGGCAATTTATACTTTGCACCCAACTCATGCCAGCGCTGCGTAATACCATTCCCAGCAGCTACAATCCCATCCCACGGGTTCTCTTCTTCCATAACATCAAGTGTCGCCAAAGCAGCAATCGAACCAATGCGTTCTGTCCAAAACGTACTGGATATAAAAGTCGACTGTGCCGCTTGCATAATGTCGCGTTTACCCAGAACTGCGGTCACTGCATAGCCATTTCCAAGTGCTTTACCAAAGACGGCCATGTCTGGTGACACGCCAAAATTTAGATGTAGGCCACCGAAATTTTGCCGGAAGCCCGACGTGCATTCGTCAAAGATCAAAACGATGCCACGGTCTGTTGCAAGCTTACGGATCTTTTGAAGAAATAACCCTTTAGGTGGCTGGTTACGCATCACCTCCATCTTAATGGTACCGATGTCTTTTTCTTCAATAAGTGAAACGAGCCCCTCAAAATCATTATAGCGAAATGGGTGCGTGCTACCGTTTAGGTTTTGGGGAACACCAGTTGGATTCAGCCCTGGAAGTAGATGGTCATCCAGTTGGCCAGTATCGCTCAGGTTTGTAGCCAAATACCAGTCGTGCCAACCATGGTATCCACAGATTGCGACGTTGTCGCGACCACTAGCTGCGCGTGCAATACGTATAGCAATGGCATTTGCCTCGCCACCGGTCCGCGCGAACCGAGCCATATCGGCCCAAGGATGTAAGTCCACCAAGCGTTCGGCCAAAGCGACTTCTTCGGGCGCATTGAGCGTGGACAGGTTTCCGTCGCCGATACTGTTTCGAACGGCTTCGTCAACTTTGGGATGCGCATATCCTAAGACATTTGCTCCAATGCCCATGATCGACATATCAATATACTCTGTGCCGTCCAGGTCCCAAACACGCGCACCTTTGGAGCGGCTGTAGTATGCAGGCCAACCGTCTGGCAGAAACATCTCTGGCCGTTTGGACAAAAGCATATTGCCGCCCGGTATGAGGGTTTTAGCCTTTTTCCAAAGACGCTGACCTTTACCTATTTTTGCCATTTTCCTGTCCAAACTGGATTAGAGGACGTCAAGAAACGCGACGCCGTTAATATTTCGATCTTGCTTGAGTTTACGCCACGCGGTTTTCAGACTTTCCTCTTCCACTTCGGTCACAAAATTATCGAAGGGTTTTCGACAATATCCTGCGTCGGCACCTTGCCAAGTCATGCATTTTTTGATCACTGCCGTGGGCGTATAGTTTAGCGAAAAGAAAATGATCGCGTTTGCTGTTTCTTGGAGGGTCTTTGCCAGGCCCATATCACCATTTTCAACGGCGCTCATCAAAGCGATAAATACCTCAGGGATCATGTTGTAGAACGAACCAATAATACCGTCCGCGCCAAAGCTAAGCCCAGACATAGCCATTTCATCCGAGCCAGAATAGACGCGGAATTCTTTGCCAACTTCTTCTTTGATCCGCAGAATTTCAAAATGCGTTGGGGCCGTGTATTTAATCCCCTTGACGCCTGGAATGCTGGCCAGTCTTTTGATCTGATCGAAGCCCAGAAGTCCCGCCAAGGGAATATTATAAACTACCATTGGCAAATCGGTCGACCGGGTCAGGTCTGTGTAATAATTAAAAACCTGATCAGGCGTAAATGGCCAGTAAAATGGTGGTACAGAAGAAATTGCATCGACGCCCGCGGCCTGCGCCTGCTGGGCAAGATCAACGGACAATCGGGTTCCGATTGCGCCGACATGTGCAACCACTGGCACCCGTCCAGCGACTTGATCGACAACTACTTCGACTACCCTTGCGCGTTCGTCAGGTGACATCAAAAATGTTTCGCCGGTGCTGCCGGTTGTATACAGCCCACCAACACCTCGCCCGATCAGAAAATCAACACAGATGCGCATCCGTGTTTCGTCAAAGCGTTCATTTTCATCGAAGGGCGTTATAAGCGCTGGAATTACTCCCTTGAAGTCTTTCAGGTCAAAATTTGGCATTTATACCTCCATTTAAATATAATTTTTAATGGGCAGATGAAAACTAAGCCCTAAAATCTTTATGTAGTCTCAGGAAGATCGATAAGGTGGCAAGAGGCAAAGTGTTCAGCCCCATTTGCATTATATGATTTTAAATCAGGTACTTGTGTCTTGCATACATCGATGGCCTTGTGACACCTTGGATGGAATGGGCAGCCACTTGGCGGGTTGACCGGGCTGGGCACATCGCCCTCCAAAACAATCCGTTTTGTTTGCTTGTCGAGGTCGGCCACCGGGATAGCCGATAGCAACGCTTCAGTGTAGGGGTGCAGCGTATTCGAATATAGTTCTTCGGCGCGGCACAACTCAACGATACGCCCAAGGTACATGACCGCAATTCTGTCACAGATATACTCAGTGACGCTCAGGTCGTGGGTGATAAACAAATATGTTAGGTTTCTTTCGTTCTTTAGCTTCATCAAGAGCTGCAGAACTTGTGCCTGAATAGAGACATCAAGTGCACTGACTGCTTCGTCACACACTATTAGCTCAGGCTCAACACTAAGCGCCCGGGCAATACCAATACGTTGACGTTGCCCCCCTGAAAATTCATGGGGATAACGATCCATGTATTCACGCCGCATATTTACGGATTCAAGTAAATCACCAATAATTTTTCGCCGCTCTTTTCGAGATTTAATTCCATATTTTTTCAGTGGGTCCTGAAGTGATCCAAATATTGTGAAAGCTGGATTCAGCGACGAGTGCGGATCCTGAAAGACAATTTGCAGGCGCTTGCGAAACGGTAGCATTTCTTCGTTGTTCAGCCCTGCGAGGTTGGTTTTCTCATTTTTGGACGAATACGTAATATCGCCGTCTGTGGCTTCGACCAAACGCAGTATTGTCTTGCCCAAAGTAGTTTTACCACAGCCACTTTCACCAACAAGCCCTAGGACTTCACCACGATAGATGTCGAGGCTGACACCGTCGACCGCTTTCACATGCGCTACCGTACGCTTAAAAATACCGGCTTTCACCGGAAAGTACGTTTTGACGTCACGTAGTGTAAGAATGGGATTTTGATCATCCTGCATCTGGCAAAAACTCCTTGTATCGCCAACACATGACACGCTGAGTTCCGTTAAATGTAACTTCTTGGGGCATCACATCACAGGCTTCGATCCTGTGTTTGCACCGCGGCGCGAATTGGCATCCGATAGGTCGATCATACGGATCAGGCGTAGAACCTGCGATAGGTTGAATATCTTGATTCCGCCCACGTCCTAGCACTGGAATAGATTTGAGTAGGGCTCTTGTATAGGGGTGTACTGGATGGCGCAAAACTTGATCCACGGTTCCAGCCTCGACAATGTTTCCCATGTACATAACAGCGACGTCATCTGCCAATTCAGCGACGACGCCCATGTCATGCGTGATCAGCATAATGGCAGTTTCATTTTCTGCTTTTAGTTTGTCCATTAATTCGAAAATTTGGGATTGGATTGTCACGTCAAGCGCTGTCGTTGGTTCATCAGCTATTAGTATCTTAGGATTACAAGACATCGCCATGGCAATCATTGCCCGCTGGCGCATCCCACCAGAATAAGAATGTGGATAATCGTCTACCCGCATTTCGGGAAGTGAAATCCCCATGCCACGTAACAAATCAATCGTTTTCTCCCGGATTTCTTTGGTTGATAGATCCGTATGATATTTTAAGCTTTCGCCAATCTGAAACCCGATGGTATAAACTGGGTTCAGCGCAGTCATCGGGTCTTGGAAAATCATTGCTATCTCAGACCCGCGGATTGCTCGCATCTCTTTTCCGTCACGCTGTAACTTTTCAATGTGCACGTCGCCGCTGTCACTGTGGTATGTAACTTGTCCCTGCTCGATGCGAGAAAGTGCTGGCAGCAATTGCATGATTGTTGATGCAGTTACGCTTTTGCCGCAACCGCTTTCGCCGACAATACACAATGTCTTTCCTTTACGGATTTCGAACGACACACCGTTGACCGCTTTGTTGCACCGGTTGTTGGTGTAAAAATATGTCTTCAGATTTTTTACGCTCAGCGCAACGTCTTGTGTCCTAGGCACGTGCTTATCCTTGTTGCGAAGGGTCGGTCGCATCGCGCAGACCGTCACCAATGAAGTTAACACTCAGAACAAATAAACAGATAACCAAACCAACTGGCAACCACATCCACCAGAAGTTTTGAAGTACCCTAATTTCCTGAGCAACGTTCAAAATATTCCCCCAAGTTGGAATACTGGCAGGAACTCCCAAGCCTAAAAAGCTTAGACCTGCCTCTGCCAATATGAAGGCTGCTGTCGACAAAGTAATATTTACCATGATTGGCCCCAGCGCATTGGGAAGTATGTGCTTGTAGCAAATCGATGCCGTTGAAAGTCCAAAACTTCGCAAGGCTTGAACGTATTCCTCTTCGCGAAGCGACAGCATCCTTGCCCGGGTCATTCGATACATCCCGCCCCAGCCCGTGAGTACAAAAATAATCATCAAATTAATTAGACTTTGACCAATGATTGAGACTAGCAGCAATACTAAAATAATTTGTGGGAAAGACATAAACAGCTCTGAAACACGCAAAGCGATGATATCTGGCCAGCCGCCCTTGTAGCCCGTGTATGCGCCTATCAAGACCCCAATTATTGCTGAAATGATACCACTTCCAAGTCCCACAAGAATTGAAACACGACCGCCATAAAGGACACGTGCTAGAATATCTCGGCCGGTCTTATCTGTGCCGAACCAATGTTCAGCAGTCGGTGGTTTAGAAAGGTTGCGAAGATCAATTTTTAGGGGATCAGCGTCAGTGATCAATGGCGCAAAGATCGCGGTCAAAAGAATTATGGCAAATAACAAAATACCAACGACGGCCAAACGATTGTTGAACAGTTTTTTTAGGGCGCGGCTCCCACCTTTCGAAGATAATTGTCCGGCCTCTTCCCGCGCCAAGATCTTATCAAACTTTTTGTTCAAAGATCGTGATGTCATTTTATGCCTACCCCTAACTTAGTCGAACGCGTGGATCGATGAGGGCTGTAAGCACATCGATAATTAGACTAGCCATTAATACTGTAAAAACTGAAAATAGGGCGATCATCATGACTAATGGGTAATCGGATCCTCGGACTGCTCCTATGAATTCGTTGCCAAGTCCGGGCCACTGAAAAACCTGCTCAATGATTACTGAACCACCAATTAATACAGGCAGCCGAAACCCAATCAACACAACCACCGGCGTTAGCGCGACGCGAAACCCATGCAACAGGTTAATTCGCCATTCTGGCAATCCCTTGGAACGGGCAGTTGTTATAAAATCGCGGGTCAGCGCATCCAGCATTGAAGAGCGGGCATAACGCATAACGCCTGCAGTCATCATCAAAGATAAGACCATGGCAGGCATGACAATATGTGGGATGCGGTCCCAAATCGTTTCATAACCTGGAAGAAGTCGGCCACCGACGGGCAGCCATCCCAGGTTTAAGGCAAAGATTAAAAGGGCGACCAAGCCAAAGAAAAACTCAGGTATCGACACACCGACCATTCCTATAACAGTTAAACTACTGTCAGTAATCGAACCACGTTTTAGCGCACTATAGGTTCCTAAAATGCATCCCAAAACTGTTGAGAAAAAAAGTGCGACGAGTGAAAGCTCCAGAGTTGCGGGAAGGCGGTCAAGAAAGATTGTCGAAATCGGAACGCCACCAGCCAAAGAGTGCCCAAAATTTCCTTGCATTACATTGCCCAACCAAATTCCGTAGCGGGTGATGAACGACTTGTTTAATCCGTAAGATTCACGCAATTCATAAAATTGTGCTTCTGTTAAACGACTGGCAAGTTCAGGATTGATAAGCGCAGATACCGCATCGCCGGGTGTCAGTTCCAATGCAGTATAGACCAAAAAACTGATAGTTAGGAGCATTGGTATAAGGAGCAGAATGCGGCGGATTACATAGGTCAGCATCTTCCGTGTTCCTCCCATTACCAGAGCGTTTTTTAGGGGCGCGGCTAAGCCACGCCCCTAACTTTGTTTAAGTTGTCAACAGCCTTACTTACGGGCAAATTTGTTGAACCAGATCATCCGTGTGTACGGAATATCTGCAGCGACGACCCTCATGTTGTCCATCGCTTCAAGCGCCCCCACATCTGCGACGTTTTTGGTAAAGCCATAGTCCATCCTACCTGCACCAGCATTCTTCAGCAGGTTTCCGTCACCGTCAAGGCTAGGCCATGCAACGATTTCATCAATCTGCGCGACACCACCGTGATAGTTTTCAAACGGAACGTAACGGACAAAGTCGTTCATCTGAACTTCTTCGATTTTGAACGGACCGGACCCAATTGGTTTCTGCCAGTACGCTGCCTGTTGTAATTGCAGTGGGTCGACATCTTTAAGGTGGGCCATTGGCAACGGTGGAAACTGTGTGAACGTCAACAACATGTTTGGATCGAGTACAGCCATGCTGAATGTGATCGTATTTCCGTCTGTTGTGATACCAGCTATTTCGTCTGAACTACCGTCAGAATACTCTTGGCCACCTTCAATTGACTTGAAAGTATTGGAGACTACTGAGTGAATATTTGGAACGCGTAACGCAGTTTTAACACTCCACTCGATGTCAGCAACTGTCAAAGCTGAGCCATCATGCCAAGTAAGCCCATCTTTTAGCGTAAAGCTAACTGACATGCCGTCTTTACCAACCGAGTAGCTTTCGGCAAGTTGAACACCATTAACTGCAAGCGAACCGTCTGCAGTTAGTAATTTGTCAAAGACAACTTTAGACGTAATCCAAATTCCTAAATTCGCCCAAGGATTTTCAAAAAATTGTGGCGGTGCAGTATTGGTGTACATTACTTGCTTGCCGTTCGCATCAGGTTCCATTGTCCAATCCACGATACCAAAATCATAATTGTATTGCTCGTTACCGTAGCCATGGCCGTTACGGTTCAGCTTTTTACTCTCGTAGATAAAGAGCTGCTGGTAATAAAGCGGCAGCGCGTCCAAGTTTTTGTTCCAGTATTCCTGAATTGCGAAATAAGCTGGGCGTTGTTCGTCGGGATTAGCGGTCGCATTGATTGCATCAATGAGCCCATCTAACTCAACATTACCTGGCGTGTGGGACGTACCACCAGTTTTGTAGGGGTTGTAGTATTCTTGCAAAGCGGTCGCAGCAGCGGCGCCGTAACCCAAATCCCATGCAATGTTGGAAATGCCATCGACTGGATTGGTTGGTCTTGTTGTAAGTTGTGCGCCGACATCGCCTTCCAGTTTGCGATAGCTCATCTTAACGCCAACATCAGAAAGATATGACTGAACCGCTGCCATCAGATCGGCAGTAAGTTGGTCACCGTAATAGTAGACCATGTCAAGCTCGCGGCCAGAATCCCAGTTAGCGAGCGCAAGAAGTTCGCGGGCTTTGGCTGGGTCATACGCATATGGGTTCAAACCATCTGGCTTATGTGGTCCGTTTGGCAGCATGCTGTCAGCTACAATTGCTTTTCCTTCGAGCAACGTTTCGACAATAGTGTCCATATCAATTGCATATGCAATCGCCTGACGAACGCGTGGATCAGACAGTGGTTCGCTGTTAATGGCCTGCGCTGTCGCAAAGTTCGGTCCTGCACTAAGCAAGGCCGCTGCGAGCGCAACTCCTAAAATTTTATCAAACATTACTTCCTCCGTTGGTTATGGCTTATTAGCCTGGTATTGTTAAGTTTTTAAAATCTTGTTGATAAGAGAACGATGTAAAAATGTTTCGTAATTTCGCACTAAGTGTTCCGTTAAAGACCGAACTGCGGCACCCGAATCTTTGGCTAAAATAGCTGAAATAATTTCTTTATGCCCTTCGTTGCTGATTTGATTGTGGGCCAAAAGATTATCCTCAATTGGAGCTCTCTTCATTAAGCGATCCACAAACGTCTCGTGCAGGGCTACAAAAATTGGGTTACCTGGTACTTCGGCCAATGCGCGATGGAATTTTACATCCGCGTTCCGGAAACCAGCGATATTATCCAGATTTGCGTCGCATTCTTCTACGGCACCAACCATTTTTGCAATTTGGGCATTTGAGGCGTTCTGAACTGCGTACTGGACCATGCTTGTTTCAAGGAAAAGGCGGGCTTGCTGTAAATGTGCGCGGCCTTCGTTATCCTTAAAGAAATACTGGGCGGCGTCGGACGCACCAAGCATCACACGTGACAATTTGGGAACCGCTACACGCGGGCGCATGCCCTTGGCATGATCGGCGAGACCCATGCCGTGCAAAATGGTCATTCCATCTCTGACAATACTCCGACCGACGCCAAATCGTCCACATAGAGAACGTTCCGAAGGGAACATGTCACCGGGACGTAACAGCCCACTATGGATATCGCCTGCTAATTCGTTGGCTATATTTGATGCTGTGCTGTCCGTCGCCACTTGCTTAACCTCTTCAGAGTTATACACGTTCAGGAGACCATTAATCGTTTTTGAAGCCAATATAGTCACTTTTGGTCGACCAAAAATATCATGAACTGGCTCCCTGACCCTTAGGTTTCATCTGAACTAATATTTAACTGCCCTCCAATTTAGATATCGATATCCAAGTTTAAAGAATTTTGTGCCGTTCAAAAACATCTGCCAGCGCCTCACCGGCGCGAATTTCATTGCGCACTGTATTTTCTGCACTTACTTTCACGAGCGCATTTTTCACGACCCTGTCCACGAAATCAGACGGTACGATGACGATCCCATCTGGATCACCAAATATTAGGTCACCTCGTGAAACTGAAACCCCACCAATCTCACCAGGGACATCTGACATCATCATTTTCCCACGATACTTGGTGTCTGAAGGGTTTGTTCCAGCGGCATAGACTGGGAAACCCAAATTCCTAATTTGTGGAGAATCGCGGACACATCCATCCGTCAGGCAACCAGCCGCACCAAGATGTGTTGACCTTTCAGATAATAGCTCCCCCCAAGGGGAGATCCGAAGGTTTCCATGGCAAACGAGTACTGCCACTTCACCAGGAAGAAGGCTATCAACAAGTGCAATTTCTTGTTCATATACACGGACATCTTCGTCGTCGTGATAAATAGGCATGTATAGCCCGACGCGGGCGAAACCGCACAAAATCTGTGACGTGTCCAATGCAACAAGTCCTGGCCGCAAAACCTGATTGTGAAGCCCAAAAGAATCGAGAGCGTCTGCAATAACAGCTGTAGAAAGCTGCAATTTGCAGCGACTAAGAACGTCTCCATCACCTTTACTTTTATGCACTAATCTGTCCCCAAGGCCTAATTATCTTGCCTGATAGTTAGTATGCCATATTGGTTGACATACCGAGATATCTTATTAACATGATAACAAGTTATATTTAAGAGTCAAACTGCTGCTAAACTGATTTTAAACTAAAAAATGCTAGGAGAACTTCATCCATAACGTGCTGATTATTGGTGCCGGCGGCATTGGACTTAGACATATTAAGGGCTATACTCAAACTGGGCGTGCCAGACTTTCTGTTGTCGAGCCAGATGATAAAAAGCGTGCGGACATGGCCCAAAAATTTGCATTGGTCGATAAATATCAGGGAATAGGTCAGGCAGATTTAAACTCATTTGATTTAGCTGTCATATGCGCACCCGCCCATACTCATCTGCCCTTGATGACAAAGTGTATCGCCGCAGACCTACCTTTTATGGTTGAAAAACCATTGTCGGTTTCTATGGAAGGCGTACAAGACGTCCTTGAAAAAGTGAAGGCCAAAAACCTACTTGCGCGGGTGGGGTTTACGCGGCGGGTAGCGGACGAGTTGCAGCAGTTACGCAGCGATATTCAGGCTAAAAAAATTGGTGACTTGAAGCTCATTTATATGAATTCTTCTCAGGAGTTTCCAAAATATCGACCTGATTTTCAATCTACATACTATGCAAGGCCTGAGATGGGTGGTGGTGCAATTCTAGACGCGGCAAGTCATTTGTTTGATATGCTGATCTGGATCGCAGGCAGACCCAAGAATATCAGTTGCATGTATGACCGGCTGGTCCTGCAGGGCACGCAGACCGAAGATACGTGTCTGATCAACGTCTGTTTTGAAAGCGGTGTCATGGCAAACGTCGTTATTAACCAATTCCAAAAGCCAAACACCAACCAGCAAGAATTTATAGGTACGACTGGCAATTTAATGCTCGACCATTCCAAATTGATTTATCGCAACAGCGATGCAGCTACTCCTGCCCAAACTCGTGACTTCATGGATGGTTTGGTGCCTATGGAAGCGCATCAAGCGCGCTTTGCAATGCAAGCTAATTATATGATGGATGCATTGGAAGGTGGGCCGTGCCATCTGGCTACACTGGAAGACGCGGAATTGAACCTTCGGCTTGCACTTTCCGCCAAGCAGTCATGGGATGAACGCCGAATTATTGAGCTGGACTATTGAGTGGGATTGGACCTTTGAAAAGCCTAAAAGGAAAAACGATATTGATTGCTGGAGGGGCTGGATATTTGGGCGTACCTCTTTGCAAACTTCTCGTCGCTGAAGGTGCAAATATTTGCATCGGTGACTCTAATCAAGAACAATTGGATCAAGCCATCCAATCAATCTGCGCTAATTTGCCCGATGCTAGGGTTATTGGCTTGCCACTTGATATAGGAAACGAAACATCAATCGTTGATTATGTAACTGCCAGTGTGAATTACTTTGGTAGGTTGCATGGGTTGGTCAACGCAACATCAGGCGCCTCTGGAAAAGAAATCCAAGACTTGACCAGTGACGACTTTGATCTCGCTAATAACCTTAACCTTACGGGCCCGTTCCTGATGGCTCGTGAAGCTGCGAAGTACATGGAGGGTGCGGGAAGTATTGTTATGTATTCATCCATGTTTGGTCTGGTTTCTCCCAACCAGGCCAATTATCCACACGGCCTTACGCGAAATCCAATTGAATACGGGGCTGGTAAAGCGGGAATGATTCAGATGGTACGCTATCTGGCATCTCATTTTGGCCCCCAAAACATTCGTGTAAATGCGGTTGCGCCTGGCCCCTTCCCAAATATTGAAAAACTAGATTTACCAGATGAATTTATTAAAAACCTTGAACGTGATACGATGCTGGGGCGTGTTGGCCAGAATCATGAGACTGCCGGCCCAGTTGCTTTTTTATTATCGGACGCGGCAAGCTACATCACTGGGCACACACTTCCTATCGATGGTGGATGGACCGCATGGTGAGTAGGAAAATAGGGATGCCAAAATTTCCAATAGTAAGCGCTCCAATTAAACTGGCAATGCTGGGCATGACCGAGGGAAACGGTCACCCGTATTCTTGGAGTATTATTCTTAATGGTCGTTACGATGCGGAGGCATTGGCACAATGCCCCTATCCCGCCATTCGTGATTATATTTCCAAGCAACCCTCCCACACTCTTGGGATTGACGGTGTGGAGGTCACGCATGTTTGGACAGATGATCCAGCGGACGCGGAATTGGTCGCTAAGGTTGCCAAGATTGATACTGTAGTATCCAACGCAACAGACGTCATAGGCAACGTCGACGCAGTGCTCGTTGCCACAGACAAAGGCGAAGAGCACGTCGAGCGTTGCCGGCCGTTCGTTGAAGCGGGCATACCAATTTTTGTCGACAAACCACTGTGTAATACTAGGCGTGACTTAGCCATATTTTCAGATTGGGTGAATGCTGGCCATCCGTTGATTAGCTCTTCGGCGATGCGCTTCGCGAAAGAATTCGCGCCGTACCACCAGGCGACGCATGCGCTGGGTAAACTAGAATACGTTAACTTCACGATGGCCAAGAGTTGGGAAACCTATGGAATACACTCATTGGAGGCAGTCTATCCAGTTGTTGGACCAGGCTTCATCTCGGTCCAGAATACAGGTCATCTCGAGCGAAATATTTTGCACCTCCGCCATCGCGACAACATCGATATCAATCTAGTCAACATTTATAATCTGGCGGGGGGAGCCGGAATGATGACGCTTGCCGGTACGCATGGAGGCGTGCAGCTGCGGATGGCCGACAGTTTCCACGCCTTCAAAGCCCAGCTGACGTCCTTTGTTGATTATTTGCGGTTGGGTACCCCACCCGTGCCCTGGGAAGAAACCCGCGAGCTTATGCAACTTGTCATCGCTGGCATTGAAAGCCGTGAACAAGGCGGAAAAACAATTTACTTGAAAGATTTGGAGTAACCACCGTGTCAGTTTTAAATACATTTTCACTCAAAGGAAAAACTGCGCTTGTTACTGGTGGAGCCGGACTTTACGGACGCCAAATTGTTGAGGCGCTGGCTGAAGCTGGCGCAAAAACCTTCATTGCGTCGCGCGGGATCGAAGCACTGGAAGCAGTCGCGCAAAAGCTGCGCGATCGCGGCTATGATGTGACCGCGATGCACCTTGACCTTTCTTTGGACGCATCCATTGAGAAAGTTCACGCTGATATCATAAAGCAATGTGGAACATGCGATATTTTGGTAAACAACGCGGTCACGCGGTCTGCGCATGATGGGTGGGCGCATGACTTGGAAGCCTATGACATCAGCCTTCACGTCAATGCTTCGGCATTATTCAAGATTACCTATCTTTTCGCACAGAACATGAAGGCACAAAAGTCAGGATCGATCATCAATATTAGTTCAATGATGGGTATTGTCGGCGTAGAAATGGATAACTACCTGGGCACTGACATGATGCCAGACCCTTCGCCAATCTACTTCTTCGAAAAAGGTGGTATGATCAATTTTACCCGCTGGGCCGCAAGCGTTCTTGGCCCCGAAAATGTCCGCGTTAATTGTCTTTCGCCAGGTGGCTACGAAGCTGGCCAACCGGCCCCATTCATTGCTAATTATTCCGCCAGAACGCAATTAGGACGTATGGCCAACGATACTGACTTGAAAGGTGCAATTATATTTTTGGCTTCTGACGCATCCGCATACATTACAGGAACTAATATTCCAGTCGACGGCGGATATACCGCCAAATAATTATCTTTATTAAACGAGGAAAATCATGTCACAAGAACAATATTCCGCTGGTAAACCTTCTGCCTATAGAATGCGTGAAAGTCGGGTTTTGCGCACCATTCGCGATGGTAAAGTTGCTCGCGTACTAAAACTGAACACCAACGATGCAAAAGTAGCTGAGATTTTTGCGATGGCGCAACCAGATGCAATTTGGCTTTGCAGTGAACATTGTTCTGGCAGCTACGAATCGATGGAGCATCAAATTCGTGCAGCAAAAATCTACGATGTAGACGCTATAGTGCGTGTATCCCGTGGCAGCTACAGTGACTACATCCGGCCGTTAGAGATGGATGCGGCTGGCTTAATTGTACCGCACGTGATGAACTTAGCTGACGCCATAAATGTGCGTGACATGACAAAGTTTGCGCCTGTTGGAAAGCGTCCGGTGGACGGCGGAAACAATGATGCGCTCTTCACACGCGTAGAATTTCAAGACTATCTTGAAACAGCAAATCGCGAACGGTTTGCCTTGTACCAAATCGAAGATCCAGAGGTTATGGATGATATTGACGAAATTGCCGCATTGGAGGGAGTTGACGCCTTATTCTTTGGCCCTGGAGACATGTCTGTCGCCATGGGTATACCCGGTCAACTGAACCATCCAGAGATTGTCCGCATGCGTGAACAGGTTGCGACAGCAGCGCGAAAGCACAACAAGATTGCAGCCACTGTGGCCGACCCTGCTTCGGTCGCCTCCTATGTGGACATGGGCTACAATTTACTCAACATTGGTGCTGATGTTTTGGCGCTTACAAAGTATGCAGATAAGATGTTGTCCGCCTTTGATGGGATTTAATACATTGAATATAGACCCAATAAGGCAAACTTTTCTTGATGGGCGCACCAAGGGTATTCCAGGAACGAGCGAACCGTTCGCGCTTGATAAGATCGCAGATAAAAATTGGAATGTTCTGCGTGAAGATATGCCGTTACCATTGATGGTGCTAAAGCGCGCAAATCTTGACTACAACACCGATCTATTTGCTAATTACCTACGCATAAATGACTTATCATTGGCACCTCATGGTAAAACGACCATGAGCCCACAGTTGTTTGACGAACAATTAAGATGTGGCGCTTGGGGTATCACGGCGGCAACGGTCAATCAAATTCAAGTCATGCGTAAATACGGAATAAATCGCATCGTTCTCGCCAATCAATTGATCGGAAAATCCAACGTCCAAACTGTTGTATCTGAGATTAATGCCGATCCAGAGTTTGAGTTTTTCTGCTTTGTGGATTCCATCGGCCAAATCGAAAATATCGAGCAATCGCTGCACGGTATACCCCAAAATCGGCCGATTGGTGTTTTGGTTGAAGTGGGAGCAATGGGTGGTCGCACCGGTTTACGTGATAGAAGCCAAGCACTCGCGGTAATAAGTGAAATTTCAAAGCGGCCTGACCGATTTAAGTTTTGCGGCGTCGGTGCGTTTGAGGGTGCAATTCCAGGGCTAGACAAAAGCGCCACACCTGTGGCGATCTACGCGGATCTCATCCTTGATATTGTTCGCGCCATTCCACAATCGGCGTACCACGACCTAGATGAGTTCATCCTGACTGGCGGTGGTTCGTCCCACTTCGACATCATTGCAGAACGTTTCAAGTCTCTTGATATGTCGATCCCAGTCCGTGTTTTGTTGCGAAGTGGTTGTTACCTGACCAATGATCATGGCGCATACCGAAGCGCACAAGAAGATGCTCGGCTTGATCCAAGCCGTCAGTGGTATTCGGAATTTCGTCCTGCGTTGGAAGTCTGGTCATACGTTCAGTCCGTTCCTGAACCACATTTGGGGTTCTTGACAATGGGAAAGCGAGACGTACCGTTTGATGCTGGCCTTCCAGTTCCGTTTAAACGGTTTCGACCAGGCTCAGGTTTTATGGACGTCGGCGAATGCGAGATATTCAATACGAATGATCAACATGCTTATGTCCGCTTGGGCGCGGACACGAGTTGGCAAGTAGGTGACATGATTTGTTCGGGTATTTCACACCCCTGTACCGCCTTTGATAAATGGCGGTTTATGCCGATAGTTACCGATGACTATGATGTGATTGATGGTATCCTGACCTATTTTTAAACCGGCGTTACGTCTATGAAGCCTGCTGGCGCGTTGTTGAAACACAAGCGATGCCATCCAACTCAAACTTTAACATTGTCCCGAGAACACCCATAATTGTGCTCCGTGTTGGTAGTGGCGCTGCAAAATATTCAGCATATATCTTGTTGTATAAAGGCAAATCACTTTGCTGGGCTACATAAGATTTTATATTTATCACGTTATCTAACGACAGGCCCTCTGCCACTAAAATCGAACGTAAATTTTCGATCGACCGGCGCATTTCTTCTTCGAAGGTACCGGAAATAATCGTACCGATTTCAGAATCAACTGAAGCTTGCCCGGACACAAACATTAGGTCGCCGGCGATTATTGCAGGACTAAATGGAAGGTTGGACTTTGCGCCTTTGTTAACTATTTTTAACATGTGTACTCCTGTTGATTTTTAGTCAGTGAACGAATTTTGCCGGGTATACGCTGTGCTCTTTTGTCGATTGTCGGTTCGCGAGGTGCTCATAGACTTCGGGCAGAACCTGATCCATCCATTCCGCCGTCTTAACGACAAACCCTGGTTTTTCTGAATCCAATACGTACCCGTAGACCTCTATATTGTGAGAAAATTGGGTCTGAATTAGATCGCGCCAATTTCTGTGCACATAGCCGCAAACAACGTCAGGCTTGAATTCAGTAATCGCAGCCAAAAGCTCATCTGTATCGTCAAACCCAACTTCTTGATTTACTGTGATTATAGAAATTTCTGTGTTTGGATTAATTGCCTGGTGCGCGTCATGAAATCCTTTGCGACGGACGGCTTGTTCACGGGACAAAATTTCTGAGTCCAAATACAGGTACTTGTAGGGCTTGCCTAGAAATCCCTTAAACATGTCCATAAATGGGGTCGTAAAATCAAGCCGAAAGCTGTGAAATGGCAAAGCGTCTGGAAATAGATCTATCAGGCTAACCTGGCTTGTCGTTTCCGTAAGCCCAAGAATTTTGGTCTCATCGGTAATCCCCGTCACAATGACTGCATCCAGCGCGTCCCAAAGGTTGATTGGCATTGTTTCATGAGTGAAACTGCCTAGTACGAACTCGTGTCCGTCGGAAACAACGCCTTTTTCAATTGCGACCACCATGCGCGTATAAAACGCGTTGTCAAAAATTCCCCCACCCACAATATCGCGATTATAGAAAAATCCAATGCGCCAGTACAATTCGGCCCAAGGAGTTGTGACCAAATACGATCCTTTACCAACTTGCCGGCGAATTACGCCCTCTGATTCGAGGTCTTTGAGCGTTTTCATTACTGTAATAAGTGAAAAATCTGAAAGTTTGACAATTTCATTTTGAGATTCAATTCTAGCACCTGGTTTTAACCCACGGGTTTTCCAGCGTCTAAAAAGCGTCGCACGTAGCTGTAGGTGGCGTGGGGATAGATTTTTGGTCAAACTGGTTCGTCCCATGATATTTGGCGCGCAATAATTCCACCATCTACATAAAGCATTTGCCCGGTTATATAGCGTGCTTCAGGTGACGCAAGGAAAACTGCAGCGCCCCCAACATCTTCTGGCTTTCCGATCCGACCTAGTGGAATTTGCCTAGTTAGGACTGCGCGGGTCTCACCTTTATCAAGTCCGGGTTGGGTCAGAGGTGTCTGAATGATGCCTGGTCCTACCCCGTTGACGCGAATTCCCCGGTCAGCTAGCGAAACTGCTAGCGAACGTACCATCATCAATATAGCGCCTTTCGTGCTGTCATAAATAACACTATTTCTTTCGGCAGAGACTGAATTTGTAGACCCAATACAAATGATCGAGGCACCGTCCTGGTCAGCTCGAACTTTTGCACAAAATGCCTGTGCTGCGAACAAATAACCTTTAACGTTCAAGTTAAAGGCACTGTCAAACAGTGTTTCATCGAGTGTGCCAAAGTCACTATCGTTAAAAATTCCAGCGTTATTGACCAGCGTATCAAGCGAACCTAATTTCTGATGTGCCTGCTCGACAAAGGAGGTGGCGCCCTCAGCGCTTGACAAATCTGCCTGGACAAAATGGCATTCTGTCAGTTTTGCTAAGGCGCGGACTGATGTGGAATTGGGCTCATGAGAATTGATTACAAGCCGCGCACCTGTTTTGGCGAACGCCTCTGCAATTGCAAATCCAATTCCTTGGGTCGAGCCCGTCACACAGACGCATGGCTTTGTCATTATTGCACCTTGAAGTTTCAACCTACATCGTTAGTATAATAACATATTAGGATTGGCAGGTTCATGCAAGTGAAACAAAAATGGACGAACGTTTCAATCATAACCCCAACGGGGCCAGTACTCAAAGATTTAGTGATGGAAGACGATCGAATTTCCGCGCTTTTGGATCCTGCGTCAGCTACTGGTACGGACTGGCGAATTATCGATGGCGCTGGTCAAATTATATTCCCGGGCATGATCGATCTATTGCAACACGGGTTTGATGTAAATTTTTATCATGAACCAACGCCTGGATGTGTCGCGGACAGCTCAGCCCTTTTGCCAGCTCACGGCGTAACTGGCTTTTTGCCAACAATTGGATCATTGGCCCCTGAAAAGATGGCATCAGTAATTTCAGATTTGGCAGGACAATGTGGCCAAGCAAATGGCGCACGCGCATTGGGCGTACATAGCGAAGGGCCTTGTTTTGGAGCACCCGGTGCGCATAACCCAGAGAACTTGCGGCTTCCTACACTTAACCTCGCCCATGAAATCATTGACGCCGCCGACGGCCATCTGCTGGCCGTAACAGTGGCTCCTGAGCTTGAAGGCGCGGAAGCCTTTATACGACTTATGAAACAGGCCGGCGTGTCCGTGCACCTCGGTCACAGCTGTGCGTTGGCGGATGATATCTCGCGCTATGTTTCGTGGGGAATCGATGCGGTTACGCATATGTACAATGTCACCGCCTCACTACCGCCAGATGGTAGCGGTGTGCATCAATTTTCTTTGCCTGATGCGCTGATTGCAGAATCTGGTCTTCCGTTGGGGATAATCTGTGATGGAATTCATGTTCACCCCAAGCTGGTGAAGCTGCTAGCACAGCTGCCATCAGACCGCGTTTTCTTAGAAACAGATTCTATCAAGTTTGCGGGCCGTGAGGGCGCGCGCTTTGAAGCGTACCCTGGCTATTGGCTGACCAGTGAGAAGGGTAAAGCCGTAAAGGATGACAAAGGTGGCCTTTGTGGATCTTCCCTGACCTCACATGAGGCTATGTTGAATTTTCTGACTTTTAGTGGAGCTGGCTTGACCCGCGCGGCCATCGCCAGCGCGCTAATTCCGGCCCGTGTGCTTGGGCTCGAAGGCGACATGGGCAGCGTTGAAACTGGGAAATTGGCTGACTTTTCATTGCTTGATCCTAGTACATTCGCGGTAAATGCTACCTATGTTGGTGGCAAGCAAGTTTATGAGCGTAAACCATGATCAAACAAGACGACAAACCACTTCGTTATAACGAAGTTGGGAACGTCCATATGGATTTTCACGGCGCAGCCAACACCACAATTGATTTCATTATCGAAAACTACGGCGTCGAAGTTATGGATGAGATTTTTACCCGCGTTGGAAAGGACGTTTACGCTGATATTCGTGGTCATTTGATCGCCGGCAACGCAGGTGAGCTAGTTAAGCATTGGCGGCATTTTTTTACCCGTGAAGGCTCGGATTATCAGATTGAAATTGTAGACGATGAGGTAGTTCTAACGGTGAAGCACTGCACGGCATATCACCACGTTAAAAAAATTGCACCGCAGGTTTCAGACCACTTTTGCGATCAAACTATCAAGACCAATAATGCCATGGCCGATGGCAGCCCTTTCGAGATCAAAACGGAAATTATCGCTCCAGGCGCGTGTAGGCAAATCATTGGTAGACGCAAATGATACCTAGCGACCATTTTACCAAATTCTACAACGAGGTCTTTAAGTTTCTTGAAACACAGGGCGACGACGCCTTGCAGGCCTATTGGTTGGAAATTAGCCGAAATCAAGAGCGCCATACTCTTGAAGCCTTTCGCGACTATGGCCTGGAAGGCATGCGGGACTACTGGGAACACATCCGTATCGAGGAAAACTGTGACCTCAACCTAGAACTACATGAAGATCGCTTAGAACTGCGGATGAACGCCTGTCCGAGCCTTGGCAAAGTAATGGACAACGACGCTGAGCCAATGGCGCGATATTGCGACCATTGCGCTGGATGGATTGGGCCGATCATGGATAAATTGGGTTATAGTCTGGTGTATGACGTTATTGATCGCCAAAAGCCCCAATGCGTCATGCAAGTTTTCAAAGACCCAGACCAGGCTCTTGAGGCAGAGAAGAACGCAAAATTGTTGATGGGCTGGCCAGGGAAGGCCTCCAATGAGCCAGCTCCAGATGATCTGAAAGTAAAGAAATCATGAAGATTGTCGAAACTGGAGTGATCAGCTCGGCCGAAGTAGGAACAGCGCGAGCCTGCATTAACTTTGGGACAGTCACCATTCTACATAATGGAGACTTGTTGGCCACGTACCGCGTCGGTGATAACAAAGACAGCGACCAAGAACAGATCGAGTTCGCCCGTTCCCACGATAATGGTCGCTCTTGGAGCAAACCCACTAATCCATTCGTAGACACAGTTGTTGATGGGCAGCTTGGAACATTAAAACTTTGCTATCTGACGGAACTTAGCGCAGACCATCTTTTGGCAGCTGTCATGTGGGTCGACCGTACCGCGCACCCTGGAATGCCTTTGTTTAATGCGAAGACCGAGGGATGCCTTCCTATGGAAATCCTATTGGCAGATTCACATGATGGAGGCGCCACTTGGACCTCCTGGCGAAAAATTCCGATGTCAGACGATATTGGGCCACCAAGCCTGACTAACCCAATCTTAAAGCTCGCGGATGGATCTTTGGCTATGAGCATCGAGACTAACAAGCACTATTATGATACGTCAAAATGGCGTCAAAGGGCTGTCCTATTTCAATCTTTTGACAATGGGCGAAGTTGGTCCGAGACCGGACCAATTGCCGAAGACACTACGGCGCGCGTTTTTAATTGGGACTTGCGTTGTGGCGTTGGTGCTAGCGGTAGTGTTGCGACATTTGCGTGGACGTACGACATCACCACACAAAAGTACCTCAACATTCATCGGCGCATCAGCACAGATAACATGAATTCATGGTCAGCGCCTTTGGACCTTGGATTCGCCGATCAGGCTGGCCCGCCGGCCATGCTTTCAGATGGGAGGGTTGTTTTGGCATGGGTGGATCGCTTTGGAGGTCAGTGTATTCGTGCCCGTATTTCCCCAGCTATTGATGCGCCGTTTGATCCAAAAAGCGAAGTTCTCGTCTATCAGCACCCGCTCCCAAAAGGTTCGAACACCCAGAATACTGGCGACCTATTAGCTGGTATGGAGATGTGGAGTTTTGGATTGCCGTTTGCCGTACATTTGCCAGACGACGATGTGCTAATCGCCTACTACGCAGGCAATCATAGCGCCATGGATCTGCACTTTGCGCGGCTTGTGGTCTGAAAGTGGGGCTAATATAAAAAATAATGACCAAACTGGTTATAGATCAAGCATGAAGCCCTTTATGACATGCTGACAATTCTCAAACGCCCAGCAAGCTGCCAATACCTGACCATTTGAAAGCTGTAACAACGACGGCTGCCCAAATTTCAGGCTGCCAAATTGTTTACGAATATCTGTAGCATCACTGCCCATAGTGTCGTCAGAAAACAAGTTAACTTCACTTTCAATTTCAAAACTACCATTTTCGATATTAACTTTGCGAACCCATAGTCCGACTGGGTTTTCACGATGCGCGTGGATAGTCAGAATTTTACCCACTCCACACGGCATTAAGTTGGATGCCTGACCGCGAACGCCAGTGTCGACCGCTAGCCCAAAACTCTTCCCCCCATCATTTGAAATAACGATATGGTTGTTCAAATTACACTTTTTTTCATTATCATAAGCCCAGAATAAAACGGCTAATTGCCCGGTCGATGTTTCGCACAATCGACATTCCCAAGCAGCAACTTCGCCAGTTGGACTTTCAAAAAAAGTTGAAAGGCGATCCCAGTTTTGACCACCATCATCGCTGTAAATAATCCACCCTACATGGCCATCGACACCCAGATGAAACGGTGGAGCTGCCGCAAGAATGCGCCCCGATGTGAGCTGAATACATGGTCCTGATATTTCTAGGGCTCTACCACCGATATCTACTATGCGAGGCTTTTCCCATGTCGCTCCGTTGTCGGTTGATTTACTGATCATATGTTTTAGCGAAAGTACATCAAACGTGTCTGGGTCCACAATCGGTGTAATATCATCTGGGCGAACAAATCCGTAGCCAGTTGCAAGTAAGCTGCCATCACTTAACAGGAGCGGTTTGAGGGTTTCGGATATCTGATCTGGCTGAAATTCGTGATCATTCATTCGTCTTGGGACTGTCCAAGATCTTCCCAGGTTGTCGCTTTTGCTAATAAAGGTTCGATGATCTGCAGCATCAAACGCTTGGCCTATCGAAAACATGGCGAGCAGACTTTCGTCGGGTAACTGTACAATGCCTGGAAAGATCGCTTGCCTACTGATTAATAGAGGATGTGGGTTCGCGTAGATTAAAACTTCGTGCGCTAGTTTCATTTGAAAGCCCTTTAATTATGCGAATGGTTTGGACCAGCGGCGGTACTGCCCTGCCGTTAGCCCACGTGATTTTCTAAATGCCGTACAAAAGGTTTCCCCGTGCTGATATCCAACTAAGTGTGCAATTTCAGAAACTGAAAACCCCGTTGTCGCCAACAATTCTTCACCTTTCTTTAGGCGTAGGTCGCGCAGATAATCTCCCGCTGACTTAGTATAATTTTCGCGGTGTTGTTTTCGAAACCCGCTTTCGCTTACACCAGCGAGGCGTGCAACGTCGCTTAATGTCCGCATATTTTCTAAATGGTCCGCCGCTTGCTTCCACGAAGCCGTCAATCGGTTTTTTGAGCCCAAAGATACTTTGCGTAGTCGTTTTTCGGGATACTCAAATCCGTCGAGGATCGATCGAAGTAACCGCTGTCGCCTGTCTATCGTCTCTGGAGCGTCACTTTGTGACAACTCCATTGCCAGTCGTATCTGGTTTTGGACATGTAGGCCTTCGTTCCGACGCACAACTAGGTATCCAGGCGCGCAAAAATTGGCAACATCGCCCCCTGAATATTTGAAGTGGCACACAGAAGCGGATGCAAAATCATCTGTGGCGTACCCCGAGAATGCAGTGTTGGGTAAGATCAATACCCCTGCCGGCGCGTCAAGCAGTTCTTTGCACTCTAAGTCTAGAAATTCCAGCTCAACTTGGCCCTGATGAACCCAAAACAAATCATGGAATGCCCAAGTCACTGGTCCGACTTTCATGCGTTGGTCAATACGCCCAAACTGATGCTTTCCAAGAGCCAATTGGTTGGCTTGGATACTGGTATTCATAACATATTAATCCATTTCAAGCTAAAATTATCGATATTCCTATATTTTTGTCGATCTACTTATAAGACTTATAGAACAATCTGCGTTTGAATTGTGCAACAAAAATTATTAGTTATTGGAAAGATTTCATGGCTCATTCATCTAAGTCCGCGGCAGGTTCAGACGTTAAAGACAGTTTTGACCGTGACGGTTATTTAACAGTTGAACCACTGTTTAATTTTGCCAAAATGACCGAGATCAATATCGAACTTGACAGGTTTATCGCCGATAGAGTGCAAAGTATGGGCAAGAACGAAGTGTACTATGAAGATATCAACGATCGCGCGAGCATCAAGCAAATGATGAACATGCACGACCATGATCCGTATTTTGATGACTTATTAAAAAACAGCGTTATCCGGACGATGGCGGAAACCGCACTGGGTGAGGACGTAAAGGGCGTCAACTTAGAGTATTTCAACAAACCGCCCAGAATTGGCAAGGCCACGCCGGCGCATCAAGATGGGTATTATTTTCACATCAAGCCTTTAAAGGCCGTCACTGGTTGGTTGGCGTTGGAGGAAGTCGATCATGAAAATGGTTGCCTACACTATGTCCGCTCGTCTCACAAATCAGGGTTGCGCCTCCACGGGCGGTCAAACGTGTTGGGATTTTCGCAAGGAATGACGGACTTTGGTACTGACACTGACAAGGCAAATACAGTCGGCTTTCCTTGTCAGGCTGGAACATTCCTAATGCATCACTGCAACACTATACATTGGGCCGGCAAGAACCGATCCAAGACCAGATCCCGTCGGGCGCTAGGGTTTATATATTTTGCAAAAAGTGCTGAAGTAGATAAAGAAACTCGTGCAGCTTATCAAGCAAAGCTTGATCGAGATTTGGCGTCTGATAAAAAGATCTAGGCGAATTGAGCGCCACAGAGAGGCCGTTTGGGATGAAAAATAAGACCGTATTGATGGCTGGACTTTTCCACGAAACCCACACATTTATTCACCATAAAACGGGGCTGAAAGAATTCCGCGAAGGCGGTATATCTATTGGCCCAGATGTAATTTCGAATAACATTGGCAACGGTTCACCGGCGGATGGGTTTCTGGACTATGCAGATACCCAAAAGTGGTCAATTATACCTGCCATTCAAATGATGGCAAACCCTTCTGGTATCGTCATGCAAGAGGTTATTGAAGTTTTCTACAAACACTTCTTTGAATCTTTTGAACAACATTGTGCTGACATCGACGGCATATTTTTAGTTCTTCATGGGGCAATGGTAAGTGAAGGCTCAGACGATGTCGAAGGAGATCTCTTTCGTGAAATTCATTCTCGACTGACGGCCAAGGGTATCGATATTCCCGTTGTTGCCGTGATTGATTTTCATGCCAATGTGTCCAAAGACATGACTAATTTTAGCACTTGCCTGTATTCTTATCGAATGAATCCTCACACCGATGCCCGCAAAGCGGCAGTCGAAGCCGCTGCCCTCTTTGGAATATTAATGCGTGGCCAAAAGTCGACCCAACATCATCTTGGAACACCATACGTCATTCCCCCAACGGGTCTCGCAACAGCATCTGACCCAATGAAAGCGGTTCTGGCACGGGCTCGCGCGATCGAACTTCAGGATCCAGACATGTTATGCATCAATGTAATGGGTGGATATTCCTACGCTGACATTGTGGATTGTGGATTCAGTTTGAATTGCTGCACCAGTGGCGCCGCCTCGGTTGCGCAAGGCTATCTTGATGAATTGCTGTTAGTATTTGAAGCTAACATGTCCGGCGCTTATCCTAAGGAAGCTGCTCTTGAGATGGTTTTGAAACGCATTGACACCGAACCGCGTGGCCCTGGGCCCATCTTGTTGGTTGAACCTGCCGATAACATTGGTGGAGGCACGCCGGGTGACGGAACCGGTTTGTTGTCACCATTGTTAGATTCTGGCCGTAAAAATATCATTGCCATCCTCAACGATCCCAAAGCTGCAAGCCAATGTCACACCCTAAAAGTTGATGATCAGGTTAGCCTCTTGATTGGTGCTAAATTAGACAATCATCATGGAGCCCCAATCAAATTTGACGGCACGATCTGTCACCTCAGCAATGGTCAGTTTGATCTAGAGAACGAGAATTCCCACCTCGCTTCGATGGTGGGAACCCATATCGACATGGGGCTTTGCGCCGTGTTGCGAAATGAACAGGTGACAATTCTGCTTACAAGTAGGAAAACACCACCCATGGACCTTGGTCAGCTACATTCTCAGGGCATTCGGCCAGAAGATGCAGACTATGTCATAGTCAAAGCGGCTGTTTCGCACAAAGACGCCTACGATCCGATAGCTGCTGGAAGTTACAATGTCGAAAGCGTCGGGTTATGCACCAGCAATTTGAAAGCCCTCCCGTACCAAAATTTGGTGGGGAAACAATTATCGGGCGATTAAGATTGCAGTATTACACGCATTTATTACTCTTTGGCGGCTTCGGCTATTGCCTCCATTGTTGGGAGATTGCCTGCAGATAGCCCGGCATCAACAGTTATAGAAGTGCCGGTGATGCCAGTGGCAAGCGGTGATGCGAGGAACAGGGTCGCATTTGCGACTTCTTGCGCGGTTACGATGCGCCCCAGTGGATAAAGTCGAGACAACCGATTAAGAATTCCTGGATCCGCTTTCATGCGTACATTCCAGGCTGGGGTTTGTGTGGAAGCGGGAATGACCGCGTTGGCCCGAATTCCATTTGTTCCTTCTTCAACAGCCAATGCCCGCATCCATGCCATTCCGGCTGCCTTTGCAGCCGAATAGGCCGGATTACCAAAATGCACCAATGCGTTGACGGAGGAGGTAAAAACGAAACTGCGGTCCCCCTGTAAAGTCCGCATCATTGGCAAGAACTTCAGACAAAAAAGTGCTGATGCCGTGAAATTTCCTGCCATTTCATGGTCGAGATCATCTTGTGTCATAGACGCCAACGTTGCCGCCTTCGTCCAGCCTGCGTTGAGAACGACGATCGATGGTGTACCCTTTGAAAGTATAGCATCAGCGGCGCGGCTGACGTCATCCCTGTCGAGGAAATCAAATTCGAACGTTTCAGTGCAGTCTGGGCGGAATTCGGTTCCTGCTACATCGCACCCGACGACTTCGGCACCAGCCGTAGAAAACGTGTCGCACATCGTCGACCCTATTCCGCCACCTGCTCCCGTTATCACGACGCGCGAACCTGACAAATTAATCACTAATTTTCCTTCGAGAAACTAGCCACATTTCCTGCCTATCTGTCACATATTTTAGCTCAATATGTGTTGCAATCATAGGCAATATTTCGGCGTTACGTCCAGAATCTATACATTTTCTGTAATATCTGAGGAATATGTTCAGAAAACAGCTACAATTTATGGACCATTCGTCTAGATTCAGCATCGTACTCTTGAATTATTGCCAGAAATAGAGAGAATAATAGAAGATATAAAGGCTAGCCACTAGACCCTCGAGTTGCCGACGGAGGCGTCTGTGGTCACAATGGCGGGGACACGAAGTGGCACATGATCTTGTATTGGCAGGCGGCAGAGTTATCGACCCACTGAGTGGTCGAGATTGTATCGAAGATATTGCATTCACCCGGGGACGGATTTCGGGATTTGGCATTGGACTCGAAGGTGCAGAACGCCATGACGTCACGGGTGCCATTGTCACACCAGGCCTAATTGACCTTCATACTCACGTGTACTGGGGCGGAACCTCTTTAGGTGTCGACGCTGATGCTTATTCGGCAAAATCGGCGACGACAACGTTGGTTGATACAGGCAGCGCGGGACCTGGAAATTTTGCGGGGTTTCGGGCACATGTGATTGAACGGGCCAAAACACGGGTCCTTGTATATTTGCATGTGTCATTCGCTGGAATCTTCGGGTTTTCCTCAAATATTATGGTGGGTGAAAGCTGGGACATGCGTTTGATGGCCGCTCGCGAGGCTGCTGAAGTTGCCCTGGCTAACAAAGACCTGATCATTGGGATCAAAGTCCGTGTCGGCCATCACACTAGCGGTACTTCTGGCATCGCACCTCTCGAAATTGCTCTAGACGTTGCCGACAAAACTGGCTTGCCGCTGATGGCCCACATCGACGAAGCGCCGCCCCGGTTTGAAGATGTGGTTGACCTTCTTCGACCTGGTGACGTTCTTACACATTGCTTTCGTCCTTACCCCAACAGTCCCGTTCAATCTGACGGACGCGTGAAAGATGCAGTACTTCGCGCGCGGAAGCGAGGAGTTCTTTTTGATGTTGGGCATGGAATGGGTTCATTTTCGTGGCAAACTGGTCACGCGATGATCGCGGCAGGGTTTCCACCCGATACTATTTCATCTGACGTTCACGCGCTTTGTATCGATGGACCTGCTCGTGATTTATTGTATACAATGACAAAGTTTTTGGCACTTGGGATGCCCTTGGTTAACGTTATTAAGGCCGCCTCTCTTAATCCCGCTAAGGCAATTAGGCGCGATGATTTGGGTCATTTGACAGCTGGAAAAACGGGTGATGCAAGTATTATAGTGCTGAAAAATCAAGATCTTCTTCTAGAAGATGCACTTGGGAAAACTATTTCTTTCAATCAAAATATAGTACCAATGGGGACAATTCAGGACGGTAAATTCGTTATGGCTAAGCAATGAACGAGCAATCTGTTTGGGCCTATCCTTGGGACCTACATGATTGGGGCCTTGATGCTGCTTTGCAGATTTTTGCAGCCCGGGACATCAATACCATCAGTCTTGCAACATCCTATCATGCCGGGAAATTCCTGAGTCCGGGGAACCCGAGGCGTAGGGTCTACTTTCCACAGGATGGCACTGTTTATTATAAGGTTGAGCCGGAACGCTGGAAAAATTCTGAAATCAAGCCTTTGCAAGCCGAAATAGTCGCCAGTGAAGGTGACTATTTGGCTAAATTGACGCGTCTTCGGGATGCGGGTGGGCCAAAAATTTCATGTTGGACCGTTTGTATGCATAATACCCGTCTGGGGATGGCGCATCCTGAACACGTTTTACGCACTGCGCATGGCGATTCCCTTAGATATGGGCTTTGCCCCTCGAGCCCAGCGGCGCGGGCTTACGTGACCGGCGTCGTTGCCGAAATAAGCGAACGTTATCGGCCCGATCGGATCGAGTTGGAAAGTCTCGATTTTATGGAATTTAACCACGGGTTTCACCACGAAAAAGACGGACTGGGGCTGCTACCTGAGGATCTATTTTTACTTGGCGTGTGCTTTTGCGCACATTGCCAAAAACGGGCAAAGAGCAACGGGGTGGACGCAGACGCCGCGCAGGAAGCCGCACGCCGACTTCTAGACCAATCCTTTGAGCGTGAAATTCCCGAAACACAATTCCCAGACTTTCCAGCCACCAAGCTTAATGCATTTTCCGACCATCCTGACCTGTTTGACTACCTAATATGGCGCAGTGAGCCTATTGTGTCACTGATCAGAGATATTCGCGCTGCCGCGCACCCTGACAGTCGCATTCTGCTGATTGATGACATCAATAGTTGGTGGCGCGGCGTTGATCTTGGCGCCACTGCGACATGCTGTGATGGCATCGTGTATTGCACCTATACAACATCTCAGGACCAGATACTCCCTAATTTGGAAAATGTTCGGCGTGTTATTGGACCAAAAAAAACATTGATTGCGGGTTTCCAACTTTTTTATCCAGAGGTCTCTGATCGTGCAAACTTTGCTGCAAGGACGGACGCAGCGCTTCAAGTTGCCGATGGTTGTAATTATTACAATTTTGGTCTTGTGCCCAATGCACGACTGTCCTGGCTTTCTAAGAACTATCCTGAAGCCTATGACTGATCTTTGCCGCGTGGTGCTGGGCTTCCTAATTCACATTGCTCTGCATTGTAGTAATGAATGCATTACGGTACCGATTTGGAATGAATCTATCTGCACTTAGTTTTCGTGATTTCCGTATTTATCTTGGTGGCAATTTATTTGCATCAAACGCTCTCTGGATGCAACGAGTTACTATAGGTTGGCTCGCCTGGGATCTGACGTCATCAGCTACCTTCGTGGGTTTCGTGGCGTTTATAAATTTTGCACCATCGATGATCATTGGACCGTTTTTTGGTGTCTTGATCGATAGAGTGCGGATTAAGCAAGCGGCGAAGGTAACGCAGTTACTTTCATTTATGCTCGCTCTAGGGTTTTATCTTTTTTTTACCTTTGGAATTTTAAATGAGGTGGTCTTGTCAGTGTTGTCGGGGTTTTCGGGGTTAGTCGTTTCGGCCCACACGCCCGTTAGGATGTCGCTGGCGCCTCGACTGGTTGATCGCACCTCTGTTGCATCGGTAATCACAATCGGAGCAATCAATTTCAATTTGGCAAGACTAACTGGCCCGGCCCTAGGTGGCTGGCTGATTGCAGTTTGGGGGGTGAGTTTAGCGCTACTAGTCCAAATGTTGTGCTATTTACCCTTCCTATTTGCAATAGGTCTGCTGCGTCCCAGAGAACGATTATCATCGGGAGTTAAGGATGAAGCTTTTTTTAGTGCGCTTAATTCTGGAATTAGGCATGTTTTAAAAAGCCCCTTTATATGCCGAGCTCTTTTAATCACGGCTCTTTATTCTTTTTTGATTCGTGGCACCCTAGAAATTCTTCCAGTTATTGCTGATGGCTTGTTTAACAAGGGTGCAGCAGGGCTTGGACTATTAACATCGAGCGCAGGTTTTGGTGCCCTGCTTGCTGGAATGACAAAAGCCCTTATGCCAGGCCAAACTTCTGGAGAATTACCAAAGTATGTACTTGCCAGTGCATTAGTTGGAATTGCTCTAGTGTCTTTATTAGGTCTCTCCAATTCATGGGGGTTCACACTTATATGCATTTCCTATCTTGGATTTTCTAGCACATTGTCCGGAATATCAATTCAGACAGCTATCCAAATTGATCTAGACGACAGCCTTCGTGGGCGCGTGATGAGCCTTTGGACGATGGTTGGTATAGGTGCTACAGCGATGGGTGCTATAGCGCTAGGTGGACTGGCGGATTATATTGGATTTACGCTAGCATTTGGCGCGGGTAGCGCTTTAGGAATTGTAGTTTTGGCAACTTTTGCCCTGCGATTGCGTTAATTTTTAATGTCTATAAGTAAAGTTTCGTATAATTCTTATTAAAGAATGTAGGCGATCCTCTGTCTGCCTACTAAAATCTAAACATAAATTGTACAATCCATCGTGCATAAGCCCGGTAGTTGCCAACTAGGGTTTAACCAGCTTGCCCATCTCTCGATCAGGCTTCTGATGTTCGCTACGTGGCACTGAGTGAGCAGTTTGGCGGTTGCTTTGCTCCATCCATACCGGCTAATTGTGCAAGGCATTGGACGGATTGGCTCGCTATTTTTGAGAGGAGTGGCATCGAAGATGAGGCCCGTTCTTATACTGCTACAAATAATGCAATGCGTTTACAGGATCTAGTAATTAAATTTATGTAATATAGTGCAGTAAGTGAAGTTTTTTTATTAATTTAGTGCATAAAATTGCTAAAATTGAAAAATGGGCTGTACACTCATTACTGTGATTCCTTGTCGCTAGAGAGCCTACAAAAGCCCACTGCAAGAGATCACACGCAAATAAGAGATGACCGGTACGCAGGGAGGTGGCGACGTCATGAATGGGAACGCAGCAAGTTGGTTTATTGATCGACATATTGGTGAAGGCCGTGGAGACAAGGTGGCGTTTATCGAAGCTTGGGAGGGTGGGCGCACAGTAACATTTGGCGCGCTCGCCGATAGTTCGGCACGTTGTGCTTCGGCACTGATGTATGCCGGTCTACGGCGGGAAGAACGCGCGGCGATGTTGATTTTGGATCAGATCGAATTTCTTGAGGTATTCTGGGGCGCGTTGAAATCAGGTGTGCAGCCCATTCCACTTAACACGCTATTGGCCACTGATGTTTATCGTAAGATTTTAAATGACAGCCGCGCTAACATTGTGTTTATTTCGTATGAACTTTTGGATGTGGTTTTGCCCGCCGTACAAGGGTCGCCACATTTGAAACAGATCGTTGTGATTGGCGGTACCGCACCCGCTGGAACCATAGCTTATAAGGATTTTATTCAAGGCGCTGAGCCGTTTAAAACTGTTGAATGTAGTGGTGAGGAAGTTGCCTTTTGGCTTTATTCATCGGGTTCGACCGGTGCGCCTAAAGGCGTACGTCATGTGCATGATGCCTTGCGCGTTACTTGCGACACGTACGGGTCGCAAGTTCTCCAGATTACTGAAAACGACTCGATCTTTTCAGTCGCAAAACTGTTTTTTGCCTACGGTATGGGTAACGGAATGTCCTTTCCAATGGCAGTGGGCGCCACGGCGTATTTGTATAATGGTCGGCCCACACCTGACACCGTCTCAGATATTCTGGCGACTTATCAACCCACCATTTATTGCGGTGTCCCTACTCTTTACGCGGCGATGATCCAGAAATGGGAGACAGAAGGCGCCTATCCTGCTGCGCCACTTCGCACCTGTATTTCTGCAGGGGAAGCGCTTCCTACTGCGATTGCACTCAAGTGGAAGGACATTTGGGGTGTTGATATCATGGATGGTGTTGGCTCGACTGAGATGTTGCATATATTCCTATCCAACAAGCCTGGTGATGTTGAATATGGCACATCAGGTACAGCCGTTCCTGGCTATGACGTTCGATTGGTTGATGATTTGGGCGAAGAGGTCGGTGTGGGTGGCATCGGGGAATTGCTGGTGAGAGGAAATTCCGCAGCGGTGGATTACTGGAACCAACGCGAAAAATCTCGCAGAACATTTGAAGGGGAATGGACCCGTACGGGTGATAAATACGAATTGACAGGGGAAGGGCGCTTTATTTACTGTGGACGCACTGATGATATGTTCAAGGTCTCTGGGATTTGGGTTAGTCCGTTTGAGATAGAGCAGGCGCTTGGTGCCTATCCTGCTATCTTGGAAGCTGCCGTTGTCGCGCATCGTGATGACGGGGGTCTGGAAAAGCCCAAGGCGTTTATCGTGTTGAAAACGGGAAAAACTGAAGCTGATGTCGCTGATCTGAAGGACTATATCAAAGATAAAATCGGTAAGTGGAAATACCCGCGCTGGATTGAGATCGTGGATGACCTTCCCAAAACAGCTACTGGAAAAATACAACGTTTTAAACTGAGGGAAACAGCATGACCGCATCATGGACGCCTGTGGGTACTTTAACAGCTGGTGGTAAATCTCTTGAATATACGTGCTATGGACCAGCTCCAAGCGATGCGCCGACCTTGGTGCTTTTGCATGAAGGGTTGGGCTGTGTAGCGCTTTGGAAAGATTTCCCAGAGGCCTTGGCGAAGGCCACTGGGATGGGTGTGTTCGTTTACTCACGCGCAGGTTATGGACAATCGGAAGCTGCTGACCTGCCGCGTCCAGCAGACTACATGAGTGTAGAGGCGATAGAGGTCCTGCCACAAGTTTTAGATGCCATTGGCTTTGAACGTGGTATCTTGGTGGGTCATAGCGACGGCGCAACGATTGCTGCGATCTATGCTGGAAGTGTTGCGGATTATCGGGTGCGCAGCATCGTTTTAATGGCGCCGCATTTTTTTACCGAAGAAATGGGGCTGGCTGAAATTGCTAGGGCCACGGTAGCCTTTGAGACTACTGATCTACGGGCGCGTTTGGCAAAATATCATCGGGACCCTGACAATGCGTTTCTCGGATGGAGTGAGGTTTGGCTGCGCCACGGTTCCAATAAGTGGAATGTTGCCGATGTGATTGATCATTTCCGTATCCCCACGCTTGCTATCCAAGGTGTGGGTGATGAATATGGTACCATCGCACAGATAGAGGAAGTCGAATCTCGGGCTTATTCTCCTGTTGATACGCTTATTTTGAACAACTGCAAACATGCGCCATTTGTTGATCAAAGGGCTGTCGTCACAGCCGAAATCTCAGAGCATTGTGCGCGTTTACAGCGTATTGAAATGGCAAAGGTTGTCGGTTTTTAATGGAGGCTTGGGAGATTTGGCCGGAGCAGGCATACGTTCCGGGCCAGACGCCGCGCCATCCTGAGTGTACGTTTGATTTAGTTCGCGACACTGCGCGTGCGGGGCTGGATTCGGCACGCCTAGCGGAAAGCCGCGCGTTCCAGCTTGGGCTTAAATATCAGAAATTTGGATTTTATTGGGAAGCTCATGAGGTTTTTGAACCTGTTTGGATGGTTCTGCCAGAGCCAAGTGTAGAGCGGCAGTTCGTCCAAGGTTTGATCCAGATTGCTAATGGCTACCTTAAAATGAAGATGAACCGTCCCAAGGCCGCGCTGCGTTTGGCACATATCGCGCGTGATCTTCTTCCTATGAAACGGGAGGGCTTGGTTATGGGGGTGGCGGTGGCTGAAATGCATCTATTAGTAGATTATCTAGAGCAGATAGCAGAGAATGCAATATAAAGCATATTTATACTTAATTTAGAACTAAATTAAGCTATATTAGCCAATAATATGATATTTTTATGCTATATTATGCAATAAATGTTTACTTCCGTAACCTTACTTAGTAGTTTCGGGTGATTAGCCGCAGAGGAATGTTACGATGTCCAAGGTAATTGATTTTCAAACTGACCCATCTAAATATCGTCATTGGAAAATTGAATATAACGGGCCCATCGCGAACCTTGTCATGGATGTGGACGAAAATGGTGGGCTGTTTGAGGGCTATGAGTTAAAGTTGAATTCATACGACCTTGGTGTTGACATTGAGTTAAATGACGTAGTTCAGCGGATGCGGTTTGAACATCCTGAAGTCAAGGTTGTGGTGATTAAATCAGGCAAGGATAAAGTGTTTTGCGCGGGTGCAAACATTCGCATGCTGGGCAGTGCGGAGCATAGTCATAAAGTTAACTTCTGCAAGTTCACCAATGAAACACGCAATACATTTGAGGCCGCCGAACTGGACTCGGGTCAGAACTACATCGCAGCGATAAAAGGTGCATGTGCTGGCGGCGGATATGAATTGGCGCTGGCATGTAATCATATTATGCTGACTGATGATTCAACATCGGCGGTTGGGCTGCCAGAGGTTCCACTGCTCGCAGTTTTGCCAGGTACAGGTGGGCTGACACGGGTTACGGACAAGCGCAAAGTTCGACGTGATCGGGCAGATATTTTCTGTTCCATGGAGGAGGGGATCAAAGGAAAGCGCGCTAAGGAGTGGCGCTTGGTTGATGAGGTCGTCGCCAATTCAAAGTTTGACGAGGCTGTTGTCAATCGTGCCCAAGAATTTGCTAATAATTCACAGAAAGCGAACATTTTGGGCGGTATTTCCATTGGCCCCTTGAGTCGTCATATTATCGATGACGCGGTTTCCTACGACCTGATCGAGGTTGAACTGGACCGCCCAGGTCGCAAAGTGACCATCAGCTTAAAAGGTCCTGAGGAAGACGCGCCTGCAGATATGACTGAGTTCCAAGCACAGGGTGACCAAGCATATATGTTCAAGCTCGCTCGCGAACTGGAGGATGCGATCTTGCATTTGCGCAGCAATGAAAACCAGTTGGGCCTTTGGCTTTTCCGCACGCAAGGTGACCCCAAAAAATTCTTAGCACATGAGGCTATGCTGTCTGATAATGCGGATCATTGGCTGGCAAACGAAGTGCAGCAATATTGGAAACGTACATTGAAGCGGCTTGATGTCACATCCCGCTCACTTGCTGCGCTTGTGGAACATGGGTCATGCTTTGTGGGTGTTTTGGCAGAAATCCTGTTTTCCGTTGACCGCACCTATATGATGGAAAATGAGTTTGATGGAGACAGCCGCTCGATGGCAAGTATCACCCTAACGGATGCTAACTTTGGCGGTTACCCAATGGGCAACGCTTTGACCCGTTTGCATACACGCTTCTTGGCGGAGCCTGAGCATGTAGAAAGCCTCAAGTGTTTTATAGGCACAGCAGTTGAAGCTGAAGAAGCCAATAAACTGGGTCTTGTGACAGTCATCCTTGATGACATCGATTGGGAGGACGAAGTGCGTATCTTCATTGAGGAGCGTGTATCGTTTTCGCCCGACGCGATGACTGGTATGGAAGCAAACCTTCGCTTTGCAGGCCCTGAAACTATGGAAACCCGTATTTTTGGACGCCTAACTGCGTGGCAGAACTGGATTTTTAATCGCCCCAACGCAGTTGGCAAAGACGGGGCTTTGCAGCGTTACGGCACGGGTGTGCGCGGTGAATACAATATGGAACGCGTCTAAGACGCAAGCAGACGATATCAGGAGATAAAATGTCCGATCTACTTAACGTAAGTTACGATACTAAAATCCCAAATAATGTAGGCCTAAGCAGCGATCGGAAGGTTTTGAAGGCGCTGGAAAAATGGCATCCCGGTTATATTGATTGGTGGAACAAGTTGATTCCACAGAACTTTCAGGAATCCATGGTGTATTTGCGTACGGCAGTTTCCGTTGATCCGAAGGGCTGGGCCAAGTTTGATTATGTGAAAATGCCCGACTATCGCTGGGGTATTTTGCTAGCACCAGAAGTTGAAAATCGTATAATCCCAATGGGTGAGCACAAAAATAAGCCAGCATGGCAAGAAGTGCCAGGCGAGTATCGCAACATGCTTAAGCGATTGATAGTTATTCAAGGCGATACTGAGCCAGGATCAGTTGAGCAGCAGCGGTTCTTGGGTCTTACGGCGCCTTCCCTCTACGATATGCGCAACCTGTTTCAGGTAAACGTGGAAGAGGGTCGCCATCTTTGGGCGATGGTTTATCTTCTACAAAAATACTTTGGCAAAGACGGACGGGAAGAAGCGGACGATATGCTGGTCCGGTCCTCTGGATCTGATGACTCACCTCGTATGCTGGGAGCTTTCAATGAGGAGACGCCTGATTGGCTGTCCTTCTTCATGTTCACGTACTTCACAGACCGTGATGGCAAAATGCAGCTTGAATCTTTGGCTCAATCTGGTTTTGATCCGCTCAGTCGGACATGTCGCTTCATGTTGACCGAAGAAGCGCACCATATGTTTGTTGGCGAAACTGGTGTTGGGCGCACGATCCAAGCAACGCTGGCTGCGATGAACAAGGCTGGGATCACGGATCCCACAGAGATTGGGAAAATCCGTGACCTGGATGTTATTGATCTTCCTACCATCCAGAAGAAACTGAACCTGCATTATTCTCTGTCGCTTGATCTGTTTGGCCAGGAAGTGTCCACCAACGCTGCAAACGCTTTCAACCAGGGTATCAAAGGGCGTTATATGGAGCAGCGTATTGATGACGACCATCAACTACAAAACGATACCTACGTTGTGCGCAGTGTTGTAGATGGCAAAATTGTTGCACAAGAAGTCCCCGCATTGACCGCGATTAACATGCGTCTTCGAGATGATTATATCCGTGACGCTTCTGGTGGTATCGGTCGTTGGAACAAGATTATTGCCAAAGCAGGTATCGAGTTCAAACTGGCTCTGCCTGATGAAGCTTTCCACCGCCAAATTGGTGTCTTCAGCGTGATCAAAACTGATCAAGATGGCAACATCATTTCGAACGATGAGTGGGAAAAGCGCAAGGGCGAATGGTTGCCTACGAAAGAAGATGGCGCCTACATCGAATCTCTTATGGTCCCTTGCTATGAGGCTGGAAAATATGCGTCGTGGATCGCCCCACCTAAAGTTGGTATCGATAATAAGCCGGGCGATTTTGAGTACGTCAAATTGCATATGGCTTAACGTAAAAAGAGGGATGGGGCTTTTGCTCCTCCCTTATCGCCAAAAGGAGAGCCATTTGTTTATTGAGACAACTGCATTCGATCAAGGCATGATTGTTATCATAAAAAAAATGCAGAATACATGTATTGGGTTCAAGGATAGTACGGGTTCGTACTATGGGAGTATTCAGATCAGCCAGTTGCCTGATATATTTTTAGGCCTTTTGGGGACGCATGCGTGATGGGCCCGTTTAAACAACATCTGATCGACCCGGAAATTTGCATTCGTTGTTACACTTGCGAGATGTCCTGCCCTGAAGAAGCTATTGAGCATAATGATGACAATGTCATTGTCGATGCCTCCAAATGTAATTTTTGTATGGATTGCATTCCAGTTTGCCCAACGGGTTCAATCGATGAATGGCGCATTGTTGCGGGTAAAGATTCGGCATATTCGCTCGAAGACCAATATGCTTGGGAAGAACTGCCCGAGCAAGGTGAGATCACTGTGCCTGAAGGGTCCACGGAAGACTTTGATCCAATTGCTGCTTTGCTGGCCGAAGCGCATAAGGGCGCAGGCGGCAAGGCCAAGGCCCCAGCAACGGCTGCAAAACCGACGGTTAATCTGTATAACCTTGGGCATCCCGTGGAAGCCGTCGTTCAGGGGAATTATCGTTTAACTAGCGAAACGTCTGACGCAGATACGCGCCACATCATCCTAGATTTCCAAGGCAAACCGTTCCCTATTCTTGAGGGCCAGTCCATGGGTATTATCGCTCCTGGTAGCGACGCTGAAGGCAAGCCATATTTGCCACGGCTCTATTCCGTGTCCAGCCCTCGCGATGGCGAACGCGCTGGGTATCATAATGTTTCCCTCACTGTGAAACGTGAGGATGGTGGCGTTTGTTCGAATTATATGTGTGACCTTAACCCAGGCGATAAAATTAATGTGACCGGTCCATTCGGTGGCACATTCCTATTACCCTCTGATCCACAGGCACGGCTTTTGATGGTCTGTACAGGAACTGGTTCTGCGCCGATGCGGTCTTTTACCATGGCGCGCCAACGCCAGGTTGGTGAAAAATCTGGAGGCATGGTCATGTTCTTTGGCGCCCGTACGCCAGACAGCCTGCCGTATTTTGGCCCTCTGAATAAAATTCCTGAAACGCTGCTGGAAAAATATCTCGTCTTTAGTCGGGTTGTGGGGCAAGAAAAGGAATATGTCCAAGACCGTTTGCGCACTGAGGAGCATCGCGTAGCAGAAATGCTTCAAGACAAAAACACATATATCTACATTTGCGGCTTGAAGGAGATGGAGGACGGAGTAGAACTCGCTTTTAGCAGCATCGCTGACTCTATCGGTGAGCAATGGCAAGCCCTGCGTGATATTATGCGTGAGGATGGCAGATATCACGTGGAGACTTACTAGGTGGAAACACGGCCCTTAAAAACTCATGAGCATTTCATTCGGGTAACATGGGGGGATTGCGACCCTGCCAAGATTGCTTATACGGGCAGGCTTCCCTGGTTTGCATTGGACGCCATCAACGCATGGTGGGAAGAGCAACTTGGCGGTGATGGTTGGTTCGAAATGGAACTAGACCGCAATATCGGTACGCCATTTGTAAGGCTAGAGATGGATTTTAGTCATCCAGTTACACCTCGCCACAAATTAATCTGCCACGTTTGGCCTGTGAGCCTTGGCAAGACATCTATCACGTTCCGCGTTGATGGCATGCAAAACGGTAAGCTTTGCTTTTCGACACGGACTGTAAGCGTATTCATTACGTCAGACAAATTCACTAAGCAGGCCCCGCCAGAGGACATTTGTGATATGCTACGACGTCATATTATAGTTGTCGCATAATGTTAGCCACGTCAAATACACAGCAATCAAATGAGGCTGACGCGGAGATTAGTGCACTGATTGAATTGGTTGGAACACGAGTTCGCGCAGCGCGCAAAGTGGTAAGCATGTCACGGCGCGAATTATCTGAAAGATCAGGTGTATCCCCGCGCTATCTTGCCAAGCTTGAAGGTGGGCAGGGTAATATCTCTATTGGGTTGCTTAAGCAAATCTCGCGAGCACTTGACCTACCAATCGAGGCGTTGATTGGGGCCGATGACCAAGCCGCGCGCGTCGCAGTCTTATTCGAGGGGGCTGATGCGGACACGAAGGCGTGTGTTTTGCAAGCTCTGGATAAAGAACAACATCGCAGTGTCAAAGCAGAGCGTATCTGTCTTATCGGATTACGAGGCGCTGGTAAGTCAACCTTAGGACCAATGATAGCGAAATACTTCGGTATGGCCTTTATTGAACTAAATTCAGAGATAGCCAATAAGGCAGGCATACCTATTGGCGAGATCATCGCTCTCTATGGTGACGAAGGGTATCGCCAGCTGGAATCTGAGATACTAAACGAGATAACCGCAGAGCATGATCGCATTGTTGTGGCTGTCGCAGGGGGCATCGTGTCTTCAGCAGAAACATTTCAGCATGTTTTAAAATTTTTCCACACTGTTTGGATTAAAGCCCAGCCGAGCGAACATATGGGTCGCGTCCGTGCGCAGGGTGATTTGCGCCCAATGGCTGGAAACCCACAGGCGATGCTTCACCTCCAGCAAATTCTAAAAGCGCGCGAAGTGTACTATGGGCAAGCAACTTACAAACTTGACACAAGCGGTAAGTCCGTTGAAGTCTCGCACTCTGATTTATGCAGGCTTTTACGTGTGAGTAATGTTGCAATACCAATCTAACACGTCAGCTTTCTAGGGAGATTAATATGAGTGTCACGATGCGTATCGCAGATGGTGTGGGGTACGTTCAGATTGATAACCCTCCCGTTAATACAATTGGGAAAGCAGTGGGCCAAGGGCTTTTGGATGCTGTGCGTTGGGCCGAAAAAGAGCCGATAACACGGGTTATTCTGAGTGGCGTAGGGAAGATGTTTGCGGCTGGTACCGATTTGCTAGAATTTGATGAAGCTCCGAAAGAACCTTATTTACCAGATATCTTGAATGCGATCGATTCCAGTTTCATCCCTTGGATTGCTGTAATTAATGGTCTGGCGCTGGGGAATGCCGCAGAAGTGGCCATGGCCTGCCGCATGCGCATCATGCACTCCAAAGCGCAGATCGGGCTGCCTGAAATAACGCTTGGTATGATCCCCGGAGCAGGGGCAACACAACGCTTGCCACGCTTAGTCGGTCTGGAAAAAGCGCTGGAGATGATCAGTACTGGCAGGCTCCTTAAACAAGATGAAGCACTGACAGCGGGTTTGGTTCACCGAGTAGAGGACGACACTGATTTAGAGGCCTTTATGGTCAATACTGAAGAGTTAGGATGTATAGTTCCTACATGGGAACTTCCTGCTCCAGAACGGGATGGAATGATGTTTGAGGCTGCACGCCAATTCGCTTCGTTAAACATGCCCAGACAGAATGCTCCCCAACGTGCAATCGACGTGATTGAGGATGGTCTTTTAATACCCTTCCATGACGCTCTATTTTTTGAGCGCACGGCCTTCATTCGGCTTAAAACAGAGCCACAATCACAAGCGCTAAGATATATATTTTTTGCAGAATGTGGGGCCAGACGCAAAAATATAATTGCGGGTACTGACCTAATAATTGATAGAATTTATACCCGTTACTTAGAGGCGGCGGACACTGTTTTTATGGATGGCTCGACCCCATGGGAGGTCGATGAAGCAATGGTTAATTTTGGTTATGAATTGGGTCCATATGAGGCGCAGGACTTGGCTGGTCTTGATGTGGCGCATGCTAATCGGCGTCGTCAAGACGCTACGCGTGACCCAAGCCGACGCTATATTCCCATTGCTGACAGAATGGTAGAACTTGGTAAATTAGGAGTTAAAACCGGGGCAGGGTGGTATCGCTATCCCGGTGGAAACGGAAAGGTCGAAGATCCTATTGTAGCCGACCTTGCGATTGAAGAATCCTACTTTGCCAAACGTGAACGTACTGATTATCCACCTAACCAAATTTATGAGCGGTTGGTTTTGGCGATGATCAATGAAGCGGCTCACTTACTGGGTGAGGGTATCGCTCAGTCAGTGGGCGATATTGATTTGATTACTGTGTCCAAACTTAGTTTCCCGCGTTGGCGCGGTGGTTTGATGCACTATGCGGGCACGCTTGGTGCAAAATCGATTGTGGAAAAGCTGGGTGAATTGGTGAAGGAAGATCCTGTTGTTTGGAATATTAGTTCCATACTTCTTGAGTGTGCAGAGCAGGGAACAATGCTGGCTGACTTTAAAGGCGACTAACTATTCTGAATGTTAATAATTTAATTGGGACAGTGGTACTTTCAGGCAAAACTGACGTGATGTAATCTGGCAGGATATTTAGCCTGACTATGTGATAAAATTTGTAACCTTTTTCAGTTTTATATGAAAAGCTTTGGCGCCTTGACGAAGTCGAACATTAGAGCACCTGTGCAGTCTTAATCATCCGGCATAAGCCTTGATACGACGAGCTAGAGCCACTTCCAGGCGCTAGCAAGTATTTATCATCCAGATTGTAAAATTAAATTCAATGGTTCTCATGCTTTGTCTGGTGAATATATTGGATTTTCTGCTTTTGCAGAGGGAGTACTTGCCAAGTTGAACGATGCGTGGCCTGGATTTAATCTAGATATTGAAAAAGTTGTATCAAATGACACAGACGTATGTGTTTTTATGAAGGTTACAGCCGAAAATCTTGAGGCTAATTCAATGCACCATTTCGTAGTTAAAGACGGGCTTGAAATAGAGTTTAATGTCTATGACGACAGCCAACTGATGGCGGCAGCGATACAAATCAAATAGGTAGGCCCCAACCATATTGGAAGCTTAGTTAGTTAGAGTAGATTGGCATTTTACATCCAATTTGCAAACTTATGCCAACACGATATGATAAGGCATGATGGAATACGGCCATAATCTCTATTTATTGTTAGCATCACTAGCTATTGCTTTGATGTCGGGCTTCACTGGCCTGTCGTTAACTCGGGGTGCATCGGCTATAGAAATTGGTCATCGCAAACTGGTTGTTTCTATGTCAGCGATTGCTTTAGGGGGCGGCATATGGTCGATGCATTTTGTTGCCATGCTAGGGATGACCCTACCAGTGCCTTTCCATTATGATGCTCTAATCACTATGGTTTCCGCTTTGGTCGCCATCCTATTGACGGGAATAGCACTACTTCTTGTACACTTTGGAGATCGCACGCCCCAAAAAATAATAGGTGCGGGTCTATGTGCCGGTTGCGGGATTCTTGCAATGCATTATCTGGGAATGTCAGGTATTCAGGATGTGAAAATTGTTTACTCTATCTCGGGTATTGTAATAGC
>LAQD01000028.1:55716-60684 GCA_000981705.1 Rhodobacteraceae bacterium ASP10-04a
GTTCAGGCTGATGGCCGCTATACTCTCTTATATCATCATACAGGGTGCTTGTTTTGCCCATGGTCGCTAACCAGTATAGAGACAAAACTTAACGGTTTGAGTTTTGTGAAGGGTCATCGTAGTTATTTGATTAACACAGACCATGTCACGAGTTTCGAACGCAACAAAGATAATGGCCAATGTTTCTTTGATGACAATGTACATCTTGATCATGTCCCTATTAGCCGATCCTATCTCAAAAATGTGCGCGCACGCCTCGGTTTATAATTAAGATGTAATTTGCAGTGTAGTTTCGCTACATGGTTAACGCATTTCATTCCCGCTATTCGCATTTCGTGCGTGGACTCCCGCAGCTCGGATGTTTGCTCTGGTACCCTTAAGGTCGGTGCCGTTGTGTTCTTGGGTATACCATCGTCAGGGAGGACACCGTATGATCACATCAGCTTTTGAATACCATCGACCCTCTAATTTAGCAGGCGCTTTGACTGTTTTAGAGGAACACGGAGATGATGCACGCGTCATCGCGGGGGGGCATAGCCTGATCCCAATGATGAAATTGCGGATGGCAGATGTGCCGCATTTAGTGGATTTGCAAGATATTGCAGACCTGAAAGGAATAACAGTCGAAGTTGGCACTGTCACCATTGGTGCAATGACCACCCAACACGACCTTATCAACAATAAGGCGCTCTTGGCGGCGGCTCCAATCATTCACGAAGCAGCGCTTCAGATTGCTGATCCCCAAGTGCGATATATGGGCACGATTGGTGGCAATGTCGCCAATGGCGATCCTGGCAACGATATGCCTGGCCTCATGCAGTGCCTTGATGCGACTTTCACTCTGGTTGGACCGGATGGAACCCGTAGTGTGAAGGCCCGCGAATTTTACGAAGCCGCTTACATGACGGAACGCGAAGATGGAGAAATTCTGACTCAAATTAGTTTTTCTGTGACTAATTCTGGCTTTGCCTACGAAAAGCAAAAACGCAAAATTGGTGACTATGCGACCGCAGCCTGCGCGGTGTTGATTACCAAAGAGGATGGCAAAGTTACCAGTGCATCTGTAGCAATGACCAACCTGAGCGATGTGCCAGTACTGTCTGAAGCCGCCGGAGCCGCATTGGTAGGAACATCCTGCGATGCTATCGCCATGAAAGCTGCTGTTGCTGCCGCTCTACAGGATATTGACCCGACTGAAGATAATCGTGGTCCCGTTGAATTTAAAATACACGTCGCTGGGATCATAATTTCACGCGCAATCGCACGTGCCTGGTCAAGGGCGTAAGGGGAGGATAACATGACAAACCAAATCGTAAAAATGACGGTTAACGGCGAGAAAAAAGAAATACTCGCTGAGCCCCGCGAACTACTAATCTATGTGCTTCGTGAGAAACTTGGACTTACCGGCGCACATGTTGGTTGTGAAACATCTCATTGTGGCGCTTGCACGGTTGAGATTAACGGCAAATCAGTTAAATCTTGCACCATGTTTGCGGTTCAGGCTGAAGGCACTGAGATTACCACAATCGAAGGGCTGGGAAGCCCAGATAATTTGCATGTGTTGCAAGAGAACTTCAAAGAGCATCATGGACTACAGTGCGGCTATTGCACACCGGGCATGATCACCCGCGCGCACCGCTTGCTCCAGGAGAACCCGAACCCAACCGAAGAAGACGTGCGCTTTGGCATTTCTGGTAATATTTGCCGCTGCACTGGTTATCAAAATATTGTGAAATCCATTTTGTCGGCAGCCGCTGAACTGAATGCAGCCAAGGAGGCCGCCCAATGAAGGACGAAGTCACACGCGAAGAACGCGTCACAAACCTTAAAGGTCTAGGCTCCTCGCGCAAACGCGTCGAAGATGCTCGCTTCACTCAAGGCAAAGGTCACTATGTCGATGACATAAATTTACCTGGCATGTTGACAGGCGACTTTGTCCGCTCGCCATATGCACATGCTCGCGTCAAATCGATCAACATTGATGCTGCCATGGCGCTGGATGGTGTTGTGGCTGTACTGACTGCCAAAGACCTTGAGCCATTGTCCCTGCACTGGATGCCAACGCTGGCCGGTGACAAGCAGATGGTTCTGGCTGATGGAAAAGTGCTTTTTCAAGGCCAAGAGGTGGCCTTTGTCGTGGCCAAAGATCGTTATATCGCAGCGGATGCTGTTGACCTCGTGGAGGTTGAATATGAAGAACTTCCAGTCATTGTTGACCCGTTCAAATCTTTACAGTCCGACGTGGTTTTGCGCGAGGATCTTGATCCAACAGCGCCCGGTGCACATGGGCCACGCAAACACCACAACCATATTTTCACATGGGAAGCTGGCGATGAAGAGGGAACAAATGCTGTCATCGATGACGCTGATGTCGTTGCCACCGAAGAAATGTATTACCATCGCACCCACCCCTGCCCGTTAGAACCATGCGGCTCTGTTGCGAGTATGGATAAGGTGAACGGCAAGCTGACACTTTACGGTACATTCCAAGCGCCGCATGTGGTGCGCACAGTCGCTTCACTTCTGTCTGGCATAGAAGAGCACAACATCCGAGTTGTATCTCCCGATATCGGTGGCGGTTTTGGTAATAAAGTTGGAGTTTACCCCGGCTATGTCTGCTCAATTGTGGCCTCAATTGTTACCGGTGTTCCTGTTAAATGGGTTGAGGACCGGATGGAAAACCTGATGTCTACTGCCTTTGCGCGTGATTATTGGATGAAGGGTAAAATTTCGGCTACTAAAGAAGGTAAGATCACTGGTTTGCATTGTCATGTTACCGCAGATCACGGTGCCTTTGACGCCTGTGCTGATCCAACCAAATTTCCAGCAGGTTTCATGAGTATCTGTACAGGCTCCTATGATATCCCAATCGCCTATCTTGGTGTGGATGGTGTCTACACGAACAAAGCCCCGGGTGGTGTGTCTTATCGTTGTTCTTTCCGAGTTACGGAGGCTGTATATTTCATTGAGCGTATGATCGAAGTTCTTGCTATTGAATTGAACATGGACGCAGCAGAGCTGCGCCGGATCAACTTTATCAAAAAAGAGCAGTTTCCCTATGACTCGGCTCTTGGATGGGAATATGATAGTGGCGATTATCACACGGCGTGGGACAAGGCTCTTAAGGCTGTGGATTATGAAGGGTTGCGCAAAGAGCAAGCTGAACGCGTGGCTGCTTTTAAGCGCGGTGAAACCCGGACTATCATGGGTATTGGCTTGAGCTTCTTCACGGAAATTGTGGGAGCTGGGCCGGTAAAGAACTGCGATATTCTTGGGATGGGCATGTTCGACAGCTGCGAAATTCGTATCCATCCAACGGGCTCTGCGATTGCACGGCTTGGCACGATTAGTCAAGGTCAGGGACATGCCACGACCTTTGCGCAGATTCTTGCGTCTGAGATTGGCATTCCTGCTGACTCGATCACCATAGAGGAGGGCGACACCGATACGGCCCCTTATGGTTTGGGCACATATGGGTCACGTTCTACACCGGTCGCTGGCGCTGCAACGGCCATGGCAGGGCGTAAAATCCGCGCAAAAGCCCAAATGATTGCGGCTTATTTGCTAGAAGTCCATGACGATGACGTCGAGTTTGATGTAGACCGGTTTGTTATAAAAGGTGCGCCAGAGCGGTTTAAGACGATGGGGGAAATTGCCTATGCGGCATACAATCAAGCTATCCCCGGTCTGGAGCCAGGTCTTGAGGCGGTAAGCTACTATGACCCACCCAATATGACCTATCCTTTTGGCGCATATGTCTGCGTGATGGATATAGACGTGGACACTGGTGTCCCCAAAATTAATCGCTTTTATGCGCTTGATGATTGCGGCACACGGATTAATCCCATGGTCATCGAAGGTCAGATTCATGGTGGTTTGACAGAGGCACTTGCGGTAGCTCTGGGGCAAGAAATTGCCTATGATGATATGGGTAATTGCAAAACGGCAACCTTGATGGACTTCTTCCTTCCAACTGCTTGGGAAGTCCCAAACTTTGAAACCGACTTCACTGTTACGCCGTCTCCGCATCACCCAATCGGTGCGAAGGGTGTGGGGGAAAGCCCACATGTTGGTGGTGTCCCGTGTTTCTCGAATGCAGTACAAGATGCCTTCCGGCCTTTTGGTAACCGCCACACCAATATGCCTCATGATCACTGGCGTATTTGGAAGACTGCCAACGACCTTGGCATGCACGATTAATGAAAGGGCGGGGCACCCGTTGGGTGCCCCGCACAAAACCATGATGACCTGGAAGAATTTACAAATATCGCTTGAGCAAACTGGTTATGTTGCATCTGATGATCTTGCTACGGCGCTTCATATCGCCATCACGCTTGCCCGCCCGCTGCTTTTAGAGGGTGCCGCGGGTGTGGGTAAAACTGAAGTTGCAAGAGCCTTGGCTGTGATTAAAGATACCGAGTTGATCCGACTCCAATGTTATGAGGGGCTGGATGCGTCACAAGCTATTTACGAGTGGAACTATCAGCGACAGTTGCTGTCAATTCGTGCAGCCTCTGAGGCGGGTGAAACTGGTACGGCTGTTGAAAACCGTATTTTTTCCGAAGATTATCTGATGGAACGACCACTGCTCAAATCTATCCGGCAGGACAAGTCACCTGTACTTTTGATCGACGAGATTGATCGTGCTGATGAGGAATTTGAGGCCTATTTGCTTGAAGTTCTATCCGAATTTCAAATCACTATACCGGAGTTGGGCACGATCACTGCAATTACAAAGCCCTTGGTGATCCTTACTGCCAATGGTACGCGTGATCTGTCTGATGCGCTACGCCGACGCTGTATCTATGCGCACATTGATTATCCTGACCGCCAAACTGAGCTGGCCATTTTGGCGTCTCGCTGTCCTGAAGTCGAGGTGCATCTTGGCCAACAGATTGTTGGGTTTGTGCAGAAGTTGCGGCAAGAAGAATTGGAAAAAGTGCCTGGTATCGCTGAAATGCTGGATTT
>LAQD01000028.1:60788-64935 GCA_000981705.1 Rhodobacteraceae bacterium ASP10-04a
GTACCTATGGAAGTAGCAGCTCGTATAGCAGGCAAGGCAGCATGAGCAAAGTTACCCGCTTTACTGGATCGGACCCGGGTGCTGTAGCGCGAATTTCAGGGTTTATGGCACATTTGCGCGCGCATGGGTTTCACCTTGGGGTATCAGAAACAGAATTGGCGCTGCGTGCTTTGTCATGCGTCAACCCCATTGTCCATTCTGAAGCTAGGTTAGCGCTTAAGTCTGTTTGTGCAGGATCAGTGGAAGACACTGCACAGTTTGATATGTTGTTCGACTCTTTCTGGATGGCCGAAGGTCGTGTGCGCCACAAGGTTATTCCCTCCAAGGCTACCCCTGCGGGGAAAGGTACCAAAAGTACCCGTACAGATAATAGTCGAAGCACCTCGGGCAAAGGGTCTATTCATGAACCTGAAGATTCGCAGGATGCTGATGAAAGCTATGCGCAAGGCACTGGTAAGCTACTAGCCTCTAGGGCGCATAATTTAATGAAGAAAGATCTGCGGGAGCTAGTTTCTTCTGAAGATATCCGCATCGCAGAGCGAGTAGCAATCCGCCTGGGAAAAGCGTTGAGAGACCGCCGGTCGCGCCGCCGTAAGGTGGCTCAAAGAGGCCGTTCAATTGATTTGCGTCGCACCATACGGCGCAGCTTAGCGACTGGTGGAGAACCTCTACATCTGGCCAAAAGTAAACGACCAAAACGACCTTTGAAGATTGTTGCTCTCTGTGATGTATCTGGATCGATGATGAATTATGCCCGTCCGTTTTTGGCCTTTCTTGCGGGCTTGATGCGGGCAGATAGTGCTAGTGATGCCTATCTGTTTCATACTCGGTTGGTGCGTATTACCAATGCATTGAGAGACGATGATCCGATGCGGGCCTTGAACCGGATTACTTTACTGGCAGATGGCTTTGGTGGGGGCTCTAAAATTGGTGCAAATCTACAGAAGTTTGCCAATGGTTATGCTCGAAATTTTGTCGATGGGCGCAGTGTGGTGATAATTTTATCTGATGGCTATGACAGTGATACACCAGAGATATTAGGGAATGCCTTGGCTAAATTGAAGCGTCGAGGTTGCAAAATAATTTGGCTTAACCCTCTAAAAGGCTGGCAAGGATATGAGCCTGTGGCGAAAGGTATGGCCGCTGCTCTGCCTCATCTAGACGCTTTTGCCGCCGCGGCCACACTCACCGATCTTGCGGCACTTGAACGGACATTGGAGCGACTATGACCCTATCGCTGTCAGAGCATACCCAGCTGGAGGCAGAAATGCAGTCTTTGAAACTCAAAGGTCTGCCTTTTGCTATGGCTACAGTGGTACGCACCATTGACGCCACATCTGCTAAACCGGGTTGCAAAGCCTTGCTCGATCCTGAAGGAAAAATCCTTATGGGTTGGGTTGGTGGTGGCTGTGCTCGCGGCGCAGTGGGTAAAGCTGCGCGTGAAGCCATCAAAACGGGTGAACCGAAGTTTATCTCCCTGCGACCGCAAGAACTGTTGGATAGCGAAGGGGTTGTTACCGGTGAATTGCGTGATGGTGTACATTTTGCCCACAATGGTTGCCCTTCTAAAGGCACGATGGATGTGTTTGTGGAGCCCATTTTGCCTTTGCCTGAACTGGTAATTTGCGGCACTGGCTTGGTTGCCATGGCGTTATCTGAGCTCGCAACACGCTTTGATTTCAAGGTGTCGGCTCATGCCGCTCCAGTTGCTGACATCAATGCTCAGTTCACCCACGGCTTTAACTTTGAAACAGGTGACTTTGTGGTTGTGGCAACCCAAGGTCAGGGAGATATTGATGCATTGCGTGCGGCTTTATCTATTAATTCTCGCTATGTCTGTTTCGTAGGCAGTCGGCGAAAATTTGAAGCCATTTCAGCCAAGTTGGAGATGGAAAATCCTAATTTTTCTACAAACCTCAAAAAGGTAAAAGCTCCTGCCGGTTTGAGTATCAACTCGATCACACCAGATGAAATAGCCCTGTCAATTCTGGCTGAGATCACCCAATTGCGTCGCGCTGGCTCCCTCAATCGAGATTGCGCCGATGTCTGACATAGCGGTGATTGTTCTTGCGGCTGGGCTATCGCGTCGAATGGGGGCGATAAACAAATTATTGTTGTTCATTGGCAATGATACACTGCTGTGTCGTGTTGTATCTGCCTGTGCTGAAGTATCGGATCACCCCGTGACTGTGGTGACTGGGCATCAGCAGGCTGCTGTAACCTTTGCCATGGGTGATGCACCAGTCAACTTCGTTCATAACTGCCAGTTTGAAGAGGGGCAAATGACCTCTGTCGATGCTGGGTTGCGCGGTGCACCAAGGGCAGAGACCTATCTAATAGCACTTGGTGATCAGCCCAATATTAAGTCTGGCAATCTGAGAGATCTTCTTGCCGCGCATCACGCTAAAGCGGATGGGCGGATCACTGTTCCAGTAGTAGGTGGCATTCGGGGTAATCCGATTGTGGTGCCCGCTGCGCAACGGACGCTTATGTTGGCAGACCCAGTTAATCTTGGCTGCCGCAAACTGACACGCAACTGTCCAGAACGCGTCCATCAGTTTGTGACAGACGACGCCTGCTTTATTACTGATATTGATACGCTGGAAGACCTCGCTTCTACGCGATTGAATCTCATAGAAAAGGTGACCTCCCTCGATGCTATGCTTTAAAATGCTAGCCCACAAAATGGGAGTATATTTTTTACATCTTAACCAAAGATCAAGCCGAGCTATTGGCTAGGCTCAAATTTCCTTACTGTTGAAAATAGGACTACCACTATGGAACTCAAAGACGAAATTATAATCAAGGCCTCTCAAGCAGTCGTCTATGCTGCATTAAATGATCCTGAAATTCTCAAACAGTGCATCCCAGGCTGTGAGGAGCTCGTCAAGCATTCGGACACCGAATTAGAAGCTAAAGTTGTGCTAAAAATTGGTCCTGTAAAAGCCAAATTTAGTGGTAACGTCACACTGAGTCCAGATGCCCCCCCAGAGCGGTTTTCGCTGACTGGCAAAGGCAATGGTGGCGCTGCGGGTTACGCTAAGGGTGGAGCTGTGGTGGAGTTAGAAAAACATCTAGACGGCACTCTGCTACACTACACGGCAACTGCAGATATTGGTGGTAAGCTGGCGCAATTAGGTAGTCGGTTGATCCAGGGCACTTCTAAAAAATTAGCGACGAAATTTTTTAAAAGCTTTGCTGATTTGGTTGGAGAAGATGATGCCGCCTGAGAGCAGAATAGCCTATTCTGAGCATGCACAAGACATTTTAGCAGCCACCGTGGCGCTGATCCATTCGGGCCAACCTTGCGCGCTGCACGCGAGGTTGGGTCTTTGGCCGTTGTTTCGCAAGATGGAGCAATGTTGGGTTATTTGTCCAATGGCTGCATTGATCGTGACATTGTTTTACAAGGGCTTGCAGCCATTGAGACCGGGCAGATCAAACATATCCGCTATGGTGCCGGTTCGCCTTATATCGATCTCAAGCTGCCCTGTGGCGGCGCGTTGGAACTGGTGATTGATCCCGCACCCAATCTGGAAATGTTGCGTGCAGCCTTAGAGGGTTTGTACGCCCGCAAGATGGCCGAGCTCTCTTTTTCCACGCAATCTGGCTTTGTTCGCTTTCAATACGCGCCAAAACCAGCTTTGATTCTGGCCGGGCGGGGCGCTATTTTGCGCACCACAGCAAGCCTTGCGGCGCATATGGATTTTGAGCTGCACATTGCCTCACCTGACAGCGATGATATTGACAGCCTCGGGTATTTGGCGCCGAAAAGCTGCCAGCCGATGACCACGCCATAGGCGCCGATGCAGATGCCGGTAGATGCTCATACGGCGGTGCTGTTGTTGTTTCACGACCATGAATGGGAGCAAAATCTGCTGATGCACGCCGCCACATTGGAGCCGTTTTTTATCGGCGCCTTGGGCAGCCGCAAAACCCAAGAGATCCGCCTGCAACGGCTTGCAGGCGCAGGACTCAGCGCTGCGTATCGCGGGCGCGTCCAAGGCCCGATCGGCCTCGTCCCCTGCTTGCGTAACGCCTCGCTGATCGCGGTATCCGCCCTCGCGGAAGTCACCGCAAACCTGCCCGCGGCGCAAATTAGGTTGGAGTAATTGATGCTGAAAATTGCTTTTTTCATTGTTGGAAT
>LAQD01000029.1:0-878 GCA_000981705.1 Rhodobacteraceae bacterium ASP10-04a
CATCAATTACTCCAACCTAATTTGCGCCGCGGGCAGGTTTGCGGTGACTTCCGCGAGGGCGGGTACCGCGATCAGCGAGGCGTTACGCAAGCAGGGGACGAGGCCGATCGGGCCTTGGACGCGCCCACAATACGCAGCGCTGAGTCCTGCGTCTGCAAGCCGTTGCAGGCGGATCTCTTGGGTTTTGCGGCTGCGCAAGGCGCCGATAAAAAACGGCTCCAATGTGGCGGCGTGCATCAGCAGATTTTGCTCCCATTCATGGTCGTGAAACAACAACAGCACCGCCGTATGAGCATCTACCGGCATCTGCATCGGCGCCTATGGCGTGGTCATCGGCTGGCAGCTTTTCGGCGCCAAATACCCGAGGCTGTCAATATCATCGCTGTCAGGTGAGGTAATGTGCAGCTCAAAATCCATATGCGCCGCAAGGCTTGCTGTGGTGCGCAAAATAGCGCCACGCCCGGCCGGAATCAAAGCTGGTTTTGGCGCGTATTGAAAGCGAACAAAGCCAGATTGCGTGGCAAAAGAGAGCCCGGCCATCTTGCGGGCGTACAAACCCCCTAAGGCTGTGCGCAACATTTCCAGATTGGGTGCGGAATCAATCACCAGTTCCAACGCGCCGCCAAAGAGCAGCTTGAGATCGATATAGGGCGAACCGGCACCATAGCGGATATGTTTGATCTGCCCGGTCTCAATGGCCGTAAGCCCTTGTAAAACAATGTCACGATCAATGCTGGCAACGAAAATATCGACAAAGAAGGGTAAGAGGTACTTGTCTATGACAATAATATAATCTCGAAAACTCTTTTTTCCCACACCCTTATCAAGCTGCTCTTTCATGATGCTACGGCACAGTGCAGCCACATCTGCAAAGCGTT
>LAQD01000029.1:982-38088 GCA_000981705.1 Rhodobacteraceae bacterium ASP10-04a
CGTGTGTGCGTTCAATTTGAGCATTATCGACACCGTGTTTAACACAAAAATCCTGCACTCTAAATGGTCAGAGCGCTAGAAAAACCGTGCGAAACATGCGCTACGCACAAAACGCGTCAACCTAAAATTTAACCAACTGATATTATTATTTTTTTGGTGGCGGTACAGGGACTCGAACCCCAGACACGCGGATTATGATTCCGCTGCTCTAACCAACTGAGCTATACCGCCTTTAGAAGCGGGAAATAGGCAATGATGAGACCATCGTCAAGCATGAATCTGGCTTGCAATTTTGTATTTAAATAACTTAGCCTCAACTATGGATATTTTAGAGCAAATTCGCACCGATATAGGCGCAAAATATGTAATTTCTGGCGTAGCGGCAGAAACTTGGACACGGGATTGGATGAATGTCTATCACTGGCAACCCTTAGCCGTAGTCCGCCCAGCCACCACAGCAGAGGTACAGGCCATTGCGCGGGCCTGCTCAGTAGCAGAGGTGGCTATGGTCCCTGTCGGTGGTAACACCGGTTTAACTGGGGCCACGAAGGCCCAAGACGCCATTATGATCAGCCTAGACAGAATGAATGCCATTCGAGAGATCAAGCCAAATACACAGGTAGCTATTGTTGAGAGTGGTGCTATTTTGGACAGTATACATCAGGCCGTGGATGCACATAATCTGATTTTTCCCTTGTATTTTGGAGCGAGAGGCTCTGCAATGATTGGTGGTAATCTGTCCACAAACGCGGGTGGGTCAAACGTCTTACGCTACGGCAACACACGCGATTTATGCCTTGGGCTTGAGGTAGTACTCGCAGATGGGAGGGTGATGAACTTAATGTCCGAGCTACGCAAAGACAATACAGGTTTGAATTTAAAACATATGTTTATTGGAGCTGAGGGTACTTTGGGTATCATCACAGCAGCAGCCCTGCGTCTTTACCGCAAGCCCTTGGCATATGTGACCGCAATGGTGGGCATGCGCGCACTAGAGGATTCTCTGCCCTTGCTTAACCGTTTACAAAACGAAACTGGAGGTGGGGTTGAGGCCTTTGAGTTTATGCCTAGACGTTATATTCAGCGCCATATGGAGCAAAAAGACGGCGCCCTTGAACCGTTTGATGATGCCCATGAAATAAATATTCTTGTTGAGGTTGCCACAACTCGAACCTCTGACCTTGAACAGGACAGCAGTGGCACGCCAAAGTTACAAGTTATCCTCGAAAATGCCCTAATGGATATGATCGAGGCAGGCAGCGCCCAAGATGCGGTGATCGCACAAAACGAAGCGCAGCGGCGCGTAATGTGGGAGCGCCGTGAATCGGCGGCGGAAATCACAGTTGGTTTCAAGGGTTCAATCGATACCGATATCGCGGTGCCCTTAGATGATGTGTCCACGTTTCTTCAGCAAGTCTCAGTACGTGTTTCAGAAATTGACCCCACAGGTGAGGAATTTTACATCTCCCATCTAGGAGATGGTAATTTACATTACACGTTCTATCCATCCGACATAAGCGGTGTTTTCAAAGAGCCTATCACCGAGGCCATTGAGGATGTTGTACTAGCCCTTAACGGCAGTTTTTCTGCGGAACATGGGATTGGTTTGTCAAAACGGAATTCGATGGCACGGCGTAAAGATCCAGTGGCCTTGGAAATGATGTGGGCAATAAAGACTGCATTTGATCCTAAAAATCTGATGAACCCAGGCAAAGTCTACCCAGACTAGCGCCAGCTGAAGAATTCAGAGCCTGCTTGGGACAGCAGCTCTTTAGCTAAGTCGTGGCCCATTGCAACTCCATCTGCGATGGGACCACGGCGATGACCGCTAAGCTTTTCGCTGCCATCAGGACGTAAGACCTCGCCTCGCAACAGCAGTTCAGAGCCTTCAATAACTGCAAGAGCGGCGATAGGCGTCTCACAAGATCCATCTAAAGTCGCCAAAAATGCGCGCTCTGCTGCAACCCTTTGCCCAGTTTTTGTGTCATGCAAGGGCTCTAAAATGACTGCTGTCGAGTGGTCCTCCAAACGACGTTCAATACCAATCGCTCCCTGCGCCACAGCTGGAAGCATGTCTTCAGGTTCAATAGCACCCGTAGCGACATGTACCATGTTCAAACGATTCAGGCCCGCCATCGCTAAAAACGTACAGCTGGCCACCCCATCAGCAAGTTTTTTAAGCCGAGTCTGCACATTTCCGCGAAATTCAACAACATCAAGATCTGGCCGGACATGCATCAATTGTGCGCGACGGCGAAGACTTGAAGTGCCAACCCGCGCCCCTCTAGCCAAATCTGCAATTGAAACCGATCCAGTCGATACGAAAGCATCGCGTACATCTTCACGGGGCAAATAAATATCAAGTACCAAGCCATCCGGCTGCACCGTGGGCATATCTTTCATAGAATGGACAGCTATATCGATACTACCATCCAAAAGTTGTTCTTCAATTTCCCTAGTAAACAATCCTTTGCCACCCACTAACCGCAAGGGTCGGTCTTGGATTCGATCTCCAGAGGTCTGGATGACCACCACCTCAAAAGCCTCTTCAGGCCAATCCCATGCCTTCATAAGAAGCGCGCGGGTCTCAACTGCTTGTGCCAATGCAAGCGGAGAACCCCTTGTACCAATTTTTAGCCGAAGTGGGGGAAGAGTACTTTCCATATACTTGATCTACTGCGGCAAGACGCAGCTTTCAAGAGAAGTCCGCTTGACATATTGCCGCTCACTTGGGATCGATAAGTCATGAAACAGTCCAAACCAATCCTGCGGGCTCTCGCCGGCGAAACATTACCAACACCACCCATCTGGATGATGCGCCAAGCAGGCCGCTATCTCCCCGAATATCGGGCTACGCGTGCTGAGGCTGGTGATTTCTTATCACTTTGCTATAATTCCGATTTGGCAACTGAGGTCAGTCTCCAGCCCATTCGACGGTATGCCTTTGATGCTAGTATTCTTTTTGCAGATATTTTACTGCTACCACAGGCGCTTGGTGCTGATCTTTGGTTTGTAACTGGTGAGGGCCCACGGCTCTCTACCATCACTAATGCCGGCAGGTTTGCAAAGCTCAAAGGCAAAGATGATATCCACGAGCATCTGGCACCCATTTATCAAACTGTCCGAAATCTTGCACAATCACTGCCGGCCCAGACTACCTTAATTGGCTTCGCAGGCGCGCCCTGGACCGTTGCCACCTACATGATTGCAGGTCGTGGCACTCCGGATCAGGCTCCAGCGCATTTGCTGAAATCCGAAGAATTACCAGTATTTGAGGCTTTGATCGATCTGATCACCGAAGCTACTATCGAATATTTATCACAGCAAATTTTGGCAGGTGCTGAAGTTGTGAAACTGTTTGATAGCTGGGCTGGTTCTTTGCAGGGTAATGATTTTCAAAAGTACGCATTAGCTCCAACAAAACGCATTATTTCATCTCTCAAGCAGCGCCATCCCGATACACCCATCATAGCATTCCCACGCGAAGCAGGGAATAATTATGTCGGTTTCGCCAAGGCTACCGGTGCTGACTGTGTTGCCATTGACAACTCTATCTCGGCAGCTTGGGCCGCGAAAAATATACAAGTGGATGGCTGCGTTCAGGGCAACCTAGCTTCGCGCCATATGGTCGCCGGAGGGAAGGATTTGGTAGATGACACAACAGCCATTGTACAGGCTTTATCCAATGGACCACATATTTTTAACTTGGGGCATGGCATCACGCCAGATGCTAATCCTGAAAACGTACAATTGATGATAGACACAGTGCGCAGCTACGCTTAAGTCCACTTTGCCGACGGCGGCAGGCTCATTAATACCGCGTCAGGATCATGGCCAGTTTCCAACCCAAAACGAGTACCACGATCGTAAACAAGGTTATACTCCGCGTAAAGACCACGGTGAATCAACTGGGTTTCACGATTATCCGCATCCCAGCTTTGTCCCAAACGAGCCTCAACCAAAGGCACATAAGCTGGTAAAAATGCACGACCGACATCTTGGGTCAAAGCAAAGTCTTTATGCCAATCACCGGAGCAGTGATCATCATAAAAAATGCCCCCCACGCCACGCGCGCGCTTGCGATGTGGAATATAAAAATATTCATCCGCCCAGGCTTTATAACGCGGGTAAAGATCTGCGCCATGTGGGGCACAGTAAGCCTCTAAGACCCTATGAAACTGTGCCGTATCTTCTGCATATTCAATACAGGGATTCAAGTCTGACCCACCACCAAACCACCAAGCATGAGGAGTCCAGAACATGCGGGTGTTCATATGGACTGCTGGGCAATGTGGGTTTTGCATGTGTGCCACTAACGAAATACCAGCCGCCCAAAAGCGCGGGTCATCTCTCATACCCGGTAAGCCTTTGCGGGCCGCCATCGCATCCTGAGCACGGGCTCCCAGTGTACCAAACACAGTAGAGACATTTATACCCACTTTTTCAAATACTCTACCACCACGCATCACACTCATTAATCCTCCACCCGCATCAGACCCATCATCAGAGGTGCGTTTGGTTGTACTGACCTCAAATTCGCCTACAGGTGAGTCCCCCATATGCTGCCGCTCCATACGCTCAAAGCGCGCAACTATTTCGTCACGCAAACTACGAAACCATACGCTGGCATCAGCTTTTTGGGATTTAAAATGATCAGTTATATCAGTATTCAATGGAGGGATGTACTCACAGCATCAACAAGGCTTCGGCCACCATCGACCGTCAATATTTCACCAGTTACAAAGGCAGAACTATCAGAGGCAAGAAACTGCACAGCTTCAGCAACCTCTGTAGGCCCCGCAATCCGACCCTGAGGTGTGGCGGCTAATATCGCCTCACGGTGATCAGGGTTTGCACGAAGATGATCTTGTAAAGATGCAGACATAACTGACCCAAAGGCCACTGCATTAACCCGTACCCGTTCCGGCGCCAGGCTGACAGCCAATGACCGAGTCATTTGGTCTAGAGCAGCACAGCTAACAGAAAACGCCATTAATTCAGATTGGGTTCTCTGTGCAGCTATTGAGGATAAGTTGATTATTGTACCAATACAGGATTTTTCAGAGTCCTTGCCCTGTTTGATCATACGACGTGCCACCAATTGCGACAGCTTCAGGCCTGCTAAAAGGTTTTGATCCAACATGATCGACATACTTTCATCATCCGGATCGAGCGGCAATGTCCGGATCACCTGGCGAGCACCATTTACCAAAATATCAACTTGATCAAAGGCATCCAATGTGGCCGACAAGAGGTTGGCAATATTTAATTTTTCACGAAGATCGCCCGCAAAATAACGAATATTTTTTGTATCATCTCCCGTCTCACCGACTTCCGCGCGCAGGCGCGTCTCATCTTTATCAGCGAACATTACATTGGCACCAGCGTCAGCAAGGTGCCGGGCGATCGCTAGACCCACTCCATTAGCGGCACCAGTGACGATGGCAGTTTTACCAGCTACAGAAAAAGACATGTGGTCTCCTAACGATTACGAATCTAGCCTATGCTAACCTTTATTTGCGTTTGGGGCGAGACGCATGAAAAAGTTTAAAGCGCCCGTTACCAGGAAGCTCCAGTACCTTTGCAAAGCATTGCTCTAATGCGGTCTCATAGGGCAGATGACGATTAGCTACCAAATAAAGGGAGCCTTTGGTTTTCAAACAACGTTTTGCTCCGGCAATAAAAGCGCGGCCCAATTCGGGATCTCCCTTCCTACTGGTGTGGAACGGCGGGTTCATAACTATGGCATCATAAGACCCATTCCAAGCCGTGGCATCAGCCCAAAAAAACGCAGCCCGCGGGTCGGAAACATTTTTCTTGGCGCAGTCAAGAGACACAAAATCCGCCTCCACCAAATCCAACTTAGTCACAGCCTCACGGCTCATAATGCACGAGGACAAATAGCCCCAACCAGCTCCGAAATCAGCAATATCACCGGACAAATGTTCAGGAAGGGCGCCAGCTAACAACGCAGATGCAGAATCCACCGCTCCCGCCGAGAAAACTCCTGGCTTTGTAACAAAACCGTCAAAGTTTTGATCTGCGGCCCTTAGAGTTGCCAAATTCATCCCAGCGAACCAAAACAACCTACCATGGGCTTTTGTGATAGTCCCATGAACAGTCGTGAGTTTGCGTAGACTTCTATAGTGGCTATCGATGCCATCTGTTTTTTGCCCATCGACAACAACTATATCCGCCTGTGCCGCAGCTTGAGCAATCAGATCAGCGGTTTGCTGTTTTGAGCGAGTACAGCAAACAATGGCAAGCGAAAACCGACGAGTGGGCAGTGAAACATCACAGGCGAACCCTTGGTTTCCCCATGTACGGTTGGTTGGAAAAAAAGGCTGGACGATCAATGCCTCTGTAAGGCCCGCAATATCGAATCCAACCTCAGGGTGCAGTACGGCTACTGGCCCACTGGGTTTGGGCAAACCAGTTTCAAACGCAAGGGAAAGTCGTACCAAAACTTTACTCTTTTTCCATAGTGCATTGTAAAGGGTGCTCATGCCGTTGAGCCATTTCAGATACTTGCGTCACTTTAGTTTCTGCGATCTCGCGGCTGTAAACCCCCACGACAGCTAAGCCTTTTTTATGCACGGTAAGCATGAGTTCGAAACTTTCTTGATGGGTTAATCCGAAAAATCTTTCAAGGATCAATATCACAAATTCCATTGGCGTATAGTCATCATTAAGTATCATCACCTTGTATAAAGGTGGGCGCTGAGTTTTTGGACGAGTATCCAAGGCGACGCCAATATCACTCTCGTTTTCGGGAGTATCAGTTGCCAGAATCCAATTAGCCGTCAAAATACAATCCTTGTTTTCCCCTGTTAACCAACAGAGCATGCTGTACAGTATATAAAACTCATTTACTTAATTGGAAGGGCTCTCGTGCCAAGTAGCATCAAAATTTTAGGCATAGACGCCGATGATACACTTTGGCAAAACGAGGAGTTCTTTCGTATGGTCCAAGACCGCTTTGCCGATATGCTGGCTGCGTACATGCCCGCCGACCCTCTACATAAGCACCTATTAGCCGCAGAGCGGCGCAACCTAGGGCGATATGGCTACGGGATAAAAGGCTTTATGCTTTCTATGGTCGAAACAGCGATAGATGTATCTCAGGCTCAAGTTCCAGCCCATGTGATCCACGACATAGTCAGAATGGGGCAAGATATGTTGAGCCACCCCATTCATCTCTTACCCGGCGTAGCAGACTGCCTGCCACAATTAGCCGATACCTACAAATTGGTGTTAATCACCAAAGGCGACCTTCTACACCAAGAGCAAAAATTAGCACAATCAGGCTTAGGTGGTTTTTTCAACGATGTGCATATCGTGAGCGAAAAGCAGGTAAACACCTACAGCAAAATTTTTGGGACCGACGTGAAGACGGCAGCCATGGTGGGCAACTCTATAAAGTCTGACATTGTGCCCGCCCTCGATGCTGGAGCTGCGGCGATTCACATACCAGCCCGCTATGAATGGGCCATGGAAAAGGCAGTTGAACCCACATCACACCCACGGTTTTTTAAGGCCCGTGAATTCAAAAACGTGTGTGATTTGCTGACCCAAATATGACATAAATTAGGCAACTCAAGAATTTAAACTATATGTAGCTAATAATTTGACCATCACACTATATGAGGTGTTTCTATGACACAAAATCGCCTTATTTCAGCTATTTTTTCACTGATTCGAATGTGTTAGAATCACCTGAGCAAAGCACGGGGAAAATCTCGGCAAAAATTGAAGTGGGGCAGCAGGTTTGAAACACCAGCTTTTTATGTATTTGATCTCTGCTGTGTTTTCAGTAGTGGTAGGGTCTTGGTCAGCAGTTAATTCTGCGCCGTATGCAGCAGTAGTAATGGACGCACGGACTGGTAAAATATACCATTCAAGAAACGCAGATACCCGTTTGCACCCAGCCTCTTTGACAAAAATGATGACACTTTACGTTGCATTTCAGGCCATTGAACAAAACGAGATTTCTCTGGACAGCTATGTCACAGTCTCACGCAACGCATCGTCGGAGCCTCCATCCAAGCTATGGCTTAAAAGAGGTCAAAAAATCCAGCTTCGCTACTTAATTCGTGCAGCCTCCGTGAAATCTGCCAATGATGCCGCAACCGCAATTGGCGAAGCTATATCAGGATCTGAAGCAGCCTTTGCCAAACGTATGACCCAAACAGCGCGCGCCATGGGAATGAACCGGACAACGTTTAAAAATGCACATGGATTGACCCGGTCAGGCCACCTGTCCACAGCACGTGATATGACCCTTTTAGGGCGCCATATGATTTATGACTATCCACAATATTACAATCTATTCTCCCGCCGCAGTGCCAATGCAAAAATACGTCAGGTAAATAATACCAACCGGAAGTTTCTTGCGGCCTATAAGGGCGCTGATGGTATCAAAACAGGCTATACTCGCGCTGCAGGCTTTAACCTAGTAGCTTCGGCTGAACGTGGCGGTGAACGTATCATAGCTACAATGTTTGGCGGCTCTTCCACAGCAGCACGTAACAACCGTGTGGCCAAGTTACTAGATATGGGGTTCAAGCGAGCACCGTCAACGGCCAAACTCCAACGGCCAAGCCTGCCACCCTACAATGAAAATCAAAATGAGCATAAAGGTAAAACTGTCCACTTAATGACTGCGGTCAAACGCTCTCTACGTCCAAAAGTTCGACCATTTGCCTTGCAAACGACCCTACCTGAACCACTCATAGCCTCTACACTTGAAAAGCAAGTTCAACCAGAAGACATTCTCATTGCTCTCCATGCGGCCACATCCAACGCTGTTACCGTGCAGCTCACGGAAACAACCTATACCTCAGGAATGGCTGCCGTATCGCCACGCGCGCGTCCGCACCGCATGTCATTTGTAGCGGAGCCTGTAAAAGAACAGCAAACCGAAACTGTAGCCCGAAGGTTAATATCAGGAAGCCGTACTTGGGCTATTAATGTTGGAGAATTCGATTCACGTCTTCAAGCGGAACGGGTTTTGTTACGGATGGCATTAGCCGAAATGAGTACCTTGGATGGAGCAAATAGAACTGTGAAAACCCGCTCCACCGGATATGATGCATTGTTCACTGGCCTCACTCGGGACAGCGCCGACCTAGTATGTCGTAGGCTTCATGCCCAGCAACTATCATGCTATCTAATTGCCCCAAGCTAAACGCTCACTTCATCCCACCGCCTATGTTGGTAGTATTTTGGATTAGTTAAAAACTATTCTGAAATCAGGGAAGAAGTTGGGAGCCACCGGAAGAACAACCCTTCTTTTTGATAAAACTCCAAAACGCCCCAATGCCATCATGGACCTATATTGCTCATAACTAAGAGCACATCAGTTATCTATGCTATTTAGCCCAAAGCTGCAGCCAGCAAGCTCTGGGTGTAAGGATGTTGTGGTGCATCGAATACTTGCATTGCGGAGCCATGTTCCACAATATCGCCATCCTTCATGACTACAACTTTATGCGACAGAGCCCGCACTACTTTGAGGTCGTGGCTAATGAACAGATATCCAAGCTGATATTTTTCTTGCAAGCTCCGCAGCAGTTCCACAATTTGCACTTGGACCGTACGATCCAAGGCAGAAGTAGGCTCGTCTAATACTACGAACTTAGGCCTTAAAATCATCGCACGAGCAATTGCTATCCTTTGGCGCTGGCCACCTGAAAATTCATGTGGATAACGGTCCATTGTGGCGGGATCCAAGCCCACTTCGCGCAGCATCACAGAAACCATTTCGCGATGAATTTTTCGATCGGATTTACTATGAATTTCCAGGCCTTCAGAGATAATTTCCATCACAGACATACGTGGACTGAGGCTGCCAAACGGGTCCTGAAAAACAATCTGCATATCACTTCGGAGTGGGCGCATTTGCCGGCGGTTCAAGCACTGAATATCGCGGCCCAAAAAGGAAATCCCATTTTCAGAGGCGATCAACCGCATCACCGCCAAAGCAAGAGATGTTTTGCCAGACCCTGATTCCCCTACAATTCCCAAAGTTTCGCCCGCTCTGACAGACAAGCTGGCATCGTTTACCGCCTTGACATACCCAACGGTACGCCGAAAAAGCCCACGCTGAACGGGAAACCAGATCTTAAGCTGGTCCGTACGCAGCAACTCTACCGCATCGAGTTGTACTGGCAAAGGCGAACCAATAGTTTCAGCATCCAATAGCATTTTAGTATAAGAGTGTAATGGGCTCTCAAAAACCTGTTGTGTCAGACCCATTTCCACTACGGCTCCATTCTGCATCACCACAACCCGATCAGAAATTTTACGCACCACACCAAGATCATGGGTGATAAAAAGAAGGCTCAAACCCTCCGTACGTTGCAACTCCGCCAATAGCTCAAGTATTTGCGCTTCAATGGTCACATCCAATGCGGTTGTAGGCTCATCGGCGATCAACAGATCAGGCTCATTTGCCAAAGCCATTGCTATCATAACCCTCTGTCTTTGCCCCCCAGACAATTGATGGGGATATGATTTCAGCCGCATTACTGGATCAGGAATGCCTACCTTAATAAGCAGCTCAACGATTCTTTCTTGCAGGGGAATACCGCGCAGGCCTTGATGTACCCCAAGAGTTTCACCCAATTGTTTTTCAATGGTATGCAACGGGTTCAAAGAAGTCATCGGTTCCTGAAAAATAAAGCTAATGTCATTACCACGAATACGTTGCAAAGTTGTCTCCGGCGCACCAAGCAATTCCTCACCTTGATATTTCACCGATCCCCGCGCACGCGCACTTTCAGGTAGAAGATCTACTGTCGCTAGAGCGGTAACAGACTTACCGGAGCCAGATTCACCCACTACGGCCACGGTCTCCCCGGTACCGATGCTAAAGGACACGTTTCGCACAGCAGTTGTCGCTAAGCCATTTTGATTAAACTCAACGGATAAATTGCGGATTTCTAGTACGTTCATGAGAATACCTTACGCGGGTCGAAGGCATCCCGCACACCTTCAAAGATAAACACTAAAAGCGATAACATGATCGTGAATACAAAGAAGGCCGTGAAACCCAGATGGGGAGATTGTAGGTTTAATTTGGCCTGTTGCGACAACTCACCTAAGGATGGCGACGAAGATGGTAGACCAAAACCAAGAAAATCTAGCCCAGCCAATGTCGAGATCGCGCCAGTCACAATGAAAGGGAGGAATGTAAGTGTCGCTACCATAGCATTGGGCAGAATATGGCGCATCATTATGGTCCAATTGCTGACTCCGAGCGCCTGTGCCGCACGCACATATTCAAAGTTGCGAGCTCGGAAAAACTCCGCACGGATCAACCCCGTGAGCGCTGGCCAGCCAAATATTATCGATAATGTGACTAACAACCAAAAGCTACGCCCCAATATCGCAGTGAGAATAATTATGACATAAAGAGAAGGCAGCGCTGAGAAGACCTCTAAAAATCTCTGAAACACCAAATCTAACCAGCCGCCAAAATAACCCTGTATCGCACCGGCAATCACACCAATAATTGAAGCAAATACTGTGACTATAAGCGCGAATAAGATTGACAACCGGAACCCGTAAATCACGCGTGCCAAGACGTCTCGGGTAGTATCATCGGTGCCTAGCCAATGCTGCCCATCCGGCGGAGAGGGGGCCGAACGCCCCAAGTCATTTGGCGTGTCGTAACTATAGGGCACCAGCGGCCAGATCATCCAGCCTTCATAAAAATCTTCAATTTCCACGCTTAAGTCACCACTAGAAATAGCATCCATAGTTATCTCTGGATCCTCAAAACATATTTCTAACCCCCCAGAGCGGATCAAACATTGTACCTCTGGATCTCGGTAAGTGGCTTCGGTTTTGAAATCGCCACCAAAAGTGGTCTCAGGGTAAAATTGAGTGACGGGCATGAACAGTTCGCCTCGGTAGCTAACTAAAATTGGTTTATCGTTGGCTAGAAATTCTGCGAACAAACTAAGTCCAAACAGTATCGAGAATATAAAAAGTGACCAAACTGCCCGACGGTTTTTCTTGAAATTACTCAAGCGACGTTTGTTAAGGGGGGAGAGTTTGATCATCCACGGGCCTCAAAATCGATACGTGGATCAATAAATACATACATAAGGTCCGATAAGATCCCAACCACAAGTGACAACAGTCCAAAGGCGAACAACGTGCCAAACATCACTGGATAGTCACGGGTCAATGCGGCCTCAAATCCAAGTCGACCCAGGCCGTCTAATGAAAAAATAGTCTCGATAAACAATGAACCCCCAAAAAATACCCCAATAAACAAGCTGGGGAAGCCTGCTATCACAATCAACATGGCATTACGAAACACATGGCCAAACAGAACACGGTTTTCTGTCAAACCTTTGGCGCGCGCGGTTACAACATATTGCTTACGAATTTCATCGAGAAACGAGTTTTTCGTTAGAAGCGTGAGCGTTGCGAAGCCAGAAATAACCGAGGCGAAGATCGGTAGGGCCATATGCCAAAAATAGTCACCAATCTTACCCAAAAGGCTTAGCTCTTCAAACCCGTTGGATGTCAGACCTCTCAGTGGAAATATCTGCCAGTAGGACCCACCCGCAAACAGAACAAGAAGCATTATAGCGAATAGAAACGATGGAATGCCATACCCCACAATGATCAACGCGCTAGTCACAGTATCAAAAGTACTGCCATCGCGCATCGCCTTGCGCACCCCAAGCGGGATACAAATTAAATATATCAGCAGGGTAGACCATAGCCCTAAAGAAACAGAGACAGGCATTTTCTCAAGCACTAGGTCAGTGACCTTGATCGAGCGGAAATAACTTTCACCAAAATCAAACCGCAGATATTTCCACATCATATTAGTGAAGCGCTCTAGAGGCGGCTTATCTAGTCCGAACTCTCGCTCCAACTGCTCAATATATTCAGCAGGAAGACCACGAGCACCGGCGTAGCGATCATTAGTTGCACTGCTGTCAATCCCTGCATCACCACCACCAGTGATGGCTGCGAAAACATCCCCCTCACCTTCTAATTGTGCCAAGACTTGCTCCACAGGGCCGCCAGGCACAAATTGGATTAGCGCAAAATTTACAATCATCACGCCCAGTAGTGTTGGGATCACCAGCAGAAGCCGGCGGAGAATATAGGCGCCCATATTAGTTCAATGCACCTGCATCATTTAATTTTGCGGCTTTTTCCGCATTGAACCACCAGAAATCCAACTCGCCGCGAGCATAGGGTGGCAAGGGGGTAGGATATTCATATTGATCATAATAGGCCACTGTGTGAACGGCTTTGAACCACTGTGGAATCCAAAATCTCTTGGAGCGCAATACACGGTCCAAAACCCTAATACGAACATTTAGATCTGCTTTAGTTTCTGAACGTACGACCAGTTCAATCAACGCATCGACCGCAGGATCTGAGAACCCCATTAGATTACGACTGCTTCCCTCCATCGCCTTGGTTCCAAAATATTGTTCTAGGCCTGAGGACGGTTCCAATGACATACGCATCGAGTGGTTCATTACGTCAAAGTCATAAGCTCGCGAACGTTCCATTACTTGGGCGCCATCCACCCGATTGAGGCGCGCATCAATACCAAGAGACTTCATATTCTCAATCATTGGGTTGGTGATCCTGTCAAACGCTGGTGAGTTGGCAAGAACTTCAAGTGTGAAAAGTTGCCCGTCTTTCTCACGCATTCCGTCCACATTCACCAGCCAGCCTGCCTGCTCCATCAAAGCGGAAGCACGGCGCAGGTTTTTACGGTCCAATTGCCGGCTGCCCGACACTGGTGCCATAACAGCGGTCGCTGTGAGGACATCAATATCGATCAAGCCTTGTTCGACAAGAGATTGCAGGACAGCAAGTTCGTCGCCCTCCGGCACTCCAGCAGCCTCAAGTTCAGAATTACCCCAGAAAGAATTTACACGGTCATAAAGACCATAAAACAACTGCTCATTGGACCACTCAAAATTGAACATCATTCCCAAAGCTTCGCGCACCAATGGGTCTTGAAACTTTTCCCGACGCAAATTGAAAACATAGGCTTGTGCAAGTGCCAGATCTCCATCTGGAAGTTCAATTTTGACGACATGGCCCGCCTCGATTGCGCCAAAATCATAAGAGGTCGCCCACTGTTTAGAGCTATTTTCTGAGCGGAAAGTATAAACCCCAGCCTTGAAACCTTCGAAGGCTGCAGCCGAGTCTGCGAAATATTCCACACGGATGCGATCAAAGTTGTTACGTCCGACATTGGTGGGTATATTCTGGCCCCAGTAATCGGTACGCCGCTCATAGATCACACGCTCGTTAATTTCATAAGATTCAAGTATATAAGGGCCAGTTCCAATGAAAGGTACCAGTGTCGAGTCATCCAAACGAGCACCAGTGGCTCCAAACCATGATTTAGAAAATACTGGGATTCCTCCCGCTAAACCTATTACGTCGCGGCGTGGTGCATCTTCCGCAAAAACGAATCTAATTCTCAGTGGGTCAAGTACCTCAATAGAAGCCACCATTCCCGACACGGCAGCCCGGTAGGACGGCAGGCCCTGCTCCATAAATAGATCAAAGGTAAATTTCACATCTTCAGCGGTCAAGCTTGACCCATCTGAGAAGGTCACATCATCACGTAGGTTAAAAATGGCCCAATCTAGGCTTTCAGGGTATTCAATTGTGGTGCAAAGAAAACAATAGGAAGCGGTGATATCATCAGCAAAGCTTGTCAAAATTGCTTCATATGGCATCGATGAAAGTGATGCTTGATTGCCCTTGCGAGCATAGGCGTTGAAGCTATCAAACGTTCCAAAGCCCCATTGTGAAATTTCACCACCTTTAGGAGCATCAAGATTAACGTAGTCCAGATGAGAAAAATTAGCAGGATATTTTAAGTCACCAAAAAATGAATACCCATGACTGACTGTGATTGGATCGTGACCCTCCGCCTGCACTTGATCTGAGCCCCATACCGCGAAAACCGTTGAAAAAAATATACGTCTGAATAAAGGCAAAGCCATTTTTGATTCCTTCATTATTTGCAGGTCATTCCTGCCATCAGCTTAACTTAAACCAATTTTTGTAATTGCGAAGGGGGAAACTCATATTTTTAAAGTGATTGCAAATAAAGGTGATAAGTTTTGGGTCTGTTTGACAAAAAAAGGGCCGCCAAAGGCCACCCCAATTTATCTTGAATCATGTCTATTGAGGCTCAAGGCCCCAGCTCACCTAGTCTTAGTTTCCGATAGTCCCAAGGTAGGCAATCAGGTTCGCACGATCTGAGGGTTTTGAGAGTCCATTAAAACTCATTTTCGTACCTGGAGCATATTTGGAAGGTTTAGTCAGGAAGTCATTAAGGTTATCTGCACTCCAGCTCTGTGCCACTGCGACCAAACTACCTGAGTATTTGAAGCCACTAACTGCACCAACATCGCGATTCACAACACCATAAAGATGCGGCCCAACTCCATTCGCCCCGTCTTTTAACTTGTGGCAGGCGGAACATTTTTTAAAGGTTTTTGCACCCTTAACAAGGTCTGCAAAAGCTAAAAGCTCAGCCAAGTCTGGCCCATCCTCAACAATAATCTCCTCAGAGGGCCCTGAATCTGTTTCTATCCACGCGACGCCATGATCTTCGCCATGATGGGCAGGACTATAAATCTTGTCAGCAATCCAGCCGCCAAGAACCAATACGAGCAAAGCAGAGCAGAAGGCTGCTGCGATTTTGGTCAAGGTCATCGTGTCAAACATGTCGCGATCCGTCATTACAATTTATTTGTTACCCTGTAGTCTCTTCCCACCCTGTCGCGCAAGGTGTAGATGGCGCGACTAAACGACCTTTTTCACGGAAATTGCTCAGGAGACGTTAAATGGCCAAAAAAATTGCCTTTCAAGGCGAGTTGGGCGCCTACTCACACGAAGCGTGCCTCGCCGCCCGGCCCGATCACAGCCCCCTGCCATGTGCAACATTTGAGGATGTTATCACTTCAGTGCGCTCCGGTGCCGCCGAGTTTGCTATGCTGCCTGTTGAAAATACTACCTATGGCCGCGTGGCAGATATGCACCGCCTGCTCCCAGAAAGTGGTTTATTTATCAATGATGAAGTTTTCGTGCGAGTGCGCATCAATCTTCTGGCACTGCCAGGGGTCACTTTGAAAGATATCAAAGTGGCACGTGGACATATGGTGATCTTACCGCAATGCCGTAATTTTCTGGACACCCATGGCATTCGTGGCGAAGTTGCCACCGACAATGCAGGCGCCGCTGCTGACATCGCAGCAGCCAATGAACGCGATGCCGCAGCATTAGCATCTGAGCTGGCAGGTAAAATATATGGCCTCGATGTTTTACAAAAAGACGTTGAGGATCAATCCCACAACACTACACGCTTTCTTGTGATGTCGACCACACCGACCAGTGAACGCCGCAGCGAAAAGATGCTCACTAGCTTTTTATTTCAAGTGCGAAACATCCCAGCGGCTCTCTATAAAGCCATGGGCGGGTTTGCCACCAACGGAGTCAATATGATCAAGTTAGAAAGCTACATGGTGGGCGGCGCATTTCGGGCCACACAGTTCTACGCCGATATTGAAGGCCATCCAGACGATCCCGAAGTGAAGCGGGCTCTTGATGAATTGTCCTTCTTCACCGATATGATTAGGATTCTTGGCACTTACCCTGCCGACTGCGGCAGGCCATTATAACAAGCATTACTTAAATTTTTTCGTAGTAAGCCTTTTCGGTTCATTACCGCAAACATTATAAATTAGGAACAAGTCTTCTAGGAAAGGCTTGAAAACTGTCTGCTTTGTGTGATGAAAATTATCATCTCCACCCCGAAGTCCAAGTAATCGCAAAAAACAGGCGTCAACATGGGTCACGATTCTTTGTACCAAAAAATCTATTTTTCACTCAGAGTACGCATGTTGAAACATATTATATAGTTATTCAAAATTACTTAAGGCGATCAGAAAGCCAGTTTTCCAATAGAAAATGAGCAATAGCACCTTTTCTTGCAGGTTTTATTTTTGGGTGAACCCCCTCAAAGATATCAAGCATCTCCTCCCGACTAACCCAAAGTGCATCTTCAATCTCCTTTGGGTCAATCGTGATATCAGTATTTAACGCGGCGCCGACACAGCCAAACATTAAAGAAGCTGGAAATGGCCAGGGTTGGCTAGCCAGATAGCCAACAGCGCCCACACGAATGCCTGATTCTTCGAAGACTTCACGGCGCACCGCACCCTCAAGAGTTTCACCAGGCTCAACAAATCCAGCTAAAAGTGAGTACATACCTTCGGGCCAAACATGCGAACGGCCCATCAACACCTGATTCCCATGGGTAATTAACATGATCACTACCGGGTCGGTCCTGGGAAAATGTGAGCGGCAGCACGCAGGGCAGTTGCGCTGCCAGCCTGCCATAGAAATATTTGTAAGCCCACCACAGGTTGCACAAAACCCATGGGTGCGGTGCCATTCTAAAATCCCACGAGCCATGGCGGCCAGTTCGGCGTCACGTTCTGAAAGTCGGGTCATCACACTGCGCAGTTCAGCAAAATATTGGCCATCAGTTAACGTAGGATGGAATTGTTCGGACGGATCAAGAAAGGTATTCAGCGTATCAGGCAGCTCTTCAGGCTCCCAAATTGAGATATCGGCCAAAAATAGTGGGACCGCCTCATCGTCCAATCCCAAAAAGACAAGCGATTCGCGCGCTCGTTCCAGTACCAAATGATCAAGATCTACCCAAGCTAAACCAAGATCCCCACCAGGCTGCACACACACCAGTGGCTTGCCCCGCCAAAATATTGTAGTTTTCACATTAATTTGCGCTAAAAGCGCCGCTTGCGCCTCCGGGCTGCGCAATTCGGCGGCGCGGTTCAACCCAGAGCCCCCGAATGTGACTGTTTCAGCGTGACGCATTTGGAGAATCCTAACTTTTTGATCTCTTTATACTCAATTCGCCCCAACGATGAATTGCAATGTGATTTTCAAAAGCCTATAAGAAATTTGAGGGGTTGGCGCGGGCAAGTGCCTCGCCAACCTGGTCAGATCCGGAAGGAAGCAGCCACAACGAGCCCCACTTGGGTCGATGTCCAACCTCTCACCCAACCCTTTTGGTACGTTGTTTACTGTGGGGGCCAGTACAGGTTTGCTGGACCAATACGTACGCAGCCTGTAGCGTCAACTCAGGATTCGAGGGACGTTCATGACTGACACACAAGCATATCAAGTTTTAGCAAGAAAATATCGGCCAGAGACTTTTGTGGATCTTGTTGGTCAAGACACCATGGTCCAGACTCTACGCAATGCCTTTGAAGCTGAACGCATAGCCCAAGCATTTATCATGACAGGGATCCGGGGTACCGGTAAAACTACCACAGCTCGCATCATCGCCAAAGGAATGAATTGTATCGGCCTAGATGGTAATAGTGGCCCTACCATTGATCCTTGCGGGCAATGCGAACATTGCACTTCAATAATGGAAGGCCGACATGTCGACGTAATGGAGATGGATGCCGCCAGCCGCACCGGCGTTGGAGACATTCGCGAAATTATCGACTCGGTTGCTTATCGAGCCGCTTCCGCTCGCTATAAAATCTACATCATCGATGAGGTTCACATGCTATCCACCAATGCTTTCAACGCATTGCTCAAAACGCTGGAAGAACCACCAGCGCATGTAAAATTTATTTTCGCTACTACAGAAATTCGTAAGGTGCCAGTCACGGTGCTATCACGATGCCAACGGTTTGACCTGCGTCGTATAGAACCCGAAGTCATGATCGCCTTGTTACAAAAAATTGCTAAATCAGAAAGAGCTAAAATTACTGATGAGGCTTTGGGCCTGATCACCCGCGCAGCAGAAGGTTCGGCTCGCGACGCGCAATCACTTCTAGATCAAGCTATTTCACATGGCGGAGGAGAAACGAACGTCGAGCAAGTACGGGCCATGCTGGGCCTGGCAGATCGTGGCCGAGTTTTGGATTTATTTGATCTGATCCTACGCGGAGATGCGGCCGGTGCTCTAGGAGAATTATCTAGCCAATATGCAGCCGGTGCCGACCCGATGGCCGTACTACGGGATCTAGCAGAGGTGAGCCATTGGGTCAGTGTAATCAAGATAACCCCTGCAGCCGCTGATGATCCTACGGTCTCACCGGATGAAACTAGTCGGGGCCTGGTAATGGCGAATGCTTTACCCATGCGTGTGCTAAGCCGTATGTGGCAAATGCTGCTGACAGCACTTGAAGAGGTTAGCTGCGCGCCCAATACGATGATGGCTGCCGAAATGGCCATAATCCGCCTGACCCATGTGGCAGATTTACCCACACCTGACGAGCTCATTCGAAAATTGCAAAATATACCTACTTCAACGCCAATAGCTGTAGCACAAGGCAAGCCCTGTGCGCCCAGAGCTGGTCTCCAGACAAATACAATTAAGACTACTGGATCTCAGCAAGCGCCCTCTGCGCTGCAAGTTAAGAACACTGCTGGCGTCACGGCAGCCTTAGTTGTGGAGCCGGCTACAGATGCGCTAGCCAACCTTGCTCAATTCCAGGATGTATTAATCCTCATTAGAAATCACCGTGACGTAAAGCTATTAGTAGATGTAGAAACCACCCTACGATTAATCAGCTACTCCCCAGGCCGCATCGAATTTGAACCCACAGAGAACGCTCCAAAAGATTTGGCGCAGCGTCTTGGTAGCAGACTGCAAACTTGGACTGGAAATCGATGGGCCGTATCTATCGGCAGTAATGGTGCCAAAACCATCGCAGAGATGCGAGATGCCGCCACCACGGCACTCACACAAATAGCTAAATCCCATCCTTTAGTGCAGGCCGTACTGATTGCCTTTCCTAAGGCTGAAATCACTGAAATTCGCACTGCCAAAGATATTGCGACAGAAGCACAAATAGAGGCCCTTCCAGAAGTCGAAGACGAATGGGATCCCTTTGACGAAGAATAGCTTAACATAGGATTCTGTGGCTAACACCCATACATTGATCCAACTAAAAACGAGGTAAAACATGCTAAACGGTCTTGGTGATATGGCGAAAATGATGAAAACGGCCCAAGAAATGCAAGGTAAAATGGCTCAGATGCAAGAGGATTTGGCCAATATGACCGTAACTGGCGAAAGTGGCGCTGGCTTAGTAACAGCTACAGCAAACGCCAAAGGTCTTTTGACCAGTTTGAATATTGATGCTAGCATTTTCGATCCCAATGAAAAAGAAGTGGTTGAAGATCTTATCCTTGCAGCAATCAAGGATGCACAGGCCAAAGCGACAGAAAAATCTGGATCCGAAATGCAACGATTGCAGCAAAGCCTTGGTCTACCCGCAGATATGAAGCTGCCATTCTAGAATCATTCCTAATATGGGCTTGCAGGGCGCCGCATTTGCCCTCACGGTAACTCGATGAATAACACTTCTAAAGATTTGGATCACCTGATCGACTTAATGGCAAAACTGCCCGGCTTGGGGCCACGTTCTGCCCGGCGCGCAGTATTACATATGATCAAAAAACGGGCGTTATTAATGACCCCGCTGGCTGACGTTCTGGCTGAGGTTGCGATTACCGTACGTGAATGTTTGACTTGTGCAAACGTTGGAACTTCTGACACCTGTGACATCTGCCAAAGCCCCAAACGCTTTACAGGTGAAATTTGTGTAGTAGAAGATGTCTCCGACCTTTGGGCAATGGAGCGTTCTGGAGTATTCAAAGGCCGCTACCATGTTCTAGGCGGTACCCTATCAGCATTGGATGCCATTGGACCAGATGAACTACGAATACCAAGGCTACTGCAACGAGTGCGAGATGAAAATGTAACTGAAGTAATATTAGCGCTAAACGCCACAATCGACGGCCAAACAACAGCACACTATATTGCCGATCAATTGGGTGATGTGACTGTCTCAACTCTTGCGCAGGGCGTGCCTATCGGTGGTGAGTTAGATTATCTTGACGATGGCACAATTACAGCTGCTTTAAGAGCGCGCAAAACTCTTTGATCCTAATGCCGGAAGATATAGAGGCGGCCGAAGCCGCCTAAAAACGCATATATTATTTAGCCGGCTCTTCGCCATCCCCACTTGGTAGATTAAAGAAGCTATCAGCATCCAGCAAGTCACCATGTTGCCGTTCTTCTTCATCATCTTCTGGAGCATCAGCCAATGTAAAGGTTTCTAGGCCTGAAATTGCGGCTGGAATACGCGGCTCATCCGGCATACCCAAGCTTTGCTCTGTACTGACCAATCGGCGGCGCTCATCATCTGACATTACTTCACCATCACTCAGCTTTTTGGCATTAGCTTTTTGCACTAATGCATCCAGTTCAGTTTGCTTGCAAAGGCCAAGTGCCACTGGGTCAATTGGATTGATGTTCGTTATATTCCAATGGGTTCTCTCACGGATAGCCTGAATTGTGGGTTTGGTCGTTCCCACAAGCTTGGAAATTTGGCCATCAGACAGCTCAGGATGAAACTTGACCAACCACAGAATTGACGCTGGGCGATCTTGGCGTTTGGACAAGGGCGTATAGCGCGGGCCACGGCGTTTTTCCTCACCGACAGCTGCTGCATAGAATTTTAGGGACAGCTTATGGAGCGGATTCGATTGAGCGGTGTCAATTTCTTCCTGTGTAAGCTGATTGTTACCAATCGGATCAAATCCTTTAACTCCGGCAGCCACATCACCATCTGCAATACCTTGCACTTCAAGCTCATGCATCTCAACAAAATCAGCAATTTGCTTGAAGCTAAGCGTTGTATTGTCTACTAGCCACACTGCAGTGGCTTTTGCCATAATTGGTTTTGCCATTTCGGCCTCCATCCTAAACTTTGATCCCACACATAGCTTTCTCGACGCCTTGCAGCGGCCCCGGGTCTTGGCGGGACGAGTTACCATTTTTGGAGAACTTGTTGTCGGGTATAATCTGTCCCAACCAAAAGGGAAAGCCCCATGATAAGCTTGGGGACAGAGGCCATATTTCGTGTTTCTAATTCAACAATTAGGTTCCAAAAAATTTGGATTTATATTTAAAATGCTATACCGTATTCCAAAGCCTGAGGCTAAATAGGAACATCAGGTAAAACAAAGGAAGACACCCATGATCGAACGTATTGGAACAACTGCCCGCGCCAGCAAAGTTGTAAAGCATAATGGCGTAGCATATCTTTCTGGACAGGTAGCAGAGGGATCCAGCATCCAACAGCAGACACAGGATTGCCTGACAAAAATTGATGCTTTGCTTATAGAGGCCGGCAGCAGCCGCTCACAGATATTACGAGCTACGATTTGGCTGTCAGACATGAGCCACTTTGAGGGCTTAAATGTAATTTGGAACGCGTGGGTACCCGACGGCCATGCGCCAGCTCGCGCCTGCGGTGAGGCCAAACTGGCTCGTGCCGAGCTGCTGGTAGAGATCATTATTGATGCGGCTTGTGACTAATAATCCGACTAGTTGTTTATTGAGTTTGGTTAGGAAATCTTGAGGCGAAGCCTTCAATAAAAGTATTTTAGCCAAAAGAGGCTAAGTTTTTAGTACTATTTTACCTATGTGCTTACTAGATTCCATCCGAGCATGAGCTTTAGCCGCATCAACAAGGGGGAATTCACTATCAATAACCGGAGCAACTCTACCTGACACTAAGTGTGGCCATACATTTTTTAAAAGTGCTGCAGCAATCTTAGCTTTCGCCAAATCACTTTGAGGGCGCAGGGTGGAGCCAGAAATAGTCAGGCGTCTAGTCATTATTTGAACCAGGTTTAGGGCAGCTTTTGGCCCCTGCAGAAAGGCTATCTGTACGAGGCGGCCGTCATCTGCCAAAGAACTCAAATTGCGCTGAATATAATCTCCTCCAACCATGTCGAGAATCAAGTCGACCCCACCGTAGGATTTCAGTACATCTTCAAATACTTCATTACGATAATTGATCACCCGCTCAGCACCAAGGTCTTTGCAAGCTTGGCACTTTTTCTCAGATCCCGCTGTAGCGAAGACCCTGGCACCAAACAAATGCGCCAACTGGATTGCAGTGGTGCCGATACCAGAGGAGCCGCCATGTACGAGAAATTTATCACCCGCCTGTAATCCGCCACGCTGAAACACATTGGAGTAAACGGTAAAAAAAGTCTCTGGCAGGCAGGCAGCTTGCTTTAGGGTCAAGCCCTGTGGCACCGGCAGGCAATGGCTCGCGGAAGTAGCAACATATTCCGCATAACCACCACCAGGCAACAAAGCACAAACTTTATCACCTACTAACCATCCGTTTACACCCGGGCCCACTGCCGAAATCGTTCCAGCTCCTTCCAGGCCGGGCAAATCACTCGCACCTACGGGCGGGTTATACAGCCCGGCCCTTTGCAGAGCATCTGGCCGATTAACCCCCGCGTAGGCAAGTTTTATCACCACCTCGCCCGGTGCTGCTCTGGGAATTGGTCGATGAGTAGCCTGCAAAACGTCAGGAGACCCGGCAACAGTAATTTGGACAGCAGTCATATTGGGCATCATCACCCTCCTTTTAATTTACAAACCTTAAGTTTCTGGCCCACGCCCAGGCAGATCATCGCGAATAGTGGGACGTTTTATCTTACTCAACAACCATAGGGGAGCAGCCAGCGCAGCACTCAACGGCTTGTTCAAGCGAATTTGCGCTTTAGAAGTTTCAATCTGCATCACGTTCTCAATACGGCGGTCCAAAAAACTCCAAGTTTCTTCGTTTGAAGAGCTATCATCACCAAGCCAGAAAAGGATAGTTGCACCATAGACAGCAGCTAACGTAGCGCGTTTGCTGTACCAGTTTACATCCTGAGAACTGTCGCCCAGCGCCATCCAAATATGATCTGCCGTGCCCCAGATCAGCTTAGCCCCATCCAAAGTAAATCGCGGCAGAGCAAACAGGGAGGAGGATCGACGCACAGCTTCCTTATCACTGATAGCCTCAACCCGCAGGCGGATGGCCAAAGTGATTTTTTCTCTAATTTTCAAGCTATCCGTTTCAGCTATCTTATAGCTCGCAAGCATTAGAGCGTCGCCCTGGCGGTGATAGGCCACAGCCAGATCGACAGCTCCACGCGGGGCCAGCAAAACCGCCAACCCGGGGTCCATATTCAAATCAGCTACTGCACAGTCAAAGCTGGCTTGTGACCACCCGTCGAAAACTACATGCGGGATAATCGCAGCCAAAAGTTCAGTTACTCGTATTTCTAATTTCATAAGACCCCTAATATCAGCGCAGCTAGACAAAGCAAAAGGCCTGCGCTAAAGAGCGACCTCCTGCAATTTTGCAATTTAAACTAGAAAGGTGGTGAAAACCACATGCAGGTTAGTGTTCGCGACAATAACGTCGATCAGGCCCTTCGGGCCCTGAAGAAAAAGCTACAACGTGAAGGTGTGTTTCGTGAAATGAAGCTCAAGCAACATTTCGAGAAACCGTCTGAAAAAAATGCACGCGAGAAGGCTGAGTCTATCCGTCGCACGCGTAAGCTGGCGCGCAAGAAGGCTGAACGTGAGGGGGGGATGATGTAAATCATTCCGTCTGGGCAACGCGCCCCGATACACAAGAAAAGTCCCTGCCTTCGAGTGGGGGCTTTTTCCTAAAAATCTCAAAGCGGTAACGCAGTAGTTTTGAAAACAGTGCGCAAGGCGAAGCTAGATTGCATCTGAGTGACACCAGGCAGTTTAGCGAGAAACTTTCGGTGGATTTTAGCAAAATCTTCAGTGTCTTTAGCTACCACTTTGAGTAAGAAATCGGCACTGCCAGCCATCAAATGACATTCCAGTACGTCCGGAATCAGCGCCACCGCCTTTTCGAAGGCCACTAAAACCTCTTCAGCCTGACCACTCAAGGTGATTTCAACAAATACAGTGGCCCTACGGTCCACCTTACGCGGATCCAACAGTGCTACATAATCGCGTATGTAGCCTTCTGCCTCCAAGCGGCCAACCCGCCGGTGGCAGGCCGAGGCAGACATATTAACTTGATCGGCCAAGTCTGAATTTGAAATGCGGCCTTTAACCTGTAAAACTGATAATAACCGACGATCTGTTGCGTCTAATTTCATATCTTAACCTGTTTCTTTCAGTAATTAAAGAATATTAGAATATTCGCCCAAATATAGAGATTCGCAGTATAGATAACAATGGGTTTTGTAATAACTGCGAAAGCACCTCTGCTGATGATTACAGCCGCCACATTTATGATATTGCAAACTAAAACAGGTATGTAAAATCTGTAAGAATAACCCTATATCCTCATCATTTTACTTATCTAACTAGATAATTTGGGAAAATTGGCTCAGGAAATAATTAAAAAATCAATAGTGGGTATCAATCAAATGACGCATCACTGCCCAGAGTACAAAGAGGAATCCAGCGCCTAACTGCGCAGCTTACCACCGGTAGCTATGGTGACTTTCTCTACAATCTTGGCCGACACAGCTTCAATTTCTATATCTTTCAGAGTGGTGTCCTTGGGCTGTAGGCGCACAGTGAAAGCCAGAGATTTCAAACCTTTAGCAAGTGACCCGCCGATAAACTCATCAAACACGCGGACCTCTTCGATCAAGACCTTGTCAGCACCTTTAGCTGCGTTAACCAAAGTGATGGCTTCAACTGATTGGTCAACCACAAAAGCAAAATCGCGCTCTACCGCTTGCAGGTCAGAAATCGATAATGCCGGGCGAGTTGCAGTTTTTGTTTTTGGTATAGGTATATTTTTTGTATGAATTGCAAAAGCCATTACGGGGCCTTTTACGCCCAATGTAGCCAGAACTGTGGGATGAACTTCCCCAAAAACAGCTAATGAAGTTTTGCCAAGCGCCATACGCGCGGAGCGGCCTGGGTGCCACCAATCAGACACGCTACGTTGGAATTGTACCTTTGTTGGGGCGCCAAGGGCATGCAACACGGCTTCGACGTCGGCCTTCGCGTCATAGACATCAACAGTGCGGCGAGGGCTGTGCACGTCTTTAGGACCAGTCTGCCCAACTAAAATACCACAGGCCAGTGTCTCCTGATCTTCAGGCTCGCCACCAAGCCAAATTGGGCCAACTTCAAACAATGCCATGTCCATTATTCCACGAGCTTGATTGCGCGCAGCAGCTTGTAGGAGGCCAGGCAGCAAAGAAGGGCGCATATGGCTCATTTCTGAGCTGATCGGGTTGGACAGCATTGTAGCATCTGTACCGCCACCAAACATTGCTGCAGCCTGATGATCAATGAAACTGTACGTTACACACTCGTTATAACCCAAAGACGCGATCGTCCGACGGGCAGTCTGTTCTCGGGTTTGCCCCAAGGACAGCACAGGTTTTGGTACGCCTAAATTCACACGCGCGAAGGGTATTCCAACCAACTTGGTCAAGGAGGCGATCCGCGCCACTTCTTCAACTAAATCAGCCTCACCCATAACATCAGGCCGCCAGCTCGGCACATGGGCCATATCACCCTCAAGACGAAAACCAAGATCAGTAAGTGTTGCGCGTTGGGTGCGCTCTGGAATGTCCATTCCCACCAGTGACTGAACTCGCGCCACATCGAGTCTATAGGCACGTGCATAATTAGGTACTTTACCAGCTTGGATCAGCTCGGACGCTTCACCACCTGCATTGTCCACTATCATCCGAACTGCGTATTCCAGCCCCTCAGGAGTAAACTCCGGATCAACTCCCCGTTCAAACCGGTAGCGCGCATCCGAGTTGATCTGTAAAGCCCTACCCGTATAAGCGATTTGAACCGGGTTCCAATAGGCTGATTCAACCAAAACATTAACCGTCTCCTCGGTACAACCTGTGTCCGCACCGCCCATGATGCCAGCAATACTCTGGGCGCCGTTTTCATCACTGATCATCATTTGACCTGCTTCAAATGTGTATATCTTATCATCAAGCGCCAAGATTTTCTCACCACCCCGCGCGCGATGTACACGCATATTTCCAGCAAGTTTATCAGCATCAAAAACATGCAGTGGCCTATTGCGGTCCATAGTAAAAAAATTGGTCACATCAACCAAAAAGCTAATCGGGCGCAGGCCAATAGCACGCAAGGCGTGTTGCAGCCAAGTGGGGCTTGGGCCATTCCTTACCCCTCGGATCACACGCCCACAAAATACCGGGCATCCATCCAGCGTATTGTCATCAATTGAAACAGATAGGCCAGCTTTGAAACTGGCCGCAACTGGCATAACCTCAAGGTCTTTCAACTTTCCCAAACCCCTGGCGGCTAAATCACGTGCAACACCACGAATGCCCAAAGCATCTGGACGATTTGGGGTGATGGCGATTTCGATCACAGGATCAACTCGGGATGGCTCATGCTCTGCCAACCAATCCGAAAAGCTTTGACCAACCTCTCCAGAATCCAGTTCAATGATGCCATCATGCTCTTCACTCAACTCCATCTCACGTTCAGAGCACATCATACCAAAGCTCTCTACACCGCGGATTTTGCCAACGCCAATGGTTATATCAATACCTGGAACATACACACCAGGCTGAGCGATCACGACAGTAATACCTGCACGCGCGTTGGGGGCACCACAAATGATCTGGGTAATGCCAGTAGAAGTTTGTACTTGACAGATACGCAGCTTATCTGCGTCTGGGTGCTTTTCAGCTTCTATGACTTTGCCAATGCTGAATGCTGATAGCTTAGCCGCAGGGTTTGTAACCGCTTCCACCTCCAGGCCAAGATCCGTCAAAGCATATGTGATTTCATCCAAAGATGCATCAGTTAACAGATGGTCTTTCAACCAAGACAATGTGAATTTCATAATGGGCCGCCCCAGTGGTCAGAATTACTGTTAATTTTAAGAAGTGGATACCCCTGTTTGCCCAGAAGGGAAAGCCCACGGCGTGGCAAAATAAGCAGAACACAAGATATGTGCGTTTTCGATCAAACTAGACAAAATCGTAATTACCTAGCTGCGCTAGCCTTCGCCCCATAACTGATGAAAGTCAGTTTTGTAGCTAAAGGGTTTTGATCTCATGGACGAGCTCGGAGATCGAAACTCTCAAAATCCTGGCCAGAGTCCAGTCTCCTTCAACACACTTTATATCTGCAGTCCAAGCGAGATTTCCTCCAATATCATTCAGAGCCATCCCAAGGTAACACGCTGTAAAATTGAGATTATATTGAATACCCCGGAAACAAGTATCACCCTTTTCATAAAGCCAGAGCTTAAAGTTTTGAATTGCCGCTGTCCGTAAAAATTACAGCTCCGCCGGCAGTGTTTGCACTTCTTCACAGTACACGCCTTCGGTCGAAAAGGTCATACAACCAACCCACATCATCAGATGATGTTTTCCCACTGGCAAAAGCGTGAGGTCCACTTCCACACCATTTTCACGCCTTACTTGTACCACTCGGGAATATAACAACCAAAACATACACCGCCATCTGAAGCCCATTGCAATAGCCCTAGCCTAGCGCAGCGACCTCAAACACAGCATGTATGACCCCTGCCAAAGATACAGCATGAAGATCATCAACGCACCACGCTACACTCGAGCAAGTAAAATTGAAGCTATAAAGCTTATCTAAGGTCGTCAAAGCCTGTCTAGGATAAAAAGCCACGCAAATCGTACATACACCTGCATCAATCTAAAATAGCACTGCAGCGTAATTTCCAGCCTCAGCCAAACGCCATTGAGCACATGTTAGAGCAATNNNNAATAAATGCTCAAGACGCCAGTGACCCCTTAGAGTAATAAAACAAAATGTACCGGGCAAACCTTGCTCAGCACATCCAAAACCGCTCAGATAAAGCTTAGATTACCGGCTTAGCCCGCTGACTAAACCCGGTTTGTCCAAAGCCGAAAATCCATAGTGGCGTAGCCAGCGCAAGTCACTGTCAAAGAAAGCGCGCAAATCAGGAATGCCATATTTCAACATCGCAATCCGATCGATACCGAGCCCAAAGGCAAAACCTTGGTATTTTTGTGCATCAATACCACCGGCTTCCAAGACCTTCGGATGCACCATACCACTGCCCAGGACTTCCATCCAATCGTCGCCCTCTCCCACTTTCAACTGGCCGTTAGACCAGCTGCAACGAATATCAACTTCGGCAGAAGGCTCAGTGAATGGGAAATGAGAGGCACGGAACCTTAGTTCAACGTTATCCACCTCGAAAAAGGCCTTCACAAATTCCTCCAAACACCATTTTAAATTTGCCATTGATACATCTGTGTCCAAAGCCAAGCCTTCCACCTGATGAAACATCGGCGTGTGGGTTTGATCGTAATCAGCCCGATAGACACGGCCTGGACAGATGATACGCATTGGCGCACCCATTTTCTCCATAGAGCGTATTTGTACCGGACTGGTATGGGTACGCAGTACATGTGGCGGGCGATCATCATTCTCCGCACGATGAGTGTAAAACGTATCCATTTCCGCACGCGCCGGATGATGACCGGGCATGTTGAGCGCATCAAAATTATACCAATCGGTTTCGATCTGTGGCCCTTCAGCCACCGAAAATCCCATATCTGCAAATATTGCAGTCACTTCTTCCCATACTTGCGAAATCGGGTGAATCGATCCGATACGAGTACTTCGGCCAGGCAGGGTGACATCCAACCACTCAGCCTTCAAACGCTCTTCAAGGACTGCATTAGCCATTGAAGACTTCCGAGCGATCAATGCTGCATTAACCTCATCCTTTAAAGCATTAAGCGCTGGTCCAGCCTCTTGCCGTTCTTCAGGGGACATTTTCCCTAAAGATCGCATTTGTAGACTAATCTCACCCTTCTTGCCAACGGCCTGAACACGCAAATCCTCCAACGCAGTTTCATCAACAGCAGCGGAGATTAAACTCAAATATTTTTCGCGCAGATCGCCCATCAGATCCTCCAAATTATGTTGCGACCTGTGCTAGCGAGATTATGCGGCGTGAGCAAGAGTGCTTAGAGTTTTGTGGAAGAGATTAAGCTGTAGGTAGGGGAAACCACTCGACACCCAAGGCAAGCCCTAAATGCTTTTCCAGCGGTGAAGCATCCAGTACCATTGATCAGGATCATTAAGGATCCGATCCGATAGGTTGTCATTGAAAGTTTGGGTCATGGTGAGGCTATCAGAGGGAGCAATAGCTGCGTCGAATTCGACGTTGAACTGCGTTCCGTCTCCTGTACGCGTACCAAAGGCCGGAACCATAGGCAGATCGTATTTCAAGGCTAATTGCGCAGCCGCCAGTGACGTGAGAGCCGGATGACCTAAGAATGGCAGACGTGCGCCATCAGTGTATTTTTCATCCAACAAAATCGCGATAAACCCACCTTCACGAATATGCCGTACCAAGGCGCGCGTGCCAATTTTACCAGTTGCCAAGATTGGTTTGCCTCCGGCTTCAATGCCAGCGAATAGGCGGCGCTCATAGTGCCTATTAGTTTGTGGACGATATACTGCACCAGTTTCCATGCCGCGGGCTTTCAACGTGGACCGGATAGCCTCCCACTGGCCAAAGTGACCAGAAACTATAATTGCACCTTTACCAACAGCACGAGCCTGCTGCAACGTGGCGAGGCCAGGTCCAGATACGATATTGCGCTCATGCAAGGTCTGGAACTCAGTGCAATGCAAAATCTCAAAAAGGGTCCGCCCCATATTGCGGCCCATTTTATGACATAGATCCATCCTCTCTGACCGCGGCATGTCAGGATAAACGCGGCGCAACTCACGGTCGACACGGCGGCGAGCAATCGGGAAATATCGCACCACAAGCCCAACTAACGCACCGAGCGCCCGCGAACGACGGTCGAAGGCGCGGCCTCGCGAAATGGAAAGGGCCGATAACAGCGGGATATAGCGGACATGATGCCAAAGGCTATTGAACAAACGAGAAATCATTCATGCGGTATGATGGAATTTGCAAGACTGGCCAAGTAGAAAGTTTCAAAGGCTGATGGGTCCACAAATTATAAATTTAAGTTATAGACCCGTTACGACTGAGTACGGTTACACAGCTTTTAATTTTTCCAGTCTAAAAAAGCCTACGCTTCAAAGTTGGAAGACATACTAACAAACGGATAATAAAGAATGACTTGTTTACTCACTGAGTATCAATTTTAACAGTCATCCATACTTCTACTAATCTTAAAAAAATAGAGATCAAGAATCTCACAGATCGGTTAGCAAAAGTATAAATAGCCCCAGAGAAATTTCTGAGGCTATTTAATTGACTTCAAGGGGCTGTTTAAATGAGAGCAGCCTGCGCTTTGGACACAATCGCGCCAAATGCATCTGGTTCGTTAACTGCCAAATCAGCTAAAACTTTGCGATCAACTTCTACTCCAGCCAAAGCTAGCCCGTTTATGAAACGACTGTATGACAAGTTCTCATCGTGGCTACGACATGCAGCATTAATGCGTTGAATCCACAAGCTTCGGAAATTACGCTTCCGTACCTTGCGGTCACGTGTAGCGTATTGGTTGGCTTTATCAACTGCCTGTGTGGCTGTCTTAAAGACGTTTTTCCTACGGCCAGAATAACCTTTGGCAGCTTTGATGATTTTCTTGTGACGGGCGTGGGTTACTGTACCACCTTTTACACGGGACATCTCTGTGAACCTCCTTAGCGGTCGTAGGGCATGTAGCTCTTGACGATTTTCGCGTCAGGAGCAGACAGAGTGGTCGTGCCGCGGGCGTCACGAATGAATTTGCGGGAACGTTTGATCATTCCATGGCGTTTGCCAGCTTGTGCAGCCATGACCTTACCGGTCGCTGTAACTTTAAAGCGTTTTTTGGCGCTCGACTTAGTCTTCATTTTGGGCATTTCGGTCTCCTATATTAGAACGTGAACGCGCGACTCGGCATGCCACTTTTGGCCGGTCTAGCGGTAGAAAGTAGCTTGTAGGCAGGATCCAGACCAAGGGCAAGTGGTAATTGCTACTTGCCTCCCGACTAGAACCATCGGCAATGAGGCTTAGCCAAACCATATCAACAATATCAGATTAGACCTTTGGACGTCCAAAAACTAAAAGATAGACAGCCTAATGCCGCATGTAATTATTAGCACTAGATTTTGCTCTATCAGCCATCCGGTTCGGACTTAAAAATCAACCGTTCTTCACATGGCGCTACACGTAAAATATTTGTTGTGCCAGCTTGGTTGAACGGCACCCCCGCAGTTACAGCAATCTGATCCAGTTTCTGAGCAAACCCTTGACTCACTGCAGCACGCACAGCAGCCACAACAGCCATTTTGAAACGATCGACAGGGCCAGTAATTACGCAATTCGTACCCCAAGTCAGGCTCAAGCGACGCGCCGTATCAATATTGGACGTCAATGCGATGATCGGAACCCGCGGTCGCTCTCGCGCAGTTAGGCTTGCAGTTGTCCCAGAAAACGTAAAGCAAGCAATCGCCTTGATATCAGTGGTTTCAGAAATTTCTCGCGCCGCGGCAACTATGCTATCAGCAACTGTTTTTCCTTTAGCGCTGCGGCCTGCTTCGAGAATACTAGTATAGGTTGGGTCCCGCTCCACCTCAATGGCAACGTTATTCATCGTAGTGACGGCCTCGATTGGAAACAGTCCTGCTGCGGATTCGGCAGAAAGCATTATAGCATCAGTACCTTCATAGATGGAGTTGGCAACATCGCTAACCTCCGCACGCGTCGGCATTGGACTTTCAATCATACTTTCTAGCATTTGCGTGGCCACAATAACCGGCTTCGCAGCGGCGCGGCATTTACGAACCAATTGCTTTTGGATAGGCGGTACCGCTTGCACGGGTAGCTCAACCCCGAGGTCGCCCCGCGCAACCATAATTCCATCACTCACCCGCAAAATTTCATCAAATGCAGCAACAGCAGCCGGCTTTTCAATTTTAGACATAACCGCAGCACGGCCGTTTGCTAGCGCACGAGCTTCATAAACATCTTCAGGACGCTGAACAAAGGAAAGAGCCAACCAATCCACACCTAGCTGACAAGCAAATTCAAGATCTGCACGATCTTTAGGTGATAGGGCTTTGAGCGGCAATAAGACATCAGGCACATTCACACCTTTGCGATTAGAAATTGTGCCACCAGCCTCAACAATACAATCAGCAAAATCGATACCACAGCTCTTCACAATAAGACGGATTTTTCCATCGTTAACCAAAAGCCGTGCTCCAACTTCTAAAGCTTGAAAAATTTCAGGATGTGGCAGAGTCACCCGCGTTCCGTCACCTGGAGCATTGTCTAAATCCAAGCGGAAATCAGCCCCATTAACCAAATCTTCTTCGCCATTTTCAAAAGCCCCAACCCGCAACTTCGGACCCTGCAAGTCTGCAAGAATCGCAATCGGGCTGTTGACACTTTTTTCAACTTGGCGAATTACTGCATGTCGCGCTGCAATTTCAGCATGATCACCATGTGACATATTCAGCCGAAATACATCAGCTCCAGCTTCATGCAAAGCCAGTATCATTTCATAATCATTTGATGCAGGCCCAAGGGTTGCTACAATTTTTACATTTCTGTCACGTTTCATTCACAGGGCTCGCTTATTGTTACCGCTATCATGTTGGGGTCCTATTGCACCATTTCACTTCTCTCCGCAACTAAGCTATCAAAGGACATGAACGACGAAGCGCCATTTTTCATTACAGGATCTGAACAAAAAGGGCCATGGTTGGTTACATGTGATCATGCGCGCAACCATGTACCACACACAGTCAATGGTGGGTCTCTAGGCTTGCCACCAGAAGAAATGTGCCGCCACATTGCTTATGATGTAGGAGCGGAAGATTTGAGTTTAGCCTTGGGCAAACGTCTGCGGGCTCCAGTTCTATGTAGCAACTTTTCAAGACTGGTTATCGATCCAAATCGCGGAGAAGATGATCCAACGTTGCTAATGAAGTTTTACGACGGCACAATCATTCCCGCTAATCGCCATGCTGACGCGACTGAAGTGGAACGCCGGTTGGAGGTCTATCATCGTCCGTACCATGAAGCATATGATAGATTGGCCACTCCTGATAGGGCTATTATCGCAGTACATTCCTTTACACCGCAGCTCAAAGGCCGACGATCACGCTCTTGGGAAATAGGCATTCTGTTTGCTCAGGATCAACGTCTTGCTGATCCTACCATAGCTAGATTGCAAGCGCGTGGAGACCTCACTGTCGGCATAAACGAGCCTTATGACGGACATTTGCCAGGCGATAGCATCGACAGGCATGCGCTGCGCACTGGCAGATTGAATATATTAATCGAAATCAGGAATGATCTGATTGGAACTCCCAAAAATCGAAAGGCTTGGGTTCAGATTCTAGCACCAATTTTGGAACAGGCTTTAGCCACAACTCAAATACCACACGCAGGAGATTAGCATGAACTTACAAACCAAACTGGAAATTGAAGCCGCCGCATTCCGCCGCCTTCAGCAGCATTTGATCACCGACCGCCCCGATGTTCAGAATATTGACCTGATGAACCAGTCAGGTTTTTGCCGTAATTGTTTGTCACGGTGGTATCAAGAGGCCGCCAAAGAAGCCGGAGTTGAAATGAGTAAGGACGAAGCCCGCGAGGCCTTTTACGGCATACCTTTCGATCAATGGAGAGCGGCACACCAAATCAAAGCGAGCACCGAAGCTCAGGCAAGTTTTGCCAAATCTCACACGTAATGGTCATCAGCGTAGGGTGGCGCTGCCCTACGCCTCAACCACCTAACAGGCCGATCCACAAAAAAGGCTTAGCCATGTTCCTGTTGAAAATTTAGACCGGTTGGACCCCTAAGTTAAAAAACCTAGGTTTTGTGATTTAATCTCAAACCCATATCTAAACAATTTTCCAAGAAATAAGCACCCCATACTTAACCGTACTAATTAAATTGCAATTTTACGGCTCTCATCAAGATAAATTTCACGCAAACGGATGGCAACAGGTCCAGGAATACCTGCCCCAATGGCTTGTCCGTCCAATTCAACTACGGGCATCACAAAAGCAGATGCCGAGGTGAAAAAAGCCTCATCCGCATTTTGAGCTTCCGCAACAGTAAAAGCCCGCTCCTCCACTTCCATTTGCGCTTCCCGAGCGAACCGCAAAACCGCAGCACGGGTTATGCCATGCAATATATCATTCGACAAATGCCGGGTGATAATCTTACCGTCTTTAACTATATAAGCGTTATTCGACGTACCTTCGGTGACAGCACCATCTTCTACCATCCAAGCGTCATCACAGCCCGCAGCTTTCGCCATCATCTTACCCATCGAAGGGTACAACAGCTGAACAGTCTTGATATCCCGGCGGCCCCACCGCTGATCTGCAATCGAAATAACTTTGATCCCAACCTTGGCCACAGGGCTGTCCGCAAGCCCTGGCTTATTTTGCGTAAACAAAACGATGGTAGGCAGCGTATCTTCGCTTGGATATGCAAAATCGCGATCGGCGGCAGCACCACGGGTAATTTGCAAATAAATCAAACCCTCATCAATGTCGTTAACACGCACCAATTCACGGTGAACTTCCAAAAGATCAGCTGTTTCAATCGGGTTGCGCATGCCCAACTCGCTCAGTGATCGCGCCAAACGTAGCGCATGGCCCTGAAAGTCAATCAGCTTACCGCCTAAAACAGATGTGACCTCGTAAACACCATCCGCAAACAAAAATCCCCGATCAAAAATTGAAACTTTAGCTTCATTTTCTGGTAGATAGGTCCCATTTAAATAAACTGTGCGTATCATTGTTTTATCCCCACAAGGCCGCGACGGGCGGATGCACCCCGTCGGCGTCAAATTTTAAAGGTTGGTCACGATCTTCCGACATCAGAAGAGGGCCGTCGAGATCGGTGAATGCCGCACCCTGTGCCACCAAAGTCGCAGGCGCCATAGCCAACGAACTACCCACCATGCATCCCACCATAATTCCAAAGCCCGAGGCCAGTGCGGCATCGCGCAATATCAAAGCCTCTGTGAGCCCCCCAGTCTTGTCCAATTTAATATTGGCAAAATCATATTTCCCCTGCATATTCGCCAAGGAGCTACTGTCATGACAGCTCTCATCCGCACAAACTGGCAAAATGCGCTCTAGACCCAAAAGCGCATGATCCTCAGCAGCCGGCAAAGGTTGCTCCACTAGTTCTACCCCTAGACGCAGTAAATGCGGCGCCAAATCCAAATAGACCTCAGCACTCCAGCCCTCATTCGCATCTACAATAATGCGTGATTTGGGCGCACCACGGCGCACCGCTTCTAAACGCGGCATATCATCAGGGGTGCCCAATTTAATCTTAAGCAAAGGCCTAAACGCATTCAAAGCCGCCTGCGCCTGCATCTCCTCTGGACTGTCCAGAGATAGAGTATAAGCCGTAATCTCTGGCCGCAGCATCCCCAAGCCAATCAGATCGGAGACACGTCGTCCAGCGGTTTTGGCCTCTAAATCCCATAATGCACAGTCTACGGCATTGCGTGCTGCCCCCGCAGGCAGCGCCTCAGCTAATTCCGACCGCCCCACAGCGCCCAGCGCCTCGATTTGCGCCGACACACTGTGCAGGGTCTCGCCGTAGCGCGCATAAGGTACGCATTCACCCCACCCCATGAACCCATCTTTCTCAATCCGTACGGTCAGAACCTCCGCCTGAGTGCGAGAACCGCGCGAAATGGTAAACACCTGCGCCAATTGAAAAATTTCAGCTTGAACTGAAATATGCATGCAATATCCTTACTTTGTCTGGCCCAGACATTCTCGCCGAAGGCCCGGCCCGGTAAGCTGCTGGGCAGATTAACAGGCGGATCATGCGCGGCGCGTCTGGCGCCGCACAATTTAGTTTAAAGGGCAGATTGCACTTACAGCGCCGCCAAGGCGTCCACCAAACGGCCTGCACCAATGCGGATTGGGTCTACCGTTGGTAGGCCCATGCGCGCTTCAACCTGCTCTAAATAAGCAGTTGCTTCCACATCAGACATATGTTGCGTATTCACCGAGATGCCCACAACTTCGCAAGCAGGATTGCCAACCTGCGCCAAAGTCAGCGCCACATCGCGCAGCTCTTCCAAGGAGGGCTGCTGATATTCCGGTAAGCCACGCATGTGTGCGCGCGTCGGCTCATGACCCAAGATCAGAGCATCCGGCTGGCCCCCATGTACCAGAGCCATGGTGACACCAGAATAGGAA
>LAQD01000029.1:38183-47505 GCA_000981705.1 Rhodobacteraceae bacterium ASP10-04a
ACCCGTGATTAAGATCCCAGTCTGCCCAGTGGCTCGAAATGTTGATTTCATCCCACGCTTGCGCATTTCAGCATCCATCGCCATAGCAGTGTACATTTTACCAACCGAGCAATCAGTACCAACGGTCAGGCAGCGTTTACCACTGCGTTTTTTGCCATTGGCAATAGGGTATTGCACGTCAGGAACACGTACATCATGCAGTGCGCAGCCATACTCTGCTGCGACCTCGACCAAATCCACCTCATCACGAAGCAAATTATGCAGACCCGAGGCCAAGTCGTAGCCCATCGCTAAAGCCTCTTTCAGCACGACTTTCCAAGCGGTTGAAATAATCCCACCACGGTTCGCAACACCAATGACCAAAGTCTTGGCGCCCGCAGCTTTGGCCTCTGACAATGACATGTCTTGAATTCCGAGGTCCGCGCCACAGCCGGCCATCCGAAACTGTGCAACGGCGTTCTCTGGACGCCAATCTTTGATGCCAATGGCAACTTTAGCGCCAAGCTGATCCGGTGCATCACCCAGAAATAAAAGGTATGGGGTTTTTATCATGGCGATCTCCTAACGCTGTTTCACAAATAATACGCCAAGATTTGCGCAATATTGCCCATTATTAGGCGCGCTACAATATATATTGGAACGAATATATCAAATATAAGGTTAATATTCGAATATAATTCCATAGTAGGATAAAAAGTTATCAAAACCACTAGGGTTTGCGCCCTGAGTCGTAGACTCATTATCTTGAGCTTTAACAATCCGAAAGACCTTGCGGCCAGCCGCGCAAGATAATAATGCAAAGGCAGTTTATCTTGTAATTTCGTTACTCGAGGTATTATATGTCATTTAGCTTGCAACCCACCCCCGTCTCTCGTCCAAACCGCTGCCAATTATTCGGGCCAGGCTCCCGGGTGGCGCTTTTTGAGAAAATGGCAGCCAGTGCGGCGGATGTTATTAACCTTGATCTGGAAGATAGTGTTGCTCCCTCCGACAAAGATACCGCCCGCGAGAATGTCATCCAAGCCACCCATGATGTGGATTGGGGCACCAAAACCCTATCCGTGCGTATCAACGGCCTCGACACACCATATTGGTACCGCGACGTTGTCGATCTTTTGGAGCGTGCCAGTGACAGGCTCGACCAGATCATGATTCCAAAAGTCGGCTGCGCGGCCGATGTCTATGCGGTGGATGCTTTGGTCACCGCCATTGAGACCGCAAAGGGCCGCAACAAGCCTATTACCTTTGAGGTGATCATCGAAAGTGCGGCAGGCATCACGCATGTCGAAGAGATTGCCGCCAGCTCACCGCGCTTGGCAGCCATGTCCCTTGGGGCGGCAGACTTTGCCGCCAGCATGGGCATGCAAACTACCGGTATTGGTGGAACTCAAGACAACTATTATATGCTACACGGCGAAACAAAGCATTGGTCTGATCCTTGGCATTGGGCGCAAGCCGCCATCGTTGCAGCCTGCCGTACCCATGGGATTTTGCCCGTCGATGGTCCCTTTGGGGATTTCAGCGATGACGCAGGCTTTCGCGCACAAGCCCGGCGCTCAGCCATATTAGGTATGGTCGGAAAATGGGCAATACATCCCAAACAAATCGCCCTATCCAACGAGGTTTTTACTCCATCAAAGGCAGCCTTTGCTGAAGCCAGTGAAATCCTTGAAGCAATGAAACTTGCCAAGGCAAATGGTGAAGGTGCGACCGTCTACAAAGGTAGGCTGGTGGATATTGCTTCCATTAAGCAAGCTGAAGTCATTGTTGGACAATTTGAAATGATAAACGGTACCTGAAAATAATTTCATCTAGGGTTAAGTTATCGATCCATGCCAGTTCTGTTGCACTTTGAGCAAGCTGAGGTCATATAGGTTGAAAGACATTATTTGAGGCCTGCCATGACTAACTATCTTGAATTTGAACGTCCGTTAGCAGAAATTGAAGGCAAGGCAGAAGAGCTACGCGCAATGGGCCGCGACAACGAGGATATGGATGTTGAGGCCGAGGCCAAAGCCCTTGACCAGAAAGCCAGCCATATGTTGGGTGAGCTCTACGGCAAGCTGACGCCATGGCGAAAATGCCAAGTGGCTCGCCATGCAGATAGGCCACACTGCAAAGATTATATTCAAGAGCTTTTTCAGGAATATACTCCACTGGCCGGTGATCGAAACTTTGCTGATGACCATTCTATAATGGGTGGTTTGGCGCGTTTGCGGGACAGGCCGGTGATGGTCATTGGTCATGAAAAGGGCCATGATACCAAAACTCGTATCGCCCGCAACTTCGGCATGGCACGCCCTGAGGGGTATCGCAAAGCCATCCGGTTGATGGATCTGGCCAACCGTTTTGGCTTGCCTGTAATCTCACTGGTGGACACCCCCGGTGCCTATCCTGGCAAAGGTGCGGAAGAACGTGGGCAGTCTGAAGCTATCGCACGCTCAACAGAGAAATGCTTGCAACTCAAAGTGCCATTAATTTCTGTGATCATTGGAGAGGGTGGCTCTGGCGGCGCGGTGGCGTTTGCCACAGCCAATCGCTTAATCATGCTAGAGCATTCAATCTATTCAGTGATCAGCCCGGAAGGCTGTGCTTCAATTCTTTGGAAAGATGCAGAGAAAATGCGCGAAGCAGCAGAAGCCTTGCGCCTGACGGCGCAGGACCTGAAAAACCTAGGTATCTGCGACCAAATCATCTCAGAACCCAAAGGCGGCGCGCATCGCGACCGCAAAGCCACCATGAAAGCCGTGGGCGCCATATTGTGTAAGTCCCTTGATGAATTGGGTAAGAGAAGTCCCGATGGTTTGATGAAAGACCGTCGGCAAAAATTCCTCGATATGGGGACCAAAGGCTTGGCCAGCTAATCCGAGCTCACCATAAGACTTTTTCTGCTCGCGCCTGCCAAGTTCAACGTTTTGCGGCACTTTCAATCCATCCCCCCATGCTCGGCAATATCAAACTCCAGCCTTATTCGTAAAATCCAACTTCAGCCATCAATTCGCGTGAACGCACCTCAACCGCTTGCTCCATCAGCGCCATAAACTCTGCCACAGGCTTGCCCTTGGGAATCGGCTCCATAAACTCGACAGTGGCAGTCCCAGCCTTACGCAGCACACTGCGCTTTGGCCAAAAAATCCCAGTATTTAATGCCACAGGAACACAGTCTTGCTGTAATTCACGATACAAAACCCCTGAGCCCATTTTATAGACTTTCTTTGCACCCGGCGCCACGCGGGTGCCCTGCGGATAGATCACCAACTGCCCCGGCGCCACACGACCCGAAGCCACATCCGCCACCATCTTACGGATTGCGGCTGCCCCTTTGCCACGGTTGACCGGAACACACCCCAAACGATAGGCATATTGCCCCACAATTGGTGTAAACAAAAGTTGCCGCTTCATAATGAATTTTGGCTGTGAAAGGCAGTTGAATATTACAATAATATCAAAAAAGGATTGATGTTTTGCAGCAATCAAAACCTCACCATGTGGAATATTTCCACGTACATTAACTTTAAGCCCAATTATCCAGCGAGCGCTCCAGACCACCCACCAGCAATAAAAATGTGCGGCCATCGATGCACCTTTTTGGCTGATAATCATCGGAATCAAGAAAATAACTGCAACAAATACCATCGCGAGATACATCTGAATATTAAATAGCAAAGAGCGCATCCATTGTAGCGCGTATTTCATAATTGTTCCTCACAGACTTTGCGCAGGGGACATCCCTAAACTTCGAGCAATATTGTGTATCACTATAAAGCCAATAATATGTCAAAACCAGCTTTAACCTTCAGATTACATCAAGTTGCTAACAAGCAATTTCACCGATAAACTGTTCCCTGAATTGCCTGAAAATCTTGGTACTTTCAGAGCGGTAATTATAGCGCTATGTTGAGATTCAGTTCTTGACCCAATGCAACAATAGATTCGAGGCGTATTTGCGGTTATTGTGCCCAAAATGTGAAGCAGAATATAAGGTTTCTGATGATATCATTCCGAGCGAGGGGCGTGATGTGCAGTGCTCTAGCTGTAATGAGACTTGGTTTGTAAAAAGCTCACCCGCGCAACTTGAACGCCGCGCCATTGATCCTGATATAATCAGCATCTTGCAGCAAGAAGTCCAGCACGAGATGAAGGCACGAGAGAACGAAATAAGTTCCCAAAAAGCTGCCTCAACATCCTCATCAACTAGAAAGCCAGCTCCAGCCGCTAAGCCAAAAACTCAGAAACGTACGCCAAAACGTAAGAGCTTACTACCTGTCGAAGTTATAGAAAAAAAACAGATTAAATCAGAAACGCCACTAACAACACCCTCAGAGCCTGAGGATGACGTGCCGCCGCTCGACAATCGGCAACGTGGTATTCTAGCAGCTTTAATCTTACTCAGCATACTTGCATCCCTGTATGTCTTTGCTCCAAAACTGACAGAGACTTTTCCCATCTACACCGATTGGATTAATTCTTATGTTTTTTGGATGGATGATATGCGGCAGTGGCTCGAGAATATCGTGCGCGACGTGCTAGAGTACAGGCAGAGCTTTGGATAAACTTAAAGCGCTAAAACCGATCTAATAATCTTTGTAAATACCCACGCTCTTCTTTCGGTCGGTCGAGCGCGCCTGAGCGGCGGCGAATTTCGTCCATCAACTCTTGCGAGCGCAATCGAAGCTCCTGTTGCGGCACCATCTGCTCACCAGCACCCAGTTGCCCATTGTTGCCAGCATCACGGCCCAATGGATCCCGGGTGGTAAGGTTTTGCGATTCACCTTCCGATATTCGGCCATTTGGCGTCGCCCCTTGGCCTTGGGGCTGTTGCTCGGCCAATGTCTCACTCAGGCTACGCATACCGTCACGCAGGGCATCAATTACCTCAGATTGATTGTCTAATGCGCCAGGCAGATTTCCAGTCTCGAGATCTTCCGCCGCCCGCTCCATGGCGCGGCCTGCTTCATCCAAGGAGCGGCGCGCCTCTTGTCCCGGCTCAGTTCCAGCCCCAGGCAGCTTTCCCCTCTGGCGATTCAGATCCCACTGCAATTTTTTTTGTGGCCCGGCTAAGGACCCATCATCCTCTGTAGGCTCCACCCCCTCGCCCGCGCCACCATCTTGACCTTGGCCGGGATTTTGCAATTCACGGAAGGTTTGATCTGATAGCCTTTGCTGTTGCCGCAGGCTATCGGCCAAATCTTCCATCTGTTGTTGGCCGCCGTCTTGGCCTTCTTGGCCCTCACCACCAGATTGACCCTTTGATGTTTGCAGATTTTGTATCAGGCGATTGATCTCTTCCAATAACTCCTGAGCCTCTGCCATACGGCCCTCCTCCATTAGTTGCTGTAGGCGATCCATCATCTCTTGCAGCTGATTTTCCGATATGACGTTATCATCAGCAGTAGGCGGCCGTTCAGGTTGTTCTACCGCCGGGTTACGCTCCGCAAACTCTTTAAAATATTCCCGCTGTGCTTGGCGTAACTCCTCCATCAGGCGAGTAATTTCTTCGCGCGTGGCGCCATTCTTGATTGCTTCTGCGAGCTTGTCTTGCGCCCGCGCCAGCTTTTCGGCCGCCTGATCAAGATCGCCATCTTCTACTTCCAAAGCTAGCAGCCAGAGCAGCTCAGCCGAAGACTCAAGGTCTTCTCTGGTTTTGCCCTCTTCAAGTTGGCTAATAATTTTCGTCAAAGCAAGCCCGTCTTCGAAGTCGCGAAATATAGGCTCCGGCTTTTGCGATATGGCCCGCAAGATCTGCGCCACCCGTCGGCGATTGCTATTAGACCACAAAAGATCCCGACGTTGTTCCGTTAAAGCCTTCGCCAAAGGATCGAAAAAACGGAGTGCGGGCAACTCAATCTCAAGCGAAGCCGATCGACCAATTTGACCACGGATATCTTCGACCTCAAGTACAAATGACACCGGCAGATGCGCCCATAAATGTTTGGATAAATCTTCAATAAAAACCTCTGTGAAATTCGAACGGTCGCCAGAAGTTGTCAAAGGCAATGCAAGCTCAATATCAAGCTGTGACGCAGGAACCGCCGCTAACCCATGTCGCCGGTCAACCTCTGCCAAGTTGAGCCGCACCCAAACCCGGCCAGAGGTCACGCCAAAATCGTCACTAGCAGAAAATGTAAGGCCAAACGTCCCACCACTCTCGCGCTTAATCTCACCCACCACCTCAACCTTCGGCGGCAGATCAACAATCATGTCCAAGTCCCAGCGTGCCTCATCTAGGCCCAAAATGGCCAGGCCACCAGATTGTGTCACCAAAAACTGCTGATTTTGATCCGCCGCATCGAGAGGGTTTTCAACGCGCCCAGAGACAGCTTCATCAACGACGTGTTTACTATCATCGCTGTACAGGCGGACTATGATTAGGCTATCTTGAGGAACGCTTAACCTTTGGCCGATGACGTCATTGAGATAAAGGGTCGGGCGATTGGCATAAGCGGGCGGTTGCATCCATACTTCCCAGCTAGGCCCCAAAATTACCGTGCCCGTAGGCGCGCGCGGTCCATCGCTCAATTTATAGGAAGTACCAAAAACCATCCCGACAAAGAAGATTAACAGTGCCATGTACCGCAAAGCGTAAGGATCTTGTCGCGCAAGCTGAACATCTGGCCCTACGGCTTTAGCCATTGCAGCCTTGTGATGCATCAGCGCCAAATGCGCATCCCAAAGCGCAGCCGACTCTGGATCATCGCGGCCAATAGCCTGAACATCTTGGAGTGCCGTAAGCGGGCGCCCAGGCAAGCTTTGGTCCAAGCGCGCTCTGGCCTGCCCGAGACTCGGCCAAGAAAAAAACGCCCAAATATGCCACAAGCACCACAAGCCAAGGCAGGCTGCAGCACTGAAACTTAGCCAAATCACCTCAATCGGCCAAAGATCTAGCGACCCCAATAAGAGCGTGCCCATAGCACATAAAATCAGTGAAAAGAGAGGCCAACACGACAGTGCAACACGCTCGGCCCAAAGGCCTGCGTAAGTCAGCCCAACGGCAAACTTTGTGCTGCGCGGTAGTAATGTGGCCATAAAAGCCTCCGTGACGTGGCGCGATTATTACCACTCAGGAATTGTATCTCGATTAATGATGTCTTCCAAGCTTGGCCGTGCGCGGATAACCGCAAATTGATCGCCCTGTACCATCACCTCAGGCACCAAGGGGCGTGAATTATATTCACTTGCCATGACAGCGCCGTATGCCCCGGCGCTACGAAATGCAATCAGGTCGCCAGCTTTCATGTGCGGCAATTCCCGGCCTTTCGCAAAGGTATCCCCACTTTCGCAAACTGGTCCCACAACATCATAAGGCTGATAAGCAGTTCCAGCTTCAGGCTCCACGATTGGCACAATTTCATGATGCGCACCATACATCGCAGGCCGGATCAAATCATTCATCGCCCCATCGACAATCAAAAATTCGCGATCTTCGCCCTCTTTCACATAGATCACTTCACTGACCATAACGCCAGCATTGCCCGCGATAAACCGCCCAGGCTCAATTTCGATTTCGCAGCCAAGATGACCGACTTTCTCACGAACCAATGCGCCATAATCTTCTGGTGTGGGAGGATGTGCATTGCTATTCTCATAAGGAATTCCCAGCCCACCTCCAAGGTCCAAGCGCGTAATCTCATGACCATCTGCACGGAGAATCTCGGTTAGCTCTGCCACTTTGTCATAGGCCAGGCCGTAGGGCTCTAGCTCAGTCAGCTGCGAGCCAATATGCACATCGATACCTATAATTTTTAATCCCGGCAGAGTGGCAGCCATGGCATAGACCTCCCGCGCCCGCGAAATGGGAATACCAAATTTATCTTCTTTTTTGCCAGTCGAGATTTTCGCATGCGTTTTAGCATCAACATCAGGGTTAATACGAATCGTAATGGGTGCCACTTGACCCAGAGAGACCGCCACCTCCGACAGCGCTCGCATTTCTGGTTCGCTTTCAACGTTAAACTGACGAATGCCATGCCTTAAGACCAATTCCATTTCAGCACGAGTTTTGCCAACGCCGGAAAACACAATTCGTTCTCCAGTAATGCCAGCGGCGCGTGCGCGGGTATATTCACCAGCCGACACCACATCCATACCCGCACCAGCATCCCCCAAAAGCTTCAGAATGGCTTGATTAGAAGCGGCTTTCATCGCGTAACAAATCAAATGATCCATACCCTGCAACGCGTCATCAAACAGCTTAAAATGCCGCAGTAATGTAGCCGAGGAATAGAGGTAGAAGGGGGTACCAACAGCTTTCGCAATCTGCGAAATAGCAACATCTTCGGCGTACAAAGCGCCATTACGATATAAAAAATGATCCATCTTACGTGCCTTATCAGGTCTGACTTGCGCATATCACACCATAAAATTCAAACAACACCTTTGCCGCATTATTCTCACACAGCTTAAGTTTTGGGTTGGCTTCGCAGGTAGAGATACAGCGGCAAGCCACAGCTTACCCCAATCCCAAAGGTGGCTAAGATTGCGAGTAAACGCCCATACTTTCGAGTTTGGAACACCTCATAGAGGATCCAAACGGTAAGAGCGGTGGCCGCAATGGTGAGATCCCAGACCAAGCCGCTACTGGCGGTATTAGCATGCCATGCCTCAACCATAAGCCCAAGATTAAAGCCTTCTGCCTGAAACCAAATAATAAAATAATACATTGGGTGCGCAGCCCCCCAAATAGCTAAGGCAAGGTAGATCATCCGCATGTTTGCGCTCCTTAATTACTGGCCACTCCAGCGCGCATGTCTAACAAAGACAAAGGCTGTTCCGGCGCACCATCGGCGCCACAGGCACAAAGTATTATAAAGGCTAATAAATTAATATATTTCATGCCAAATCTACCTCCCAACGCGCAATTTGAGCCCGCACCTGTGCCGGTGCTGTGCCCCCATAGGACATGCGAGACGCCACGGAGTTTTCCACTCCAAGTACTTCAAACACCTCAGCGGAAATCTCAGTATGTACCGATTTCATATGCTCCAAAGTCAAATCGGGCAGATCACATCCCTGTGCTTCAGCCATAGCCACCAAGCTTCCAGTGATATGATGCGCATCCCTGAATGGCATGCCAAGTGCGCGCACCAGCCAATCAGCCAAATCCGTAGCTGTCGAAAAGCCAGAGGCGGCTGCAACTTTCAGGCTGTCACGGTTTGCAGTCATATCGCTGACCATCCCCGTCATCGCAGCCAAGGCCAACATAAGATTGTCAGCAGCGTCAAACAACTGTTCCTTATCTTCCTGCATGTCTTTTGAATAGGTTAGTGGTAAACCCTTCATCACCATCATCAAAGCAACATTAGCCCCAAAAATTCGACCGATC
>LAQD01000029.1:47649-53990 GCA_000981705.1 Rhodobacteraceae bacterium ASP10-04a
CTGGCACAACTGAGATATTCAAGCGCAAAATCACGGTCGGACACAGCATCCAAAGAATTTGCAGCAGGTCGATCAAAACCTAGATCTTTCGCCGTCATTTCACGGTCGATCGGAAAGGAGGTACCCGCCAAAGCCGCGGCGCCCAAGGGACTTTCATTCATACGTCTCCTCGCATCTTCAAACCGAGATTTGTCGCGTGCCAGCATTTCGACATAGGCCATCATATGATGCCCCCAAGTTACAGGCTGCGCAGTTTGCAAATGCGTGAAACCGGGCATAACCCAATCCGCACCAGCTTTGGCTTGCTGCAAAAAGGCTTTCATCAGTGCCTCAAGCGCCAGAATAGCTGCATCAGTTTGATCGCGGACCCAAAGACGAAAATCAGTGGCTACTTGATCATTGCGGCTCCGACCTGTGTGCAGACGCCCAGCAGGTTCACCAATGACCTGTTTAAGCCGCGCCTCGATATTCATGTGAATATCTTCCAGTTCAACCCGAAACGAAAAATTTCCTGTTTCAATTTCTGACAATACAGTGAGGAGCCCTTCACGAATGGCCACACTATCGCTATCAGAAATAATACCAGCCTCCCCCAACATGGCGGCGTGGGCGCGACTGCCTTGAATATCTTGAGCGGCCATCCGTTGGTCAAACCCAATCGAGGCATTAATAGCCTCCATGATTGCGTCTGGTCCGGCGGCGAAGCGTCCGCCCCACATTTGGTTTTGGGATTTGGTCATGATTGAAACCTTTGGGAGTGTGATATGCGCTACTTACTTTCTGTTATTCTCTATACGGCCCTTGCCGCTACTGCAAATGCCGACATGAGCGCACTAGAAGCGCTGCGCGCTGGCGATATGCGCAAACTTCAGTTTCACAACGAAATCACAAATGCCCCTCAGATCTCCTTCGTCCAAGATAATGGATCGGTAGGACTTTTATCCGATTACCGCGGCAAAGTGGTCTTGCTCAATTTCTGGGCCACATGGTGTGCGCCCTGCCGAAATGAGATGCCAAAGCTGTCCGCCCTGCAATCCACATTGGGCGGCGATGATTTTACAGTAATAACTATTGCTACCGGGCCAAACCCACCGGCAAAGATCACAGCGTTCTTCAACGATATAGGCATTGATAACCTACCTGCCCACCGTGACCCAAGACAGGCTTTGGCGCGTGAAATGCGCGTTTTAGGCTTGCCAGCCACCATCTTGCTTGACCGGCACGGTCAAGAAATTGCTCGGCTTCTAGGTGATGCAAATTGGCACAGCGACAGCGCCCTAGCCATAATCCAGTCCCTCATCGCATCATAGATCTGACCTCATGATGGCGGTAGCAGCCGAGAGTGTGATTATTGAACAAGCCGCAAGCCTCCATCCACGCATAAACAATTGTAGGTCCGCAAAATTTAAACCCTGCCTCCTTAAGATCTTTCGAAATTTGCACACTGAGCGGTGATTGAGTAGGCACTTGCGCCAAGGTTTCATATCTACCAACCAAAGGCCTGCCGCCTACATAGGCCCATAAGCGCTCAGAAAATGACATCTCACCTGAAAGCCGCAAATAGGCTTGCGCATTACCAATTGTAGCCTCAATTTTGCCACGGTGACGCACAATCCCAGCGTTTTTCAGCAAAACCTCGACCTCTAAAGGGCCCCATGTTGCTATTATATGGGGATCAAAATTAACGAAGGCGCTACGAAACGCGTCCCGCTTTTTCAAAATAGTGATCCAACTCAACCCTGCTTGAAAGCCATCTAAAACAAGCTTTTCCCAGAGGGCCTGACTATCATACTCAGGAACTCCCCACTCATGATCATGATATTTGAGATAAATTGTATCAGTTCCAACCCAGCCACACCGTTCCATCAATTCTCCAATTCACTCCACGTTATGCCTGAAAGGAGGTGTTACCAAAGCATTCAGATATCTCTTAACTACCAACCTAAATTAAAACCAAATCAAACAATACCAATGCTAAACATTTAGCATAAAATTTGTACGATATGATACCACGGTCCCGCAAATGCACTGACGCGCTTTTGACAACAGGCACAACTTCTTCACCATTTCAAACCAACTTCTGATATTTTTTGTGGATGTCATTACTAATAATAAATGAAAGACTAAGTTTTTAGTGGTTAGAGATATTAGAGTCGAGGCTAATTTTCTTTTGCTGTTGGATTTATCGGTTACTTACTTCCAAGCAATGTGGGCTCGCCGCTCACTCCACCGTGGCACCATGGATGTCATAGTCAATGGCTAGACTTACAGATATACTGCAGTGCGGCAAAAATATATTGCATATGCAGCATTTTTGAAATCTACGCCATTGTCATTTACGAAACTAATTCTTAAACCTATCCTATGTGGAGGCCTAACTGCGCGCAATCAACGATTTATTGTGCTGAATGTAGACCGCATCAATGAGGAGAGACTTTATGACAAATATCGTAATCGTATCTGCAGCTCGGACCGCCGTAGGAAGCTTTGGTGGCGTATTTTCTAGCACACCAGCTCATGATTTAGGATCTTCTGTTCTGCAAGCTGTGGTAGCACGTGCCAAAATCGATAAATCTGAGGTGAGTGAAACCATTCTGGGCCAAGTTTTGGCCGCAGGCCAAGGGCAAAACCCCGCGCGACAAGCTCATATCAGGGCCGGTCTTCCAACTAAAGCCGCAGCTTGGAGCATCAATCAAGTATGCGGTTCGGGCCTACGCGCCGTTGCCATTGCAGCGCAACATATACAATTAGGTGACGCACATATCGTGGCCGCTGGTGGCCAAGAGAATATGACCCTCTCACCACATGTGGCGCATCTGCGCAGCGGTACCAAAATGGGCGATGTCAAATATATTGACAGCATGATCAGTGATGGCCTTTGGGATGCTTTTAACAACTACCACATGGGCCAAACTGCAGAGAACGTGGCTAAAAAATGGTTAATCAGCCGTGAAGCGCAAGATGAATTTGCTGTGGCGAGCCAAAACAAAGCTGAAGCTGCACAACAGGCTGGTAAGTTTTTTGATGAAATAGCTGCCTTTACAGTCAAAACCCGCAAAGGTGATATCATCGCGGATACAGATGAATATATCCGCCACGGCGCGACATACGAAAGCATGGCAAAAATGCGACCTGCCTTTGTGCGCGACGGGGGCACTGTGACAGCTGCGAATGCCTCCGGCCTAAATGACGGCGCCGCAGCTGTATTACTTATGACGGCAGAGGAAGCGGAGAGGCGTGGACTTGAGCCTTTAGCACGCATCGCAAGCTATGCAACTGCTGGGCTTGATCCGGCTATCATGGGTGTAGGCCCAATATATGCAAGCCGCAAAGCCCTAGATAAGGCAGGTTGGTTGGTTAGAGATTTGGACTTGGTCGAAGCCAACGAAGCCTTTGCCGCTCAGGCCTGTGCTGTGAATAAAGACATGGGCTGGGATCCTGCCATCGTAAACGTAAACGGCGGCGCGATTGCGATTGGTCATCCAATTGGCGCCTCAGGATGCCGGATCTTGAATACATTATTGTTCGAAATGCAGCGTCGCAGCGCAAAACGTGGTTTAGCCACGCTCTGCATAGGTGGTGGTATGGGTATCGCGATGTGCCTCGAACGTCCCTAACTTTGCCAAAATGAACACAGATAAGAATCTTCTTCAATAAAAATAAAGTTTTGTTACGTAATTTTATTGCGTTGAAATGTTATATCTACGAATATAGTTTCGTAGTTAATTTTTATAGGAAATAGTCATGTCCCGTGTAGCTCTAGTAACCGGAGGCACCCGAGGTATCGGCGCAGCCATTTCAACAGCCCTTAAATCTGAAGGTTATACTGTCGCTGCGACCTATGCCGGTAATGACGACAAAGCTGTAGCCTTCACCACCGAAACAGGCATAAAAACGTTCAAATGGGACGTGTCGGACTATGACGCCTGCGTCTCCGGCATTGCCAAGGTTGAAACTGAGTTGGGCCAAGTTGATATCTTGGTTAATAACGCTGGGATTACTCGTGACGCTCCCTTCCATAAGATGACTCGGGATCAATGGTGCGACGTCATCCGCACCAATTTAGATGGTGCCTTCAACATGACACATCCTGTGTGGAACGGCATGCGTGACCGAAAATTTGGCCGCGTAGTCAATATTTCTTCTATTAATGGTCAGAAAGGTCAATTCGCACAAACCAATTACTCGGCCGCTAAAGCCGGAGACATTGGCTTCACAAAAGCATTAGCCCAAGAAGGCGCTCGCGTTGGGATTACAGTAAACGCTATTTGTCCTGGATATATAGCAACTGAGATGGTTATGGCAGTCCCTGAAAAAGTCCGTGACAACATCGTTGCCCAAATCCCAGCAGGCCGTCTTGGCGAAGTCAGCGAAATTGCGCGTTGTGTGATATTTTTGGCCTCTGATGATGCAGGTTACATCACCGGAGCAACGCTTACAGCAAATGGTGGCCAATATATGGCTTGATCGCTCGAGAAGTGAGCCTATAGATCAACGGCTGCCTCTCGGGGCAGCCGTTTTAACATTCTGTTGACAAAACAAGCCACTATATTTGTGACAATCGTGATATCTCTTCTTTAAGTAGTAGTTTTTTCTTCTTCAATTCCGCAATCCGAAAATGATCCGAAGCTGGAAACTTTTGGGCAACCTTCACTGCTTCGGCAAGGCTAATATGCTTGCGTTGCAATTCAATAATTCTAGAGTTTAGGTTCATGGTTCCTCCTCTGGATTTGTGTGTATTTCTAGTCGATCATATTAAATTTAATCTGTCACGCCCTAGCTGAAATATCCCACCATAACTCTGATGTTTGCGCAAAATATTGCTTAAGGATTAACCGCCCCATTGAAATACAGCGCCATCGCGCAGCACTGCAGAAATCTGTGGAGCGTAGTCTGGACAGTCCTTGACATGCGCGGCGCCCACATGCAAAATTTGCGTTGCTAACAGCTGAAATGCCGCACGTCCTGATTTGCGGGCACGAACTAAAACTAAATGCGGAGCACGCCCGTCACGCGGAGCCAAAGGTTGGACAGAAATTGATCCAAGTCGTCCACTAAGCCCCGCAAGAATATCCGGCAAACGCTCAACCCTTTGGATCAATGTCAAATACCCCCTAGGGCGTAAACGTTTAGCAGCAGTTTCAATCCAATGGGACAGAGCTACTTGTTCGGAACGGCCGGAGGCCCGGCCTGCTTCTGGGGGAGTAGGCGAGGCATCTTCTCTAAAATAAGGCGGATTCATAATTACTTGATGGAATGATTGATCATAGAACAGCGTTGGTCGGGCGGACACACAGCCCACCTGCACATCGAATTCGAAACTATTTTGTGCTGCATTGCCCCGCGCTAGCTGAGCATAGTCAGTTAAAATTTCCACCCCATGCAACCTGACCCCAGGCACGCGAGCTGCCAAACATAAACTTGCCACACCGACACCACATCCAAGCTCAAGTACATGTTCGCCGTCTTTCGCTGGGCAAGCCGCAGCCAGAAGTACCGGATCAATACCAGCGCGGTACCCAATTTTAGGCTGAGCCAGCTGCAAGCGGCCACCCAAAAAACCGTCTTGGCTGGTATCCACTATTTACCCAAATCTACATCGTTATCGCGCATGACCACAGTCGCTCCAAAATGATCATAATCTGCCACCATAAGACGGCGCGGCAATATGCCAATGCTACCTTCAAGGATACTGCTATTTACGTCAAATTCGAAGCAGGCTATATCTTCTCCCCGCAGTAGCATCTGAGCGAATGCGATTATAGTTGGATCTGTTGTGCGCAATAATTCCTTCATCAGTTATCACATAGGGCTATACCTATGGGTTTGTCGAGGCATTTGGAAAAATGAGGAATACTTTTGAATAATAACCCGTCAAAGCCACATGATCGTCTAGCGCAGGCCTTGTCTGATGAGATGGCAGCAGTAAATACGCTAATCAAGTTGCGCATGGCATCAGAGCACGCTCCACGTATTCCTGAGGTAACAGCCCATCTAGTGGATGCGGGCGGCAAACGTTTACGCCCTATGCTAACACTGGCTGCTGCACGGATGTGTGGCTATACAGGACCTTATCATATCCATCTCGCTGCCACTGTGGAATTTATACACACAGCCACGCTTTTACATGACGATGTGGTTGATGCCAGCGACCAACGGCGAGGTCGGCCAACCGCCAACCTTTTGTGGGACAATCAATCTACAATTTTAGTAGGTGATTATTTATTTGCACGCGCTTTCCAATTGATGGTTGAGACTGGCAATTTACGGGTATTAGATATTTTGGCCAATGCATCAGCCACTATTGCAGAGGGCGAAGTGTTGCAACTTTCCGCAGCCCA
>LAQD01000029.1:54069-54526 GCA_000981705.1 Rhodobacteraceae bacterium ASP10-04a
AATTGCCCAGAAAGATGATAAGACCGTTCAGGCTTTATCTAATTATGGGGACGCCTTGGGTATTTCATTCCAGATCGTCGATGATTTATTGGATTATACCGGCACAGAAGCAACCGGGAAAAATATTGGAGACGATTTTCGTGAGCGCAAGCTGACGCTTCCTGTGATTAAGGCTATAGCTGCGGCAGATGCCAGTGAACTGGCGTTTTGGACGAAATGCATCTCCAAGGGCACACAAGATGAAGGCGATCTCGAACATGCTTTGAGGCTCATGAACAGTCATAATGCCCTCAAAGATACCCGCACACAGGCTTTATATTGGGCTGAGAAAGCTAAAGCCGCATTGGATGTGCTACCTGAGCATGAGTTTAAGCCCATGCTTATGGATCTATCTAATTATGTAGTTTCTCGTGTTAACTAGCGATAAGCGGACCACTTGCCGTCCACCAACTTGGCT
>LAQD01000029.1:54928-65361 GCA_000981705.1 Rhodobacteraceae bacterium ASP10-04a
CCAAAGAAAGTTGCGCTGCTATATTCGGGCTGGGTATATTCCACAGCTCAGACATACCCCTTAAAGTGGCGGCAGCATTGGAACTGCCACCGCCGATGCCTGACGAGATCGGCATGGTTTTATGCAAAAGGATTTCAGTAGTGCACCCAGCAGGAAAAATATCAGCGGCACGCAGCACCAAGTTATCAGCAGCCACAGGTAATTTTTCTGATTGAGGGCCAATTATCTGCAACGTGGTCTTCGAGGCTTTACGCAGCTCAACCCATTCTCCACAATCTAGAAATGCCACCAAGCCATCCAAAATATGGAAGCCATTGGGGCGTTGGCCCAACACATGTAAGCACAAATTAATTTTAGCAGGAGCCTTGAACCTAATAGCCATCGGCTACCTGGAGCGGTGGCGCACCTTCTTCAGCCAAAACAGCATCAAGACCAATATCTAATTTTAACTGCACACGTACGGGATCAATATCATCGTGGCCCTTGATCTCATTTGCAAAACTCAATGCTCTGCGCCACTGAAAGAGTGCCTCGGCTTTACGGCCTACAGCCCAATATACATCACCTAAGTGATCATTCACGATAGGGTCGGTAGTCATTAGCTCTACCGCCCGCTCCAACTGGACGACAGCATCTTGATAATAACCCAGCCGATACTGCACCCAACCCAAGCTATCTATGATGTAACCCGCCGTCGGTTGCACGGCCACAGCACGTTGGATCATGGAAAGTGCCTCTTCCAACATCTCACCACGTTCAACCAATGAATAGCCCACATAATTCAATACTTGGAATTGATCAGGTGACAGTACTAAAGCCTGGTCAAAGTCTCGCATGCCGCGTTCCCAAGCGCCAAGCCGATCATGGGCAATGCCTCGAGCATAATGAATGTACCAGTGCGAAGGCTTGAGCTGATCAATCATCGCAATAGCAGTATCATAGCTCTGTACAGCAAGGGAAAAGTTCCCCTCTTGGCGAAGAAAATTGCCGAGAGTTTCGTGAACGCGACGTACTTCGGGGAAAGACTCGGCGAGTTGCTCCAACACTTCAATCGACATTTCAGCTTTACCAATACCGTACATGGCCCGCGCACGCCCCAATTCCGCACTCACGAAGGCGGGATGGCTGCGCGGTACCGCGTCATAGGTCTCAATCGCTAAGCTTGGATTGCCTAATTCTTCCAACAATTGGGCAGATAGCAAAAGTGCGTGGACATTGCGTGGCGCCATATGGCTGGCCAATCTTGTATAGAGCAGTAAATCATCATAACCCTCCCCATTTTTTAGCGCCATCGCAAGAAAAAATAATACTTCTCCAGCACCCTCGCTGCCATTACGCACCATGTCAAAATCAACTGCTACACCAGCTTCAAGTTGCGCAATCATTGTAAGCACTTCTTGATCAGCATCCTCACCGTGAAAATCATTCAAAAAACTAATTGCGTCCACAGAACGCCCGAGCTGTAGTAAAATCTGAGCACGGACTAAGCTGCCTCTGAATGAAATTGCGGCCGGTGTTTGATCTTTGCCAGAAAATATAGACTCCGCGCTGTTAAAATCACCCACAAGCGACAAAGCTAAGGCTTTTTGGTAAAGTGCAAAGCTGCGCATGCCTTCAGCATTTGCAGCGGCGTCAAACAAGGTCAAAGCGTCGCCAACTTGGCCCAGGCCCATCAAAGCCCACCCCTTGAGTAAGTCGTCAATCGCCGTTCCAGCCACAGAAGTCATTTCAAGCTGTGCCAAAGCGGCATCATAATCTTGGGCTTGGAAAGACACTGCAAGTTGCAAAATTTCTGCCAGTGGCTGGGTCTGAGAAGATGAGGCCAACATCTTAGCCAGTATCTGCGCTTTACCTACATCGCCCACCGCTAAGAAAGCTGACATTGCCTGCGCAACAAGGGCCATATCTTGCGGCGATTGCGACAACGCACGAGCAAAATATTGGGAAGCAGGTTGGTAATCATGTGCCATAGCTGCCTGACGGGCAGCAAGGTAGGCGCCAGACGCGTCTTGTGCCTGTGCCCCCGTTGCCAACACTCCACCAAAGGCCGCAAGTCTCAGAAAATTTGACAGTATTTGTAGCACCCGCATCTCCATAATTATGACAATTCCAGGACAGCTCTACGACTAAAATAATTGACGTCACACACATTTCAGGCCATGGACATTACCGCATTTTAAATTTTCATATTACATATTTGGATAGTTCGGACCATCCCCACCCTGCGGAGTGACCCATGTGATGTTTTCGCTTGGATCTTTGATATCACAAGTCTTACAGTGTACGCAATTTTGGAAGTTCACAACGAACCGTGGATCTTTGCCGTCTTCTTCAACCACCTCATAAACTCCAGCCGGACAGTAGCGTTGCGCAGGTTCAGCATATTGTGGCAAATTCACAGAAATTGGAAGGTCAGGATCGGCCAAATGTAAATGCGGCGGTTGGCTCTCCTCATGATTAGTCATCGCAAAGCTTACATTGGTCAATCGGTCAAAAGATAGCTTTCCATCAGGCTTTGGATAGTCAATATTTGAGTAGTCCGCGGCTTTACCTGTCGATTCTGCATCGGTTTTGCCGTGTTTAAGGGTGCCAAAAAGGCTGAATTTGAAAATTGATTGAAACCACATATCGAAGCCACCTAAAATCAACCCACCAAAGGGCCCAAACCTAGCAGCCAAAGGCGCCACATTGCGCACAGTTTTAAGATCTTTTCCCACAGGTCCAGAGCGCAATTCAGCATCATAGGTTTCAAGCACATCCCCAGACCGACCCATGTTGATAGCGGCATAAGCGGCTTCTGCGGCCGCTATACCGGAGTACATGGCATTATGATTGCCCTTGATCCGCGGTAGGTTAACAAGCCCTACAGAACAGCCCAGCATAGCACCACCAGGGAAAGCTGCCTTTGGCATGGATTGAAATCCACCCTTAGTCACAGCACGCGCGCCATAGGCGACGCGCTTACCGCCCTCAAGTACTTTAGAAATCTGCGGGTGATGCTTGAAACGTTGAAATTCCATATAGGGGAATAAATGCGGATTTTTATAATTAAGGTCGATGATAAAACCCACATAAACCTGGTTGTTTTCTAAATGGTACATGAAAGATCCACCCGATTGTTTAAAGCCCATGGGCCAGCCCATCGAATGGGTCACTTCGCCCAAGTTATGGTGTTCAGGTTTCACTTCCCAAATCTCTTTCATCCCAAGGCCAAACTTGGCTACATCGCAATCAGTATCTAAATTGTATTTTTCAATTACCTGTTTGGACAAAGACCCACGCACGCCTTCAGACAAAAACACATATTTACCATGTAGCTCCATGCCAGGCTCATAAGAATCAGAAGCACTACCATCCACCTTTTTACCAAACTCACCTGCCACAACGCCTTTGACCGCACCATCGTCACGAAACACCAGCTCAGAACAAGCCATGCCTGGGAAAACTTCAACTCCTAGATCTTCAGCCTGCTCCGCCAACCAGCGGCAGACATTACCCATTGATACGATATAATTACCATGATTGCTCATCAACGGTGGCATGATTATATTTGGCAAACGCAGATGCCCTGCCTCTCCTAACACATAGAAATTATCTTGTGTCACTTCAGTATTCAGCGGCGCACCTTTTTCTTTCCAATCTGGAATAAGCTTATTGAGCGCAGAAGGATCCAAAACCGCACCAGACAAAATATGGGCGCCTACTTCAGAACCTTTCTCCAGTACTACAACCTCAAGGTCAGCATTTAATTGCTTCAAACGGATCGCGGCCGAGAGTCCCGAAGGGCCAGCGCCAACGATCACAACATCGTATTCCATAGTCTCACGTTCAATATCTGACATCTGTTGTCCCTTGCTGCCTGCCCGGTCCCTAAAAATTAGATTAATATTTTAGTTTCGTTAGCAACTTTATGCCACGTCACGAAGATAGGTCAATCAGGACGTGTCTTACTAATGCAAATGGCGACATTATTTCGCATTTTTAACGAGGTCTTCCATACAATAGAACAAAGCAGCATCCTTTTTCACCGTCGCGTCCTTGGGCTTTTACAGACCCAAAATTTCATTAGTCAAAATCCAAGGCCTAACCACCACTATTTTATTCAATGGAGCCAATACGGCGGGCCACCCCACTCCACCTTAATTCTTTCAATATGAAACTCAGATCTTTCTTCACATACCGCTTGCACCATATCAGCCTAATACTGTCTTTAAGTCATTAAACAGCAATCTGTCACCCAACATTTGACACCCCCCTAATATCGAGTCATCCGCTCTGGCCACAATTTTTCCTAATGATAATCTGAGAATAAATGATGAATTTCTGTGTGACAGCTAATCCCTATATTCTTCAAAAAATCTAGCCACAATGGTTCTTGACCCTTGCCAAAAGCCTTCGGCTTGGGTCAGGTGGTGAAAAGTATAATAAAGAGTGTTATTCCAATGGAAAAAGTCCCCCTAACCCGCAGCGGTGCGGTCCGGCTTGAAGCCGAAATGAAAAACCTTAAATCAGTCGAACGCCCAACCATCATAAAGGCGATCGCGGAAGCACGTGAATTAGGGGACTTGAAAGAGAATGCTGAATATCACTCTGCACGTGAAAAACAGGGGTTCATCGAAGGCAGAATCAAAGAGTTAGAATCCATATTAGGTCGTGCTGATATCATTGATCCCGCTAGTTTGTCCGGCACCATAAAGTTTGGCGCCACGGTGACTTTAATTGACGAAGAAACGGATGAGGAAAAAATATATCAAGTAGTGGGAGAGCCCGAAGCTAATATTGAAAGTGGAAAACTTAACATGCGTTCACCTTTGGCCCGCTCGCTAATCGGGAAAGAAGAAGGCGATAGCATTGAGGTAAGGACACCAGGAGGCACGCGGTCTTATGAAGTTGTAAGTGTAAAGTTCATCTAAAACATTTCATTTTCAATCAGTCATATAGAGTGTCACCAGTAATACGAAAATACTAAGGCTGGACCCTTTGTGTTTGGGCGCTACAATCCAAAACTGCTATATGGAAGAAACCTGACTGGCTGGCCAACGGTAATTTTTGTGGCAGTATCTGGAAACTCAACAAGACCATCCGCCCAAGACAGGCCTGACACCCGACCAGAGCCTTCAGAGGAAAACACCTCAACCGCACCACCGCGTAGGCGCCCACGCACATATTCACGCCGGCCCATTTTCTTCGTCTTAATAAATGCGGCCGGTAGGCTGAGCGCTTGTGGTGCAGTGAACCCGGCACCAGACAACTGCATTAAGGCTGGGCGTGCAAAAACTAACGTGCAAACAAAGGCTGCTACCGGATTGCCCGGTAAGCCAAACACCGGCACGCCGCTCCATAGTCCCAAAGCCAAAGGTCGCCCAGGCTTTACTGCGATGCGCCATAACGCCATATTCCCCGCTTCGTTTAAAACCGCAGACATATGATCCTCATCACCCGCACTGGCACCACCTGAGGTTAAAATCACATCAGCATGCTCAGCAGCTACGTCTAATGCTTGGCGCACAAGGTTAGTGTCGTCAGGCACAATTCCCATATCCACCACCTGCATACCCCAACGCTGCAAAATAGACTTCAACATGGGCCGGTTAGCGTCAAAAATTTGATCAAGTCTGGCCATTGCGCCAGGTGCGCAAAGCTCGGCTCCAGTAGAAATCACTGCCACCCGCAAAGGCTTAAACACTCGGACGTGTACCACACCCACAGAAATCATCACGCCAATATCTTGAGGTTGGATAGTATGCCCAGCTGTAAACACCTCAGTCCCTTGCACCACATCCTCACCAGATTTTCGAGCATTAGCCCCAGCTTTGAGCGGACCATTTACATAAACCTTACCCCCCTCAACAGTTACATCTTCCTGTAGCACCACCGTATCCGCACCTTGAGGCATTACCGCCCCAGTCAAAATACGCAGCGCTTGGTTCTCAGAGATCATACCTACAAAAGCCTCGCCAGCCGCAGAACGTCCATCTTGAAGATCCAAACAATGTGAGCCCTCGACCAAACCGCCCGCAAATGCATAGCCATCTACCGCGGAATTGGCGCAGGGGGGATGGGATCTCGAGGCTACAATAGTATCAGCCAAAATACGACCATCACTGGCCTCAACAGCACAAACTTCAATATCCACAACTGTTTGTAGCCGCGCCTCAAGAAGAGCGAGCGCTTCGTCCACTGGCGTCCAATGTACGCCCATGGGCAGAACAAAACAATCATTGCGTAGCTTCGGCGCTTTGGTCACTTTGCCATTCCCAGATAATCCAGAATAAAATTTGCAATAGCAACAGTATCGTCTAAATCGAACACCGGCCGATCAATCTCAAAGCTGGTGTCACTGGCAACCGCCAAAATTGTGGCATCATTCGGCGCAATCAAAGGATTGCCAGTTTCCGCGCGCCAAGCCTCAACCTTTGGGTGGCTGTCGCGCTTCCAGCCCTCAATCAAAACTACATCCACTGGTTCAAGCTTAGCCAAAAGCTCAGACAAACTAGGCTCCTCGGCTCCCCGATGCTCATTCATCAAGGCCCAACGCTCTGTAGAAGCGAGCAATACCTGTGAAGCACCCGCCAACCGGTGTCGATGGCTATCTTTTCCCGGATGATCCACATCAAAAGTGTGATGCGCATGTTTGAGGGTGGAGACACTGTGGCCCCGACCATTAATTTCTGCGACCAAACGCTCCATTAACCCTGTCTTACCTGCGTTTTTCCAGCCAGTTACACCAAATACATTCATTGCATTGCCTCAGCCTTAACTAGATCTTCTGGGGTATTAATATTAAAAAATGGGTCATAGTTGTCGCTGGGAAACAGGGCCTCTGCCGTACCATGCTTATCTGACCAGAGAACCACCTTACGCACTCCCACCGCCAATGCCCGACGCAGATCATCACGCAGCGAAACCGGCCAGAGTCCAAAAGTAGGATGGCGATAGATTTTTCCAGACCCATTAGTTGAGGCTAACGCAATGGGCAAGCCCGAAGTCAAGCGCGCATTCTCCAAACGGCTCTGTAAATCCATTGGAAAAAACGGCGTATCAGCTGCCACGGTAAGGATGTAATCGCCCTCCTGCTCAGCGGCCCAATCCAGGCCCGCTAAAACACCCGCAAGCGGACCAGGGAACTCAGACACAGAATCCGCTACCACCGGTAGCTTAAATCCAGCAAAACGGCTTGGATCACCATTTGCATTCAAGGCTATATCAGAAACCTGCGGTCGCAGACGTTCCAGCACGTGGTCAATGACCCGTCTACCAGCAAGAGGCAGAAGAGATTTATCACCCCCACCCATGCGGCTGGCTTGTCCACCAGCCAATATGACCCCTAAAAGTTTGGTCATTGCGCAGATTTTCGGCGGTGTTTACGGCCTTCATCTTCGCCAGATAGGTCAGCATCATATACAAGCCGTTCTTGCCCAGCCAAACACTGAAACCGTTGGCCTCGCATTCGGCCAATCAAGGTCAGCCCCACCTGCCCCGCCAATTCCACTCCCCAAGCGGTAAAGCCCGACCGGCTGGCCAAAACCGGGATACCCATTAAAGCGCATTTGATCACCATTTCAGACGTCAAACGACCGGTAGTATAAAGAATTTTATCCGCTCCAGAGGTTTGGTTAGCACGCATCCAGCCCGCGACTTTATCAACTGCATTATGGCGCCCCACATCTTCCATATACACCAGTGGTTGGTCTTGCTCACACAGCACAGTGCCATGAATGGCCCCAGCACTCAGATAGAGGCTTGGCATTTGATTAATCTGGCGTGATAGGCTGTAAAGCCATGAAGTGTAAATAGTTGATGTAGGCAGTGATAGGCCTTCAATTCCCTCCATAATATCGCCAAAAACAGTACCTACAGCACAGCCGGAGGTACGAGTTTTTTTCCTAAGCTTTGCTTCATAATTGGTAGGCGTATTGGTCCGCACCACAACAGTTTCGAGCTCTGCATCAAAGTCGACCGCCTCAACGATCTCGTCAGCAGACAGCATACCCTGATTACTCAGGAAACCTTGCGCCAAAAATTCAGGATAATCACCAATGGTCATAGCAGTCACAATTTCCTGACCGTTGAGCCAAATCGTAAGCGGCCGTTCCTCAACGACGTTCAGCAAAATTTCTACGCCAAGATGGTCAATACCCAAAACTTGCCGCGTTAAGCCCACAACATTAGGATCCGGCGCAATCAAACAAGGCTTGGCTTGGACCATGGGAATCTCCTATACAACGACGACAACTACCCTGCCATAGATAGGGCAAGGTTATGCTATCTGCCAGACATGACTTTTGGAAGGGCTTCTGGGGGACTTTGCCATTTGTTTTGTAGTTGGTCCCTACGACATGGTGTTTGGAGTGTTAGCCGCAGAAGCTGGGCTGGATGTATACATATCTGTAGCATTTTCATTGGCGGTGATCGCAGGAGCGGCGCAATTTACAGCCCTTTCCCTAATGCTTGATCAAGTGCTAACAGTAGTTGTGATCATAGTGGGCCTGACGAAAAATTGCGCATGGCCCTCTATTCAGCAACCCTGGTGACCCATTTGGGAACAGTCCCGTTTTGGACCAGCGCCCTGGTGACATATTCAATCTTGGATCACAGCTTCGCTCTGGCCGATACTAAATATCAGGAAAACCTCGAGATGACCCTTTCACAGAAACTTGCCGCCTATTTCGGAGCGACCGGATTGGTTGGAGCCATTTGGAGGCTAGGTCATGAATGCTCCAGCTCCCACTCTTTGGATCATCATCACAGGCTTGGTACTTGGTACTTGGCAGTTGGTTACTGCGCCTCTCTTTTTTGGGGATAATTAGCAATAAAGAGTTACCAAAATGGGCAAAGCGACATCTGCGGTACACAGTTGCCGCTGTCATGCCAGGGGGATCCTAGCTCCACTGATATTTTTACCCTGCGCCACTGACGGTGTATTTGACCTGCCACGGTTTGATGCAGCAACCATCACCTTGGCGGTTGGGGTCTGGGCCAGGAGTTTGCTGATTGCAATTGGTGCTGGTGAGCTCACGCTCTATTTGATGCTGAACATATGCTTTTAGCCTAGCAGGGGCAGAAATTTTTCATCTTATCATCAGCCATCTAGGTGGTGATTAAAGCGTATATAAAACGTCCTACAGACCCAAAAGAAAATAAACCAGTTGGATAATATTGGTTCTAACCATTAATTAAATAAAGCAACACAAGAGCAACAGTAATAACAACAACCGATTTGGATACGACACCCACGAAGCTTCCGAACGTTTTTTCTTGATCGTCTGTGCTCATAGAGCCATGTTCGTGTTTTTGATCGGCCATTACGACGACTCCAACTGATTTTCAGAGTATTTAGCCATAGTCTGTGCATTTGTCACGGGCCCAAAACATAGTAGCGGCAATAAAGCGCATTATATCCCAAATAATTGGTCTGACAAAGTCAGATGGGGACAGAAAAATTGGGCCGCTGAGGCCACAAATTGGGCGGGTATTGCCCATTTAAAAGCCCTATAGTGTGGCCTATAAAATTACATATGAAAAAAACAACTGAAGTTGCCGCTGACAGGGCTCACGACGAAGCCAAAACCGCTCTATCAACCAATGCCTGGGCAAGATGAAATGGTTCGTATTATTGGTGGACCAACAACTTTGATAGACACTTTTGCTGAACGGCTTGGTTCCAGCAACATACGTACTGGTGCTTTAGTTACCGAGATTTCTGAAGATGGACCAGAGAGCATAACTATACGCCTGGATTCAGGAGAAATGATCACTGCGCGAAGAGTGATTGTGGCAGCTCCACTACGTGTCGTTGCCACAACTATCCGCATGCCTTGGGCACCACCAAGCCTGATCAAAGTTATGCGAGAAACACCGACTTGGATGAGCAGTCATGCAAAGGCTGTCGTTCTTTACGACAGGCCCTTTTGGAGAGATACTGGATTATCTGGCCGGATAGCCAGCCGAACTGGACCTCTTGTCGAAGTCCATGATCACACTTGTGCAGAAATGAAGCCAGCGGCGCTATTCGGCTTCGTAGGCTGGTCACCAGAACAACGGCAATCATCGCCAACTCAATTAAAGCAGGAGATTTTAGACCAACTTTCAGATTGCTTAGGTAAAGCTGCGGCTAATCCCTTGAAGCTGGTGATACAAGACTGGGCCACCAACCCACGTATTGTGAATGAGCTGGACCTGACCCAGCCTGGCAGCCATCCTAATGTTGGCCCTGATAACCTGAGGGAGCAATATCTTGATGGTCGAGTGCAATTTGCTGTCAGCGAGGTTTCTGAACGCAGTCCCGGCCTCATTGAGGGCGCTTTGGCTATTGGCGAGAGAGCGGCAATTGATTTTCTCAGGACTGTCTTGTGACAGATGCTGTCAAACCAATCAGAGCATGCAATACATTTCTGGCGCAGCCTAAATCTATGCGCTCAATAATTGACGCC
>LAQD01000029.1:65417-65525 GCA_000981705.1 Rhodobacteraceae bacterium ASP10-04a
CGCTTTTCAATTTCAAATAAAAATCTCAAAAAGTAGAGTTATTTTTAATGAATATTTTTGGTCTAATCATATGTTTTTATGTTCCTTTTTCACCTATTTTTCTTTACA
>LAQD01000030.1:0-183 GCA_000981705.1 Rhodobacteraceae bacterium ASP10-04a
GATACGATAGATGTGGTTGAAGCACAGAACATCAGCTGGAAGAGGAAGTCTGAGTCGACGGAGGTATAAGTCAAATAAGTTTCGTAAGAGTTCCTTTTGCTAAACTATAAATATTTTGTGAAATCATCATCAAATCATTTTTCCGTGGCGTAAAGTTTGAGGAGGGGTAAATATGGGCTGCTG
>LAQD01000030.1:262-2615 GCA_000981705.1 Rhodobacteraceae bacterium ASP10-04a
GGTTCGTCGGCCGGTCTTGTCTTCTGGATCTTTGCGCTGCCAGAGTATACCAAAGCCATCGTGCTGATGCTGTGATACGTTTTGGGGGAGCAATGGGACTGAATAAAGAACTTGATGGGATCACAGTGGTGTCCTTAGAACAGGCTGTTGCGGCGCCCTATTGCGGTTTGATGCTAGCAGATGCGGGCGCACGGGTGATCAAAGTTGAACGACCAGAGGGCGATTTTGCACGTGGGTATGATGCTGGCGCCAATGGGCAAAGTACAATTTTTGCTTGGCTGAACCGCGGTAAGGAGTCGATCTGCCTGAACCTAAAAGCCGAAGATGATCTGGCGCTCATGCGACGTATGTTGGCTACGGCGGATGTCTTTGTTTCCAATCTTGCCCCCGGCTCTGTGGCACGCATGAGCCTCACTGGCGAAGATCTGCGCCGGGCAAACCCTGGGCTGATCACATGTATGATTTCGGGTTATGGCGATAAAGGCGCGGCGGCTAAAAAGAAGGCCTATGATTTTCTGATCCAAGCGGAGAGTGGGCTTTGCTCGGTCACGGGCACTCCAGATAGCCCGGCGCGGGTGGGTGTGTCGCTCACGGATCTGTCCACGGGGTTGACCGCCTTTTCAGCTATTCTGCGGGCTTTGTTTCAAAGGGGCCGGACTGGCGTAGGAATTGATCTTAAGATTTCTATGTTTGATGTTCTGGCTGATTGGATGAACATGCCCCTTATGGCGCATCGTTATATGGGCGGCGCTCCGGCGCGTTCGGGTCTGAAGCATTCCTTCATCGCCCCTTATGGTGCATTCGGCTGTGGGGATGGTGGGCGGGTATTATTGTCGGTTCAAAGCAACCGGGAGTTTGCGGCACTGTGTCGTGATGTTTTAGAGCAGCCAGGTCTGTCAGACGACCCACGGTTCGCTCAAAATCCTGACAGATATGTGAACCGGGTGGCATTGGATGCCATCGTGACCGCCTGTTTCGCGCAATTCGAAACGCCGGAGGTGCTGGTTAAGCTGGAGGCGGCACATATTGCCAATGCGCAACTCAACTCAGTGGCTGATCTCTCGGAGCATCCATTTTTAAGAAATGCATCTGCGATGATTGGTAGCACTCAGATCGAAATGGCTGCTTTACCGGTAAAAACTGATGGAGGACTGGTGATCCATGTTCCGGGCCTGGATGAGCACAGTGCAGGCTTGCGATTGGAATTCCAGCAGTAGTAATAGTAATAAAACTGGAGAACCGCACCATGTCATCTGACGGACAAGACCTCAGCACCGATACCGATATTTTGCAGAAGCAAGATTGGACTTTTCCTGTGCCCATCGCTTACGGCCCGGGACGATTGTCTGAAATTGGCCAGAAATCGGTTGAATTAGGCATTTTGAATCCTCTGGTGGTCACAGATCGTGGCAGCCGTGATTTGCCGTTCATTGCTACTCTTCAAGGTTACCTTGCGCAGGCGGGACTGAAATCGGGACTGTTTAGTGAGATTTCTCCCAACCCAAGAGATGATGAGATCTACGCTGGCCGCGCGGCATTCCGCACCTCCGGGCACGATGGGATTATCGCGATTGGTGGTGGCAGTGCCATGGATGGTGGGAAATCTATTTGTCTGACTGCGCGCAACGACATTGACCTTTGGTCGTTTGAATATGAACAGCCTGTGCCAGAGATATCCAAAGATCAAGCCTTCCCAAAACTGATCACTATTCCCACTACAGCTGGAACTGGAGCAGAAACGGAAAGCACGGCGATGGTCACCAATACCGCCAAAGGCATGAAGTTTTGTGTTTGGCACCCTCAGTTAAAGCCCGCACTGGCGGTACTAGATCCTGAATTGACCCTAGGTCTACCTCCGCATCTCACTGCTTGGACCGGTGCGGATGCCATGGTCCATGCGATTGAGGCCTATCTTGTGCCAGGATTTCATCCGCTTTGTGATGGGCTGGCGCTTGAGGGGCTGGCACTGGTCTCAAAATGGCTACCAATCGCGGTGCAAGAGCCGCTCAACATGCAAGCCCGCGGTGGGATGTTGGTGGGATCTTGCCTTGCGGGGGTGGCCTTTTTGAAAGGCCTCGGAATGGTCCATGCCATTTCGCATATGATAGGTGCGGAATTTGATACGCAGCATGGGCTGACAAATGCGATAGTTCTGCCGGTCATTTTGCGGTTCAACTTGCCGGGCCAAGAGCTAAAAGTCCAACGCATGGCACAAGCTATGGGCCTAGAAAATAAGTCAGTGGGGGCGTTCATAGCGCATATTGAGTTAATTTTAGATGAGATCAATATTCCAAAAGCCTTGAATGAGATTGATGTGCCGTTAGAATGTGCGCAACGCATTGCAGAAAAAGCC
>LAQD01000030.1:2684-3760 GCA_000981705.1 Rhodobacteraceae bacterium ASP10-04a
ATGAGGTTCCCTAAAAGGTGAAAGATATGAATATGAATATGGAAAATCTGAGTAAGTTCTACATTGACGGCATTTGGAGCGCGCCGAACTCTGGTGCTACGATGCCTGTTCTAAACCCAAGTACCGAGCAGCAGGTCGGTGTGGTTGCTTTGGGGACTACAGCGGATGTTGATGCGGCTGTAGCTGCGGCCAACCAGGCCTTTGCCAGCTACTCCCAAACTACCAAGGCGGAGCGTTTAGCGCTGCTGGGCAAATTGCTTAAAGTGACAGAATCTCGATTTGAGGATCTGGCACAAGCCATGAGCATGGAGATGGGCGCGCCGATATCTATGGCGCGTGACGCACATGCGGATGCAGCCTTGGGGCATTTGCAGGGTTTCATTGATGCTTTGGAGCAGCTGCGAGAGCGTGAGGTCTTGGCCAATGGCGACATCCAGCTACGCGAGCCTATTGGTGTTTGTGGGTTGATCACCCCTTGGAATTGGCCGATGAATCAAATCGCTTTGAAGGTGATCCCCGCGCTTGCGACTGGGTGTACTTGTGTTTTGAAGCCTTCTGAGCATACGCCTATTTCTGCTATGATCTATGCGGAAATCATTCATGAAGCAGGCTTCCCGGCCGGCGTGTTTAATCTGGTGCAAGGTGATGGCCCCACTGTTGGCTCAGCGATGTCACGCCACTGCGATATCCAGATGATGTCTTTTACGGGCTCCACCCGTGCTGGTACGGCGGTAACGCGCGATGCAGCTGATACTGTAAAGCGAGTGACGCTGGAACTGGGGGGCAAATCGCCTAATCTGGTGTTTGCAGATTGTGACTTGCAAGAGCGGGTCACGGCCTCGGTGGCTGAATGTATGTACAACACTGGCCAATCCTGCGATGCGCCCACCCGCTTACTGGTGGAACGCAGCTGCTTTGACGCAGCTGTCGAGATTGCTAAACGCGCCGCTGACGACACGCAAGTTGGGGATCCCACACAAGAAGGTGACCACATTGGGCCACTGTTTGATCGCATCCAATTTGACCGGGTGCAGGCGATGATTAACCTCGGTATTGATGAAGGTGCCACCGTCTTG
>LAQD01000030.1:3819-8132 GCA_000981705.1 Rhodobacteraceae bacterium ASP10-04a
TATCAAATGCCATGCGGATCGCACAGGAAGAAATTTTTGGACCTGTGCTGGTAATCATACCCTTTGACACGGAAGAAGAGGCAATTGAGGTTGCAAATGATACGCCCTACGGCCTGGCAGCCTATCTCCAAACTGGTGATCCGGTTCGGGCCGAACGGGTGGCCGCGCGCTTGCGGGCGGGGGCTGTGCATATCAATGGTGGTGGGTTTAACTATGGGTCGCCCTTTGGAGGCTACAAGCAATCTGGCAATGGCCGCGAAGGTGGGATGATGGGGCTGGAAGATTACCTTGAAACCAAAACCTTGCACGGGCTGGGCTAGAGGGCTACGAAAATCGTAAAACTCATAGTGTCACGGAGCCTTTATCTTGTCTTGGCTCACGCTTTGCACTTAAGCTTAAAGGAAGTAGACTGCGAGGCCAACAAGGGCCCGTGGCCGAAACAGTATGAATGTTAGGGAGCTAAAATGAGCGTTTGTTGTGGTCCGGGCTATGCGAGCCCCGCTGAGGCGATGCAAGCCCCGGCTGAGAAATTACTATACACAATTGCTATTTACACTGGTACCGGCATCCAAAAGCCTGACTATTTGGCTACTGTTGATGTTGATCCGAAAAGTCCGACTTATTCTGAGATCACCCATCGGCTGGAGATGCCCGGAATTGGTGACGAGCTGCATCATATGGGCTGGAATGCCTGTTCGTCGTGCTTTGACGATGGCTCTATGTCTCGTAAATATCTACTTTTACCTGGTGTACGTTCCAACAATATCCATATTATTGATACAGCTACAAATCCGCACGCTCCGCGCCTTTATAAGGTGATTGATGGTGCTGAGATCAAATCTAAGACCAATCTTTCAGGGCCGCATACTGTGCATTGCATGGGCTCTGAGATTATCATCTCTATGTTGGGGGACGCTAAAGGTGAAGCGCCAGGCGGCTATCTGCATCTTAACAAAGACTTTGAGATCATTGGCCGGTGGGAAAACTCCATGGGTGATATCAAATTTGGCTATGACTTTTGGTATCAACCGCGCCACAATGTGATGGTCTCGTCAGAATGGGCGGCTCCCAATACCTTTATGCCCGGTTTTGACTTGGAAGAGGTGGGACATTTAAAATATGGCCGCGAGATTCATTTTTGGGATTTCGAGAAGAAAGTGCCGATTGAGACAATGTACTTGGGCGAGGATGGCTTGTTGCCCTTGGAGGTGAAGTTTCACCATGACCCTGATAGCACTCATGGGTTTTGTGGTGCGGCGCTTAGCTCGAACGTGATCCATTGGTGGAAAGATGATATTGGAAAGTGGCAATGGGAGAAGATCATTGATGTGGCCAATGAACTACATCCCGAATGGCCTATTCCCGTGCCCGGTGTTATGTCAGCGATCTTGATCTCGATGGACGATAAATACCTCTACCTCAACAATTGGCTGCATGGTGATATGCGGCAATATGATATTTCCGATCCGCACAATCCAGTGCTCACAGGTCAGGTTTGGATGGGCGGATTGCTGGGCCGTGCGCCAGAAATTAATAACGTGAGAGTGGCTGGTGGCCCGCAGATGTTCCAACTTTCACTGGACGGCAAACGGCTTTATGTTACCACTAGCCTGTTTAGCACCTGGGATAACCAATTTTACCCTGAGATCCGCGAACAGGGCGGGGTGATGGTGATGATCGATTGCGACCCGATCAATGGCGGTATGTCCATCAACTCAGGCTTTATTGTTGATTTTGGTCAAGAGCCCAATGGTCCCAGCCGTTGCCACGAAGCCCGCTACCCTGGTGGCGATTGCACGAGTGATATCTGGCTGTGATGGTGACTTTGGCAAATCGGGATGGAGCTACTTATAAAGTTGATCCAGGCAGACCCCTGCTTGATAGCCTACGCGATCAAGGGGTAGATCTGCCTTACGGGTGCAAATACGGTGGTTGCATCACATGTGCGGCTAAATTGACTGCAGGAGAGGTTAATCAACGCCGCCAAGTGGCTCTGAACAATCGTCAGCTTAATGATGGCTATATCATTCTTTGCGTGGCGCGGCCCCTCTGTGATATCACGCTTGAGATTGGGGTCGAAAGCCACCGCACATTATACCGCAATCCGTTTTTGGATCCGTTACAACCACATGAACTCAAGGCAGATATAGCCACGCCAAAGGAGGTCTGACCATGGACCATACCCTACCGTATACTGAGGCCTATTTGCAGGGTATTCTGAATTCTGTAAAGTCCATCGCCATGGTGGGGGCCAGCCCTGATAAAACCAAGTTTAGCTATGGCGTTCTGCGGGTACTCAATGAGACTGGCTATGACATGATTCCTGTTAACCCACGCCAAGGGCTAGAAGAAATTCGTGGTATGAAGGTGTACTCAAGTCTTGCCTCCATTGATCGTTCCGTGGACATGGTCGAAGTATTCCGCCGGTCTGAAGACTTGATGGGTATTACCAAAGAAGCCATCGCCATCGGTGCAAAGGTTCTTTGGAGTCAAATAGGAGTGGTCGATCATGATGCAGCGGAGCTTGCAGAAAGCGCTGGGTTACAAGTCGTCATGGATAGATGCCCTAAAATTGAGCTGTTTCGACCATTTTGGAAGCCAAAGCTGCATTTGGGAATTTAAAGATTTTTGAACCATCGTTAGTCAATTCAGCGCGTAGCTTAAATCAAGGTACAGAATTAGTGGGTGTGGAATGCTGGCTGGGTCGGCAGGACTCGAACCTGCACTCTACTGTACCAAAAACAGGTGCATTACCATTATGCTACGACCCATCAGCGATGTTCAGATACGCTGGAAGCTAATGTCTTTCAAGCCCTGAAATTGAAAAAATACGAGCTTCGCACCTAATCTATAATATAAAATCTAAAGAACTATGATTTGTAGTTTTTTCTATAGATGATGCTAAAAAAACTTACTAACTCTGGCATTCATGAATAACGCTAAAATTATGAAACCTAACAAGGTTTGGCTTATACTAAGTTGATTGCAAAGCGAGAATGATTTTTCCTCGCGTTTGTCTTCAACACTACAGCAAGGCTGATGGATAAAACCGGTTATCAAAAATATGATGCAGTTAGTGCAATTCCAAGAAGTATTGCCACCCACATTACCATAGCACCAACTCCGCGCATGCGTGAAACTCCAGTTTCTGGACCGTGCAATCTGTACAAGCTTTTAATTACGACCTGCACTAAAGTGTTTGCTACAACTTCAAGTAATAGAATGGCATTAACTACTTTTGCATGAATTATATTATAAAGTGTTGGTATTAGTCTTCGATAGATCCAATCTACATCTAGGTTCACAGCGCGGATCTCAGGTGGATGGATGCCTGTACGCATAAGAACGACAAAAGCGAGTAATGCAAAACAAAGTAATTGTAATTGCCCAATGACATGGCTCGTTGTGTAAGGCTTATATACTACGTCATAAGGCAGTAGAGCATAGAGTGGATCGGGATAGATTCCAATAAATATACAAAGGAACGCGGTAAACCCCATAGCAATTTGCATGTGAATTGGCGCTTCTTTAGGGCGTAAACCGCTATCATGACCAAAGAAAGTAAAATAGGGAATTTTAATCCCAGAGTGCGACAACACACCAGCTGATGCAAATACGAGTATTGCCCAAATGATTGGATAATGCTGATTGGCAGTTTCATCCATTATTAATGACTTGGTAACAAACCCTGAGAAAAGTGGGAAAGCAGAAATTGATGCTGCGCCCACCAAACAAAATATCGCTGTCCGGGGCATGGTACGACAAAGCCCACCAAGCTCTGAAGCTTTAGAGGTGCCCGTACGCAGCATGACAGCGCCAACGCTCATAAATAATAATGCTTTATATAGGATATGGGCGAAAGCATGTGACGCAGTACCATTGATCGCCATCTCGGTCCCCACGCCGATGCCAACCACCATGAAGCCTAATTGGTTGTTAAGGCTGTAAGCTAACACCCGCCGTAAATCGTTTTCAATCTCTGCAAAAAAGATTGGAAATAGTGTCATTACCGCACCGATATATATTAATAGCTCTGTACCAGCAAATCCACGAGCAAGCGCATATACTGCTAACTTTGTAGTAAATGCTGAGAGAATTACCGTACCGGTAATTGTTGCAGCAGGATAACTGTCTTGAAGCCAATTATGAAGGAGTGGAAACGCACATTTCATACCAAAAGATAGAAAAATTAGCCATGTACCTAAAGAGCTAAGCGTCATACGCTCAAAAGTAATTGAGCCAGTTTCTCTGTATAGTAACGCAGTCCCTGCCAGTAAAATGACGCCTGATGTGATTTGAATAATTAAATACCG
>LAQD01000030.1:8161-14364 GCA_000981705.1 Rhodobacteraceae bacterium ASP10-04a
TCTACGAGCCCAAATTAGAAAGACGGAAGCGAGTGCTGTACCTTCCCAATAAAAGAATAAGGTAATTAAATCGCCTGCGAAAACCGCTCCTATGGCTGCACCAGCATAGAGTAATGCAGCTATCTGTTGGATGAAATCGCGCACATGCCACGCGTAAAGGTTTCCCAAAAAGGCCGCTAAACAGAAAATTAGACCAAAAATGCGTGATAATTTATCAACCCGCATCATATCAAGCGTTTGACCAACAAATTCGACTTGCATATAAATGCCCACTGGCAGGTTCCAAACCTGCCATGCAGCAAGTATTGGAGTGATAAGTAGGATAATACCGCGGATATGGCCCTTAGGTAACAGGCCCAATATTAATGCGGCTGCAATGAAGATGAAAGCTGTAGGCAAAATGCTGATCATCACTTGGGACCCTGTTCTAATTGGTCTGTGGGATAATCCTCATTATCAATAGCTTTAGACCCATAATAATTTTCAGGGCGTTTAATGAGAAGTCTTAAGACTTTGGCAACCAATATGAGCGCGGTGAACATAAAAAACCCATAAATACCGTAAAACCCAGGGATCTCTTCAATATGAAAATGCCCATGCTTATGGTAGGTGAAATCTGCCAGAAATAGGGCTAAACAAAATACAGAAAGTACCAAAAATATCTTGTTGGCATTTTCAGTTTTCGTAAACCAACAAAGTGTTTTCCCCAGTGTAGAAAATTCATCTGTTCCGTTAGGTTTATTCAGGTCCATCCGCGGCCTCCTCAAGGTGCAGCTATGATGGGCATCAGGAAGGCCTGAATATGCCCGGCGTAGAAAAACAGAATTATACAACCGAAAGCTGTAAATGCTGGTGGTGCCCAAACTAAAGTTGGGCTTTCGGCGAACTTTGTTGGCCCTGTTTTATTAGGAGCTGTCAAAAAGAAACCTTTTCCAACTAACGGGAGAAGATATCCAACGTTTAAAAGTGAGCTTATTAGTAAAACCCCTATCATTGCCAGTTGACCAGCATCTGCAGCACCCATAATGAGCAGCCACTTGCTCCAAGATCCACCTAATGGTGGTAGGCCAATAATAGACAAAGAGCCTATCAGAAAGGCAATAAAGGTTATTGGCATTGCGCGACCTAGGCCGGTCATTTGGCTTATGTTGGTTTTGTGGGTAGCAACATATATGGACCCTGCACACATGAAAAGTGTGATTTTCCCCATCGCATGCATTACGACATGCAAGCTTCCACCCAATATCCCCATTGACGTCGCCAGGGCAACGCCTAGCGTTATGTAGGACAGCTGACTTATTGTTGAGTATGCAAGTCGAGCTTTTAGATTGTCCTTGGTTAAAGCTATTACTGAAGAGGCTATGATTGAAAAAGCCGCCAGCCACATCAGCCAAATAGAGGCTCCCGTAGCTGCAAGGAAATCAATTCCAAAAATATAAATACCCACTTTCAGCATGGTAAATACGCCAGCTTTCACGACTGCAACTGCATGTAAAAGTGCGCTGACTGGAGTAGGTGCCACCATTGCTGCTGGCAGCCAGCGGTGAAATGGCATTAGGGCCGCTTTGCCTATACCAAAAGCATAAAGTGCAAGTAAAATTGCGACCGGGGGGCCTGCAATAAGGCCTTCTAAAATCCCACCGCGTGTGAAATCTAGTGTTCCGGCTATTGAAAAAGTCCAAATCACTGCGACTAATTGCAGACCAATCGAAGTGCCGATGAGTATGCTAAGATAAGTACGGGCACCTTTAACTGCAGCTAATGTACCTTTATGAGCTACCAACGGATACGTCGACAGTGTTAGTATTTCATAAAATAAAAATAGGGTGAACATATTTGCAGCAAAGGCAATTCCCATGACAGAGAAGATTGCAAAAGAGAAACATGCAAAGAAACGGGCGTGGTCATCTTCATTATTTCCACGCATGTAACCAATGCCATAGACATGGGTCACTATCCACAGCCCTGATGCCAGTATGGCAAACATCATTCCTAGAGGCTCTACGTTGAATGCCAACGCTAGGCCTGGCATCACCTCAAGTAATACAAATGTGTCTGTGGTTGTATTACCTACCGTAGCAAGAATATTAAGTACGACGAGAAAGGTTGCTATGGCTGCACCAAGGGTCAGCCCATCACGCAGGTTTGGACTGTTGCGAAAAATCAAATTTGCTACAACTGCAGCGGCTGGCAGCAGCATTGATAGTAATATCGCTAGGGATGTATCCATAACTTAGTCCGTCCTAATTCATCATGCCAGATGATCCGGCTAGTAACGCCTGGGCTGCAGCTTTTGCTGCTCCAAGGGTTATGTCCGTTTCAAAGCCAAAGTAAATGCAGGCTAGGGCCATGGCCCATAGTGGCAGCAGCATTGAAAGTGGCGCCTCCTGAATGGTTTGCTCACTACTTGGTGTTGACAGATAGAGTGTCTCGACAAGTCGCCAAACATACATGACTGCTAGTAGTGAAGAGGCTACTATCAACATAGAAATTGGCCAGTAACCTTGTTCCAGTGCAGCCTGCACCAGAAGCCATTTACTTAAAAAACCAGCAGTTCCTGGTACGCCAATTAGTGATAGACCACCAATGACAACTGCCGCACTGGTCCATGGCATTGTCTTTCCGAGGCCTTGGATCTGTACGTAAAATGAACTCCCTGACCTTAGTACATATGCGCCAACCCCCATAAATAGTGCCGCTTTAGTGATGCCGTGGTTGAAAAGGTGAATGATCGTAGCCATCAACCCAGTCTCAGAAAGTAATGCGATGCCCAGGAGCATGTAACCAATTTGGGCTATGCTTGAATATGCAAGCATTCGCTTCAGGTCTCGTTGGAAGATGGCCGTAAAAGAAGCGGCAAACATGGCGAGTAAAGCAAATGGATAAAAAATTATTTCAAGAGTAGATGTTTCAGCAAGAAAGGCAGGTTGAAAAACACTAAATACGAACCGTAGTAAAACGTAGATTGCAACCTTAGTTGCCGTCGCAGCAAGAAATGTAGTTACCGCAGAAGGTGCGTACGTGTAGGCGTTGGGCAGCCAAAAATGAAGTGGAAAGATAGCAACTTTAAGCCCCATTCCTACAAGAATGAATGCAAATCCGGCTCGGACAGTACGGCTTTCGTACTGGCCTGTAAGTTTATCTGCAAGGTCGGCCATGTTTAGTGTCCCAGTCGCCATGTAGAGAAAGCCAAGGCCAATGACAAAAAATGTGGCTCCAATCGTACCCATAATCAGATAGTTAAATGCAGCGGTTAACGCCCGCTTATCACGATAAGAACCTTGAGCAATTAGTACGTAGGTCGAGAGCGAAGATATTTCTAAAAATACAAATACATTAAATGCATCTGCAGTGATGGTGACGCCGAGAAGGCCTGTCATGCAGAGTAAAAAAAGCGCATAAAATAACGTTTGTGTTTGGTGAGGCATTTCTGAGCCAACACTTTGTCTTGCGTATGGCAATACTAAAGTTGCAATCCCAGTTACCAGGAAAAGTACAAAAGCGTTTGCCGCATCAACGCGATATTCGATACCTAGTGGTGGTGCCCAGCCTCCAATTTGATATGAAATGACGCTACCGCCAATTACCTTTGAAAGCAGCAAGCAAGCGATAACAAACGAGGTGGCGCTCGCAATGAATGCTATAGGCCATGCTAATTTGCGTTGCCCAATAAAAACTATCAAAGGTGCTGCAATAAATGGAATTAATATTTGCAGAATAGGCAAATGGTCTGAAAGGGTCATTGCGGTATGATGAACGGTTTGGGTAGCCATTAGAGTGTCTCTCCTTGGCTTTTCGCCTGTAGGTATTCCCTACGAAAGACAGCGTCTTCAATTACTGTAATTTCTTCTTCTTCGATGCAGTGATACTCTTCTCGGATCCGGATGATAAGTGCCAGCCCCAGTGAGGTGGTGGCTATCCCAACGACAATTGCAGTGAGTATAAGGACGTGTGGGAGGGGATTCGAATATGCAATCTCAGGATTATATTTACCGTCCAACGGAAAAATTGGAGCTGTGCCCCCAGAAATTTTGCCCATGGAAATATAAAACATAAAAACTGAAGTTTGAAAGACATTCAATCCAACAATTTTTTTAACTAAATTACCTTTGCCAATTACTATATACAGGCCGGTCATCATTAATACGATGAAAAGCCAATAGTTTATATGCCCAAAGAAAAATTCAGAAGTGAAAAAATGCATACTCACCACTCTTCATCACTTAAAACAGGTGTGCGGGATGCGAAGGCATAATAAACCGCTACCATTACGCCGGTTACAGTTATGCCAACCCCTGCTTCTACAATTAAAATTCCCAAGTGTTGTCCGTGGGATGGGTGATGTGGATCAATGGCTGTATAGTCTAAATAACCATAGCCCATCAGCATGCTGTACACGCCGGTACCTGCATAAAGTAGCACACCAAAGGCTACTAACTTATGTACTAACCAAGGTGGAAATACTAATTTGACTTTATCTAAACTGAATACAATTCCATATATTATAAATCCAACTGCCATAATTACCCCCGCCTGGAATCCGCCACCGGGGGAATAATCACCGTGGAACTGCACGTAAAGGGCAAACAAAAATATGGTGCCAACCAGAAGTTTCGTTATCACCCGCAAAATTAAATGGTGACGCATCATTTTGTCCCCCCTGTATCACTAGTATTTTCTTCTGTATCTTCGTCTCTGCGGCGGCGGCGCAATCCGCTGATCAGCATTAAAACGCCAATGCCTGCACTAAAGACAACTGCTGTTTCACCTAATGTGTCGTAACCTCGGTAGCTTGCCAAAATGGCTGTTACTGCATTTGGGACATGGATATCTTCTGGTATCCTCGTTAAATAATCTGGTCCAACGTGTGTCTGTACTGGCGTATCTGCCGACCCAAAATTGGGCATGTCTAGGGTGCCATAAAACATTGCTGCGCCTGTTAGTACGACTGCTAAAAGTGGAATTTTTTTTGATTTGTGGCTTGTTTTTTCTGCCCGTGAGGTCAGAGCCAGAGTGCCCAACATCAGGACCGTTGATATGCCGGCTCCTACAGCAGCTTCCGTAAATGCTACGTCGACCGCATCCCAAGTGATAAATAGGAGGGCTGATAATAAGCTAAAAACTCCAGAAAGTGCAACTATGGCGAATAAACTACGAGTACGCACCACAGAAAAAGCGGTGACGGCTAGCATAATAAAAAGTGCTATATTGATAAAAGTTTCGATTTTACACCTGTTATATTAAGATATTGTTCACAGCGTTTTTTCATACAGCGTCACTTGGTTTTTTCAGATCCGGATCGTCTGAATTCTTGCTTTGGAGGGTTGGCGGCCTCAGTCCTGAAATAAGAGCAGCATTAGCAACTGCATGGGTTGAAGTTGGCCCAGTTATGAACAGAAAGAGGCCTATTACCAAAAGTTTAAAAGTGATCAATGTAAGGCCTGAATATACGCCCATTCCAAGTAACAAAAGGATAACACCAGCTGAGTCTGTTATTGATGCTGCGTGTAATCGCGACCAGAAATCAGGAAACCTGTAAGTTCCAAATGCTCCTACAATCACAAAAAAAGACCCAGATATTATTAAAGCCCAACAACAATAATTAATAAAAATATCCATTATTGTTGTTCCTTATTATTTTTATCTGGAGGAATTTGCATAATGTCACCGATTGCGCGGTACCGAAAAAATTTCAAAATCGCGATTGTACCCACAAAATTAATTAATGCGTATAAGAGTGCAATATCTAGGAAGTCGGGGCGACCATTTAAGAAACCCATTACTCCTATCAGCAAAACAGTATGTGTACCGAACGAATTAACGGCGAGAACGCGATCATACAGAGTTGGGCCCTTGAGCAGCCTAACTAAGACCAGCAACATTGCGATAAGTATTGCGATGGTAGCAATTGAAAACATTAAATATTCACTCCGTCTTCAATTTCAGTTACGCGCCTGTCCATATCTGCCAGTGCGGCCATATCATCAGGATCATACGACAATGCGTGTACCAGAAAGTCTCCAGCCTCAGTTTCAATAGTAAGGGTGCCTGGTGTCAAAGTTATGGAATTTGCAAAGATAACTTGTCCAAGGTCGCTTGTCTGTGTGTATGGAACGTCAAATAAATTTTGCCTTATAGGCATAGTCCGCGCGAGGATTATTTTGGTTACTCTCCAGTTGGATTTTGCAATTTCGATAAACAGC
>LAQD01000030.1:14440-15200 GCA_000981705.1 Rhodobacteraceae bacterium ASP10-04a
AAAGCAACTGACACTATTCCAAAACCAATTAGCATAGGCTTATAGATGCCAGATAGCATCAGCCAAAGCGCCATCATGAATATTGATGTAAGAATGGTTTTCAATGCATTTCCTTTTGCAAAAGATTACAATGGCTAAAGATGGAAAGTCACTTTTCTGGAGGCTCTACTATTTCAATTTGTTTATAGTATTATCAATACAACAGTCCACCGGTGTCGGCTAATGTATTTCTAATATTATTATATTTTTATGTGTGTGGAGTTTGCGATCGTGTGTTGTCACGCCGTCTCTAGCGTAATACTCCAGAATGAAACTACCCTTTTCTTGATGATTGAGCTGACTGAGTTTTAAAGATCCGTTAACAGAGCGAGGGAGACCGCCCATGACACCCCTTGAACGCGCAATTGTTATGCTGGAGTCTCAACCTGATGATCCGACGCGGTTTTCAGCGGTTATCGAAAGGTTGGCTGACGCTGAGGTATTCTTAATTCTAGAAGCCGAGGCGACTGAGTTTGAAGTTATACCCAAGACTGTTGTGCTTAATTCACAAGAATATGTTGCGATTTATGATACAGAATTGCGGCTCTCTGAATCGGAGGGCGGTGAGGTGGAATACCTTTCTGTCTCTGGCCGAGCTCTGGTTCAAATGCTTTCTGGTCAAAACACAGGGATTGCGCTCAATTCTGGTGCAACGGCTATCGGTTATGTGTTTGAGCCTCAAACCCTGCAGTGGTTGGCTAATTCTTTGAATGAGCGTCCT
>LAQD01000030.1:15302-25062 GCA_000981705.1 Rhodobacteraceae bacterium ASP10-04a
TATGCCTGTTTGGTTGAGGCTACAGATGTTGCAAATAATAAAAATCCGTTGTTGTGTTTTGTGGGGCTGGTGCCTGATGCCCAAGCTAATTTGGCGAAATTAGTACAAGAGTATCTGCAATTCTCTGAGCAAGATGGTGCGCCTTGGGATGTCATTTATCTGGCGCCTGATCACGGTATGGTAGAAAAACTGCTTAATGTAGGATTACGGTTTGATTTGCCGGTGCCAGAGGTTGCTGTTGAGCGCCCAGCACCAGGAACTGTACCTGGGCAGCCGCCCATCTTTAATTAAGGTATGGCGCTTTAATAACCCAGCGTTCGGTCAACCAAATATAAAAATGGCAGCCCTTGCTCTCCGCGCACAATATTTTCGACCACAACTTCTGCCGCGGTTACGGTCCGTGTTCCAGAAGCGATATGTGGTGTGACTGTCACATTTGGTAGTGTCCAATACGGATGATCTTTTGGTAAAGGTTCAATTCGAAACACATCTAGGCATGCCGCAGAGATATGGCCCTGATCGAGGGACTCTAGCAAAGCTTTATCGTCTATCAATGGCCCACGACCTGAATTGATAATCACGCTGCCCTTGGGCATTTGTGCCAAAGTATTGGTATTCATGATATTTTCAGTTTGTGGTGTATCTGGCAGTAGTAATATTAGAATTTGCGCCGTCTGCAGCGCCTTTTTGAGTCCCTCAGGTCCGTTATGGCAAGTGATGCCCTCTATGGCCTTTGGAGATCGTGACCAGCCTGTGACGGGAAAGCCAAGCTGGGCCAGAGCCTGGCCACAAGAAGACCCCAAAGCGCCCATGCCTAGGATTGTTACCGGGCGGTGTTGGGCCAATGGGGGGTTTGCTTCATCCCAAATTTGACCGGAGTTTACAATGTGCTTATCCATTCCGAGATGATAACGAAGTGTGTGACCGGTAACCCACTCAATCATGCCTTGGCGTAAGCCTTTGTCGACCATCCGGCACAGTGGCTGGGTTAGGCTTTTGTTACTAACGATAGTTTCCACACCGGCCCAAAGGCTCAGCACCGCTTTGCATCTCGTGTATGGTGAGAAATCCCGTAAAGCGCTATTAGGGGCGTAGACGAGGTAATCAACATCCGCAGGTGCGCAACTCGTAGTAAGATTGGCCGTAATGCCTTCTTGCTTAAGACATCGCGTAAGATGCCTTTCATACCGGGAGAATTGCTCGGGGCAGGCGGCGAAAAGTATATTGATCATTTTTGCTTTGGTCTCGGACGGTGAACATGGGCGCTTTGCATCAGGCCGAAACCTAACAATATGATCAACATAGCAGATCCACCGTAGCTTACCAATGGCAAAGGTACGCCCACGACCGGTGCCAGGCCAGTTACCATAGCAATATTAACTGCAAAAAATAAAAAAAACGTTATGCCAATACCCAGCGTAAGTAATGCTGAAAACCGGTCTTTGTTGCCAAATGCTGAGGTGATGCAGAACACTACGACTAGTGTGTATAACCCCAGCAAGGATATGGACCCGATAAATCCAAACTCTTCTGAAAGTGTCGTAAAGATGAAATCCGTATGCTTTTCTGGCAAGAAATTTAGTTGTGATTGTGTACCCTGCATAAAGCCGCGCCCTGTCCAACCGCCAGACCCCAAGGCAATTTTAGCCTGAGTGATGTGATAGCCTGCCCCTAAAGGATCGCGATCAGGGTCGAGGAAGGTGTCAATTCGGGTGTATTGGTAATTTTTAAGTAATTGCCATGCGGTGTCTCGGCTTTGAAACACGACCACGATCACTCCAAAGCTGGACCCAATAACCGTGGCGAAATAAGCCCAATGAACTCCGGCTAAAAACATAATTGCTCCACCTCCCATAATGAGCAGTAATGCGGTGCCCAGGTCGGGCTGACGTAGAACTAAAAATACTGGAATCAGGATCAGTATTATTGGAAATAAAACCCATAGCGGCCGCGATGTGCGTTCAAGTGGCAACCAATCATAATAAGCGGCCAAGACTAGAACTAGGCCTATTTTCATAATCTCTGAGGGCTGGAGCCGGATGAACCCGAGATCAAGCCATCGCTGAGCACCCATACCGGCCACGCCAACGAACTCCACTGCAACCAAGAATAATACTGCGATGCTATAGGCCAAAAAGGACATATTTCGCCAAAACCAAATTGGAACCATGGCTACGACGAGAAGGCCGATCATACCTATAAAAAATCTTTGCATTTGTGGCTGTGACCAACGCTCTATAACGCCGCCTGATACTGAATAAAGCATCACAAAACCAACGCCAGAAATTGCTGTGAGAAGGAAGATGATGGGCCAGTTGAGGGCTAGAATTTTGCGAAATCCAACTGGAACTGATGCCAGATTATACTCTAAATAACTCATGTTTTGGACTGCCCACTGGTGGAGACGCTATTCCAATCAATCAACTTTGGTGCAAGATTTTTTTGATCACTTCGTATTTTTTTCCGCACCCCTGCTGGGTAATGGTCAAGATCTGGCATCTTCCCAGTGAGGGCAAACAGGGTGATGTCGCGTGCTATTGGTGCCGCGACCGAACTACCGCCTCCTCCATGTTCCACAACTACAGCCACTGCGACCTTTGGATTGTCATGGGGGGCATAATCTACAAATAAAGCGTGGTCGCGTTTTTCCCAAGGCAGGTCTTCGTTGCGGATCACGCCGGTTGCGCGCTCTTCAGCTGTGATGCGCCGAACCTGAGCTGTGCCCGTCTTGCCGGACATTCGTAGGTCTTGGCTTATAATACGTTTGCTAAACGCAGTACCAACCTTGCTATTGCTCACGCCAAACATCGCCTTTTGAACTATCGCTAGATGCTCAGGATCCACATCCAACGGCGCACCAGCGCCCAATGGCATTTGCTCATCATTGATACTTTGGATCAACCTTGGCTGTAGGGCTCGCCCAGTTCCAAGACGAGCAGCCATTACAGCCAGCTGGAGTGGTGAGGCCAAAACATAGCCTTGACCAATCGAGGCATTCACTGTGTCGCCCAAGAGCCAGCTTTTTCCAAAAGATTTTTTTTTCCATTCACGGGTAGGGGCAACACCGCGGCTCACGGCGCTAAGGGGCAAATTATGATGCTCTCCTAAGCCAAAGCGTCGCGCCATAGCTGAAATTTTATCAATACCAACCTTTTGGCCAACTTCATAAAAAAATACATCGCAGCTTTGAATAATGCTATCAGCTACATTCATCGTCCCATGACCCCGCCGCTTCCAGCAATGAAACCTATTGTTCGAGACCTCGAAATGCCCAGGGCAAAAAAAGGTATCTTCAGCGCTGAGTACACCATCTTCAAGTGCAGCTAGCGCTGTCATCATTTTGAAGGTGGATGCGGGCGCGTAGGTACCCTGCACAGCCTTAGCGCGTAAGGGGCCAAAAATATCATTGCGTAGACCACTGTAGTCGTCAGTTGAAATCCCACGTACAAAAAGATTTGGATCAAAACTTGGGCTTGAGCCAACCGCCAAAAGATCACCACTTTCACAGTCAATAACAACCGCACTGGCAGAGAGTCCATCCATGCGCGCCAGAACAAAATTCTGAATTTTACTGTTGATGGTCAGCTTGATGGTCGCTCCCTGTTCACCTTCTGTACGTTCCAATTCACGCATCACGCGCCCAACGGCGTTGACCTCAATGCGTTGATGGCCGGCTGAGCCGCGGAGACTTTGCTCCATCTGGGCTTCCACACCAGTTTTGCCCACTTGAAACCTTGGGATTTGCAGTAGGGGATCTGGGTCTTTGGTCCGGTCCAAATAGTAATCACTCACTGGCCCTACATAGCCAATCACATGGGCTAAATTTTCCTTTTGTGGGTAAGTGCGCGACAGCCCGACTTCCGTTAGAATGCCCGGCAGAGCGGGGGAATTTGCAGCGACTTTGGCAAAATCTTCCCATGTTATGTTTTGGGTAATAGTGACAGGCACAAACGCACTACGCTGGCCTAGCTCTTTGCGAGCCTTCTCGAGGTCCTTTGGCTCAATAAAAATCAGTTGTTGGAGCTTCGACAATACTGCTTCCACATCACTGGTATCTTCGCGCACCATAATAACTCGATAATTTGGCACATTCTCAGCAATTGCTCGACCTTCTCGGTCAAACATGATGCCGCGTGCGGGTGGTAGTAAACGCACATTGATGCGATTTTCTTCTGCCAACAAACGATATTTCTCGGCTTCCTTAACCTGTAGAAAGCGCATGCGTGCGCCAAGGGCTGCGATAATGCCAATTTGGAAACCTGCCACCAGCAAGGTCCGCCGTGACAGTTGCTGGGAAGATTTTAAGATTTCGTTGATATTGTGTTTCATCGTACCGCCTTCGGCGTCTGTTTTTGTAATGTCTGAGACAGTCCGTAACGCAGCATTGGTCGAAATATCCAGATAAAAATTGGATATAGCATAGTGGTGAGTAAAGCCTGTAAGGCGTACAGCTTCAAGTCATGAGTAGGTAAAAAGGTAAACATCAAAGAGAAGTGATACACAATAAAACTACATGTGATCACGATCGCAACTAATGACCATTCATAAAAGAAAATCAGCTCTCGAAAGCTAAGCGCCCGCATTCTTAAAAACATGCTGGCACATAGCACGATCAAGGTCCAGAGGCCGGGAGGGCGCTGAAGTATCGTGTCTGCAAATAAAAAAGCGACCGTTATGAGGATTGGGCTCATAAGATTTGGGCGCCGCATAACCCAAACAAAAGTGATTATCATTGGAAGGTTTGGCGTGACGAATTGAAAGGGGTGGGTCTGGATAGGTAGGGTTTGAAGCAATACAACTAAGATGATAATTATCAGATAGGTTAGCCGGAGGCGCAAGATACGCAGAGGCGGATCTTCTATCATTGATTGGACTCTGATTTTATGGGTCGCAAGCCAACCAAGCCGCCAGTAGTTGAGATGTTTTCACGCGGCTGGTGGCGTATCACCCGTAGAAATTCAAGCCTCTGCATGTCAGCAGCCAGGCGCACACGCAGCCTCCCAGATGGAGTTTGAGTGACCTGTCCCACCAATATACCTGATGGGAATACCCCGCCGTCACCTGATGTCACAACACGATCTCCGGGGTGAACTGTCTCGGAGTTTTCCAAAAATTCAATAGGTGGTCTACTAGTGTTATCGCCCACAACCAAGGCCGTTTGCCCGTTCGATTCGATTTTTACCGCCACCCGGCTGGAGGTATCTCCCAGCAAAATTACTCTAGATGTACGCTCGCCTACGCCTGCGATGCGGCCCACCAGTCCAATACCATCCATCGCTGCCCAACCGTCGATAATGCCGTCGCGTTGTCCAACATTTAGGAGCACGGTTTGTCGAAATGGACTACCACTATCGGCTAAAACTACACCTGTGATTTTAGTAAATTTTGGATCAAGACGCACGTTATTCAAGTCTAGAAGCCTTGCATTCTCTTGCTCGCGCTGTAGCGCAGCTTCTTTCCAGGCCGTCATCTGCTGTAGTTCGCGTCTTAGGTCTTGGTTTTGTTGATAAATACGAGTATAGCTTCTAGCAGAGCGTAGAACATTCATAGCACCGGTAAGAGGTGAGGTGGCCCAAGCGAAATTAGGGATCACCTTGTCAATAACTGCCATCCGAACTCGCTCGACCCGAGGGCTATCGATCCGCCACAATAAGAAAAGCCCGAGCAACAGTACAATCAACGCACTTAGAATTAACCGACCAAGGGTAGTTGCGTACCGATCTGGAGTGTTGTGATCCCGTGCCATAGGCTCCCCTAAGAGTGTGAGCGGTTGAGGATTAGCTGTCGTAATCTATTACATGTGCGAGCTGTTTTTCATATTCTAACGCTTTACCAGTTCCTAACGCCACGCAGTTTAGGCTTTCATCAGCCACAGAAACGGCAAGGCCCGTTTGCTCGCGAAGCTCTAAATCTAATTCACCGAGTAATGCGCCACCGCCGGTGAGCATTACTCCACGGTCTACAATATCACCTGCCAAATCTGGGGGGGTAGATTCTAGAGCAGTCATTACGGACTCACAAATCTGCTGGACGGGCTCAGTAAGAGCTTCGGCTACTTGCGCTTGATTGATTTCTGTTTCTTTTGGCACACCGTTGAGTAAATCACGGCCTCGAATTGACATCGATGCGCCTCTACCATCGTCGGGCATGTGTGCGGTTCCGATGGTTGTTTTGATCCGCTCAGCTGTGGCCTCGCCAACAAGTAGGTTATGCTGGCGCCGCAAATAGTTTATAATAGCCTCATCCATGCGGTCTCCCCCCACTCTTACAGAGCGCGCATAGACGATATCGGCCAGTGACAGGACGGCTACCTCGGTTGTTCCGCCCCCAATATCTACAACCATTGAGCCGGTTGGATCCGTGATAGGCATGCCGGCGCCAATGGCTGCTGCAATCGGTTCGGCAATCAGTCCCGCTCGGCGTGCGCCTGCGGATAGCACAGACTGCCGGATAGCACGCTTTTCAACTGGTGTTGCGCCATGCGGCACACAGACTATGATTTTAGGTTTTGAAAATGTGGTGCGTTTGTGAACTTTACGGATGAAATGTTTGATCATTTCCTCGGCTACATCAAAATCGGCGATGACCCCATCACGCATTGGGCGGATAGCTTGAATTGAGCCGGGGGTGCGCCCTAGCATCATTTTTGCATCTTCGCCAAACGCCAGAGCTTTTTTTTGGCCATCTTTAACCTGATAAGCCACAACTGAGGGCTCGTTTAGAACGATACCCTTGCCTCTGACATAGACCAAAGTATTTGCAGTACCCAAATCTATCGCCATATCCGACGAAAATAGACCACCAAGTCCAATCATTAGCAACGCCCCAAAAGGTCAATGTCTAAGCTTCTACGTGCTTAGCTTTAAGTAACTATACGGTTTCTATAACCTGTTTCCAAGGGCTTGTGCGGCCGATTTGCGCTCGCAAAGTCCTGAAAAGGGTTAATGGGCGGGGATCAGCCTGCATCTTTATAAGAAACAGATTTAATGTCCTCGCCTGGGGCTGATTTTTCACGCCGAACAATTAGACGATTCAGTGCGTTTATATATGCTTTTGCTGAGGCGACGACTGTATCCGTGTCGGCAGATTGCCCAGTTGCAATTTTGCCATCCTCTTCCATGCGTACGTTCACAGTCGCTTGCGCATCGGTCCCTTCGGTCACTGCGTTTACCTGATAAAGCTGTAACTGTGCTGTATGTGGATACAATTGCTTTACAGCGTTGAAAGTGGCGTCAACAGGGCCGTCTCCAATGGCGGTGACGGCATGGACTTTGCCTTCAATTGTCAGTTCCAAATTGGCTTCTTGCGGCCCACGAGTGCCGCAGACAACGCGCAGAGATTTAAGGCTCAGGTGATCTGATTGCTCATCTGCGGTGCCTGCCCGTACCAAGGCGATCAGATCGTCGTCAAACACTTCCTTCTTTCGATCGGCCAAATTTTTGAAGCGTACAAAAACATCGTTTAATTGATTGTCTGCCAGCTCAATACCGAGGTTTTTTAGCTTAGATCGCAACGCCGCTCGGCCTGAGTGTTTGCCCATGACCAAATTAGTTTCCGTTAGGCCAACATCTTCGGGACGCATAATCTCAAACGTTTCCGCATTTTTCAGCATGCCATCTTGGTGGATGCCACTTTCATGGGCAAAGGCATTTTTACCCACAATCGCTTTATTATACTGGACAGCGAAGCCTGACACTGTGGCCACCCGTCGGCTAATCGCCATTATTTTGGTACTGTCGATCTGCGTGCGGTATGGCATGATGTCGTTGCGCACCTTCATGGCCATAACAACTTCTTCCAAAGCTGTATTACCAGCACGTTCGCCCAATCCGTTTATCGTACATTCAATTTGACGAGCGCCTGCATCCACGGCAGCTAAGGAGTTGGCGGTGGCCATGCCCAAATCGTTATGGCAATGGGTGGCAAAAATCACATCGCAAGCCCCTGGCACCTCGTAAATCAAACGAGAAATAAGCTTGGCGCTTTCCCGCGGCGCAGTATAGCCCACTGTATCGGGGATATTAATTGTTGTGGCCCCAGCGTTAATAGCGATCTCAATGGTGCGGCACAGGTAATCATATTCTGTACGAGTAGCGTCCATGGGAGACCATTGCACGTTATCGCACAAGTTGCGGGCATGGGTGACCGTGTCGTGTATCCGTTGAGCCATTTCATCTTGGGTCAAATTTGGAATTGCACGATGCAAGGGGGAGGTGCCAATGAATGTGTGGATGCGTGGCTGAGTGGAGTGGCGTACGGCTTCGGCGCAGCGGTCAATATCTTTGAAGTTGGCGCGGGCTAATCCACAAATGACGGAATTCTTACTGCGCTTTGAAATTTCACTTACTGCGTTGAAATCACCTTCAGAGGCTATGGGAAATCCAGCCTCAATGATATCGACACCCATGTCGTCAAGCATCTCAGCCAATTCGAGCTTTTCTGCATGGTTCATGGTAGCACCGGGACTTTGTTCGCCGTCACGTAAAGTTGTATCAAAAATGAAAACACGATCTTGGGTCATAGGACTAATCTTCTAACTAGGGGTTTGGTTGGGTTCGGCGCTGGGCTTACGTGAGCGTCCCGCGCCTAAAAGCACGCTCAGCCTAGGCTAAGTGTTAGAAGTAAGAGCTGTTCATACGAGCTATTCATGTTGTTAGGTATAGCTACGAATTTACAAATGGGAAGTAAAAAATTGACTTTGGGGCAGCCAACTATGGCACTAGTTTGCGCTTTTGGATGAAATCTCCTTAGCAAAGCTTGGCGGCGGTATCGCAAAGCGCTACGTATAGCCTATGAAACGTATATTGATCATAGGAAATTCAGGTGGCATCGGGGCGGCTCTGGAGACGGAATATCTGCGTAAAGGTTGGCTGTGCACAGGCCTTGCCCGCCGAGCCCAAGGTCTAGATCTCAACCGACCTGAAACAATATATTCTGCGCTGGCTGTCCTGGATGAGACGTTTGAAACAGTGATTATCGCCACAGGGGCTTTGACGATTGGTAGCTTAGGCCCAGAAAAAACTATAAGAGCTGTTACTGGACGGGGCATGGCGGATCAAATGCAAGTCAATGCCATAGGGCCGGCGCTGATACTCAGTCAGATTGGGCGACTTCTACCCCGTGATCAGCCTGCGCGGGTCGCAGTTTTGTCGGCGCGGGTAGGGTCTATTGGAGACAACCGTTTGGGTGGTTGGATTTCCTACCGAGCGGCGAAAGCCGCGCTCAATCAAATAGTACATACTTCTGCGATTGAATTGAGGCGGAGTCATCCGCTTTTGGCATGTTTCTCACTGCACCCAGGTACGGTTGAAACTCCGCTCACTAAGCCTTTTGTGGCCAATCATAACTCTCTGCCTGCTTCGCAAGCCGCAGTAATGCTGCATGAGGTGATTGAAGCGCGAGAAGCATGCGACACTGGTGAGTTTTTTGATCAAAACGGCTTGCGCGTTCCGTGGTAATGGTACGGTAGCTATTACGTAAGAAAAGCCATGCACCTAGTTACTTATTGTGTGGGTTCTTCGATCACCTTTGGCCTCAGTGTCCCATCTAGCCAAATACCGCTTGCAACCGCCCCAGTAGCATACCGCATTGTGCCGCGTCCTTGTCGTTTACCCGCCAAAAAACTTCCAATATAGACGTCTCCGTTCCCATAGTTGGCTGTGCCCCATCCATGAATTTCGTCTTTACGCCATTCGCCTGCATACTTAGACCCATCCTTCATCTTGATGTGGCCGTGGCCTGAGCGCTGACCGTTTAAAAA
>LAQD01000002.1:0-2440 GCA_000981705.1 Rhodobacteraceae bacterium ASP10-04a
TGCAGGTTACGTGTTTAAAATACAATCTTGATCATTGCAGCGTACTTTTTCTCTAATGTATGACCAGCTCCATAGCCCTGACCGATTGACGATAACGCCCAACCACCCAACTGGTCCGTTAGCTCTGTATCCACCTCTGCAGCACGTAACCTATCCCTGAAGCTATGCCTGAATGAATGAACTACTCCCTGCCCCGTATATGCCTTCATCCACTTGTTCAAAGCCGCTGAAGCTGAGTTGCCATTGCACTTCATTTCATTTGTGTACGATGGAAACAGGAACTGGGTGTGAAGTGACTGCCGATGCATAACTTTAGTAGCCTCCAAAGATACTCCAACGAGAGGCACAAGTCGTTTACTGCAAGAGGTCTTCAAGGGTCTCCATGAGTGCGGAACAAGGCTGATATGCGGGTATTCATGCCCTAGCTGAACATCGCTCCAAACAAGCCCTAAAGCCTCTGATAGGCGCATCCCAGTATCAGATATTAAAGCAATCAATAATCTGCGCTCATCAGCCATACCCAAACAAATCTTTTGAACTCGTTTTATGTTTTCGGGTGATATTGATGCACGTTTGGGTCTTTCTTCAGAAGGCAAGTACGTCTTTGAAAACGCATTGGCACAAGACAATCCATCCTCTTGTATTGTGATATTCATGGCGGCACGGATTGTTGAGAATATTCGTTGGATTGATGTTGAGGTGAGATTGCGCTGGAACAACCAATCCCTGAAAGAAGAAGCATCAGATGAGGAATACGCATCAAGAGGCCGGTCGCCTAAATGTTGGATCACATATCCAATATTCCTTCTTGCTACTTTGAAGAATTGATCACCTCTGCCGATACCTTTTAGCTGGCAATATTTTTCCAGTGCACCAGACAGTTTAGGAGCACATGACGTGAAGGCTTCTACTGGCTGACCTTTAATGAGCAAGTCTGAAGCTGGGACATCAATGTTGGAAATACGCATTTTTAACCAGAAATCATCCAGTTTACTTGCCAATGAATGACTAGCCTTTAAAGCAGCATTTTTACTACGGGTCTTTAAACACATCACAATACGATTCTTTACATAATGCTTTTGTAAATCGTTCGGCACATGTCTGGTGAAGTAATATACCCCGCCTTTACACATTAAATAATGCGCATCTTTGTCTACCATGTCGTATACTCCACGTAACCTGCAAAACAAAACATGCCTACAGATCAAGTGTTTATACACATTGATATAGATTTATTGGAGCGGGTAGCGGGAATCGAACCCGCGCCTTAAGCTTGGAAGGCTCTTATGATACCATTTCACCATACCCGCACCTACATACCGATTATGCTAGCCCAAATTCGACGTCAAGGTCGTAAGTGCAAAAGACCTCAACCTTAAATCAGCGCCTGAACCATTTCGGATCAAATCACTTAGTTCTAAAAGCGCGGCCATCCAACCGAGCACTGCAAAGTTGGGATTTTATTGGCGCATTAAATCTTGGTGTTCCTCAACTAATGCCACATCGTCGCGCTTCACCCTTTGGACAAATTTATACAATACAACAATCTCTTTATTATACCCCACTTAATATATTTACAGATCTATGTTTTGTTATACGTCTCGCCAGTAGCTGTAGGACGATTTATAACTTTTTTACTGGCCTTCGCGGCGCTAGGCGGATCTATGCTTTATTATAGCTTAAAATCTGAACCCGCGTTGGAAAACGTAGCAGACTGCATTTACGAGACTAATGTATTAACTTTAATTTATAAAAATACCGGCCCGCGCATGACGGCTACGATAGCTGAATGTGATTAAAATTAACTATTAAATGCAACCTTTGCATACTATTGCACCAGTAAATTTCTGGAGCTACTATGATAACGTAACCAATTGAGCCAAATGCTCAGACCAACAGACCATTTAGCAAAACAATAGACCAAAGGAGCAAGATATGAGTACTTACAGATGTAAGGTTTGTAATATGGGCGTAGATGCGAGTTGTTCAGACTGCAAAACACCACTAGTTAACGACACCATCACCTTAGATAATGGGTCCGTGGTTCAAGTCTCAAAGTGTATTGACTGCCACGGCAAAATAAAATCGCCAATGTGCTGTGGTAAAGATATGCACTACTCGAATTAACCCTGAACCAAAGCCCATGCCACAAGGATCATAATATTTACAATTGGTAAGTTTTTATCAAAAAGTCTGAACTAGAAAAATTTAGTGTTTGTATATCTCAAATAGACTACGAAGATTTAATTAAATAATTTATGTGCCCTAGATATTTTTGTCTTAGGCTTTGCTTTTTGGCTAGTGCACTATTGTTCACGTATACTTTGAAGACCGTCCCCATCCTGGCCGTACCTAAGATGGCCTTCCATTATGCCGGGGACATTACGCCAGCTGCACTAACATACTAATAAATTAGGAATTTGCAGCTAGCATCAAAAAA
>LAQD01000002.1:2534-5000 GCA_000981705.1 Rhodobacteraceae bacterium ASP10-04a
CAATACCTTACTGGGGGTAATGCCAATATTGTGGTCGTCTTTGCTGAAAGTGACTTCAGATATACTAAGGGCCTGGCCTCATCCTTTGCCCGTTCAGATTTAGAAAACCCAGTCACACGACACTTCTGTGGGGCCTGTGGCACAGGCATTGGCTCCCGAACCCCGTCACGTCCCAATTCAATGATCGTCAAAGTGGGGACCCTAGACAACCCGGGGGAGTATCAAGCACAAGCTGCAATATTTACCTGCGATCGACAAGCGTACCACTACATCCCCAACAACATTCCATCATTTGACAAGCGACCAACCAAAAAGGGAGCTACTGAGTGAGAGGGCTATTGTGAAGTTCATCAAATGGCACAGCAATTTAACAGAACGTATGCGTCTGGCATTAGGCTGGAGCCATTACGCAATGTACTGGTCAGCACTTATCAAAGGTGTTGTGTTAACTGGTCTAGCAGTATGGTTTCTGGACTGATAAATTTTCTCATTTTCAATGAGGCCCACTCCCTTTTAAGTGTTTCGATGTCCACAAAATATGGCTTTCGTCGAAACTGGTCTTGAACAATCCAACACAAGGGAACCGTAAGAGGGTAGAGAGGCTGGCGGGTTCTCTAGATCGTGAAACTAAATTGCATAAGTTCAAAATACAATTCAGGAAAAGTATCTACTAACTTTACGCAGGCAGACCAAATACAATCAGGACTGAATATTGTTTTCGATTGCAGCCACGTACGAGTGGAGGAGCTTCTCCAGGCTTTAGTGGGAATACAGTGCGATTGACGTCATCAGGTGAGCAAGTACCAGAACTCTCCTCGGGTGTGTAGCGCGCGGATCGACATGGGCCATGGGTGACATCTGCTATTGTCTTATTATTGGACAGCGACCAAGCTTGCCTGCCCTCTGCATCTGGCTGTTTGACGGTAAGCAAAGAAATATGCTCTTCGCCATTGGTAACGTAATACTGCCCTGCAGAGATGGGAAAATTAGGGGCTTTCATAATTAAGCCGTTTTCATCAAGCCACCAATCGTCAACATTAAACCTCCAACCTGAAGGTGCTATATTTCCAGCTTTTCGCAAAGTTTGATAGAAACGCAGCCAGACACCAATAGGGCCAGGATCAACTGTCCATATACCCCAAGTTTCAGCACCTATTCCTGATGTTGCCCCAGCTGGTGCCAGCGTGGCAATATATTGCGTTTGGATGCGTCGAATTTTTGTTTGGGACAAAACTGGGCTAGTTATGGAAGCTACTAATATACCAAGCGCGGAAGAAATCCACTGGCGGCGGGTAAAGTTCAATGGTCGTTTCATACTGTCCTCAGTCCGTTTCCCGCATGGCTGGAAGCTAGTGTAACAATCATTTTTAGCAAGTGGGAATTAAATCTAAAATTATACGCTGATTTAATGATAGTGCTTATTTCATTAATGCCCTCACACTTATATTTTTGTTATGCTGTTGGGCACTCCATCTAGTAATTCAAGATTCTAAAGAAATTTGGGTTTATTTCGTTGAGATTGACTTTAAAAATACATGGGAAGCTCAGTTCCTGAATTTGCAAAAGCGGCACCTAAACTCAGAATAAATAATGCCCGAAATCAGACGCACAATAATTAATGCATTTAGGGATGAGACTGACTGCAATATGGTCATAATGGAATCGAAACAAAAGTGGCTTTAATTTAAGGGCGAGTTCAAAAAGCTTCACTGTGGAAATAACAAAAGACCTAGAATAATCATAAAAAATGACTGCTATTTAAAATAGTACATTCGTGAATAATTGGACTAAACTCGAGACAGTTACCTTTAGAGATAAACTATTGCTAAAAAATCAGACTTTACATGTGAGCTTGTTGGGATTTAAGGCCTTCATTTTACAATCTATTCTGACTCTAATCAAAAGGTGCATATAGCATAATTGCAATAAGGCTTATATTTCCTACACTCAGAAGGATTAAAAACTAATATGATCCGCTTATGAAAGCCTTTTTACAAATAGGACTCCCCAACATGAAACGCATAACATTAGCTTTTGCCGCAGTGCTGACGGTGACGTCCACACAATTAGCGGCACAAGACTTTGAAGAGGGTTTGGCTGCGGCCCAAGCGGGTGATTTTTTGACAACACTTCAAGAGTGGGAGCCTTTAGCGGCAAGTGGGGATCCCAGAGCACAATTCGGTCTGGGATTTATGTATGACAATGGCCAAGGTCTACCACAAGACGATATAGAAGCACTGAAATGGTATCACTTAGCAGCTGAACAAGGCCATAGTGATGCCCAATTAAACCTTGGAGCAATGTACAGGAATGGCAGAGGCATACCGGAAAATTTTGTTCTAGCTGCTAAATGGTACAGAATTTCCGCTAAGCAAGGCAATCCATTGGCGCAAGATAATCTTGCGGTTTTATACTACTTTGGCCATGGTGTCCCACAGGACAATTTAACCGCTCACATGTGGAGTA
>LAQD01000002.1:5104-7298 GCA_000981705.1 Rhodobacteraceae bacterium ASP10-04a
CTGCGGGGACTAGCGCCATTCAGCTTTAGATTAAATGTGTATCGTCAGTAACTTAGCTGGCATTTAGCGCCCTCATTGTAATATCGCACAATATTATCATCAGAAAGAGTACTTTAGGCCTTACTAGCAAGACTACCTGTAGAATGACTAAATCATCTTACAGCATACATTACACCGACATTATACATGTAAGAAAACTTAGTCTTAGAAAAAAATTCAGCGTTAGCTTAATCAAACCCAAGTATTCAAGTAAATGAATAGATCATATCACAAAAATTTGAATTTTTGATACTTTATTCTCTAGATAAAGGTAGAAAAACATAGTTATTAGGCTTGGAAAAAGGCCAACCCAGTCGATAGGGTTGGCCAAGTTCAACAAGGAAAGTGTGATTTGAAACTGTTAGCTGCACCACACAATTTTGTATTTAGCGGGTTCACTTTAAGCTTCAATGAAGGATGACGTCACGTCATACTCCTATATGCTAATTTGAACCTATTCCTAAAATTTAACTTTGCGACCTCCCAATAAGTGGGGGCAAAAAAAGTCCGTATCAGGCCAACTGACATATACATCTGGTCATCATAAATATAATCACCCAACGATCTATATCGCGATATCAGACAAATTGAAGCTAAAGAACACATCGATTTCGCAAACATCTACCAATCACGATCATGCTAAGGAAGCGCGTAGAAGCCAGTAGCTTCTTCAATAAAATATCAGTTTTAGCCTAGTTGATGAGTGTTTCTCAAGACTTTTAAATCACGGACGAACTACGTAGTATCCAGTATCATCCAGAACCATTAAGCGACCCACACCACCGGGCACCACCCGAGCATATTTTGAGATTGGTGGGGCAGAGCCTTCTTTTCTAGTTATTCCAGCTATTGTATTGCCGCAAGCGCTGAACGTTAGGTCAGGAATACTTTCCGACAGGCTCTTCACTCTGTCATTGACGGGTGACTTGTCGGTACGAAGGAGGTTGATTCCAGCGTTAAAAGCAACAATTTCAATTTCAAACATCTCTCCTTTTGCACTCATCCCTCGGGCAAAATTAGCTACAACATTTAGTACTTTTGTAAATGTGGCGGGGTCACCGTCGCTAACCTGAATCCCCAGTCGCTTTACACCATCCTCACTCTGTTCAGCTAATGATGGTGTTGCTGCAAATGCAAGCATGACCGCCGTTTTCAAAATAGTGCGTCTATCCATTTTTTTCTCCCTTTTATAGCACCTAGTGACATTCAAATTACCGCATGTGTCAACATATTTGTTTTAGAGAGAAACAGCCTGTAGAGGCTGACTAAAACAACAAAGGGTCAAAAATGCCAAAAGGTTACATCTTGAGTGCCCATGGAAGCAAAACGACCCCAAAAATACTACTTATAATTTACTGGTAATAGGGGAACTGAAACGAGCAAGAAACTGTCAACGGGCAAACTTGAGTTGTAGATTTTTTAACTCTATTGCTCAGTCAGGTAAATTGGGAACATCAATTGAAAAATCGCATCATAATCTGGGTTCTATTTTACGCATGTACGCTAGCCGCAGCTGGTGGGGCAATTTGGTTCGTTGGAGATTTGAACGCGAATAAATGGATAGTCCCCAGCATTGCGCCCCCTACATGGCTGTTTGGACCAGTTTGGGCACTCCTCTATGTGCTTATAGCCACGAGTGGCTACCGGATTAGCTATCTCAAAAGCAGTGACCTCAAGAGTATGACGCTTGGGTTATGGGCTTTGCAAATGTGCCTAAATACTCTTTGGACACCGGTTTTCTTTGGAGCTTTTGATCTCCTAGGAGCGTTAGGGATTATACTGGCCTTATGGTTCACAATTACGGCTTATGTTATCATCAGCTTTAAGATTGATCGGGCGTCAAGTTTTCTGTTCGCCCCTTACTGGGCATGGGTTACCTTCGCCACTATACTAAACTTCGCTTATATTCTTGTGAACACATCAACTTAACGCGTTCCAACGCAGCAGTCGAAATATATCAGGACTATCCGATCCTTATGCTAGGCACCTTTAACGTAATCTCTTATAGTAAAGCTTGCCTCAATAGACATTGAGTGTCAGGTGGGCCGTCAGAAATATAGAAGTGAATAAAGGCTAGAGAATGAAGATGTGCGTATCAGTTACTGGACTTAAAACCAGAGGTCTATACGCTTCTTTGAAGTTCTGAGTTCTGACC
>LAQD01000002.1:7498-9641 GCA_000981705.1 Rhodobacteraceae bacterium ASP10-04a
GGATGGGGCACTACTAAAATGGGAACGAGAAGCAAGAGTGGATTAGAAAAGGTGTTTACGCCAGCATGACCCAACTTAGTATGATCCCCAGCCATCACCTGAGCATTACCTGTGGTTTATGCAAGCATCACTCACTGCTGGAAGTTGCTAACCTAATACTTGTCGTCGGCGAGGAAGCTACAGTTCACGATGTGCGTAAGAGATTCAGGTGTAAACAGTGCAAGGTAAAAGGCCAAAATACCTTTCAGATCATCTTCAAAGGTAATGGCGATGTAGCCTCCGAGGGCAGTAGAACTAGGTAAGAATAAATAATTAGCTAAACGTGTGTGGTAAGCTCGTGTGGTAAGCTACACTAAACCTTCATTTTAAGTCATAATAATAAGCTAAATTAGTTACATGTGGAAGTGTGGCGTCCCCTGAAGGATTCGAACCCTCGACCTGCCGATTAGAAGTCGGCTGCTCTATCCAGCTGAGCTAAGGAGACGCATGTTGCCTGCCTAATACGCTCTATAAAAATTATCCAGAGGTAATAAAGTTATTTGCCCACTCTGGAAAATTAGCTAAACAAATAGGACCAAATTATTGCTAGAGAATCGATACTCGGCTACCTCAATTAAAACTCCTGAGGTTTTTAATTCATTAAGCGTAAGAAATGTGCAGACCAGTCTCGAACGCTTTATCACAATTAATCATTGAAGTTCTGAGTATGTTTGAGGAGGCATTGATAGATGCCGTATCACCAGTCATTATTACCAATACTGCACATATACTAATAAACGATTTTCACAAAAAAAACCCATACGGTAGCTTTATCTTGAGAGATGTAGCGCTGAAGGTTTAAATTTTTTCCTTAATCTCGCAACTAAGATGATACTCAAACCGTACTGACTCCTTTACATTTTTTATGCTAACTCCACGCTTCTCAGCTACATCACTGAACGCTGTATCAAGAGCATTTCTCAAGACCAGATCTATATCATAGTCCAGAATACTAAGTTTCTTTGGAAAATCACTTTTACTAACCTCATCGGGGGCTTGCTTCTCAAAATCACCTCCACCACCAAATATATCATTCCATCCTGAACGGTATTGAGGGGTTGAAACACTAGAAAAATGGCTAGTCGATGATTGAGAGGCTGACTTAGGCGGCAAAGCTGCTTTAGATGCAGAATTATCTAACGATTTTGCTTCAGTATCGGCAGTCTTAGTCTCAGAAATTTCAGTCTTATTAGTTTCCGCTTTGGTAACCTCAGTCTTGGTTATATCAGTTTTTTTTGGTACAATTTCAGCCTTTTTTGGAGTTTTTGCATCATTCATTTTATAGTACTTTCCTAAACACATTTTCATGAGGCATCTAACAATAAGCAAAAAAAATATAAAGAGAAAACTCTTCACACTATTTTTGATGCCGTGTGATAAAATACATTCACAACGATTGATGCTCGATGACTGCACGCATTGCCCTCTGAGCAAATTGCTACGACAGCTTCAATCCTGAACTGCCATACAACTGTTAATAGCTCCATGATGCCCCACGATCTCAGCCAGTCTGCAGCCCGTTTCTCCCAGTAAAGGCATGAGGAGTTTGACGGTGCTGCCTGATGCCAGAGCTTTGTCCTATCCGTGCTTGAGCCACTCCTTGGCAAACGTACCCCTCATGGATATGTCGTCTCCTTCATTTCGGATAAACAATCTGTTGAATGGACTACGTTTGTCCAAATCTAATTCAGAATAGGCATAGTTCATAATGGCTGACAGGCTGTTGATCCTATGCCTGATCGTGGCTGCCTTATTACCTTTGAGTGCAAGGTGATATACAAACAGCTTAGCGTCTTCTCGTGTGTACTCACTAACGTTTCCATCACTAGCTATGGATATGAAGGTGGTCAGATCTACTCGAGGGGGCGTCAGGTCTATCTGACGCAGTGTCAGGTATTCCTCAGACATCTCAGATAATAATGATCCCAGCCACATCAACTGGCTGTACTCTGGAGGTATTACTCCAAGATCACTCCAGTACATTACTCAGACGTTTTGCATAAGCTTCAGCCTCAATCGGGTCTTTGCAGAGTGCTAATCTTATAAAGGGGCCATAGGCTTAAACTGTATGTTTAGACACACGGCAGTTGTAATAATATCTGCC
>LAQD01000002.1:9649-32767 GCA_000981705.1 Rhodobacteraceae bacterium ASP10-04a
TGTATGAAATGTGTGACAAGACGGTCTCCCCCGGTGATTAATCTCGAAGGAATCACAATGGTTTGATAATAAGTATCTGGTGCGGTCGGCGGGACTCGAACCCGCACGAGTGTTACCTCACAGCGACCTCAACGCTGCGCGTCTACCAATTCCGCCACGACCGCTTGCCACAGTGAACATAGTGCCGCATATCGAAACGATGAAACGGACTCAAGGGCTGTATTGCAAAATGATGCCACAAGATGAAACTTTTCCAGAAGTGGAGTGGAAAACCTCCACTGAACTCGTGCCTTACACCGATGCTGTGGCTTGGATGGAGGAACGCGTAACCCAAATCCTGGCTGGAAACGCCCCTGAGGTTATATGGCTACTTGAACATCCACCTCTTTATACCGCAGGTACCAGCGCCGATGCTAAAGATTTGACAGAGCCCGATCGGTTTCCAGTATTTCAAACGCAACGTGGCGGGCAATATACTTACCACGGCCCTGGACAGAGAGTAATTTATATAATGCTCGATGTTGGAAAACGCGGCCGTGATGTACGAAAATTCGTTAAAGAGCTGGAGAGCTGGGTAATTGCTACTTTAGACGAGTTCAATGTGAAGGGTGAGGTTCGTGATGGCCGAGTTGGCGTTTGGGTACAGCGCCCCGATAAGCCTTTATCATTATCAGGCAAGCAAGCAGAAGATAAAATTGCTGCAATCGGTATTCGCCTACGTAAATGGATCAGCTTTCATGGAATTTCTATAAACGTAGAGCCCGAACTTGAGCATTTCACGGGAATTGTCCCCTGTGGTATTCCAGATCATGGGATAACATCCCTGGTCGATTTGGGCCTTCCAGTTACGATAGAAGACCTGGATCTAGCGTTAAAACGCAGTTTCAGTCAAGTATTTCTAAAACCGCACCACATTGGAACTTAGAAAGTAGTAGAAAAAATACTATTTTTCTTATTCTATCGTGAATTTATCTGCCCGCCGAGCGCCCAAATATCGCGACAAACAAACAAGATACTTCAGGAGCTTTGCCTGCGCCATTTTAACCCATAGCAAACACCCATCTGCGCGTTGCGCTGTGGGCCCGTGGGGGATAGAGACTAACTCAGGAAGAAATATCACAGTCGCGACTCGGCTGTGATGCCTTTGTAGTCAATAAACGGGAGAGCCTTATGGCCGACGCAGCCGTACACGGACATGATCACGAAGATAACCGCGGGTTTTTTACGCGCTGGTTTATGTCCACCAATCACAAAGACATTGGTATTCTTTACCTTTTGACCGGCGGCTTGGCCGGTTTTATCTCCGTTGCCTTCACCGTCTATATGCGAATGGAACTGATGGAACCAGGCGTACAATACATGTGTATGGAAGGCGCGCGGATGACCGCTGCTGCCGTAGGTGATTGTACCCCTAACGGGCACCTTTGGAACGTCCTTATCACTGGCCACGGTATCCTAATGATGTTCTTTGTGGTCATTCCAGCACTGTTTGGCGGATTTGGGAACTATTTCATGCCGCTGCAAATTGGAGCGCCAGACATGGCTTTCCCTAGGATGAACAACCTTTCCTATTGGATGTATGTAGCCGGAACTACGATGGCAGTCCTTTCAGTAGTCATGCCCGGTGGAAATGGCCAAGCGGGTTCGGGCGTAGGTTGGGTTTTGTATCCCCCCCTATCGGTGAATGAAGGCGGCATGTCCATGGACTTTGCCATTTTCGCGGTCCACCTATCTGGTGCTTCTTCAATTCTGGGCGCGATCAACATGATTACGACCTTCCTGAATATGCGGACTCCAGGCATGACATTGTTCAAAGTGCCTTTGTTTGCTTGGTCCATCTTTGTGACTTCGTGGTTGATTTTGCTAGCCTTACCAGTTCTCGCAGGTGCTATAACTATGCTGCTCACCGATCGAAATTTTGGTACGGCATTCTTTGATCCAGCCGGTGGTGGGGATCCAATCCTCTACCAGCATATTCTTTGGTTTTTTGGACACCCTGAAGTTTATATCGTGATCTTACCTGCCTTTGGTATCGTGTCACATGTGATCGCAACGTTCTCGAAAAAACCAGTGTTTGGATATCTACCAATGGTCTGGGCTCTGATCGCCATCGGCGCTTTGGGGTTCGTTGTTTGGGCACACCACATGTATACTGTTGGAATGTCATTAACACAGCAATCTTACTTCATGTTGGCGACAATGGTTATTGCAGTACCAACTGGGGTAAAGATTTTCTCATGGATAGCCACTATGTGGGGCGGTTCTATCGAATTCAAAACACCAATGCTCTTTGCGGTTGGCTTTGTGTTTATGTTTACTGTTGGTGGCGTAACAGGCATAGTTTTATCCCAAGCTGCTGTCGACAGAGCTTACCATGATACGTACTATGTCGTCGCACACTTCCACTATGTGATGGCAATTGCAGCGGCCTTTGGTATCTTTGCCGGTGTCTACTTCTACTTGCCCAAAATGTCTGGAAGATGGTATAATGAGGCATTGGGTAAGATTCACTTCTGGATGTTTTTCATCGGCACAAATATCACATTCTTCCCTCAGCATTTCCTAGGGCGGCAGGGTATGCCACGTCGTTATATCGATTATCCTGAGGCTTTTGCTTATTGGAACTATTGGTCAAGCTGGGGTGCGTTTTTATCCTTCGCTTCATTCCTACTCTTTATAGGTATCGTATTCTGGGCTGTCTTCGCAGGCCGTCGGGTAAATGCAAATAATCCCTGGAACGAGTGGGCAGATACGTTGGAATGGACGATCCCATCACCACCCCCGGAGCACACCTTCGAAATTCTGCCAAAGCAGGAAGACTGGGACAAAAGCTCCTCACACTAAAGCGTGGACTAGATAAGTATCTAAAAAGGCCCTAGATTTTCTAGGGCCTTTTATTTTGCGAATAAGAATAAATACAATATTATATATATGGCACAGTAGACGCTAGAATTTTCAAGTTTAATTTTCAGTCATACGCCACAGGTAGTACGGTAGGCTTACCAAGCTGTGGCAAAAACTTATAGTCACTCTGGGCGTTGTTGCCAGTTAGCATAATGCGGAACATTGCCGAGAGATATGTCATATACCATCATCATCTAGGTGATAGTAAACGGAAGCTAACAGAGCAGACTAGGTTGTAAGGAGTTGGCAGTTCGCGTGGAACAAGCCTATCTACGGTGCATCAACTCACACTGAATTAAGTTTGTCCTAAGTATAATAGATGGCATCATCATAAATAAAATTGAGCTAAGGCAACCGCACTGTCGAAATCACTGCATATTTATCATAAAAGAGACTTAATGTTTAAGTACAAGCAATTTAGAAATCATATTTCTAGTATAAACCAAATAAGATTAGCTTCTGTTTTTTAACTTAGCTGAGCTTTTACAACGCCACCAACTTTTCCAAAATCTAGCTGACCAGTATATTTTTCTTTGAGTACGCCCATGACTTTGCCCATATCACGAATCGAATTTGCTCCAGATACGGCTATGGCATCGGCGATGGCTTGCTCAGTTTCTGAAGAACTCAATTGGCGTGGCAAAAACTCTTCAACGATGGTGATCTCAGACAGCTCTTTTTCAGCTAATTCTAATCGGCCACCCTCTTCATAGGCACGCGCACTCTCTTGCCGTTGTTTGACCATTTTACTTAGAATTGCCAATAAATCAGCATCAGAAACCCCAGTTTCATTACCTATAGAACGTGCGTCAATGTCACGATCCTTGATGGCTGCATTGATGAGGCGCAATGTCATCAAACGTGTTGCATCCTTAGCTCTCATCGCCTCTTTTAGCGATATACTCAACCGATCCCGCAAACTCATGTTATGTTCATCCTCGAACTGTTCAGACCTCACTCTATACTGACAGAACAAACGATTTACAACGTTAACAGGTAGTCCCAACCCTTGACCCCCACCGCTTCTGACTTTACCACCGCCACAGTCTGTCAGGGGTATTTTCATGACAATGTCATCAAACCAGAAACCGACTGCTTGCCTAGTGCTTGCGGACGGATCCATATTCTACGGCCACGGATTTGGTTCGATCGGAACAACTGTCGCTGAACTTTGCTTTAATACCGCTATGACTGGATATCAGGAGATCATGACAGATCCTTCCTATGCCAGCCAAATCGTAACGTTTACCTTCCCACATATCGGCAATACCGGTATCACCGCGGAAGATGACGAGACCACAGATCCATTTGCAGCCGGTATGGTTGTGAAATGGGATCCTACGGATCCGTCTAGCTGGCGTGCGCAAGAGGAACTTGCGGTCTGGCTCAAAGCCCACGGCCGCATAGCTATTGGTGGAATCGATACCCGTAGGTTGACTCGTGCCATCCGTCAAAAAGGCGCACCCCATGTTACTCTTTGCCATAATCCTGAAGGATCGTTTGACGTTGAGGACTTGCGGGCACAGGCGCAGGCCTTTGTAGGACTGGAAGGTCTAGATCTTGCAAAAGAAGTTAGCTGTACCCAGTCGTATAAATGGAACGAGAAACGCTGGGCCTGGTCTGACGGCTATGTCTGCGAAGACACACCAAAATACAAAGTCGTGGCGATCGATTACGGTGCCAAGCGTAATATTTTGCGCTGCCTTGCGTCGGTTGGCTGTGACGTCACTGTTCTCCCGGCATCAGCCACAGCGGAAGAAGTAATGGTCCAGAAGCCAGACGGTATTTTTCTTTCGAACGGCCCCGGTGATCCAGCAGCAACAGGCATCTATGCAGTGCCAATGATCAAAGCTCTTCTGAAACAAACAAATATCCCACTTTTTGGGATTTGCTTAGGTCATCAAATACTGGCTTTGGCGCTTGGTGCAAAAACAGTTAAAATGAACCATGGCCACCATGGCGCCAATCACCCTGTCAAGGATTTGGAAAGTAACAAGGTCGAGATCACATCAATGAACCACGGCTTTACTGTGGACAGTAAGTCTTTGCCACCCGGCATTTTGGAAACTCATATATCGCTGTTTGATGGCTCCAACTGCGGCATTCGCATGGCAGATCGTCCAGTATTTTCGGTACAATACCATCCGGAAGCTAGCCCCGGGCCACAGGATAGTTTTTATCTATTTGAAAAATTTGCCTCCGAAATGCAAAAAAACCTGGCTGCCTAAGATCTCAAGCTATAATCAACAACTCCCCCCACAAGCTGTGTCAGTTAATTCCGAAGCCTTGGGGGAAGAGTAATTCTAATATAAAATTTTAACCCTCAGTAATTGAGCAATTTAACCACGGCGTGGATGACTTCAGCACCCCACCTCTGCTATTATAGACTACTAGCCTGTCTTTATATATTTTTATCAAGCATCAGCGATCTAGAAGGGGTGTTAGGATATCTAGACAGGCGACTTTGCCGTTACAAAATCGCCTGTGAGATTTCTGCTGTAGACCCCTCAATGTGCCAGTCAGTAAGACTGCCCCTCAGCATCATGCTTTAAACGGGTCACAAAAGCCTGACTCAGATGTTGTTTGACCGCCTCATAGGCTGCGATCCCATCACGGTCTGAAATTGCCGTAATAATGGACTGATGCTCATCCAATGCAATCGGACCACGCCCCTCCACGGCGAGGGAAGTCGTCGCTAACAGCGCCATCGAGCGGTATACTAGGTCCAGCTGTTGCACCAAAAATCGATTATGCGATGCAAGATGAAGTTGCTTATGAAACCTCTTGTTAGACCGCGCCAAAGCAGCGGCGTCCGACACGTGCCCACGATCCGCCTCGACCATTTGTTGAAGTACATTAACCTCTTCAACCGAGGCATGTTGCGCCGCCAATCGGGCAGCCAATCCCTCAAGCTCGGTGCGTACCACGTAAAGCTCCGCCATTTGATTGTGATCAAGTGATGCCACAATTAAACTGCGTCCATCACGAGTCAGCAGGCTTTGGGTTTCCAAGCGTTGCAGCGCTTCACGGATTGGGGTGCGTGATACTCCAAAACGCTCTGCCAGTTCAATTTCTACCAAACGACTACCAGGCTTATAGATGCCCACATCTATAGCCTCTAAAATTAGGTCATAGGCGTCGCGCTGTGTGGGTCGCAATGCGGTTGTCGACGACATAGAGGACTCCTTTTGAGAACACTCTGTAGACTATGGTCTAGCTAGATCAACCTAGCAAGCGTTTCGCCATTGATCCTGCTGCGCCATTTGGTACCACTGCGCATGGATTTTAATTTATTTTGCCATATAAACACTTGGATCTTTGATCTTGACAACACGCTATATCCACCAGAAGTGCGTCTATTTGATCAAATTGAAGAGAAAATGCGGTGTTTTGTGTCTGATTTTCTAGGAGTTAGCCTAGAGGAGGCCGACCGTTTACGCGCACAATATTGGCGTAGCCACGGAACAACTTTGGCCGGCATGATGGAAATACACGCTATGCCTCCGCACGATTTCTTGCGGGATGTGCACGAAATAGATTTTTCTGTTTTGCCATATTCGCGCCGCTTGGCGCAACTGATTGCAGCTCTGCCCGGTCGCAAAATAGTTTACACAAATGGCACCGAACCCTATGCTAGACGCGTGTTGGAAGCCCGTGGATTGGAACAAGAGTTTGAGTCAGTCTATGGAATTGAGCATGCCAACTATCAACCAAAGCCTCGTGCCGAAGCCTTTCACAAGGTCTTTGCCCACGCAAATGTCACACCCCATAGTGCGGCAATGTTCGAAGATGACCCACGCAATTTGGAGGTGCCCGCTGGTCTAGGGATGAAAACTGTCTTCATTTCTCCAGACCTTATATTTCCAGATTATGTAGACGTGGCTCATTCTGATCTTGAAGCGTTTTTGTCACACTTGGTCGAAGCTTGCTTTTCAGACCGATTTACCGGCCTAGATAATCTAACATGATAGATCATAAAGATATCGTAATTTCAGGAGGTGGCATCGCCGGGCTAGTTGCCGCTGTGGCATTTGGCGATGCCGGCTTTGACGTGCTCTGTGTGGACCCAACAGTGCCCATCACCAATCGAGATATGGTAGGCGCAGATCTGCGTACCACCGCTTATCTGCAACCAGGGCAAGCCTTTTTACAGGCAATCGGCGTCTGGCCTTTAATCGAGGACCGCAGCGCGCCGCTACAGGTTATGCGGATTGTCGATGCGGTGGGCCCAGATTTGGTCACCAAAGATTTCGACGCTGCAGATATCTCTGATGCACCATTTGGCTGGAATGTAGGAAACTGGGATATGCGTGAAGGGTTGTTAAGCCAAATTACTGCCTTGCCAAACGTAGACTTCAAACCGGGCCTGTCGACAACAGCCACAAGCACCCGCAGCACAGAGGCCCGTGTCACGCTGAGCAACGGCAGGGTGATTTCGTGTAAGCTATTGATTGCCGCCGATGGGCGCGACAGCGCAATTCGTAAGGCCGCAGGAATTATAGCCAAACGCTCAGATTTTGGTCAATTGGCGCTAAGTTTTGCAGTCACCCATGCTATGACACATGATGATATCTCAACCGAGGTCCATAAAAGCGGTGGCCCATTTACTCTTGTGCCCTTACCAGACTTTGAGGGCAAGCCATCCTCAGCGGTGGTATGGATGGATATGGCTATAGCTATTCGAGCTATGCAGGCTTTACCAAACGATGCTTTTGACGTTGAGATAACGGCACGATCTGCTGGAGTATTGGGGCCGCTCACTTTGATTACGGCCCGCACCGCATGGCCAATCATCAGCCAATTAGCGAGCAGCTTTTACAGCGAGCGTATGGCCTTCATCGCCGAAGCTGCCCATGTGGTGCCACCCATCGGCGCGCAAGGTTTGAACTTGAGCCTTGGCGATATTGAAGTTTTGTTAGAACTGGCAAAAGCCACCCCCAAAAGCCTTGGCGACGTCACAATGTTAAAAAAATATCATCAAGCGCGTAGGCCCGTTGCACAGTCAAGGGTTATCGGCGTTGGTGCGTTGAACCGTGCATCTAGGGCCGATGGAGCGTTGGCCTCGCAGGCGCGAGCTTTAGGACTAGACGCAATCCACCGGATTGCGCCACTACGCCACGCTTTGATGCATCTCGGACTGGGAACGCGTTAACCAGCCAAAATCTGATCCAAAGCGTTTTCTAACCGAACAACACTGGCATCCACATCATAAAGTTTATCTAAGCCAAACAATCCCAATCGAAAACTGCTATAAGCCGGGCCTTCATCACATTGCAGTGGCACACCCGCCGCGATTTGGAGCCCTAATGCCGCAAAGGGCTTGCCAGTCTGCATCTCAGGGCTGGAAGCGAAGCTTACCACCACACCGGGCGCGCCAAAACCAACAGCGGCCACAGAGGCAAAACCACGCTCGGCCAAGGCCGCACGAACCCGATTGCCCTGCTCCCATTGCGCAGCTGAAAGTTTTTCAAACCCGTAGGCTTGTGTTTCCATCATAGTGTCGCGGAAAGCCGTGAGTGCATCAGTTGGCATCGTGGCATGATAGGCGTGACCACCATTTTCATATACTTCCATAATCGATAGCCATTTTCCCAAATCCACAGCAAAACTATTAGATTTACTTGCTTTGACAGCCGTAATTCCAGCTTGCGACATCATCACCATGCCCGCGGAAGGCGAAGCTGACCAACCTTTTTGTGGCGCCGAGATCAGAAAATCGACACCCGTCGCACGCATATCAACCCACGCACAGCCAGAAGCAATACAATCCAATACGAACAACCCGCCATAAGCATGAACAGCATCAGCTACCGCTACAAGATAATTATCTGGCAATATCATTCCAGATGATGTCTCCACATGCGGAGCGAAGACCACATCCGGTTGATCTGCTGATATTTTAGCCACGACCTCTTCAATGGGTGCAGGGATAAAGGCGGCTTCAGCATCATTGCCCGTACGTCGGGCTTTCATAACAGTTTCGCTTGCAGGGATAGATCCGGCTTCGAAAATTTGGGACCAACGATACGAAAACCACCCGTTGCGCAGAACCATCACTCGTTTATCAACAGCAATCTGCCGCGCCACTGCTTCCATCCCGTAAGTACCACCACCAGGAACCAAGGCGACGGCATCTGCAGCATACACTTCTTTGAGAATTGACGAGATATCGCACATCACACCTTGGAATTTCGTGCTCATATGATTGAGCGAACGGTCTGTGAAGACCACAGAGTATTCTAATAGGCCGTCAGGATCGACTGTGTCTAACAAAGCGGGCATTTGAGGAACTCCTATATATTTGACACCAATATAAATTTCTTCGATCCAGTATGCACGGTCTATTTTCGCATACCATTTTAGCCGACCCATTTCATAAAGGTCCAGTCAGGCGCTCCTCACTCAGCAGTACATTGGCCTCAACATCGCCCACTCCTGGTAGAGCCATAATTCGACGTCGTAAGACCCGTTCAAAGTCCGAAATGTCACGCGCCACCACCCGTAGCCGGTAGTCGTAAAGTCCTAGTACATGCTGAACAGTTTGTACTTCGGGAATAGCAGTAACGGCACGTTCGAAGTCTTCCAAACTCACCAGACCTTTGGTGACTAACTTTACACCAAGAAAGACCGTGACCCCAAACCCAAGTGCTTCCGCATTCAAATCAATCCGCCGCCCTGCCAATACACCTGCCTCTTGCAGCCGCTTAATACGCCGCCACGTCGCAGGCTGGCTCAGCCCTAAGTCCCGCCCTAAAGAGCCCGCAGATTGGGTGGCATCTTCCGACAAAGCTCGCATCAACGCAAAATCAAGTTTATCCCATGGTATCATAATGGCAAAACTTCTGCAGTTTTAAGGGTAGCCACATGCATAAGTGCCTCCAGTTCCGAGATATGGGGCAAGTTTAAAATCTCATTGCGATAGAGCTTTTGATAGTCAGCCATATCTTTGGCGATTACCGATAACCGTACATCTACCCGTCCCAAAAAAGTTTGAATTGCAATCACCTGCCTGATACCGCGTGCCGCAGCCAAAAATTCATCAAAAGCTTTTGCATTCGTTTTATCCAGCGTAAACCGTAGGCTCACCTCAACCGCATAACCCAACACGGCCCAATCAATCACAGCATGTTGCCCACGCAAAACCTCATGCGCTTTCAACCGCTCCAAGCGGCGCGCCACGGTTGCAGGTTGGGATACGCAACGCTCCGCCACCTCCACAATTGGAACCATAGGATCAGATTGGAGAATACGTAGAATGCGCCGGTCAAGATCATCAAGCATGAATATTTTATATTCATACAGTTATAAGAATACAATCTATTAAAAATAAGTCTTATAGCATTAAATAAACTCTAATCTTATTACTTGAGGGCTGATAAATACGGCTCAGAAAAACAAACCATGAAAGGACGCCAAAATGCGCGTTTATTATGATCGCGATTGCGATGTAAATCTTATCAAAGAAAAAAAAGTAGCTATCTTAGGCTACGGTAGCCAAGGCCATGCACATGCGTTGAACCTTCGTGACAGCGGTGCCAAAAATTTAGTTGTAGCTCTGCGTGAAGGCTCTGCCTCAATCGCAAAAGCTGAAGGTGAAGGCCTGAAGACTATGGGTATCGCAGAAGCAGCTGCTTGGGCAGACGTGATTATGTTCACAATGCCAGACGAATTACAGGCAGAAACCTACCAAAAATACGTTCATGAAAACATCCGTGAAGGTGCAGCAATCGCATTCGCACACGGCCTGAACGTTCACTTTGGCTTAATCGAGCCAAAGGCAGGCATCGACGTGATAATGATGGCGCCAAAAGGCCCGGGTCACACTGTGCGCGGAGAATATACCAAAGGCGGAGGCGTGCCCTGCCTTGTTGCTGTTGACAACGACGCATCCGGCAAAGCGTTGGAAATTGGCTTGTCTTATTGCTCCGCTATAGGTGGCGGTCGCTCCGGAATTATCGAAACCAACTTCCGTGAAGAATGTGAAACTGACCTCTTTGGTGAGCAAGCAGTTCTCTGTGGTGGCTTGGTTGAACTTATCCGCATGGGTTTTGAAACGTTGGTCGAAGCTGGCTACGCGCCAGAAATGGCTTACTTCGAGTGCCTCCATGAGGTAAAACTGATCGTAGACCTGATATATGAAGGCGGTATTGCCAACATGAATTACTCGATCTCAAACACTGCAGAATATGGCGAATACGTCTCAGGCCCAAGGATTTTACCTTATGATGAGACCAAAGCTAAAATGAAAGCAATTCTTACCGATATTCAAAATGGTAAATTTGTGCGTGACTTCATGCTAGAAAATGCGGTGGGTCAACCTTCCTTTAAAGCAACACGTCGAATCAATGATGCGCACCAAATCGAAGCAACTGGCGAAAAACTCCGCGGCATGATGCCTTGGATTTCAGCTGGTAAAATGGTTGACAAAACCAAAAACTAAGCCCGCGATGAGCTTCGACTCATTCAAGGCAGAGGGCTACAGCTATAATGGCTGAGCCCTTTTTATTTGCCCACCTGAAAGACTGCGCGTGACTTCACCTGGATTAATCAACTGGCTCCGAATCGCTTTGATAGCACTAATTTGGGGCGGAGCCTTTATGGTTGTGCGGGTTGCACTGCGTGATTTTGCACCACTTTCTTTGGCTGCTGGGCGGATCTCTATCGGGGCGTTATCATTGTATATGCTGATGCGCTGGCGCGGGGTGGCATTACCCACTTTTAGTGATGCACGCCTTTGGCGCTTCGTCGTTCTAGTTGGCCTTCTATCCAGCGCAATCCCCTTTGCCCTACTTAGCTGGGGTCAACAGCATGTGCCGTCAGCCTTCGCAGGCATGACAATGGCGGCTTTGCCAATTTTTGTTCTGCCGCTAGCCCATTTTTTAGTTCCTGGAGAACGGCTCTATTTACGCAAGATTATCGGATTTAGCGTTGGGTTTATTGGTGCTATTTTGCTGATAAGCACCAGCGGCTTGGGTCTTTCAGAAGGTCCACTTGAAACCACGGCCCGCTTTGCCTGCGTCGCAGCAGCATTTTTCTATGCCTGCGGTTCCATCGCTACGCGCCAATGCCCACATGTAAATGAGCTAGCGCTATCCACAGCCTCGCTAATTGTGGCAGCTTTAATATTGTTACCAATTGCCTTGGTGGTTGACGGGCAACCGAGGATGCCAAGCACTATTGGCTTGCTCGCGATTGTCTACCTAGGGCTAATTCCAACTGCATTGGCCTTTATCGTCAAAGTCGCCGTAATCCGCAGCGCAGGACCATCTTTTCTGACACTCACAAACTATCAAGTGCCAGTTTGGTCAGTCCTATTTGGTAGTTTTTTTTTAGGAGAAAGCCTACCCACCAACCTGTTTGTAGGTCTGGCCTTGATCTTGCTAGGCGTAGCTATCATCCAAACCGGCGTTCTGCGCTCTATTTTTAGCCGCGAACCGCCGCCCAGAGCTTAAGGGCTTGAACAGTCGGCAACACGTCGTGAACTCGGACTATTTGAGTACCCTGCGCCACCGCTGCCAAAGCCACCGCCACTGATCCTGGCATTCGCTCTTCTGCACTCTCAGCACCAGAAATTGTACCAATGAAACGCTTGCGAGACGCGCCTAACAATATCGGACAACCAAGCCCATGAAACAAAGCCAATCCACGCAACAATGCTAAATTATGTTCTAAGGTTTTACCAAAGCCGATACCTGGATCCAAGATGATCTTGTTCCGCGTCACCCCATGGGCCAAAGCAAATGCAACCCGCGCCTCTAGGTAATCATACACATCCAGCAGTACATCATCATAACTGGCATTCTGCTGCATGGTCTTAGGATCACTGGGCGCATGCATCAAACAGATAGGCGCGCCTGAGCGCGCAACCACGCCTGCCATATCTGCATCAAAGTTCAAAGCAGAGACGTCATTAATCCAATTGGCTCCCACCGCCAGAGTAGCCTTAGCCACCGCAGCCTTTCTTGTATCGATTGATAAAGGCAAACTGAGATCTTGCCGCATCCCCAGCACCGCAGGGACAGTGCGGGCAATCTCGTTTGCCACATCCACATAATCCGCACCTGGCCGCGTGCTTTCGCCGCCAATATCAATGATATCGGCACCATCTCGCCGCATGGTTTGCGAATGGGCCATTACAGTGGCAAGGCTATCAAATTTGCCACCATCAGAGAAGCTGTCCGGCGTTGTGTTAAGAATGCCCATAACCTGCGGGCGGTGCATCCCATCCGTGCCCAAATCTGGGCGCGGCGATGTGAGGCGCAGCAGGGCTTGTTTCGATATATTAGTAACCGCACAAACGTAGGGCTGTGTTCCGCGCTGCAATACCTCTACCTGCGTAAATCGGCACCAGCCACCAGCCAACAAGAACTGGCCCCGCTCTTCAATCAAAGGACGATAGTAGGCTGTCATAGCTGCGCCTGATCGACCTGCGCTTCTCGGGCAGTGGCTAACTCACCAGTGGGCACTGCACCAACAAATACTACCTGCGCCGCCTGCATTTCTTTAGCGAACCATTCCACAAGGGCAGGCATGTCTACCATATGGGTGGGTGGGCCATCGACAGCATCCAACACTATCTTTGACGGAGCCCAGACGCTGATCTGGTCATGACGCATTCCCCAATCCAGCTCGGTCTTGGTACCAACGACCACACATCTGTTATCCTGGCTTGCCAAAACCCAAGCATTTTGTTCAATCGCCAGCAAATCAATCCGACGTTGCACCATCTTGTGCTGGAACACTAGCGGCGGAGGTGCCTCAGGCGTGCCAACACAGATGATCACCGGACGGTCGTTACTCTCAGCAGCAGTAATCCAATCTGCAAGGTTAACGCCAGAAACCACCGGATTGGCGAGAAACAGCACGATGGGGTGCGGGGTATCTTCCAGTGTGCGCAGACCAGCATCCAAAGCACGTGTCCGCGCTCTAACAATTTCAACACCTAAATCCCCCGGCCCCCGGTCAATTTTCTCAATTCTAACAAAAACGCGTTGGGCCTGCGGTGCCAACAGAATACGATTAGCGACCCTCTCAGCCAAGGTCTCAAGCAAATTCAATCGCTCTTCTGAAAGTGCGGCTTCAATCGCTTCAGTAACGCGGTCATAAGATAAAATACGATCAACATCGTCTTCAATTTCATTAGTCAAAGGTTGGACTTCAACCACAACATCGAAGCGAATACGCTGGGTCGTACCGCGCTCAGCCTGAAACGCACCTATTTCAACAGTTATAATGTGATCGCGTACAGATATCCTATCGCAGGGATTTATAGTTGTAGCCTCTGAGCGCGCCAAAGGATGCGTAAAGGCATGGTTGAGATCATCTATCATATCGCTTGTCCCCCACTTTGCTATTACCAGAATAGCACCGAAGCGAAAGTTATTTTTTGACCACTTTTTTAACAGGTTTATAGAATTTGTGGGCCCCTATTGTGACAGTATTCTCAAACCCTCGCGCCCAAGAGGGCCAAACAGATGTGGCATGATAGTAGGTAGCACCCGCAGTCAATGGCGGTGAGACACCATCGATCATAACTCCTGCTATGCGAACCATCTGATCATAGGAAACCAGGTTAGAAACACGCTCGAGCTTACCATCACAGGTATAGCTAAACTGGCAGGCATGCTTTCGCCCCGTTCCTTGATTTATAACACCACAAATACTATCAGGAAATTCTTCGCTTTTCACCCGATTGAGTATCACTTCTGCAACTGCAAATTGACCTTCAACGGGCTCGCCGCGCGCCTCAAAATACAAAGCTTCTGCCAGACATTTCCACTGAAAATTTGGCCGGTTTAGGGGCCTCATTGATGTTACTAAAGTATTTCGCTCTTTGGGACGAATAGAAGTCAATAAACTATTATAATGCAACGGGACAGAATTAAAAAACACCGGTTTAGGCGCCAGCGCCTCAATATAGTTTTTTGGAAGAAAGGATGCAATGTATTCGGAGGCCGTAACAGACTGCAGCGTTAAAAGTTGAATTAAAGCCCCATAAAATAAAGCTGGGAAAACGGCGTGTACCGAATCAATCCTCATATTTTAAACCCCCAAAAACCAGTGTGCTATAGGGAAATATACTGGTAACGTCTAGTGATTGGGCCATCAACGAGGAATTTTGGCTAATATGTGACCTTTACGTCAATGATTCAGCAGGTCAGAAATTGCGCACTGTGCAGCCGCAAGTCGTGCCACAGGCACACGGAACGGCGAGCAAGACACGTAGGTAAACCCACATTTTCGGATGAAGGCGATAGCTTCAGGATCGCCACCATGCTCCCCACAGATAGACAGAACTACCTCAGGGCGCACAGCTCGGCCACGCTCGGCCCCTAATATAAGCAATTCGCCAACCCCATCTGTGTCAAGCCTGTGAAAAGGATCTTCCTCATAAACGCCTTGTTGGACATACGAAGACATGAAACGGCCTGCGTCATCACGCGACAGACCATATGTCATCTGAGTTAGGTCATTTGTGCCAAAGCTCAAAAACTCTGAATATGCAGCAATTTCGCCGGCACGCAGGGCAGCACGCGGGGTTTCGACCATGACACCCAGAGAATAGGTGAAGCTCTGCCCACGTTCCACGCGCACCGCAGCGGCAGCTGCATCAATACGAGCTTTTACAAGTTCGACCTCGCGGCAAGCCGAAACCAGTGGGATCATAATTTCAGGAGCAGCATCCACACCACTGTCAATTGCCGCCTCAAATATGGCGCGTGCCTGCATATCGTAAATTTCCGGCACCGTAATCCCAAGCCTGACACCGCGCAGGCCCAACATGGGATTATACTCTGAGAGTTGTGCTACCCGTTCAGTCACTCTCGACAGTGGTAGGTTCAAGGCTTCAGCCAAATCACGCAACCCACTTCGGTCTGCAGGCAAAAACTCATGCAAGGGGGGGTCCAAAAGGCGGATACAGACGGGGCGGCCTTCCATTATTTGAAATAACTCAGTAAAATCAGCTCTTTGCATTGGCAATAGTCGCTCAAGAGATGCCGCGCGGTCCTCTTCGTTTTCCGCGAAAATCATCTCACGCATCACTGTCAATCGATCCGCCTCAAAGAACATATGTTCACTGCGACACAAGCCAATACCATCAGCCAGAAAGTTTTTAGCCGTTTGTGCGTCACGTGGCGTATCAGCATTGGCGCGAATACCAATGTCTCGAAGATCATCAGCCCAGCTAAGAAGTGTCGTCACAGTACTATCAAGACCAGCTTCTACAGTCTCAATCCGTCCCACTAGGACCTCGCCAAGGGTACCGTCAACGGTAATTACATCGCCCTCGCGCAAAATCTGTTGGCTTCTACCAATAACAACGTTCTTTTGCGCATCAATACTCATATCAAACGCACCAACGACACAAGGCAAACCAAGACCGCGGCCAATCACCGCCGCATGGCTAGTCACACCCCCGCGCTCAGTCACAACAGCAACAGCAGAATGCATGCCACGAATATCTTCAGGGCCCGTTTCACGCCGCACCAAAACAGCAGCCTCACCCCGAGCAGCAGAAGCCTGCGCATCGGATGCGGTGAACACAATTTTACCTGTAGCAGCACCAGGACTGGCCGCGATACCCTTCGCTAACACAGTGCGGGCCGCAGTCGGAGCCACTTGGCGGTGCAACAGTTCAGACAAAGCTTTAGGATCAACCCGCATCAGCGCTTCTTCGCGCGGAATAACTCCATCATTAGCCATATCAACAGCAATATGCACAGCGGCACTGGACGAGCGTACAATCCGAACTGCATCCAGAATTACTAAGGCTCCACTCTCAAGAGTGAACTCGATTTGCATTTCTTCGCGCAAACCTTGCCGCGACAAAACTGAATAAGCTAAAAGTTGGGCAAACACATCGGGGCAGTTCTCCTCCAAAGACGGGCCGCGCAGGTCTTCGGTCAAGTAAAGCGAACCAGCCTGCCGGTCCAGGGCTTCACGGCCCTGCGACTGACGTAAATAGCGCCCGTGAATTCCTGGCAGGCCAGTCTCAGACGAGGCAAATTGGATAACGCCAGAACCACACTCCCCACGCCCAACACCAATCGCCATAGCCTGCACCACAAGCCCGAGCCCTGCATCTGCCGGTGCACCTTTGGCTTGGCGTAACAATCGCGCGCTGGTACCTTCCCAAGCGCGGGCCATAGACCTCAATACATGGCCTAGTTGTACATATATATCCTGAGGAAAAGGCTCATCAGCCTCTTCCGCATAAGTTGCCAACGCGATCGTTACGTCAAGTGCTGTAGGCGTTTCAAGATCGTCAAAGGCATCAGGGTCAAGTCGAGCTACATGCGTAGCATAGGCATTTATAAACCTCAGATAAAGCATAGCTGCTGATGTCTCGCCTAAGGTCTCAGACAAGGCTAGGAATTTTACGTCGTTCATACCAATGTTCAAAATGGCACCCGGACCACCCCAATCAGGGCTGCCTGACGAGGGCCGAACAGACAACAAAGGATCGTCATCGAAATGTGGTAGTACGAGTTTGAGGTCAATGGCATTGCCAGTTGCAATTTGATGCACCGCAGCGAACGAAAGGGCTACAGTGGTGGGCACCGGCATATCCAGCCGGATCAAACGCTGAGCACATTTAGCTCTACCACCATAGGCGGCGGCTGTCATTGGGCTCGTGTTAGTGACTAACACAACGGGTGCGTATATCGGATCATTCTGCACTGCGGCATCCTTCTTTTATACGGAGGCATAAGCCCTTATTCTTATAGTGCAAGAGGGCTGTTGTCACCCTTCAAGTTTGGACAAGTCCGCCACAGAAAGGCAGATTGTACGAATACGGCTTAGCAAGTTCAGACGGTTACGGCGTATCATGGCACTATCAGCATTGATCTTCACCCCATCAAAGAACGCATCAATCGGACTGCGCAACGTGGCCATGGCAACCATCGCAGTCGAAAAATCCTGTACGTCCATCGCCAGCTTAATTTGCGTATCAACATCCTCTAGAGCCGCAAATAGCACAAGTTCCACATCACTTTCGGCTAACTTTATATCAGGACCATAGCTATATTCCACGCCATCTTTATCTTCAGCTTGGCTGAGGATGTTATTAGCGCGTTTGAACCCTTGGATCAAATTTTCACCATCATCTGTTGCCAGCACCGCCTGTAAAGCCTGTGCTCGCTTGGCCAGAAGGGCCAGGTCATCATTATTAGGCATCGCGATACAGGCATCGATCACGTCATAGCGAAGGCCTTGGTCACGCAAAAAGCCTTTGAGACGTTCTTGGAAAAATCTGAGCAAATCAGTAGCACCAGCACCAACATCTGCAGGCTTCAATATTGCAGCTAAAGGTAATGTCAGCTGATTTTCCATGATCAACCTGATCACACCCAAAGCCGCACGACGCAGTGCAAAGGGATCTTTCGATCCTGTTGGTTTTTCATTAATAGTCCAAAATCCTATAAGCATGTCGAGCTTATCGGCAAGCGCTACGGCAACGGAAACCGGTGCAGTAGGAACGTTATCAGAAGGACCTAAGGGCGCATAATGTTCCTCACAAGCCGTTGCAATATCCAGCCCCATGCCGGCCTCCAAGGCGTAATAACGTCCCATCAGGCCTTGCAGTTCTGGGAATTCGTACACCATCTCAGAGCTTAAATCTGCCTTCGCTACAAAAGCAGCCTTCTCAGCCACATCAGCATCAGCCCCAACCACAGGTGCCAATTTGCGTGCCAAAGCAGCTATACGTTTGATGCGTTCAGATTGGCTACCAAGCTTATTGTGGAAGGTAACATTCTCTAAGGATATTTGCCATTTGAGCATACCGGCTTTCGCTTCGCGCAGATCATTTTCCCAAAAGAATTTGGCGTCAGCCAAACGTGCTGCAAGCACTTTTTGGTTACCCTTCAAGATCGTGGCACCCTGATCAACAGTCTCTATATTTGCCACCGTCACAAACCGTTCAATGCGTCTAGTTTTAGGGTTCGACACAGAGAAAAACTTTTGGTGTTCCCTCATTGAGGTTTTTAATACCTCCGGCGGCAGACCTAAAAAATCATTGTCAATTTGACCAAGCAAAACAACAGGCCATTCAACAAGTCCCGACACCTCCACCAAAAGGCTGGGATCTTCGACCAGATCATGTCCCAGAGCAAAGGCTTGGTTGGTCGCGTCCTGCCAGATTGCAGCACTGCGCTCTTCGGCACGCAATATCACCTTAGCACGCTTCAGTTTTGTCTCATAATCGTCAAATCCATTGACCACAAAGCTATCTGGAGCCATAAAGCGATGACCTCTTGTGACGTTACTGGCTGAAATCCCATCAACTTTGACTGGCACAATTTGGGCTTCAGTCTCATTGGACAGAAGGCACAAAATAGACTGCAAAGGCCGCACCCAACGCAAGCTACCACTACCCCAGCGCATGGATTTTGGCCAAGGGAAATTCCTGATTGTAAACTCTAAAGTATCAGCTACGATTTCCGTGGCTGCTCGACCAGGCTTAGTTATTTTGGCAAAATAGACCTGGCCTTTTTTATCGTCACGAACCTCAAGATCCGCCATAGTCACACTCGCACCGCGTAAAAATCCCTGGATCGCTTGCTCCGGTGCGCCAACCTTCGGGCCTTTACGCTCCTCTTGAACCGTAGGGCTGGCATCAAGAAGCCCTTCAACAGCCAATGTTAATCGGCGTGGAGTATGGAAAGCCGCTGCACTGGCATAGGTTAAACCTGCATCAACCATCCCATTAGTGATCAGCTTCTTGAGATTTTCAGCTGCCTGCGCTTGAAGGTCAGCAGGAACTTCTTCCGAAAATAATTCAATGAGAAGATCCGCCATTATTGATCCCTTTCCGGGCAATTTTCAGAGGCCTGCGAGCCATCATAAAGCTTGTCACCACAGTCATTAATTTGATGCCACACAAAACCGCGGCCATCGTCATAAATCGCAACAATACGATCGATACCAAACTCAAAATTCGCCTCACCCATATAGGCCGTTGCCAAACCGGCCTTCAAATCTTCACCTATTTGATTTGCGTCGAAACAGCTAAACCAATCTGGGGCATTGCGGGGCTCAAATTTGGTAATGGTAGTGAAAGTCTCAGTCAAAAGCGCTGTGCTCAGTGGGGTCTTAAAGCACGCACGATAGCGGATTGGGCTACTATTGGCGTCGATACCCTCAAAGTCTGACACAGGAATGCGCTCGGGCACGCCACTCATAACCGAGGTTAAGGCCACTTCACCCTGAGATAGTTCTTCATAATAGCCGTAGACCTGCGCGTAATATACACCAAACCCAAATGCTGCTGTAATTCCCAAAATGCCACCACTAACCAATTTTCCACTTACAGCCATTAGACCGCCCCTGCCGCTGCAGTTTGCACAAAGGCATCCGCACATTTCGTCGCTAAAGTCCTAACACGGCCAATATAGGCCTGCCGTTCAGTCACCGATATAATTCCACGCGCATCCAAAAGGTTAAAAATATGGCTAGCCTTGATGCATTGGTCATAAGCAGGGTGCACCATAATAATCCGTTTCCCAGTTTTCGGATCCATATGATCCTGTGCTAGGATGTTTTTACATTCCGCTTCCGCTTCTTCGAATTGACGTAGCAGCACCTCGGTATTGGCGACATCGAAATTCCAGCGGGCATATTCTTCTTCAGTCTGCTTGAAAATATCGCCATAAGTTAACGGAATTATTGCTGATGGATCATTAAACGGCATATCCATCACGTGATCCACACCTAGGACATACATTGCCAAACGCTCCAGGCCATAGGTCAACTCACCAGAGACAGGGTGACAATCATGTCCCCCCACCTGCTGAAAATAGGTGAACTGCGATACTTCCATGCCGTCACACCAAACTTCCCAGCCAAGCCCCCAAGCTCCGAGCGTTGGGCTTTCCCAATCATCCTCCACAAAGCGTATGTCATGCAGGGCCATATCGATGCCAATCGCCTTTAAGCTGCCCAAGTAAAGGTCTTGTAGATTGGAGGGGCTAGGTTTGATCAACACCTGATACTGGTAATAATGCTGCAATCGATTTGGATTTTCGCCATACCGACCATCAGTCGGTCGTCGCGAGGGCTGCACATAAGCAACGGCCCAAGGCTGTGAGCCTAAAGCACGCAGAGTAGTGGCTGGGTGAAATGTTCCTGCACCAACCTCCATATCATAGGGCTGCAATATTGCGCAGCCGTGTTCGGCCCAATAAGCTTGAAGGCGCAAAATAATTTCTTGGAATGATTTTGGAGTGTTCATTTGATCCTCAGCCATTAGCATTGCGCCTGAATAGGCCCTGCGCTAGCCAGCGTCAATCAAGCCGCCGGTGCTAAATTAGCGCAACTGCAGAAAGTTTTTCTAACTACTGACTTGATTTGCCAGCTAATCACACAAATAAGAGTATAAAGCTTTTAAGGGCAACAAAATGAAAAACTATATAATCTACTGTACTGTTGCTGTTTCCCTCTTCTGGAGCCAAGCCAGTCTTGCACAGACTGCATCACCCAGCAGTGTTTGGATCCAACTCGAGGCTCAGCCTGATCGCGCAACCGCCTTGGAAAGTATTGCGCAATACAAAGAAAATTTTGATAATATAGTTGGCTTTGATATTGGCGCAGGATGGTTTGGCATAGCACTTGGTCCTTATCAAGAGGAAGCGGCAGATAGATTTCTGCAGGAGTTTCTTAATGCCAGTTTGGTTCCACGCAGTAGCTTCATCACGACTGGTACTTCGTATCAACGCCAAATCTTCCCCTCCAATGAAGCCCGTATCGAACCAACTCAAAACAAGGTCCGTAAAGCCCCATTCATCGATACAGCACCCAATCAAGACACTGCCTCATCAACTCTAGCTTTAGTTCCAGACATTGCACCTGATGAAGATACGGCCACCCCCTCAAATCTGGCCCCCACTGAGCAACTAATTGAGGCCTCTTTCTCCGAGCAGGCAATGACACTGGCAGAAAAAAAATACTTGCAGCGCGCACTGGCTTGGGCAGGCTTTTACGAAAACGCTATTGATGGCCTCTACGGCCGTGGGACTCGAGGAGCAATGGCGCGCTGGCAGATCTCAAAAGGTTACGAGGACACAGGCATCCTAACCGCAACCCAACGGGCAGAACTGATCGCAAATTACCAGATACTTTTGGCCGGTTTGGGCTTCACAGAAACTACTGCGGCTAAAGCAGGCATTGCCATCCTAGCGCCCAGCGCCATTCTAGAGGCAGCCCAATATGACGCGCCATTTGTACAGTACCGAGGTAGAGAAGGCAGTATTGTGCAGGTTATCTTGATTAGCCAAACCGGAGACAGCGCACGGCTAAAGGCCCTCTATGAGGTACTCCAAACCCTGAGCATCATCCCCAAAGATGGCCGCCGCAAACTGACAAAGTCAAGTTTCACTATCGATGCAATCGACACTGCAGTGCATACAACAGGTTTTGCGCGGCTGCGCGATGGTGAGATCAAGGGCGCATTTCTGGTATGGCCCATTGGCGATGATGCCCGTCGGCAGCGTGTAGAAAATGAAGTATTCAACAGCTTCACGCGCTTACCCGGCGCCCTACCAGACGCGTCTATTTTTGATGCCGAGCTTACGCCATCAGATTTGCTAAGTGGCCTAAAGATTCGCCCACCAGCATTTACCCAATCAGGGGTATTTCTAAATCCAGAGGGTTATATTTTGACAGCTAAAAAAGATTTCTCAAGCTGTGGAACCATTGAGCTGGAAAATGGTATAACACTGCGTATCGCAGCCCAAAATGCAAAGCTGACTATTTTGGAACCCAAGCTAGACACGGCCCCTGCAGCTCTGCCCAAATTTCAGACCGCACCCCTGCGCGCACCCCGGCACATCTCAGTCGGCGGTTATGCCTATGGCGGAAAATTGGGTGCACCCACACTGACACTGGGCCTATTACAGGATATCAAAAATCTTGCGGGTGAGCGGAACATTGCAAGACTTGAGATCGATACCCTGCCCGGTGACATCGGTGGCCCACTATACGATCAAAGCGGTGCTGTAATTGGTATCTTGCTTTCAAACCCGAAGAATGGTGAGCGGCGATTACCCAGTAATGTGCATTTCGCAGCCACCTGGGGCTGGATCGAACCATTGTTACAAAAGGCAAATATAATCGTAACGAAAGCTGACACAGTCACTGCAGTGGATGCAATTGACTTGTCAAATATTACCCAAAACACTGTAGCTCTAGTGAAATGTTGGGATTAGAGTTTAA
>LAQD01000002.1:32853-36389 GCA_000981705.1 Rhodobacteraceae bacterium ASP10-04a
GGCATGCAGCTGTTTTATTTGGCAGTGATACGCCCATCTAGGTAAGGCACATAAGACCCTTGCGCCGCCATGTATTCGGCCAAGACCACCTCAAGCCCTGGGCCATAATCATAGGCATTCAAGCCCGAGCGGAACATCTTGTAGCCATCGCCGCCATTACGGACATAATTGTTAGTTACGACCATATATATGGCCGCTGGATCGATTGGAACAAAGCCTGCACTTTCGGCCACCAGCACCTCAACCACACGGCCTTCATTTGGGGCCACACTCAGGTCCCAAGTGAACTTCAAACCAGCAACCTGTGGAAACCGACCTTTGACTTCCTCAACTTGGCTCACACCGTTTTCGAGCGCATCAATCACCCCTTGGCCGGAAATTTGAAAGGTTGCTAAAGTGTTTTGAAATGGCAAAACAGTCAAAACTTCGCCCATCGTCACATCGCCCGCATCGATACTGGCACGTAGTCCGCCTGAGTTTGCAATGGCGATTTGCGCGCCTTGGTCGGCCACATGAGCCAGCATAGCATCGGCTACTAAATTGCCCATCTCACATTCGGCAACGCGGCAAACTTTACGATCGCCTTGAATAACTGCCGAAGATTTGGCCACAACTTGATTGCGGATTTCTTCCAAAGGCAAGGCTGCCACCGCGATCCGGTTCTTTGTGACGCTGTCTTCGGACACAGTTCCATCTAGGCTCAAAGGCTCACCAACTGCCTGCAAAATTTTACCAGCAGCATCAAAGGTGACATTCAACTCGCCCAGAAATTTTCCATAAGCATAGGCTTGCACAATCGCAGTATCGCCAACCATAGTTGGATAGGCGCCCTCTGCCCGCTCGTTAGTATTAGAGAGTAATGTGTTGGAATGCCCACCTACTATAACATCAACACCCGTAGTGTTGGCAGCAACTGCTTGGTCAACCAAATAACCAGAATGTGACAGAACAATGATTTTATTTACGCCGATGGCTGTGAGCTTATCGACCTCGGCTTGAACTGCAGACGAAGGATCTAAAAATATCACATTCGGCCCCGGACTTGCCAGCTCATCTGTGTCTTGCGGCGTTAGGCCAATCAGGCCAATCTTTTCGCCAGCGCGCTCGATGACGACAGATTTCTGAATAACATCGCGCAGCAATGCCTCGCCGCTGATATCAGCATTTGACATCAAAATTGGAAATTCGAGAGCATCAGCAAAGCCGCGCAGCACCTCTGGACCATCGTCAAACTCATGGTTGCCCACGGTCATTGCAGTGTAGCCCATTTTATTCATCATCTCTGCTGCTAATTTACCCTTGTAATAGGTGTAAAACAAAGTGCCCTGAAATTGATCCCCCCCATCAACCAAGATCGAGTTTTCAGATCTAGTACGAGCCTCATTAATCGCTGTGACCAAACGTGCAGAACCGCCAAAGCATTTGCCCTCCGCATTGTCTTCCGCGCCACAGCCACTGTCATATTTTGATATGGGCTCAAAGCGCGCATGGAAGTCATTGGTATGCAAGATAGTGAGAGAATAATCTGCAGCGGCAGCGCCCGCACTGATTGCTAGCAAAGCAATACTGGTAAAGATGCTTTTGAACATTGTTTTTCCCCAAAATGATTAGATAGGCCTACGATCCACATCTACCAAGTGGAGTCAACTCCGGCTATTATAGAAATTTAAATCGGTCAAACGACAGTTGACGATTTTATCTCGACACGGCACAGGTGGAATATGATGATTTATAAAATATTCCGCTCTGATGAATGGCATGTTCTAAGGGCTAAAGGTGACACGGCCGGCGCGCCGATTGATTTGGTCGATGGCTACATTCATTTCTCTACCGCCATACAGGCCCAAGAAACTGCCGATAAACATTTTACAGCTATGGAAGGCCTCTACCTTGCAGCGGTGGACTGCACGGCTCTGCAAGGCAATCTCAAATGGGAAGTATCGCGCGGAGGAGCGGAGTTCCCTCACCTCTATAGGCGCTTGCGGCTCAACGATGTGGTTTGGTGCCTGCCTCTGCCACTTGTCGACGGTCACCATAAATTCCCAGATCACATGATATGATTACTCTGGAAGATATTGGTCTCAAATTTCTGCATTACTTTGATCCAGAACGCGCCCATGGACTATCAATCCAAGCTCTAAATTTGAGGCTGGTACCCCTACATGGCGGCCCAGTCACAAGTCCACGCCTTGCCACATCGATAGGCAGTATAGCCTTAGCCAACCCGGTTGGGCTGGCCGCTGGATACGATAAAAACGCTCAGGCCTTGTCGCCATTATCCAAGGCTGGTTTTAGTTTTCTGGAAGTGGGCGCTGCCACGCCACTACCCCAAGCTGGCAACCCCAAGCCACGATTATTTCGGCTTTTGCAAGATCACGCCGTGATCAATCGCTTCGGATTTAACAATCAAGGCATTGAAGCCATTGCACGCCGCCTCGCCCAGACGTCCACCTCCATCCCACGCGGATTGAATTTGGGCGCCAATAAAGACAGCGCAGATCGTGCTAATGATTTTGGTGATGTCCTAAACGTCGCTGCTCCGCATATCGATTTTGCGACGGTTAACATTTCTTCACCAAACACGGAAAAACTGCGGGATTTACAGGGCAAGGCAGCTCTGGAGGATCTGCTGGGTCGTATAAAAGTGACCAACGCAAAACTAGTACGGCCAATTCCTATTTTCCTCAAAATCGCTCCAGATCTTACCGATGCAGAGATACAAGACATTGCGGATTTAGCATTAGCCTCAGGTCTATCTGCTATCATCTGCACCAACACGACATTGGACCGCGACGGGCTGCACTCTTCTGACCGTGATCAAAAAGGAGGGCTGTCGGGACGTCCCTTATTTGAGAAATCAACACGGGTTTTAGCCAAAATGCGCGTGGCAACTGCTAACAAGATTGATCTGGTGGGTGTCGGCGGTATCAGCTCAGCTGAGGACGCCTATGCAAAAATTCACGCTGGGGCCTGCGCAGTACAGCTTTATTCCGCCATGATTTATCAAGGCCTTTCACTGGTGCCAAAAATCGCCTTAGGAATGGATCACCTTTTGGCTAATGATGGGTTCGATCAGTTGGGACAAGCTATCGGCGTGACTACAGAAAGTTGGTTATAAACACACTTAGTAAACTGTTACAGCCCGTTCCAATGCAGGATACCTCAGGGCTAAAGTCACACCACGCAAGATGAAAAATCCATTCATGGCAAGCCAAAGCCCATGATTGCCAAGGCTCGGCAACAATAGAGCTACCAGCGCGCAATAGCCCAAAAATGACACGATCATCATATTGCGCATATCGCGGCTACGGGTAGCCCCAATGAACACACCGTCCAGCATCCAGGCGAGCGCGCCCATCAGAGGTGCTAATGCAATATGCGGCAAATAAATGCGTGCAGCTTCCTGCACGCTGGCATCCTTGGCCATAATATCAATCACAATTGCCCCCAAGACCCAAAACATCATTGCCATGAAGACCGCAGACCCAAAGGCCCAAATGGCGGTTAAAGAAGCCCCACGCCGCAGCTGTGCCACA
>LAQD01000002.1:36498-37261 GCA_000981705.1 Rhodobacteraceae bacterium ASP10-04a
CGCCCAAATCCGCACCAAAGAAAAGAAAACTCACGAAGCCAACCTGCAATAAAACCGAACGAATTAGAATGTCCACATTTACCTGCACCATACGGGCCAAGCGAACCCGATCAAAAATCTGTTGCCACATAGGCCCAGCCAACCCACTCAGAACCGAACGACACAAATATAACCCCAGTACCAGACCGCCCCATTCAGCGATCAAAGTGGCAAGGGCCACGCCCTCCACACCAAGGCCAAGCCCCAGAACAAACCAAAGGTCAAGAATGATATTACACAGGTTCATTAACAATTGTATCAGGAGCACGGCAGCAGTACGCTCTTGTGCAATCAACCATCCACTGAGACCATAAATTGCGATGGCAGCCGGCGCTGACCAAATCCGGATAGACATATAGTCTCGCGCCAAGGATTCGACTTCTACTGAGGCTGGCGACACCCAAAACGCACCCGCAAAAATAGGTAATTGAAGTAGAATAAATCCAACCCCGGCCATCAGGCCGATGCCGGTCACTCTAAAAAAGAGTGCTCTGACTTCATGGCTGTCTCCAGCCCCAAGAGCCTGGCTTGTCAACCCAACCGTTCCCATGCGTAAAAAACCAAAGATCCAATAAAGTGCGCCTAGAATAATTGCGCCTATACCAACCGCGCCGATCGGAGCCGCCGCCCCCATTTGGCCAATTACACCGGTATCAACCGCCCCAAGAATTGGCACGGTAGCATTCGAAATTACAATTGGGATTGCAATAGTCAGCACCCGCCG
>LAQD01000002.1:37338-42601 GCA_000981705.1 Rhodobacteraceae bacterium ASP10-04a
TGCCAAGCCTCCACATGCACCGATGCATATTGCCGTCCAGAGCGATTGACCCGGGCACGGGCATAGGCGTCACGCGGCAGTCCTGGACGAAGGTAATCCACGGTAAAGTCAATAGTTTTAGGCAACGCTAGTACACCAGTTTGCACTGCTTCAATATCTAAGCTTTCGCTTTCAATCTCTCCCCAAAGAGATGTCCAAGCCAGTCCAATAATCGCCGTTACTTCCAAAAAAGCGGCCGTTGCACCCCCATGCAGCGCCGGCAGCATCGGGTTGCCGATAAGATCGTCATGGAACGCCATAGTGGAGGTCAATTGATTACCATGTCGGTCAAAACTGACCCCAAGAAAATCAATATAGGGCACTTGATTAACAATCACTGACAGTGCGAGGTCTCGGCGTCGTTTCACCTGAATTACGGGTTCTGGCCTCTTCATGATGACCCCTTCATTACTGTAAAAGCACCGGTTGCCGTGGCTACCGGACGCGCAGTGTCTGCATCACAGGCTGTGGCACGAACAAATGCCACGCTACGGGTGACATGATAGCATTCCGCCGTTGCAGTGATGGTTTGACCGGGGGTCGCAGATCGCATGTAATCAATGCGAAGGTCTAATGTAGCAGTACCTAGACCAGCTAAAGGATGCGCCACGACAGCGGCACCACCTGCAGTATCCATCAACGCTGAAACAGCGCCACCATGGATCACCTTGGTGACCGGATCTCCAATCAGAGCCTTGTCATACGGCATTGAAATCACGGCCTTGCCATTGCCGAGCTCCTCAACCTTCATCCCCAGTCTGCGTGAGTGAGGAATAGCGCTAATAAATTGGCGCGCAGCATTGTTGTCTGTTTGTGTCATGACTTTGTTTATTGAGCCTAGCCGGTAGATTGCCAAGCGCTTTTTTTGAAAAGTCAGGATTAAACCGCCAGTCGCAACTCGCTCAATTTCTAAACAATAAAAATTATCATTTGTGATGATAGATAGAAGGAACTGATAATCCATAGCCTTCTACTCAACCCTTAGGGGTGGGGAAATAACAAAAGATTTAGGTCTGTTAAGCGCGATAGAGACGATCTTCTGTTTAAGGCGGGGACCCAACTCACGAGCCAACATCGGAGCTAATGGCTATTTAGCAATCCCAGCCTTGATTTTGGGGTACGGCTGCTACGTTTTAGCGCCCAGCTTCATAAACTGAACACTTGACCATACGGCCCAGCGTAATACTGTATACAAAACTATTTACTTCAAGTAAAAAGCTTTAATTTTAAAATTGTCTTTTGGCAGGGTTTTGGCACCAAAGATGGCTTAAATTAGTGGGGGGGGCTATGATAAAAGAAAAGCAATCTTTCAAACAGATGTGCTCGCGATTCGATGTGACGCCAAGAACCCTGCGCTATTATGAGTACATTGAGTTGTTGAATCCAGAACGTGTAGGACGTTCTCGTTTTTACTGCGCCCGAGATGTCGCCCGGATGATATTGATCGTGCGCGGCCGACGCTTCGGCTTCACCCTAGAGGAATTGCGGCAATGGCTTCAAATTTACGACAGCGATGGTAGCACAGCACAAATGCAGGCATGGTTGCCGATAGCTCAGGCAAAACTGACTGCATTACTTCAGCAAAAAAAAGAAATTTCTGAAACGGTCATCGAGCTTTCCAAGATGATCGATATGATCAAATCGGAACTGCCATAAATAAAAATTTAGTTGAAGCGTCAGCGTAATCATATTTCAAGAGGCCAGACTTTCAACAGGTGGATAATACATAGGCCACTCATTGCCCTCTACAAGCATTTAGTCAGCACGCATATCAACGAGTGCAGACAAGTAAATGCCACTTGACGCCCTTATCTTTTAATCTGACTATTTCCAAAACTGAACACAGATACAAAACAAAATGGGAATGTATATGACTATTAAGCTGCATTGCTTTGGAGAAAGCGGAAATGCCTATAAAGCGGCTCTGACACTTGAACTAGCGGGCATAAATTGGTCACCAGTTTATGTAGATTTCTTTGGTGGGGCTGCGCGCAGCGACGAGTATCGCGACCTAAACATCATGGCCGAAGCACCTGTTTTGGTCCAAGGAGATTTCAGTCTGTCGCAATCGGGTGCCATCCAGCAATGGGTGGTTGATCAAACTGGAAACCTGGGTGGTTCGCCAGAGGACAAATATGAAGTGCTGCGCTGGGTATTGTTCGACAACCACAAAATGTCCTCCCAAGCTGGCGTAACTCGTTTCTTGATGAACTTTTTACCAGAGGATAAGCGCCCACTTGAAGTAATAAAATTCATGCAGGGAAGGGTGCTAGGCGCACTTAAAATACTGGACACACATCTAGAAAGTCGTACATGGATAGCTGGAAACACGATGACCATCGCTGACATTGCCAATTGTGGCTATCTATTTTACCCCGAACCTTACGGGTTTATCCGTGCGAATTGGCCAAATATTGATTCATGGCTGAGCCGTATTGAGGCGACAAAAGGCTGGAAACACCCATATGATTTAATGCCCGGAAATCCATCAGATCGAGCCTAAAGGAACTGAACATGACTGACGCATACATTTATGATTCTGTCCGCACACCCCGTGGCAAAGGTCGCCAGGAGGGTAGCCTGCATGAGGTGACCTCAGCACGCTTGTCAGCAGGCGTACTTAATGCCTTGCAGCAGCGCAACGGGTTGGACGGCCACGCGGTAGAGGATGTGATTTGGGGAAACGTCACCCAAGTAATGGAGCAAGGCGGATGCCTAGCACGTACGGCGGTGCTAGCCTCAAAACTTCATGAAAGCATCCCCGGCCTATCGATCAACCGGTTTTGCGCGAGCGGCATGGAGGCCGTTAATCTGGCCGCCAACCAAATTCGGGGCGGTGCAGGCGAAGGCTATATTGCGGGTGGTGTTGAAATGATGAGCCGCGTGCCAATGGGCAGCGATGGGGCGGCAATTGCCGTTGACCCATCAATTGCCATGGCACATCATTTTGTGCCGCAGGGTATTTCGGCAGATATCATTGCAACAGAATACGGATTTTCGCGCGAAGATGCTGATTTACTGGCCGTCAAAAGCCAAAAGCGCGCGGCTACTGCTTGGGCTGAAAATCGTTTTGATGGCTCTGTAATAGCAGTGAGCGACATTAATGGCTTGCCAATTTTAACACGGGATGAATATCTTCGCCCCGGCACAGATATGCAATCATTGGGCGCATTGAAGCCTGCCTTCAAAGATATGGGTGAATCAATGCCCGGCTTTGATAAAATAGCCTTGATGAAATACCCACATCTTGAGCGGATCAACCACATCCATCACGCCGGGAACTCTTCGGGCATCGTGGACGGTGCCGCCGGCATTTTGATCGGTTCGAAAGCCTACGGTGCAGCTCATGGCCTAAAGCCCCGCGCGGTCATCCGCGCCACGGCAAAAATAGGTACCGATCCCACAATTATGCTGACTGGGCCAGTGCCAGTAACGGAAAAAATCTTGGTAGACAGTGGAATGTCGATTTCCGACATCGACCTATTTGAGGTTAACGAGGCATTTGCCGCGGTTGTTCTGCGTTTCATGCAAGCTTTTAATGTTGATGATAGCCGAATCAATATGAACGGTGGATCCATCGCCATGGGCCACCCTTTGGGAGCTACGGGCACGATTATTATCGGCACGTTGCTGGACGAGCTGGAACGCAGTGGCAAAGGCACTGGACTAGCTACCCTTTGCGTCGCCTCCGGCATGGGCGCAGCCACCATCATCGAACGGGTATAAACTAAGATACACCAAAGGGCCTATGTGAGAGGGGCAGACTTCAAGCCGTTTAGGCCATATTTTTGACTGCTAGACTAACCTAGCCTTTAAGACTTAAATAAATTACATATCACTTCCTTTCTTCCCACTACCGTTTAATTATTAGTTGAACAACAAGGGCGACCATTGGCAGAATAGCTATATAAAGAACGCTATAGGCCAGCCCAACTGGTCAGCATGACAAGATACAGCGCAAAGGAGACCCGCATGTCTGATTTCACCAAAACTCAAGATGCAGACGGTGTAGCAACTCTCACTTGGGACTGCACCAACCGGTCCATGAATGTGATGAGCGAAGAAGGCTTCGCTCATCTCGATACCATAGTCGACAGCTGCATTTCAGATAAGGCCATCAAAGGCGTGATTATCACATCTGCCAAGGCAGACTTTGCCGCTGGCATGGATTTGGCGGTAATTGCCAAAATTAAAGAGATTAACCCTGACAAACCAGCTCAAGGCTGTTTCGATATGGTCATGAAAATTCACCACATCATTCGCAAGATCGAATTGGCAGGTATGGATTTCAAAACCCAAAAAGGTGGAAAACCATTTGTTGCTGTATTGCCCGGCACGGCACTGGGGATCGGTTTAGAAATTTCTTTAGCGTGCCATCACATCATCGCTGCAGACAACCCAAAGGCCAAAATTGGCCTACCCGAAATTAAGGTCGGTATTTTCCCAGGTGCGGGAGGCACCACCCGTTTAGTACGCAAAATGGGCGTAATGGCGGCAAGCCCATTTTTGTTTCAAGGCAAATTGAGTACACCCACTCAAGCTTTAGCTGCCGGCATCATCCATGCGGTCAGCAACACACCTTTGCAAGACGCCAAAGAATGGATTATGGCAGCCAAAGATACAGATCTAATCAAACCTTGGGACGCTAAGGGCTATAAGATGCCCGGCGGCTCACCCTACCATCCCACAGGTTTCATGACCTTTGTGGGCGCATCTGCCATGGTCAACGCTCAAACTATGGGGGTTTATCCTGCGGCCAAAGCTCTTTTAAGCGCAATCTATGAGGGCGCGTTAGTACCCTTTGATACAGCTCTAAAAATTGAGGCCCGGCAGTTCACATCTGTTTTAATGAACCCTTCCTCTTCAAACATGATCCGCAGTCTATTTATCAATAAAGGAGCCCTTGAAAAAGGTGCCGTACGGCCTGCGGAAGTGTCGGATCAATCTGTGTGGAAATTGGGCATCATAGGATCCGGTATGATGGGCGCGGGCATAGCCTTGGTCTCTGCTCAAGCTGGCATTAATGTTGTGCTGATAGATCAGGCTCAAAAGAGTGCCGATAAGGGCAAAGGCTATGTGGCAGCTTACTGCGATAAAGGAATTGTCCACAAAAAGATTACAGCAGAGCAAAAAGATGCACTGCTCGCTCGGATCAATCCCACCACTAATTATCAAGATTTAGCAGACTGTGACCTAATCATCGAAGCGGTATTTGAAGATCCCA
>LAQD01000002.1:42712-53605 GCA_000981705.1 Rhodobacteraceae bacterium ASP10-04a
GTTTATCGGAATTCACTTTTTCAGTCCTGTAGAGAAGATGCTTCTGGTTGAAATCATCAAGGGCAAAGAGACTGGTGATCGGGCAGTTGCAAAAGCGCTAGATTATGTAGGCCAAATCCAAAAAACGCCAATTGTTGTGAATGATGCACGCTTCTTCTTCGCTAACCGCTGCATCATTCCCTATATCAACGAAGGTATCCGTATGGTGAGAGAGGGTATTGAACCCGCTTTGATTGAAAATGCGGCCAAGTTGATGGGCATGCCTTTGGGACCACTTCAGCTAAACGATGAAACCTCGATTGATCTTGGCGTGAAAATAGCAAAGACCACCAAAGCGGCAATGGGTACGGCCTATGATAATGATCAAGCAGATGAGGTTTTGTTTTGGCTGTTCGATCAAGGGCGTCTAGGCCGCAAATCCTCAGCTGGCTTTTATGAATACGATGTACGCGGCAAGCGCGTTGGTATTTGGCAAGGCCTGCGGGACCAATACACTCAGGAGGGCGCAAATCTTGACCTCATCGAAGTGCAACATCGGCTCATGTTCGCTCAAACTTTAGAGGCAGTACGCGCCCTACAAGAGGGTGTGCTTATGGATGTGCGAGAGGCGGATGTTGGTGCTATTTTAGGCTGGGGGTTTGCGCCGTGGTCCGGTGGTCCATTGTCTTGGTTTGACATGATGGGTGCAGAATATGCCGCAGCACGGTGTGATCAATTGATGTCTACCTATGGCCTACGGTTTGCAGCCCCAGATCTATTGCGCGAGATGGCCAAAGAAGGTGCTAGCTTCTACGACCGCTTCACCGCTTAAAATTTATTTAATTTAGAGCACTAGTGGCAGCGCATCATGCATTAGTTTTGGAGCGGATAGAAATTACAACTCCAGTAACTATGATTAAGCCAATACCAAGAAATCCTAAGGTGCTCAAACGATCTCCAAACAATACCCAAGCCGTGATACTTGCAAAAATAATCATCGAATATTCAAATACAGATACATAAGTTACCTCGCCAATCAGATAGGCCTTTATGACGAAGCCAATCCCAACGAGCGATAACACTCCCTGCAACCAAATCCACACCCAAACACCAGCGGAAGGCCACACCCACCCACGACTGAGGTAGCTGCTCGGGTCTCCAGGATTAAAATAGAGGTAGGCCGCCCCCAAGCCCCCAAAAATTAGCATTAAAAACATATATGACCACAGCAATGCAACAGCGCTTTCGCCTTCACACCATTTTCGAGTGGCGACATTGCCAAAGGCGTACATCAGCCCAGCTGACACAGGGATAAGGTTAGCCCAATTCAATCCACCAACATCAGGCTTTAGAACTAAAATTGTGCCCACAAAACCCAAAACGGCTGTCGCAAGCCGAACACGTCCAATGGCACGTCGGGACCAGATCGCATTAATGAACATCACAAAAACTGGCGCTGTGAATAGTCCAGCCGCGACCGCAGCGATTGGAAGAAAACCTAAACAGCCAAAATAAACGAACATCGCACCAGATAAAAACATATTGCGGCCCAGAACTGGCCAAAGCCTTTTGGGCTTCAAATCCCATCCAGAAAGTAAACCAAAAACTACAATAACTGGTACGGCAATCAAGCTACGTACAAAGTGAAATTGCCAAAGGCTAATTTCCACTGCAATAAATTTCATAAAATTATCGATGACTCCCAAGATAGCCATGCCGGTCACCATGAAAAAAATTGACGCAACAGTATTTGATTTTTGCTCCATTCAGTGTGCATGACCTCTTGAAATCATTCCTGCAAGCGCGATAGTGCCTCCTAAAGGGGAGAATTGCGACATGGGATGGATGGCTGACGAAAAAGGCTTGGGCAAGTGCCAAGCAAATTACGTACCCCTAACGCCACTGTCACATTTGCAGCGCGCGGCTACTGTCTTCGCCGACCATACCGCCGTTGTATATGGATCCCACCGCGCAACCTACAAGCAATACCACGCAAGGGTCAGCAAGTTAGCAAGCGCACTTGCAGGCATTGGCGTTATGCCTGGCGATGTAGTTACCACACTTCTACCCAACACTACCGCTCAAATTGAAGCCAGTTTCGGCGTACCCGCTTGTGGCGCAGTGCTCAACACCGTCAATACTCGGCTGGATATTGGGACGCTTACCTATATCCTTGAGCATGGGGAAGCCAAAGTAGTTATGGTGGATAGTCAATTCCTATCCCCGGTAGAAGCCGCACTTGCTTTAATGAACGGCGCAGTCCCTAAAATCATCGAAGTTGCTGACCCTGATTCAGGTTTCCTAGCTAGCGGCCGCCATCCAGAATATGAAGATTTCATCTCAAAAGGTAATGATAGTTACAGTTGGGTTATGCCAAGCGATGAGTGGGAGAGCCTCGCACTCAATTATACGTCCGGCACGACGGGTCGACCCAAAGGTGTAGTCTACCATCACCGTGGTGCTTATCTAATGACCATGGGTACGCCAATTAGCTGGAGAATGGTTCTTAAGCCTGTGTTCATGGCCATTGTACCATTGTTTCACTGCAACGGCTGGAACCATACTTGGATGATGCCACTATTGGGTGGTACGGTCGTGGGCTGCAGAGATGTCTCGGCCAAAGCCATATACAACGGGATTGCAGAGGAAGGTGTCTCACATTTTGGCGGTGCACCCATTGTGCTCAATATGATCGTCAACGCCAGGGCAGAACATCGCCGAAATTTTGATCATGAGGTTGAGATCTTCACCGCAGGCGCACCGCCCGCGCCCGCAACATTGATAGGAATCGAAAAATTAGGTTTCAACGTCACCCAAGTTTATGGCCTCACCGAGACCTATGGTCATGTCGTGGAATGCCTCTGGGACAGCATTTGGGATGAGCTGCCTGAGTCAGACAAATCGGCTCTCAAAGCCCGCCAAGGGGTGGCAATGCCAATGATGGACGTGACCACAGTTGTAGACAGCACAGGTACTCAAATTCCAATGGATGGCAAAACACAGGGCGAGATTGTCATGCGTGGTAATTCAGTAATGAAGGGCTACTATAAGAATCCTGAAGCCACTGAAAAATCGTTTGTAGGTGGATTTTTCCACTCTGAAGATATCGCAGTACAGCATTCTAATAGTATGATGCAAATCGCAGATCGGATGAAGGATATCATTATCTCCGGTGGCGAAAATATATCCAGTATCGAAGTAGAAGGCGCAATTATGGCACATCCCGCTGTGAGTCTCTGCGCCGTGGTCGCCAAACCAGATGACAAATGGGGTGAAGTGCCCTGTGCATTTGTTGAACTTTTGCCTGGAAAATCCGCAACAGAAACTGAGGTGATTGCCTTTGTACGTGGCAAATTGGCAGGTTTCAAAACCCCCAAACGCGTGGTGTTTCAAGATCTACCCAAGACCTCCACAGGTAAAATTCAGAAATTTGAACTTCGGGTCATTGCCAAAACAGCCTAAGTAAAAAGATGCTCCAAACAGAACCCAAGGCTGAAGCCATTGCGAAGCTCACGGGATAGCCCTATCGTTACCGAAAAGAGGCAGAGCGGGCCTAGATGACAGCACTTAAGGAATATGATCGACTGGAATGTACCGGTCTATGGCGCAGTGGACCTGCGGAGCAAAGGCGAGAGGTAGTGATATCAGTCGGGGAAGTAACTATTGTATTAACCGATATGCAAAACCGCGCACTGGCTCATTGGTCCCTTGCTGCAGTAGATGTGCAGAAACATGGGAGCGATAAAGCCACATTGCGCCCCGGGGCAGACTCTGAGGAAAGCTTGGAAATCGCAGATCGTACTATGCTGGAGGCACTGCTCAAAGTTCAAAAAGCCATCGATATAAGCCGCCCACATCCCGGCCGATTGCGTATCATTTTAGCAGCCTCCTCCCTAGTTATCATTGGCTTAATCTCTATCTTTTGGGGCCCACAGGCCGTGATCAGTTATGCAAGTAAAATACTACCCGCAGTCAAAAGGGTACAACTTGGAGATGCGCTCGCTCTGCGCATTGGGCAATTAGCGGGGCCATATTGCACCAGTCCAGAGGGTATTCATACATCCAAACAATTAGTAGATCGCTTAAACACAACTATCCCCCTGCGCCTATCAGTCCTACCCGGCCAACGCAGTCACCCCATCATGCTGCCGGGTGGACATGTATTATTATTTGAAAATATGGTGACCACATCCGATGATGCCGCCGTCACCGCCGGCTATATTTTATCCGCACTGGCAGCCAATCAACACTACGATACAGTGCAACTCTACCTTGAGCAGGCTGGGCCTCTTATCTCCCTAAGCTTCATTGCATCCAACGATCTATCACATGAACAGGTTGACCAAATAGCGAAAATCGCACTGTCACAGCCGACCCGCCCATCGCCACAAACAGCTCTAATCAACCTATTTGCAACAGCCCAGATAAGCTCGAGCCCCTTCGCTCGAGCGATATCCAGCCCAGAGACCCAAGATTTGGCCACCCAAGATCCATTCCCGACAGGATCACCCTACCCTATTCTGGCCGATGGGGCATGGCTGGGCCTTCAGGCAATTTGTTTGGATATGTAATTCAAGGGAGGACAAATTCTCCAAGGCATCATCTACCCACATCACTTAGTCCCAAACATTCGGTCGCCCGCATCACCTAGCCCAGGGAGTATATAGCCTATATCACTTAGCTTCTCGTCCACAGCGGCAGTCACAATATCAACGTCAGGATGCGCTTCTTGCATCCTGGCAATACCTTCAGGGGCTGCCAGTAGGCATAGGAACTTGATATTGCGTGCACCAGCTTGTTTAAGAAGATCAATTGCCGCGACGCTTGAATTTCCGGTGGCCAGCATGGGATCCACCGCAATCACAACTCGGCTTTTTAAATCTTCTGGTACTTTAAAATAATATTGCACAGGCTTAAGGGTTTTCTCATCGCGGTAGAGACCCACAAAGCCCACGCGCGCTGAAGGAATCAACTCAAGAACTCCATCCAAAAGCCCATTTCCAGCCCGCAGAATTGATACCAAAGCAAGTTTTTTTCCTGCCAAAACAGGTGCTTGCATTGTGGTCATGGGAGTTTCAATTGTTCGGCCTTCAAGCGGCAGATCTCGGGTCACCTCATAGGCAATCAGATGGCTAATTTCGCGAAGAAGCTGGCGAAACTGATTGGTTGGGGTAGCCTTATCGCGCATCAGGGTCAGCTTGTGTTGTACGAGTGGGTGATCCACAATAGTGAGTGTCATACGATTTCCAATCTTTTAGCTATTAGGTCTTTAGTGCCAGCATCACAAAATGCTGCTTCCAAGGCCGTTTCATTCAACAGTTTAAAATCATCCACACCCCAGCCAAAGACCTGTTCTAATCTCTCAAATTCTTTGGTCATCGTCGTGTGAAAAAATGGTGGGTCATCGGTACTAACAGTAACCTTAACTCCAGCATCTCGCAGCTTAACAATGGGATGTTGGGCTAAATTCGCATAGACACCTAGCGCTATATTTGAACCAGGGTTTACTTCAAGAACAATACCAGTTTCAGCCAAATAATCTACCAATTTGGAGTCATCGATAGCCTGTACACCATGGCCAATTCGCTCAACTTTCAGATCTTCAAGCGTATCCCAGATCGACTGCGCACCGCCCCACTCACCGGCGTGACTGGTCAATCGCAAACCAGCTTCACGCGCCATATCGAAAGCACGCGAAAAATCACCCGCAGCGCCCACATCTTCTGCGCCCCCCATTCCGAAGCCAACTATCCAGTCGCCTGCAGTTTCAACAGCACATCTAGCCGTTTCACGCGCTTTATCCGGCCCAAAATGCCTAATGCAGGTTACTATGCCCTTAAGAGTTACCCCCTCTACATGAGCCTCTTGCATAGCCTCAAGATACTCACGCCAAGCCCCTACATCTCGGCCACCACAAAAATCAGGCGACACGAAAGTTTCCGCATAAACAACATTATGCTCAGCTAGGTTTTCCAAAACCGATTGCGTGAGACGCTTGAAGTCCTCCGGACTTTTTAGAGCAAGTGTTGCAGCCTCATAGACTGCTAGAAATTCGTTAAAGCTATCGTATTTATAGGCGCCACTTTTATCAAATATTTTCCGAGTATCGACAGATTTTTCCACCGCCAGTTCTCGGATAAAAGCGGGATCAGCAGCCCCTTCAAGGTGCAGATGTAACTCAACTTTTGGAAACGATTTCCAGCTCATAAAAAACTCCTGCCTTCACCCAAAACGGGCACAGTCAGATGTTCAGCTAAAGTGGCCGCAACATCTTGGAACCTAATGGTTCCACGTGCTCTAACCCTTTGTGATAGGTTTTGACAATGGACAAGAACTGGTACTTGCTCACGGGTATGGTCAGAGCCACGCCAGGTGGGGTCGTTGCCGTGGTCTGCCGTGAAAATTACCAAATCGTCAGAGCGAGTTTGTGCCAAAACAGGCCCAATCGCTGCATCGAACCATTCCAAGGCTCGCGCATATCCTTCCGGATCACGCCGATGGCCATATAAGCTATCAAATTCAACAAAATTAGCAAATGTCAAACTGCCTTCTGGTGCGTTTTGAACCTCATCCACCAAATGCTCCATCAGCTCAGCATCACTACCGTTACGACAGTAGGTAATTCCCTTCATTGAGAAAATATCGCCAATCTTGCCGATGGAATGCACATGGCGTCCCGCGTTTTGCACCCAATCACACAGGGTGGCAGAGGGTGGATCCATCGAAAAGTCTTTGCGCTTCAAGGTACGTTCAAACCCAGCTTCGACAGAGCCAACAAAGGGCCTAGCAATCACGCGCCCCACCTTCATCTCATGCAAAATAGGGGCGAGATTTTGGCATAGATCATAGAGCCGTTGCAACCCGAAACACTCTTCATGCGCGGCAATCTGAAAAACACTATCTGCAGAGGTATAGCAAATTGGTAGACCTAAATTTATATGTTGGGCGCCAAAAGCCTCAATTACTTGAAGGCCAGAGGCATGACAATTGGCCAGACTACCCCCAGCGAACTGTGCCAACGCAGCCATAATATTGGGTGGGAAAGCGGGGGTTTCATTCGGGAAGTAGTGCCAATTCCAAGGTACAGGCACACCAGCCAACTCCCAGTGGCCTGATGGCGTATCCTTGCCATTGGAAATTTCACGAGCCACAGCCCAAGCTCCTTGAGTCGGATCGGGCCAAGGCGACGGAAAGCCACTAGAGTGTGTGAGTGCAGCCCCCAAACCCAGAGCAGCTAAATTAGGCATCTTTAACGCACCCTGCCGCGCATCGATGATATGGCCCAAAGTATTGGCTCCAGCATCGCCAAAGGCAGTAGCATCCGGCGCACCGCCACATCCTAGGGAATCCAGCACAATCAAAAATGCCCGGCTCATCCGGTAATTCGCTCTAAAATTAAGGGTTTTGGAACCGGTACCGTCGGTCCTAGCAATATAGCCAACTGCACTGCGTGGATTGCTTGATCAGCCGATTTTGTATCGTGACAATGTACTGATGCCATGGGCTGACCACAGCACAGCTTTGTACCCAACCGTACAATTCCAGACAGGCCAACAGCATGATCAATCTGATCATCCTCGCGTTGCCGGCCGCCACCCAAATCTACAACAATCTGCCCTAATGCTGTCCCATCCATCGCCTGCACATAACCATCAATTGGTGCCAAAACCTCATATGCTGGTGCAATATTGAGGTAATCTTCCCAGCGCTCTGCAAAATTTTCAGGCCCACCTTGAGCAGCAACCATCTTGCCAAACTTGGTCTTTGCACTGCCATCTTCAAGGTGTTTTATTAGCTCGTCTCGCGCACCTTTTTCCGTATAAAATATATTTGCCTGCACCAAAAGTTGGGCACCCAGCTCGATGGCCACTTCCACCAAAGCACCTAGCCCACTGTCGAAAGCCCGCATGACATCAGCAATCTCCAAAGCATTACCAATACTAGGCAAAAGCGGTTGGCTCATATCTGTAATGATCGCGCTGGTTGGGCATCCAGCACCGTTTGATGTCCGTACCAAAGCCTGTGCCAATGCCCGCGCCACACCTAGATCCTGCATCACTGCACCTGAGCCCGTTTTAACATCAAGCACTAGCGCCTCAAGCCCCGCAGCCAATTTTTTAGCCAAAATCGAGGAGGTAATCAAATCCGTTGAGCGCACCGTACCAGTGACATCTCTCACCGCATAAAGCCGTTGATCAGCAGGGGCAATATCCGGTGTGGGGGCTACAATCGCACAGCCCACCGCTTTAACAATCGAGCGAAACTGTACCTCAGAAAAATGAGTCCGCAGACCCGGGATGGCTTCAAGTTTGTCGAGAGTACCGCCCGTATGGCCCAAACCACGGCCCGAGATCATAGGTACAAAGGCTCCAACCGCCGCAAGCATCGGGGCTAAAAGTAGCGAGACAGCATCACCAACACCACCTGTTGAATGCTTGTCGATAACCTTTCCCGGTAGATCCCAGCTCAACACCTTGCCACTGTCGCGCATGCCCAATGTTAGCGCAACCCGCCCCGCATCATCGAGTCCATGCAAGCAAACAGCCATAGCAAAGGCGCCCGCTTGCGCGTCTGTGACCCGACCGTTCCCAATATCTTTTGCGAAGCGATTAATGGCCTCAGGCTCTACGGTCCGTCCCTCCCGTAGACAGAATAACACATCACGGGCTTGCATTATGGGGCCGGAACCGTCGCGCCAGCCTTGAGATGGTCAATATCAAAAGCCCCAGGAAGTAAATCTGCAACAGTTGTTGCCTGCATACTGCCGTCCATGGCCACCATGGTGACCGAAACATCGCCCGTAGAAAATTCAGCGAGCTTTTGCCGACATCCCCCACAAGGCGGCACAGGACGGCTGCCACCAGCGATGACAGCCACTTCAGAAATTTCATATTCACCCGCTGCACACATTGCAGCAATAGCTCCTGCCTCAGCACATGTACCCTCCGGATAGGCAGCATTTTCAACATTACAACCAACAAAAATGGTCCCGCTGGACGTACGGACAGCAGCACCAACTTGAAAATTAGAATAGGGTGTATGGGCATTGTCCCTAACATTTCTTGCAGCTTGGATCAGTTCTTGGTTCATATGAGTATCCTTGGGTTTTTTGAGTAAAAAAGCAAGAAGCACTAGGCCTCAGATTATTGAAAGTGGTTACAGTATCCGTGATATGAAGCCTACACAAATTCTGTTTCAACATCACCAGGCAAACTCACTTCTAGCAGACTGAGGTCCCTAGACGGAGTATTGTAGCGAAATTGCATACCAGGCGGGATCACAAATGCGTCACCCGCGACCAAATGCTGCGCCCGTTGACCTCCACCTTCTAGGGTCAGACTTCCACCCAGCACGAAGGTAAAGTGAATGTCACTGTTGTGCGTGGACCAAACTGGCGCACCCTCCCCTAGCTTAATAACCTGCACATCGGCAACAGCTTGGGTATTGAATGAAATACTCGTATCGCGTGCTAAAAATCCTGGAAGGCGGTAGGGTAGCCATTCAGCATCATACGCCTGACAATGAACAAATCTTTGCCCCGAGAATACCCGATCTGGTCTCAGTGCATCTGTTGGCAATTCCATATCATGATCAATCGTCGTGACATGCTCTGCAGGCACACCAATTTCAATCACTTCAATATCATCACTTGCAAACAGAACCCGATGGCGGATTTCAGGGGGTTGGATCACGCAGTTTCCCGCATATAGCCGGAAAGGTGGGCCCTGATCCTCATAGACCAAATCAACCCAGCCCTTATAACAGTAAATCAGCTGAAAGCCGACCGAATGGAAATGCACCATATCTGGCACAGGGCCACCACCAGGAATGCGAATATGGCTGGCGATGATTGAGCCTCCAAGACGGCTGGGAATTAAATCGCGATATTGCATACCAGCCCGACCAATCACCCAAGGGGCCTGATCTGCCATTCTACGCACCGCAAATTCATGTTCCGTGTGCGGCATTATCACCGGCGGAGCAAGGGCGACAATATCAATTCTAGTGCCATTGGGCGCCACAAGCTGGGTCTTACCACCAGCAATCAAAACCGGGTCATCACAGAGGATACGGAGCAGACCTGGAGCTACGTCTGCGTCTTTCTGCACACGCACCCGGAGGCCAAAGCCAGAGAATACTGCGACGCTAGGATCATCCGCTGGAAATATCTCATCCATCCTCATACCTAATACCTTAGTAAAAAACGGAATGTCATCACGTAGCTCTTTGGTAGGCAGCAATACTTCTGCGCGAATATTTTGCATAATTTATCTCAACTTTCCCTTAACACTTTCGGGATAAGTTCAACGAGATGCAATGGCGTATCGTTACGTTGGCCCCTGTTATCGCAAGCTACAACTTGCACCCGGGTGTTCTATAAGGAATATGGGTCCACAGCATTTTAACCGGAGTTCATCATATGTCGTTCAAAGATATCTATGCAGGCTGGCAAGCAGATCCTGAAGCATTTTGGATGAAAGCCGCTGAGGCCATCGATTGGGTTCAGCCCCCATCGAAAGCCCTCTGGGACGATAATGTCCCAATGTATGAATGGTTCAAAGATGCGCAGGTTAATACCTGCTATAATGCCGTGGACCGACATGTCGAAGCCGGTAACGGCGACCGCGTGGCAATCATCTATGACAGCCCCGTCACCGGCCATAAATCAAAAACCACATATGCAAATTTACAAACCCAAGTGGCATCATTAGCCGGCGGCTTGGCGAGCAAAGGCATCGTATCAGGGGATCGCGTGATCATATATATGCCAATGATCCCTGAAGCTTTGATTGCTATGCTCGCCTGCACACGTATTGGCGCTATCCACTCAGTTGTTTTTGGTGGCTTCGCAGCAAATGAGCTGGCCGTGAGAATTGATGATGCAACACCCAAAGCAATCATAGCAGGCTCCTG
>LAQD01000002.1:53664-63448 GCA_000981705.1 Rhodobacteraceae bacterium ASP10-04a
CAAGCCAGAGTTTACCGTGATATTCCAACGCACCGAATGCGAAGCCCAACTCGGTAACATCGATGTAGAATGGCATGCGCTGCAGGCAGGCGTCACGCCAGCCCCCTGCATTGCAGTATCTGGCGATCATCCAGCTTATATCTTATACACCTCCGGCACCACCGGAGCGCCAAAGGGCGTTGTGCGTCCAACTGCGGGCCATTTGGTGGCCCTCAATTGGACCATGAAGAATATTTACAATGTGGATCCTGGAGATGTATTCTGGGCCGCCTCAGATGTAGGTTGGGTCGTAGGGCACTCGTATATTTGTTATGCGCCCCTGATTCACGGTAATACTACCGTCGTTTTCGAGGGCAAGCCAGTTGGAACTCCAGACGCAACTACGTTTTGGCGGGTTATCGCAGAACACGATGTACGTAGCTTTTTCACCGCCCCAACAGCACTTCGCGCTATTAAGCGTGAAGACTCGGAGGGTGTCTCAATTAAAAATTTCGATATGTCGAGATTACGCGCGCTTTATCTTGCAGGTGAACGCGCTGATCCTGATACAATCGAATGGGCCCAGAAAGTCATGGGCGTCCCAGTTTACGATCACTGGTGGCAAACTGAAACTGGATACACAATCGCTGGAAATCCAGCAGGAATCGAGGCAATGCCTGTTAAGATTGGCTCACCCACCGTTGCGATGCCAGGATATGACGTCCAAATTCTAAATGAGGGTGGACATGAAATGCAGCCAGGTGAATTGGGTGCCATAGCAGTGAAACTACCCTTACCACCGGGCACCTTACCAACTCTATGGAATGCGCCAGAACGGTATGTAAAATCCTACCTAACCACTTTCCCCGGGTATTACGAAACCGGAGATGCCGGAATGATTGATACGGATGGATATCTATACATAATGGCTCGCACAGACGACGTAATCAATGTAGCTGGCCACAGGCTGTCTACCGGTGGGATGGAAGAGGTATTGGCGGCCCACCCCGATGTAGCAGAATGCGCCGTAATCGGTGTGGGGGATGATTTGAAAGGCCAGCTGCCTATGGGGTTTTTGTGTCTTAATAAGGGCTGCACCAGACCACATGCAGATATTGTTTTGGATGTGATTAAGTTGGTGCGGGAGAAAATTGGTCCTGTTGCCGCCTTCAAATTAGCCTGTGTCGTGGATCGCTTACCAAAAACCCGATCAGGTAAAATTCTGCGTGGAACAATGGTCAGTATTGCAGACAGCAAACCATTCAAAGCCCCAGCTACCATAGATGATCCAGTCATTCTTGACGAAGTGCGGAGTGCACTTAAAGCTATGGGGTACGCAAAATAAACTGAGTTAAGGCCCATTTAAGCATACTATACATGTTCAGCTGGCATAGCTTTTTAAGCAAATTGCTCCTGAATAAGACGTTCTTCCAGCCCATGATCAGGGTCAAACAAGAGGCGATGCATAATATCGTTTGCACTTTCAATTTCCACTGACACCACATCCTGCACAGAGCGGTTGTCAGCATCCGCCATAACGGGTCGCTTGATGGGCTCGATCACTTCAAACCTCACCTTGGCTGCCTTCGGTAATACCGCTCCGCGCCATCTACGCGGCCGAAATGCTGCCATAGCAGTAAGAGCCAATACCTCAGACCCAATCGGCAATATTGGACCATGCGCAGAATAGTTATAGGCGGTTGAACCCGCAGGGGTAGCGACCAAGGCTCCATCACAGGCCAGCTCATCCAGCCGCAATCGGTCATCTACAAAAATTTGTAACTTCGCAGCTTGCGGGCCTTGCCGCAGAAGAGAAACCTCATTGATGGCCAGCGCAGAATGTTGGCTACCATCGGTGCAGGTCGCACGCATGCGCAACGGGTGGATCACAGCTTCTTCTGCTGCAGTCAATCTTTGAGACAAGTTATCAAGTGAAAACTCATTCATCAAAAAACCAACAGTACCCCGATTCATCCCATAAACCGGTACATTGAGATGCTGGGTCGTATGCAGAGCTTGCAACATAAAGCCGTCCCCACCGAGCGCAACAATGACATCCGCATCACCTAGCTCACAATCTCCAAATTGGTGTACAAATGTATTCCTTGCAGACTGGGCCAATTCTGCAGTACTAGCCAAAAAGGCGATGCGTTTACGGTCTGACGTGGGCATTTCGGAAACTCCGTTTCCGCACCCTACTCCTGGCCAAGCTAAAAACGCAAGCCATGGACATAATACAGGGAAACAGGTCAATAAGTCGCGGTATGAGGCTTTGACATTTCCTATAGGAAACATGCAGTGATGGTGCTAACCGTCAAAGGAACAAAATCATGACAGCCGAAATCACTAATTTCTTCAATGCCGACTTAGCTGATACAGATCCTGCCTTAGCAAAAGCTATTGACCAAGAGCTGGGACGCCAGCGCGATGAAATCGAATTGATTGCCTCTGAAAATATCGTTTCAAGAGCGGTGCTACAAGCGCAGGGCTCAGTGATGACCAATAAGTATGCTGAGGGATATGTGGGGCGGCGGTATTATGGCGGCTGTGAGTATGTGGATATTGCCGAAACGCTCGCCATTGAGCGTGCCTGTCAGTTGTTTAACTGCAAGTTCGCAAATGTGCAGCCCAACTCTGGCAGTCAAGCCAATCAAGGGGTATTCCAGGCCCTGTTGCAGCCTGGCGACACAATCCTTGGCATGTCTCTCGATGCCGGTGGTCACCTCAGTCATGGGGCTGCGCCAAACCAATCAGGAAAGTGGTTCAATGCCATACAATACGGTGTCCGAAAGCAAGATAATCTGCTGGACTATGACCAAGTGCAAGAGCTTGCAACCAAGCATAAACCAAAATTGATCGTCGCAGGCGGCTCCGCTGTTCCGCGCCAAATTGATTTTAAACGTATGCGCGAAATTGCCGATAGTGTTGGTGCGTATTTGCATGTTGATATGGCACATTTCGCGGGTCTTGTGGCAGCGGGTGAACACCCAAGTCCCTTCCCATATGCCCATGTAGCCACCACCACCACACATAAAACTCTACGTGGACCACGCGGCGGAATGATTGTGACCAATGACGAAGTACTTGCAAAAAAGTTCAATTCTGCAATTTTTCCAGGCATCCAGGGAGGTCCTTTGATGCATGTTATCGCAGCCAAAGCCGTGGCCTTCGGGGAAGCATTGCAGCCAGAGTTCAAAACTTACATTCAAAACGTGATCAAAAATGCACAGGCCCTATCTGATCAATTGATAAAAGGTGGGTTGGATACGGTAACGCATGGCACAGATACCCATGTTTTGCTGGTAGATTTGCGCCCAAAAGGCGTTAAGGGCAATGCAACAGAGAACGCTCTTGGCCGCGCGCGCATCACCTGCAATAAAAATGGTGTTCCATTTGATCCCGAAAAGCCAATGGTAACAAGTGGTATACGTCTGGGCAGTCCAGCCGGCACAACACGCGGATTTGGCGAAACAGAGTTCCGTCAAATAGCTGACTGGATCATCGAAGTAGTCGACGGGCTAGCTGCGAATGGCGAAGAGGGCAATGCAGCCGTTGAAGCAAAAGTCAAAGCTGAAGTTGGTGTATTGTGCGCACGCTTCCCAATATATTAAACCTAATACTTTGGGTGGGGCGCGTTTCATAGGAGCCCCACCCAATTTTAGAAAATGTCATTTTTCAATATCAAAATCTGACAAACTTGGTACGCCTTGATGAGCCAAGCGCTCTAAGGCTTTTGCCACGTGCCGATCTGAAATTGCTAAATCTTCAGCCCCTACCCTAATCCGATGCGCCTCAAACAAAACGCGGGCATGCGACACGCCTAAAGGTGGTGTAAACTTATAAGCGGCAAGCTCAATAAGCAGACCCAAGGGTTCACGAAAATACAACGACGTCATGAAACCCCGATCTTTCAAGCCTGAATGCACAATGCCAAGCTGGTCAAGCTTCTCAGGTAGATGTATCGACACAGCCTGGCTAACAGAAAATGCAATATGGTGTACTGCACCAACCACTATCGGAGTTTTTTCCTGCCTTGGCTCGCGTGTCTCATCACAGAAAACGGTGATCAAGCGATCATCGCCAGGGTCAAAATACAGATGAGTTTCCACTAGATTATCAAGATTGGGTTGCTCAAACACAAACGGCATGCCCAAAACTCCCTCCCAAAAGTCTAGGGTAATCTGCCGACCAGCACCAGTCAGAGTAATATGATGCAAGCCTTGGGTGGGAATGGATATATCGCACTTCGTCATGGAGACCCCTTTAACTAAATTCATACTCCCGTCATAGCGGGGCTGGTGCGACCTGAAAACCCACCTTAGATTAGTGCCATGTTGCATATGACCTCTCATGGCCACGATACTGGCACACCGCTCATAATTGCCCATGGCCTGTTTGGCTCTGCACGCAACTGGGGCGTGATCGCCAAACGCTTGTCAGATACCCGCAGGGTCGTCACACTTGATTTACGCAACCACGGAGCCAGCCCTTGGCAAGACGATCACAGCTATCCTGCCTTGGCAGAAGATTTGTCTGAAGTGATCACCTCAATTGGTGGCCACGTTGATCTGCTCGGTCATTCCATGGGAGGCAAAGCCGCCATGGTGGCTGCCCTATCGGGAGCAGATATCCGCCGCCTGATCGTAGCAGATATAGCACCTGTAGCATACACCCATACCCAGCAGCATCTAATTGAGGCCATGCAAGCCTTGCCCTTAGAAAAGCTATCTAGCCGTACCCAAGCCGAAGAAATTCTTAGCCGTAGAATCGAAGACCCGACAGTACGCAGCTTTTTGTTACAAAGCCTCAACCTACGAGACCAAACTTGGCGGCTCAACCTAACGGCCCTCAGCGCATCTATGGCGCAGATAATTGGCTTTCCAGAGATTTTGGGCAGTTTCACCGCACCAACCTTATTTCTGACAGGTGCCAATTCTGATTACCTGCGTCCAGAACATCGCCCCATAATAAGATCTCTATTCCCAAAAGCGCGCTTTGCCAAAATTCCCAATGCGGGCCATTGGTTACATGCGGAGAGACCTCGAGAATTTGAAGCGGCGGTACGCATTTTTCTCAACACATAACACATGAACTATTTCTTTTTGACAAATTCCGTTAGGATTACGATCCTCTGGCCAGCCACTCGACCCTCAATATGCGCGTCATTGCCAACCACCAGAGAAATCCCACGGACTGAAGTGCCTCGCTTGGCTGTGAAGCCCGCGCCCTTGACCGCTAAATCTTTGACCAAGATAACTGTATCACCTACAGCCAAGGGAACCCCATTGCTGTCACGGTGATTGGTGACTAGTGCCACATTATCCGCCCAAGCGCGGGTCTCGTCATCAAGGTACAGCTGCTCAGTCAATTCTCGGGCCCAATCATGCTTAGACAGCCTTAACAACATCCTGGCAGCCAGAACTTGCACAGCAGGTTCCTCAGACCACATTGCCCCAGCCAACCCACGCCAGTGGTTGGGGTCCGGTAGTCCGGTCAATTGGGTCAAACACGTCTCACAAAGCGTCACAGATGCCCCAAAGGGACCACCAGAAACTTCTGTATGATGTAGAGGCGTATTAGAGGAGCAAAGTGGGCATGTCATGGGCGGACTTGTAGGGGTAGCGGCTCCACGACCCTACCCATCCATCTTCAACGCTGAAATAAACGCCTCCTGAGGAATGTCAACTTTACCAAACTGGCGCATCTTCTTTTTACCAGCTTTTTGCTTTTCAAGAAGTTTCTTCTTGCGGCTGGCATCGCCACCATAGCATTTCGCGGTGACGTCTTTGCGCATAGCGCTCAAAGTTTCGCGAGCGATCACCCTACCACCAATAGCTGCTTGAATTGGTATTTTGAACATGTGGCGGGGAATCAGGTCTTTGAGTTTCTCCACCATCGCCCGGCCCCGCGCGTCCGCACGGTCACGGTGCACCATCGTGCTAAGCGCATCAACAGGCTCATCATTCACCAGAATGCTCATCTTCACCAAGTAGTCTTGCTGATAGCCAATCATTTGATAATCAAACGAGGCATACCCCTTGGTCACGGATTTCAAGCGATCATAAAAATCAAACACCACCTCATTGAGCGGTAGGTCATAAACTACCATGGCGCGGGACCCAGCATAGGTTAGGTCTATCTGCATGCCACGGCGATCTTGGCAGAGTTTCAGCACATCGCCCAAATATTCGTCAGGCACCAAGATGGTAGCCTTGATCCGCGGCTCCTCTAGGTGATCAACCAGCGTAAGATCAGGCATATCGGCGGGGTTGTGCAATTGCTCCACCCGTCCGTCACGCATATGAATGTCATAGATCACTGAGGGTGCTGTGGTGATCAGATCAATATCATACTCACGCTCAATCCGATCGCGGATCACTTCCAGATGTAGCAGGCCCAAAAATCCACAACGAAACCCAAAGCCCAGCGCAGCGGAGGTTTCCATCTCAAAACTAAAGCTCGCGTCGTTCAGAGCCAATTTGTCAATACTATCACGCAGGTCTTCAAATTGTGCAGCATCCACAGGAAATAGACCACAAAATACTACTGGCTGGGCAGGCTTAAAGCCCGGCAAAGCTTCAACGGTTTGCTTATCATGGCAAATGGTATCCCCTACGCGGGTATCACGCACCTGTTTGATCGAGGCAGTCAAAAAGCCAATCTCACCAGGCCCTAGTTCATCGATCATCTCCATTTGAGGCCGGAATACCCCAATACGATCCACGTGGTGGGTCGTATTGTTGGACATGAACTTGACACGTTCACCCTTTTTCAACTTCCCATCAATGATCCGTACCAACACGATCACACCGAGATAGGAATCATACCAACTGTCCACCAACATAGCCTTTAAAGGTGCGTTTATATCGCCCTTCGGCGCTGGCAGCCGATGCACGACCGCTTCAAGAGTTTCTACAATTCCCTGACCCGTTTTAGCGGACACCTGAATAGCTTCGCTGGCATCAATTCCTATCACATCTTCAATCTGTTCCGCCACCCGGTCACAATCGGACGCAGGCAAGTCAATTTTATTCAAAATAGGCACAATATCATGATCTGCGTCCAGCGCATGATAAACATTGGCCAAAGTCTGAGCTTCGACACCTTGAGAGCTGTCGACCACCAAAAGGGATCCCTCCACAGCCCGCATAGAGCGTGACACCTCATAGGCAAAATCCACATGGCCCGGTGTGTCAATCAGGTTGAGCACATAACTCTCACCATTCTTAGCGGTGTAATCAATCCGTACAGTATTGGCCTTAATCGTGATCCCTCGCTCGCGCTCGATATCCATACTGTCGAGCATCTGAGCTTGCATATCGCGCTCCTTAACTGTTCCAGTCTCCTGGATCAGCCTATCAGCCAGCGTGGATTTACCATGGTCGATATGCGCCACGATCGAGAAATTACGGATGTGAGAAAGAGCTGTCATAATTGGGATATGGAATAGAGTGCAGGTTTGGTCAATGGGGGATCAACATCCATATTCAACTGGACCTCGTTGCGACGGCTATTCTACCTTATAATGTGGAGTGCGGAGGCGGCTAAAAACTACCCGTTTCAACACATGTCTAATATCCAGAATAGTTTGTAGCGGCAACTATGCATCCAGCAAACCACAACATCCCAAGAACAAAATCCGTCGAAATTTAATACACAAATAAAAAAAGCCCTGCGAATTACAGGGCTTTTAGTTTTAGTCTGTAAAAGCTTTTAGACTGCTGCCTGCGCTTTCATAATATCTTTTTTGATCTTTAATGCAGTTCCAGATAGCTCGATGTCTTTGGACTTTGCCAAGAATGCATCCAAACCACCGCGATGATCAACAGTGCGTAATGCAGCTGCGGAAATTCGTAGTTTAAAAGCACGACCCAAGGTATCGGAATGCAAAGTCAGTTCATTCAAGTTTGGCAAAAACCGACGACGTGTCCGGTTTTTGGCGTGGCTTACATTGTTTCCACTCATTGGGCCTTTGCCCGTCAGTTCGCAGCGGCGTGCCATCTTATGCGTCCTCATTCAGAAATTGGAGACCCGAACCAAATGGCTGCGGGTGAAAACTCGTTGACGGGGTTTAGGATTATCCCATTGCGAGGTCAAGCCTTCTTGCAACCTTCACCTAAGCTTTAATAGAGATTTTTTTGGATTTTTGTGATTTAATTGCAAAATATTGGGTGATACCAGCTAAATTTTTATCCACTGAGTCCGAATCGATTACACTAGGTTTTCTTAATGCGAAGGAAGCTTTGCACCACCCGTTCAGCCGCAACCGAGGGGGCAACCTCACCAGCACGGATTGCTGTTTGCATTGCTGACGAGGCTGCAGCGGCTTCAGGGTCATTTTCAAGCCGCGTCAACAACGCATGGCGTAGCTCAGTATTGAACCAAAATGCGTTTTGATCAGCGCGAATTTTTTGCCAAACCTCGTTTTTTTTACGCCACGCCACCAAAGCCTGCATCTCGATCCAGCTTTGGTGGAGCCCATTTCCCTCAATCGCCGAGACCATCAACGCTTTAGGGAAATCTTCAGGATCCTGCCCGCGTTTGCGAAGCAAACGCAGGGCGCCAGCATAATCGGCACATGTACGCGTGGCCGCAGCTTTCAGATCGCCGTCAGCCTTGTTGACCAATATCAAGTCCGCCATCTCCATAATACCGCGCTTGACCCCTTGCAATTCGTCTCCACCCGCAGGTGCCAACAACAGTACAAACAAATCAGCCATCTCAGCCACCATCGTCTCAGATTGTCCAACCCCCACGGTTTCAATCAACACCACATCAAAGCCAGCAGCCTCGCAGAGCGCCGTTGCCTCCCGAGTGCGGCGTGCAACCCCACCTAGGTGGGTTTGGCTGGGCGATGGCCGAATAAAGGCGTTAGAATGGCGCGACAGGTGATCCATACGGGTTTTATCACCAAGAATAGAGCCTCCAGAGATAGCCGAAGACGGATCCACTGCCAAAACTGCAACCCGGAGACCACTTTCCACCAATTGCAAACCAAAGCTTTCGATGAACGTCGACTTACCCACGCCCGGTGTGCCAGACATCCCAATGCGAATTGCCTCTCTGTCAGTGCGCAAAGCTTGAAGCAGCTCGGCTGCTTGCTTACGGTGGGTCGGATGCGAACTTTCAACGAGAGTAATTGCCCGCGAAAGAGCCCGGCGGTTACCCAACTCAATCTTCCGCGCTATCTCGTCTACCGCGAAGTCTTGTTTGCTCATCGATCCTCCAGGGCTATTTCTTGCCCAATTTAAGATTCTACGAAGACATGAATTGAACATCTATCTGCAGCCTGTGCAATTGCAAACACCAATGCCTCATCTTGGTCTCCAATTATAGCTTCAAGAGAGAGGAAAGCTAGCCTGTTGAAAACTCTTTTGCGCTTTTTACCTTTAACTTCTCAGCAACATTGTCTACCGCGCCAGCTCCCCTATTTGTCTAAGTAAAAGTATATTCGTGCGGATATGGTGAAATCCACTAGAATCAATTCATCACCTGCCAAGTTAAAATCTAAACCTAGTTACACCGCGGTATGCCAGCACATTACAAGTTATTCTGGCAACAAAATAACATATAGCAACACCTTCCATTAACAGCTGAATAACATGTTGCGACTGAGGGTTTCCAAATGTAAAAAATGAACATGCAACCCACCCATAGACGCGCCCAGTTTTCTCACAGATAAGAGCGGGGTGAAATTTGATCTGCCAATAGATGCGGTACTGCCGCAAGTTCTTGACTGCCTGACAACGTCAGGCCGTGTCATTCTGCAGGCCCCTCCGGGGGCAGGTAAAACAACACGAACTCC
>LAQD01000002.1:63541-69485 GCA_000981705.1 Rhodobacteraceae bacterium ASP10-04a
AAGAGGCGTTAGGCGAGACCGTAGGCTACCGTATTCGTGGCCAATCCCAAATCGGGCCCAATACCCGCATTGAAGTGATCACAGAGGGTATCCTAACCCGCATGCTGCAATCTGATCCCGAACTACCAGGTGTGTCAGCTATAATATTTGATGAGTTTCACGAACGCTCATTAGCTGCTGACCTGGGTTTAGCTTTGGCTTGGGAGGTGCGCGAAACCCTACGCAATGACTTGTTACTTGTAGTCATGTCCGCCACCTTGGACGCAGAGCCTGTGGCCAAACTCTTGGGTAATGCGCCAATTGTAACTAGCGCTGGGCGTAGCTACCCAGTTGAGATCATCCATTTGCCGCGTCCAGCTAGCAAAAATATATCCCTAGAAGTGCAAGCCAGCAGCCTAATCATACAGGCTATAGCCGAAACTGAAGGTGGAATCTTAGTATTTTTGCCTGGTGAAGCCGAAATCAAGCGGACGCACAGCCTTCTGCAAGACAAGCTACCTAGTACTTGCATCCTGCGGCCTTTGCTGGGAAATTTACCTTTTTCCACACAAAAATTGGCCATTCGTCCTGAGCCTTCTTTGCGTAAAATTGTTTTGGCCACAGCCATCGCAGAGACCTCCCTGACCATCCAAGACGTGCGAGTGGTAGTGGATTGCGGTTTATCCCGCCGAGCCCGCTATGATGCTTCCAAAGGACTCCAAAAACTGGTCACAGAGCGAGTAAGCAAAGCAGAGGCGATCCAACGCACTGGACGCGCCGGGCGGATTGCGGCGGGGCAATGCTACCGAATGTGGGCGCAAGCAGAAGAGGGCGCAATGCCCGCCTATGCACCACCAGAAATACAAATCTCTGATCTAGCTCCACTGGCCCTTGAATTGGCGCAATGGGGCACAGGGCCAGAGGACTTGGCCTTTCTCACGGCACCCGCACCCGGAGCATGGGCACAAGCACAGAGTTTGCTGGTGCAACTTGGTGCCGTAATTGATGGCCGCCTAACACCGCATGGGGCTGCTTTAGCCAAGCTGCCCTTGCATCCTCGCCTTGCACAAATGCTGGTGCAGGCTGGGGATATTGCAGCACCACTAGCCGCCCTGCTGTCTGATCGTGATATTTTGATATCCAGACAATCTGACCTCACCCCCGCTTTAAAAATAATTGGTAAAAAAATAAAATACAGTGACTTAAGTGAAAAAATTCGTGACATACCAGCCCTGAAACGTATTGAGATTGAAGCTAAACGCCTGGGCACACTTGCACCCAAACGGAGGGCGTCCGCTGTGTTCACATCGGCCCAGTGTTTGGCGCTAGCTTATCCCGAGCGGGTGGCGCAACGCAGGCCTGGCCCACAGCCGCGGTATATTATGGCCGGGGGCAAAGGTGTGGTTTTAGCCTTAGATGACACTTTGGCTAACGCTTCGTTTTTGGTAATCTCCGAATTGGGAAATCCTCATCATGGCACTGGCCCAGACCCAAAAATCCGCCGCGCATTACCCATTGCAGAGGCTGACTTACGAGAAGTGCTTGGTAAGCAAATAAAATGGCAGAACACCTGTGTTTGGTCAAAGCGGTACCGGCGGATTATGGCTAGCCGCTCTGAGACCCTGGGGGCAATTACACTATCACACGATATTTGGGCACAGGCCCCTCCCGAAGCTATGGTCGAGGCCATGCTGGACGGGATAAAGCAACTGGGCCTACGGCTGCCGAAAGCAGCAAAATTGTTGCAGTCCCGAATAGCCGCAGCGCATAATGACAAATTTCCAGAAATATCTGATGCGGCTTTACTAAGAAATTTATCAGGCTGGCTGGCGCCTTATCTTGTAGGGGTGACCACCGAACAAGATTGGAAGTCTTTTGACCCGCTACCAGCGTTGCACGCCCTTATCGGTTGGGAAAATCTACACCAGCTTGAAACCATTGCCCCGGCGCAATTCACTACTCCGTTAGGACGAAAAATTACTATTGATTACAGTGGCGAAAATCCTTCTATAGAATTACGTATTCAAGAAATGTTTGGTCAAACCCGCCACCCAATGATTGGTGTACAGCCTTTAAAAGTGACCCTTTTGTCGCCAGCGCATCGGCCAATTCAAGTTACAAGGGATATTCCAGGGTTTTGGATAGGTAGTTATGCAGATGTTCGCAAAGACATGCGGGCGAAATACCCGAGACATCCTTGGCCCGAAGATCCAACCCAAGCAGATCCAACTCTGCGCGCCAAACCGCGTAAGTATTAACCTAGACGTCACTCGTGCTATGCCATGGGCCATGGTGGCTTCCGTTAGCGTCGATCCTTTGGAAAGAATGTGCGCCAAAGTAATCACGTTGCGCTTGGATCAAATCAGTAGTGCCGCGTGCTTGGCGGATGGTATCAAACCAGCTCAATGCCGCCGCCAAAGCAGGCACAGGCAGGCCTTTCAAAACCGCCGCCGAGACCACGCGACGCAGCCCTGCGATATTACGAGTCAAGACATTGATAAAATGCTCCGACAAGACCAAATGGCCCTCATGCAGATCTGTGCGGAAGGCCGCAACAATATCATCCAACATGGCCGAACGAATAATGCAGCCTGCACGCCAAATCTCTGCAATGCGCGCCAAATCAAGTGACCAATCAAATTCGTCAGAGGCGGCATTCAAAATCCTAAACCCCTGCGCATAAGCCAGCACACGCCCCACGATTAAGGCAGATTGTAGATCTTGTTCAGAAATTGGGATCATTATGTCAGTACCAGCCGGCACCAGTAAAGGCGCTGCCAACTCACGTGTGGCCTTTTGCGAGCTCAATACACGCGCTCCAACCGCCGCCTCGATGATGCTCGCGGTTTGCCCCATGCGGATAGCCTCAATAACCGTCCAGCGTCCCGTACCTTTCTGTCCAGCTTGATCCACGATCATGTCAACCATTTCTTCGCCTGTGGTTGGATCCTTAGCGGCTAGAACCTCGGCTGTGACCTCAATCAAATAGCTCTCTAACGCACCTCGGTTCCAACTACGAAACACAGCGGCGATTTCACTGGCAGCCAGACCCGAGCCATCACGCATCAATCCATAAGCCTCAGCGATTATCTGCATGTCGGCATATTCAATGCCATTATGAACCGTCTTTACAAAATGTCCGGCCCCATCGGGACCCAAATGTGCGACGCAGGGATCCCCAAGGTATTTAGCAGAAATCGCCTCCAGTACCGGAGCGATGCTAGCATAAGTCGCAGCGGTGCCACCGGCCATAATCGAGGGGCCGCGCCGCGCGCCTTCTGAACCGCCCGATACTCCAATTCCAAGATAGGCCAGACCCACTGCCTCCAAACGCTTGGTGCGCGAAACAGTATCACGAAAATCAGAATTGCCCCCGTCAATAATAGTATCACCCACAGACAGCAGCGGGATCAACTCATCAATGATTATATCAACCGGAGCTCCCGCAGGGACCAACAAAATAATCGCGCGTGGCGTGGGTATGGCAGCCACCAGCGCTTTAACGGTTTCACATCTCACCAGCCTAGATGCTAAATTACCAGCCGAAGCGATTAAGCCGTCTACCGCCGCAAGATCAAGGTTCCATAAGGCGACGTCATGGCCATGTTCTGCAATATTGAGCGCTAAGGCCGAACCCATCGTACCCACACCGATCAAACCCATATTCGCTTGTATCATCATACTCTCCATTACGGTCTTGATAGTTTGCCGCACTCAGCGGTCAAAATCTAACTCCACTAAAAGACATGCCCCACGCAGCATCGGATGATTGAGTGAGAATTCACTCAATCCCACCCCACACCAAGCACGGCTCAAATGTTCCTGCATCGCCGCAAATAAATCACTCTGTCGCCAATATTTAGACCAGCCCGCAGGATGCTCTGACAGCGCGCACAATACACCGCAAGGTAAAAATGATTGTAAATCGATCTCCTGAAATTGATCGCCACCAGCGGTCAACACAGCCAATACCCATTGGCCTTTTTCACTATGCCAGGCAATCCCGCAAGACGCGTCATTACCTTCGGCTGTCACACAGCTTCCAATCAACATTGGATCAGCACCAAGCAGGTCCGCAATTCCATCAATCGCAGCTTTACGGGTATAGCTTGGTTTCAGTTTCTTTTGCGCCGACGCAGCTTGCCGCGTCCATATACTGGGTGGAGTTGTAGTCACGTGCGAGCCCCAACCGAGCTGGCCATCAAAAAACTCCTGTGCACCAAAATACCCTGACTGGTCTTCAGCAACCATCACCACACCATTGCCCAAGCCAGTAAAGCTGCCCGATTGGCACATTTTATTAAAAACATGAAACAGCCCGAGGCCTAACCAAATCTCTTGGCCTTTCTGAGAGAACACCACAATTTGATTGGAATCTTGGAAATAGTCAGGATGCGCTTCAGAGATAGGGGCCGACAGTGCAGTGAAGCCCTGTTGTTCCACCCATTGCACAGGATTAGACGAGCGCCATTTGCTCTTCCAATCAAATTTCCGAACCAGACATCCAACGTTCAAGGACATGCGAAACCACTTTGTAATAAAATCTTAAGTCACCCTTAAACCTCGGGCCAAAAACAACCAGTACCTTTTCCCATATCTTATCCATAAACTTGACCTTAAACCAAGCTCACTCTTTAAGGCACCACCGCATAATCGCTTTTTGCGCGTGCAATCTGTTCTCAGCCTCATCGAACACCACCGAATGAGAGCCATCCATCACTGAGCTGGTTACCTCTTCATTACGATGCGCAGGCAGGCAGTGCATAAATAAAGCGTCAGGTTTAGCCTCAGCCATCAGGGCATCATCCACCTGATAGGGCCGTAGTTGATTATGGCGCCGCTCCCGTGCTGTTTGGCTATCATGCATTGAGATCCATGTGTCTGTGACCAGCAAATCAGCCCCCCTGACTGCGGCTGCAGCATCACGCATGATCTCAATCTTAGCGCCCTTGGCCCGCGCCTCTGTCACAAACCCAGCTTCAGGATCTAATGTTGCAGGACCTGAAAATACAAAATCAAAGCCAAATTGACCGGCTGCATGAATGAAGCTGGCACAGACATTATTACCATCACCGGTCCACACCACCCGCTTTCCACGAATAGGGCCACGGTGTTCTTCATAAGTCATAATATCAGCCATAATTTGGCAAGGGTGGGTACGATTAGTTAAGCCGTTAATCACCGGCACCGTAGCATATTCCGCCATTTCTAACAGCGTGGCCTCTTCAAAGGTGCGGATCATGATCAGATCTACATAGCGACTCAAAACTCGAGCAGTATCAGCTATCGTCTCGCCATGTCCCAGCTGCATTTCACTGCCAGACAAGACCATCGTCTGGCCACCCATTTGACGCACACCCAAGTCAAAGCTCACACGGGTGCGAGTGGATGGCTTTTCAAAGATCAAAGCCACCATCTGCCCTGCTAAGGGCTGTTCTGCATCTAGAGTACCTTTGGGCAGTCCGGCTCGCGCCGTTTTGATCCGGGTCGCATCATCCAAAATACCACGCAGCTGCAGTTGATCAATTTGGTTGATATCAAGGAAATGTTGCATCGTTATGAATATCCTAAGTACTGGCGGGGCGCATTCTCATACGCACTGACCGCATATATTGCTGAGCGCGCCAACTAATGCGCAGATTGAACAGTTTGGGCCGCAGCTTCCAGTCGTGAAAGTGCTTCTTTTATATCCTCGTCAGGAATGTTCAGCGCAGGCAGCAGCCGGACCACATTTTCGGCTGCAGGTACAGTCAGAACTTCAGCTAGATAGCCTGCATTGACCACATCAATATTGCTGGCCTTGCATTTCAAGCCCAGCATCAAGCCGCTGCCCGTCACGCCATCAAACACATCTGGAAATTGCGCAATCAGCCCCTCAAGGCCTTGACGCATCAGACCAGCCTTGCGACCCACGTCCATCAAAAATTTAGGCGCTGCCACACAGTCAAGCACGGCACAGCCCACG
>LAQD01000002.1:69535-73293 GCA_000981705.1 Rhodobacteraceae bacterium ASP10-04a
CCGCATCTTCACTAGCAAGCACCGCACCGATTGGAAAGCCGCCTCCAATGCCCTTGGCCACCATCATTATATCAGGCTCAATCCCTGCCCATTCATGAGCGAACAGCTTACCTGTACGGCCAACGCCACATTGCACTTCATCAAAAATTAATAAAATATCGTGGCTATCACAAAAATCACGCAGGCCTTTCAGACAATGGTCAGGAACCTGTCTTATACCACCTTCACCTTGGATCGGCTCAATCATCACTGCGGCTGTCTTATGGCTTATGGCTGCATGTAACGGGTCATGCAGACCAAACGGCACGTGCACAAAGCCTGGCAGCAAAGGTCCAAAGCCTTTGGTCATCTTATCCGAACCCGCAGCCGCAATCCCCGCAGAGGAACGGCCATGGAAAGATCCTTCAAAGGTTATAATCTCAACCCGCTCGGGCTGGCCTTTATCATAAAAATATTTACGTACCATTTTCACAGCTAATTCGCAGGCCTCAGTGCCCGAATTGGTAAAAAATACCGTATCTGCGAAGGTGAGGTCTACTAATTGATCAGCCAATTTCTGCTGTGAAGGAATCTGATAAAGATTCGAAGTATGCCACAATTTACCTGCCTGTGCAGTCAAAGCCGCGACCAGATCCGGATGCGCATGCCCCAAACTGTTAACCGCAATACCGGCGCCAAGATCCAGAAATCGGCGTCCATCATCAGTGGTCAGCCAGCTACCACTGCCAGATACAAAAGAAAGAGGTGCACGATTATAAGTGGGCAGGATCGAAGGGATCATAATAAGGTCTTTCTGGCAGGGCAAAGAGAGAAAACCAAAGTGGAAAGGAAACTCGTAAGAGTAAAAAACACGCAGGCATTAGGCCGCGGTCATATCAGAGACGTCGGCGTCGCAAGGGCATTTCAATGATTTTTTTCATAACTTTTGCATACCAAAGTGCTGCAATCTTGAAAAGCTAAAATATAAGCCAAGTTAAAATTCCCTAAGATTTTAACCTGTAGCCCTTCGCCAACCAGTACCAAGCCAATCCTACCACACAGATATTTGCGACACAAATTACCACAAGTGCTAGCCACGGGCTACTATCAGACACACCCAATACGCCATAACGCCCTCCATCAATGATATAAAACATCGGATTAAAGTGGATGATTGGCTGCAACATATCCGGCAAGGATCGAATTGAGTAAAACGTGCCCGACAAAAATGCCAATGGGGTAATTACGAAGTTAGAAATCGCCGCCATCTGATCAAACTTGTAAGCATAGATACTGCCCAGCAATCCAAGTGCGCCCATAAACATCCCACCGAGAATAACGAAGGTAAATGTCCAAATCGGATGTGCAATCCAAATCTCAAGCATGAAGCCCATGGCCAGACACAAAACCGCACCAATCATTAAACCACGACCAATTCCTCCCGCTAAGAATCCCACTGTCATCTCCAGAGGAGAGAGCGGTGGCATCAGAGTATCGACGATTGACCCCATAACTTTCGCCGAAAGCATCGAAGAAGAGGTATTTGCAAAAGAATTTTGTATCACTGTCATCATCAACAATCCGGGGGCCAGAAAGGTCACATAGCGAAACCCCATCACATCAGATCGACCAGGCCCTATGGCAATGGAGAACACTAGTAAAAAAAGGCCCGCAGTCACTAATGGCGCAAAAATTGTTTGCTGCCATATCGCTAAATAGCGCATATTTTCGCGCCTAATGAGCGTCCAAACGCCCAGCCAATTAACACGTCCAAAGCGCCGAACGCCGTATTCTGAAACATTTGTCACAGCTTATCTCCGTTTGGGTGGTTGTCCTTAACCAAAGTTGGGCCTAAAGTGGGCTCCTTGCATGGGTTTCACCCGTTATTGCCACTAAATTCAAGGGGGGGCGTTATGTCCTGGACTGATGAACGCGTAGACGTTCTGAAAAAAATGTGGGGCGAAGGCCAATCGGCCAGCGTCATCGCGAAAGAATTAGGCGGTGTGACCCGCAATGCTGTAATTGGCAAAGTGCACCGTTTGGGCTTGTCAAATCGCGTAACATCCACGACGGCAAAGCCCACCGCGAAGGACAAGGCCAAAGCTGGGATGAAAGCCAAGCCGGCCGTACCAGCAGCGCCGCCGAAGCCAATTTCAGCACCTGAAACTGTACGGATCACTCCGCCAGCAGTGCGTAAAATTATTCCTGCAGGTCAGCCATTGCCACCGCAGCCATCAGCCAATGAAATAAGCCCAGAGGCCTTGGCAAAAGTTAGTGAAGTGGAAAAGACCGCCAAAAGAATTAGTTTGATGGAATTGACCGAAAAAACATGTAAATGGCCTGTTGGTGATCCCGCAACAGACGATTTTTGGTTTTGCGGTTTGGCGGTTAAAACTGGTAAACCCTACTGCGAAGCTCATGTAGGCGTTGCGTTTCAACCAATGTCCAGTCGTCGCGACCGCCGCCGATAGCTTGTACCGACTATAAATTAGCCAATCTGCTCTACACTTTGGATCTCGCCATGGTATAGGGCAGGTTATGGCACAGAATCCTCCCAACATCCGCCCTGATATCGCGCCAAAAGCCCGTATCCAAACTCCGCGGCCCGGCCAACCTACTATCGGTATGGTGTCGCTGGGTTGTCCGAAGGCTTTAGTGGACAGTGAGCGAATCTTGACACGTCTACGCGCTGAAGGCTACGCGATTAGTCCAGATTACTCCGGCGCAGAAGCAGTTATTGTGAACACCTGTGGATTTCTTGACAGCGCTAAGGCCGAAAGCCTAGAAGCCATTGGGGAAGCACTCCACCAAAACGGCAAAGTGATTGTCACTGGCTGCTTAGGCGCCAACCCTGAATATATTACAGGGGCACACCCAAAGGTTTTGGCGGTCACCGGCCCGCATCAATATGAGAAAGTCCTGGATGCGGTGCATGCAGCAGTACCACCAAGCCCGAATCCCTTTGTGGACCTTCTGCCCGCCTCTGGCGTCTCCCTCACCCCCCGCCACTACAGTTATTTAAAAATTTCCGAGGGCTGCAACCACAAGTGCAAATTCTGCATCATCCCAGATATGCGAGGCAAATTGACCAGCCGGCCCCCACGTGCCATTTTGCGGGAAGCAGAAAAATTGGTTGAGGCCGGCGTGAAAGAGCTACTGGTGATCTCCCAAGATACCAGCGCCTACGGCATTGACATCAAAGACACCGCTGAGGGGGGGATTCGTCCGCACATCACGGACCTAGCCCAACAGCTGGGCCAATTCGGCGTTTGGGTACGCCTGCATTACGTTTACCCTTACCCGCATGTGCGTAATCTAATTCCGTTGATGGCGGAAGGACTGATTCTTCCATACTTAGATATCCCTTTTCAACATGCGCACCCAGATTTACTCAAACGCATGGCCCGCCCCGCGGCATCCTCCAAAACCTTGGAGGAGATTGCAGCTTGGCGTAACGACTGCCCAGACATCACCCTACGGTCCACCTTCATAGTAGGCTACCCAGGCGAAACCGAATCTGAATTTCAAACACTATTAGATTGGATGGATGAAGCGCAGCTCGACCGTGTAGGCTGTTTTCAGTATGAAAATGTCGATGGAGCACGATCCAACGCCCTGCCCAATCATGTAGCCGAAGATCTCAAACAGGAGCGTTGGGATCGGTTCATGGAGAAAGCGCAGACAATTTCAGAGGCTAAATTAGCAGCTAAGGTTGGCCAGACAATAGATGTTATCGTGGATGAGATCGACGCCGACGGCATTGCTACCTGCCGTACCAA
>LAQD01000002.1:73351-103642 GCA_000981705.1 Rhodobacteraceae bacterium ASP10-04a
CGGAGATATTGTCCGAGTTGCCGTTGAAGAAGCCGGGGAATATGATCTTTGGGGGCGTGCTGCGAATTAAGTAGTTCAGCCGGACTAATCCACTCTTTAGCCGAGCATCACAGAGCTTGAGCTATTAGGCCCCAACTGGAATATTTTAGTCAAATAATACTAAACAAATATTTTCAAATTCTCACTACCGCTCCAAATACATCCGTGTGGCGTTTTGGACATGCCGAAAGCGGTCGCCCCCAAGGTGTTTACCACCATACCAGCGGGTAACGATGATCAACTCATTTTGACGCTCAGCGCGTTCCAGCATTCGCAGAATTACCAGGCCCGCGCCGCTTTCGCCATCATCAGATTTCAGCGGCACCCCATTGATCAGAACCCCCCAAGTATTATGAGTAGCCTTGGCGTATTTCTTGTCACGTTTCAACTCTTTTAGCGCCATATCAATCTCAGTACGATCCGTCACCTTACAGCCTGACACAGCGTATTTCGAGCCCCGGTCACTCAGCACCACTCCCAATTGCCTCATAGGGCAACTGCTGCACGCACGCCTGCGATTCGGTCAGCGTTGCGCGGGTGGCTTTTAAATAACCGACTACGCGGTTCGGGAATACGCATCAAATAAGCGCTACCTAGCACTGGATCGAGCCCTGCACGCAGGGTCATCTGTGCGCCAAGGCGGTCAGCTTCCGACTCATAATTTTTCGAATATGTTCGGCCACCAACAGCAGCACCAAGATTAGACGCCACACCAATCGACGATCGCTTTTGCCGATCAAGATGGCTCAAAATGTGATGTGCAGCCTCATGGCCAATCACAAATGCGATTTCATCAGCATTATACATATCAGTGAGCAAGGTCATGGTAAAACCAAGGACCGGCTGGCCCTCTTCATTCTCAGTCTGAAATGCATTCGGGAGACTTTCAAGGTTAGGATCAATCACAAATACAAAATCACAGTTTAAATCTTTGGTGGAGCTTTTACAGGTTTCGATCAGGACCGGCCGCATCCGCGTCACTGCTGTGATAAAATTCCGAGGAACATCTCTGGAGGCGATCATAGGCAAACTGGGCTGCTTCAGGATTGCCGATCTTGATATCGTTTGCGCAGAGCAGCCAGCCACGCCCAAAAGTAATAACAAAGAAATAATTCGCATAAAAAACTCCTCCCCAATAAAACAAGTTTATTAGCGCAAATGCGATTGAACACGGCGTTGCAGCTACCCCCATTAGCTTCATAGATGCCACCGTCACGCATCTTTTAGAAGATGTGAGCATCAATGCTTTTGAGAATTGCATCCGACCAGCCCTTTGGCTTGCGTGCTTTCTAAAACTGATTAGAATTACAACATATTTACAACGCTATTGAGAAATGAGTCCCGAGTACAGATAAAATGCATAAGGTGACCCTGTCCATGAGCCAAGCCCAGGATTTGGCTGCGGCATTGAACCTGCGAGGGGTCGTTTATCAGCTGGCAGGCAGACAGCTAATAGAGAGAAAATGATATGACCACAGGGTTTTATTGGGATGAACGATGCTTTTGGTTCTCTGGCGGAAATTATGCGTTCACACAGCCAGTTGGTGGATTGGTTCAGCCGCTAGCCGCAGGTGGGATTCCCGAAAGCCCTGAGACCAAACGCCGGTTAAAAAACCTTATGGATGTTACTGGGCTAATGGGATCATTGGCTTGCAACACAGCCGATGAGGCCAGCACTCAGGCCCTATTGCGCGTGCATACTCGTAACTATTTAACTGCCTTTGAAGAAGCTTCCAAGGGCAGTGGAGGCGAACTGGGCTTACGCGTGCCCTTTGGCCAGGGCGGCTACCAGCAGGCAACACTATCGACAGGCTTGGCTTGCCGGGCAGTTGCAGATGTTATGTCAGGTCGGATAACCCAAGCCTACGCTCTCTCTCGTCCACCAGGCCACCACTGTCTACCTGATTTTCCAAATGGCTTTTGTTTGCTGGCCAATATCGCAGTTGCCGTGCAAGCCGCGCGGGCCAAACAGCCTGATTTAAAAATTGCTGTTTTAGATTGGGATGTGCATCATGGCAATGGCACAGAAGCCATATTTTTGGACGATCCAGCCACCCTGACTATCTCCATTCACCAAGAGCATAACTACCCGCTAGACACCGGTGGAACTGAGGTCCAGGGAGCTGACAAGAGTAATATCAACCTCCCACTACCACCTGGAGCAGGACATGACAGTTACCTGCGGGTGATCGAAAATATCGTACAGCCCGCCTTAAACCAGTTTAAACCAGACTTAATTGTTGTAGCCTGTGGCTATGATGCCGCTGCGATTGACCCATTATCTCGCATGATGGCAACGGCAAAGACATTTGCGGCCATGACCACCGCTATAAAGCACACAGCCACTGCGTTATGCGATGGTCGATTGGTTTTGGTTCATGAGGGCGGATATTCAGAAGTTTATGTGCCCTTTTGCGGCCATGCAACGATCGCCGCATTGGCGGAAAGCTCTATTGTAGCCCCTGATCCCTTCGCTGATACATTCGCACAACGGCAACCAACCGAGCGCTTTCAAAGCTTTTTGGACGGCTGGGTTGATGACTTGGCGCAGTTTCATGCATCCTAAGAGTTCAAAATAAAAATACTGTCATTTTACCCTCACCCCTTGTGAAACTATGCATTATGTACGAAATCAATACCTATGACAGATCCATTAACCTTTTTGAAAACCCGCCGATCACGCCCTGCAAAGATTATGACCGGCCCCGTGCCAGGCAAAGAAGCTTTGGAAGCCCTTTTAGTTGTTGCCGCCCGCGTACCCGATCATGGCAAACTTGAGCCCTGGCGTTTTATCGTGCTGGAGGAAGCCGCTCTGCGCCGTTTAAGCGTTCTAGCCACTACATTAGCCGAAGCGGCTGGGCCTGATGTCGTAGATGCAGCTAAAAATAGCTATCAATTTGAAACAGGCACCCTAGCAGTGGTAGTGGTGGAAAGCCCAAAGCCATGTGTTAAATTTCCAAAAATTGAGCAGACTTATTCCGCTGGCGCTGTCTGCCTACAACTCGTGAATGCCGCGTTAGCCAGTGGATGGGGAGCCAATTGGCTATCTGGCTGGGCGTCACACCAGCCAGAATTCTGCGCTCGGGGCTTGGACCTAGAGCCGCATGAGCGCGTGGCAGGAATTATCCATATTGGCACTGGCCCAGCTCAAATGCCCGACCGGCCACGCCCAGATGTAGCCACAATCACTCAATGGGCTACTGAGTGATATTTACGGATCTACTTAAATCAATTGTGCAGTTTAATGACCCCAAGTTTCGCCGCGTGCTTTGGCGTGGGCTGTGGCTCACACTTGCATTATTAATAACGACCTGCAGCTTAATCACGGTTGGCTTGAACCAATTGCTACAATCTCCCTACGTAGTGTCTCTTATCGGCGAAGCGTCACTATTGAGAAATCTGCTCAACATCGGTGGGGTGCTATCAACTTTTATACTATCAATTTGGCTGATGGGGCCAATTGCTTCTGCCATTATATCACTATTTCTGGATGAAGTGGCGCGAGCCGTCGAAGCGCGGCATTATCCACACTTGCCTGAGGTACAGGGCACAATGTTGCATAAGCAAATTTTAACAACAGTGAGCTTTTATGGCGTATTAGTACTAGCAAATCTAGGAGCACTAATACTCTCAATTTTCCTACCAGTCCTAGCTCCATTTATCTTCTGGGCCACGAACGGATATTTACTAGGGCGGGAATATTTTCAGATGACCTCGATCCGGCGTATAAGCCAGAAGAAGGCAAAACTACTTTTTCAACGTAACCGTGGTGCGATTTGGTTTACCGGCATTCTAATCGCTATACCACTGTCCATTCCCCTCGTGGGCTTGATCATCCCCGTTCTAGGGGCTGCTACTTTCACCCATCAGTTTGAGAGACTTCGGGCGTTGCCATCCGATTGAACCAATCAAAATCACGGACAGAGAAAACACCGCCGATAATACTACCCGCAAGAATAGCCCACAAAACTAAAGCCACCGCTGTTGTGACCATGAAACGTTTTTTCATCTGTGGGTTTTCCGGGCTACCCGCGTGAGTACCCGGTTCGATTGAACCCAAGTCCCCTTGCGTCTGCAACCGCAACGGCAATACAACGAAGAGTGTGAGAAACCAAATAATGACGAAAAGCACGATGGCAGATGTAATACCCATAAATAGATCCTTAAACTTTACTTAAACCTGTTCTAGCTCAATCAGGCAGCCAGTGAAGTCTTTCGGGTGTAAAAAAAGTACTTCCTTACCATGGGCGCCTATTTTTGGCACACCACTGCCCAGAACCCGAGCCCCTTGGCCTTGTAATTGATCTCGAGCTGCCAAGATGTCGTCTACCTCGTAGCAGATATGATGAATGCCACCTGATGGGTTTTTATCCAAAAAATTCTGAATGGGAGAAGCCTCTCCCAAAGGATAGAGTAGCTCTATTTTGGTATTTGGTAGTTCAACAAATACGACAGTCACCCCATGCTCTGGTTCATCCTGCGGTGGGCCAACTTTAGCCCCCAGCGTAGTCTCATATTGCGCTGAAGCCGCCTGTAAATCCGGTACAGCGATAGCCACATGATTCAAGCGTCCAATCATAGTTTTCTCCTATTTTTATTTATTAAAACCATAGGCCAAAACAACGCAAGTACATTAAAATTTTGATAAACCCTTAAGGGCAAAGATCAAACTGTGATCTTAATATAGTGGAGGTTTAAGAATGCTTTGGGGTTGGGGACTAAAAGCCCCAAACCCCAAGACATTATTCAGGCAAAATAACCCGTAATGACAATTCACGTAGTTGTTCGTTCATCGGCTCAGATGGTGCAGACATCATCAGATCTTCGGCACGTTGGTTCATAGGGAACATAATGACCTCACGGATATTAGCCTCGTCCGCCAGCAACATCACAATCCTGTCTATACCAGCGGCACAACCACCGTGTGGCGGAGCGCCATACTGGAACGCATTAACCATACCACCAAATCGTTTTTCAACCTCTTCTTTGCCATAGCCAGCAATTTCAAAAGCTTTGAACATGATTTCAGGACGATGATTGCGAATGGCACCACTGAGCAATTCATAACCGTTACAAGCCAAGTCATATTGATATCCTAAAACATCGAGAGGATCGCCTTCAAGCGCCTCCATCCCCCCCTGCGGCATTGAAAAAGGGTTGTGCTCAAAGTCAATTTTCCCAGTCTCCTCATCTTTTTCATAGATTGGGAAGTCTACAATCCAGGCAAAAGCAAAACGGTCATTATCAGTTAGGCCTAGCTCATCACCAATAGCCAAACGCGCGCGGCCAGCGACAGCCTCAAAAGCTTTAGGCTTACCACCTAGGAAAAAGGCTGCGTCGCCAAGGCCAAGACCCAATTGTCGACGAATAGCTTCAGTCCGTTCTGGGCCAATATTTTTGGCCAAAGGCCCTGCTGCCTCCATACCTTCACCTTGGTCACGCCAGAAGATATAACCCATGCCAGGCAAGCCTTCTTTTTGCGCAAATGCATTCATCCGATCACAGAATTTGCGGCTGCCTCCGGTTGGTGCTGGGATAGCTCGGATTTCTGTACCATCTTGCTCAAGCAGCTTTGCAAAAATTGCGAAGCCTGAACCATGAAAATGCTCTGAGACAATTTGCATTTTGATCGGATTACGCAGATCAGGTTTATCGCTTCCATACCAAAGCGCGGAATCTCGGTAGCTGATCTGCGCCCAAGTCTGGTCGACTTTGCGGCCACCACCGAACTCTTCAAACACACCAGCTAAAACTGGCTGTATTGTATCAAAAATATCTTGCTGTTCCACAAAAGACATTTCCAGATCGAGCTGATAAAAGTCAGTGGGAGAGCGATCAGCACGGGGATCTTCATCTCGAAAACATGGTGCGATTTGAAAATATTTATCATAACCAGACACCATGATCAGCTGCTTGAATTGCTGTGGTGCTTGCGGCAGTGCATAGAAACGACCTGGATGCAGACGCGATGGCACCAAGAAGTCACGTGCACCTTCTGGGCTTGAGGCAGTGATTATTGGCGTTTGAAACTCACGAAAATCTTTAGCCCACATGCGCTTGCGCATTGATGCCACCACATCCGAGCGCAGTTTCATATTGTTTTGTAACTTTTCCCGACGCAGATCGAGGTAGCGATATTTAAGTCGCGTTTCTTCAGGATATTCTTGATCTCCAAACACCATGAGCGGCAATTCTTCTGAGGCGCCTAGAACTTCTAAATCACGGACAAATACTTCAATTTCACCTGTTGGGATTTTTGAGTTCACTAATGCGGCATCCCGCGCTTTGACGATACCATCAATGCGGATACACCACTCGCTGCGCAGCTTTTCCACGTCTTTAAAAACGGGGCTATCTGGATCGCACAAGACCTGCGTTATGCCGTAGTGGTCGCGCAAATCAATAAACAACAGGCCACCATGATCACGCACACGATGCACCCATCCAGAAAGACGGATGGTATCGCCAACATTATCTTTGGTGAGGTCGGCACAGGTGTGGCTACGGTATGCGTGCATTTTCAGGCTCCTTCAAGCGGTCGGGCTGATACATCCCGACAAGGGCCTAAAGTCAAGCCAATCCGCTATTTTCCGATCGTAACAAGTTTAAAAATAGGCTACTCGAACGCGATTACTCATCAAACAGCTTCTGTGCAGCCATTTCCCCATGCAACTTTAAAATGATCTAACTTGATTTGTTTCCAAATAAAAATGGTAAAAGGGCGCGAATAAGAGCAAAAATTGCAACAGCCATGAGCATCACAAAATAATAACTCACATGAAAAAAATATTGGGTATTAAGTTTCATCAACTGTTTTTAAATGAGCTGTTAAGAAGTTTTGTAGGGGTGGCATGTCAGAGTTACAAATTTATGATTTGCAGTACTATCAATTATTCTAAAATAAAAAATTTCCCAAATTTTTCTTTAACTAGTAATTTATTGTGAAAGATTCTCATTATAAAGCCGATTATTGCAACATATGCAGCGCAATTTGGCGCAGTCTTTGGAAGATTTAGCCCAGTCAGTAAACCTTTCTCTCAATGCAGTATGGTGGCGGCTGAAGCGACTACAGGACAGTAGAATTTTAAAGGTGCGGGTGGCGCTTGTTGATGCTCAGAAGGTGGGACTGAAGCTTACAGTTTTCATTTTCATTTCTGTGCGCACCCATAGCAAAAACTGGGCAGATCAGTTTTCAAAAGTTATCGACAGCATACCAAAAATTCAATTAGCCTATCAGACTTCAGGCAATCAAGACTATTTTATCAAAGCGAGGGTGCTCGATGTGCAGGCCTATGATAATCTCTACCAGCGGTTGATCTCACGCATAGAGTTGGCAGATGTAAGTGCTAGTTTTGTAGTGGAAGAACTGAAGGACACAACTGAGCTACCTCTACCCTTACCTCTGTCCACGAGATAGGCCAAATAGGTCTGTTTGCATCATAGAATTAAGAATGCCCCTTGCACCTCGGACCTCCTTCCATATAAAGCAGGACAGTTTGCGCGCCGTCTATGAAGGACAATTTCATGCCAAAAAGAACTGACATTAATTCCATCATGATCATTGGAGCGGGGCCAATTGTTATCGGCCAAGCCTGCGAGTTCGATTACTCCGGCGCACAGGCCTGCAAAGCTCTACGCGAAGAGGGATACCGGGTTATATTGGTAAACTCAAACCCCGCAACAATAATGACAGACCCTGATATGGCTGATGCGACCTACATCGAGCCAATCACACCAGAAACCGTGGCCAAAATAATTGCAATTGAACGCCCCGATGCTCTGCTACCCACAATGGGCGGCCAAACCGGTTTGAACACCTCCCTCGCCTTGGAAGAAATGGGCGTTTTGAAAAAGTATGGCGTAGAAATGATTGGGGCCAAGCGCCCAGCCATTGAAATGGCGGAAGATCGTAAACTCTTTCGCGAAGCCATGGACCGGCTTGGCCTAGAGAACCCACGAGCCGCTATTGCGGAAACCATGGAAGAATGCATGGCTGCCCTAGATGATATCGGCCTACCCGCTATCATTCGCCCAGCTTATACCCTTGGCGGCACAGGTGGCGGCGTTGCTTACAATCGTGAAGATTATGAGTATTTCTGCAAAACCGGCCTTGATGCCTCGCCTGTGAGCCAAATTCTGATTGATGAAAGCCTTCTGGGCTGGAAAGAATTTGAAATGGAAGTGGTGCGCGATACGGCAGATAACGCCATCATTGTTTGCGCTATTGAGAATATTGATCCTATGGGCGTCCACACGGGTGACAGTATCACAGTGGCCCCTGCCCTTACGCTGACCGACAAAGAATATCAAATCATGCGTAACGCCAGTATCGCTGTTCTGCGTGAAATTGGCGTTGAGACAGGTGGCTCAAACGTTCAATGGGCTGTAAACCCTGAAGATGGCCGCATGATAGTCATAGAGATGAACCCTAGGGTGTCGCGTTCATCAGCTTTAGCTTCAAAGGCAACGGGTTTTCCGATTGCGAAAATTGCTGCAAAACTGGCCGTAGGTTACACACTTGACGAGCTCGATAATGACATCACCAAGGTGACCCCAGCAAGCTTTGAACCTTCAATTGATTATGTAGTCACGAAGATTCCACGCTTTGCTTTTGAGAAATTCCCAGGTTCCGCAGCAGTTTTGTCCACTGCAATGAAATCCGTAGGTGAAGCAATGGCGATCGGCCGTAGTTTTCATGAGTCAGTGCAAAAGGCGTTGGCATCTATGGAAACAGGTCTCACAGGTTTTGATGAGGTGGATATCGACGATATGCCTTTTAGGGATCAAATGATCCTACGTGACGGTATTTTGGTGGGTAAGACGCCTGACGTCCAAACCATAGTCGACAAAGCCCTCACCCGTGAGCTGGCAATTCAATCACCAGACCGTATGCGTGTCATTGCTCATGCCATGAGATACGGCTTTTCAGATGATGAAATTCACGAAATTACGCGCTTTGATCCATGGTTTTTGGCCCGCATTCGAGAGATCATCGAGACGGAAACTATTTTAAAGGCCAACGGGCTTCCGGAAGACGAGCTTGGTATTCGCCGCCTAAAAATGATGGGCTTCACAGACGGCCGCCTGGCAATTTTGACTGGCCGCAGCGAAACGAATGTCCGCAACACCCGCCAAAACTTAGGCGTGGTAGCGGTTTTCAAACGCATCGATACCTGTGCAGCTGAATTTGAAGCTCAAACTCCCTATATGTATTCAACTTATGAAGCACCTGCGATGGGCACCGCCGAATGTGAGTCACGGCCGACCGATCGCAAAAAGGTGGTTATTTTAGGCGGTGGTCCAAATAGAATAGGCCAAGGCATCGAGTTTGATTACTGCTGTTGTCATGCCTGCTATTCATTGACCGAGCAGGGCTATGAAACCATCATGATTAACTGCAATCCTGAAACGGTGAGCACAGATTATGATACATCGGACCGCCTTTACTTTGAACCGCTAACCTATGAACACGTTATGGAAATCCTGCGAGTAGAACAAGACAATGGCACCCTGCATGGGGTAATCGTGCAATTTGGTGGCCAAACTCCTCTCAAATTGGCCAATGCCCTCGAAGAAGCTGGAATTCCTATCCTTGGCACTACGCCAGATGCAATTGATCTGGCTGAGGACCGCGAACGGTTCCAAGATTTAGTAACGCAGCTGGGCCTGAAACAGCCCCATAACGGCATTGCACATTCCGATGCTGAAGCCTTAGAAATTGCCGCAGGTATCGGCTTTCCACTGGTGATCCGGCCCTCCTATGTATTGGGTGGTCGGGCCATGGAGATTGTCCGCGATCAAGCCAATCTTGAGCGCTATATTTCCGAGGCGGTGGTTGTGTCAGGTGACAGCCCCGTTTTGCTGGACAGCTATCTGTCAGGCGCTGTTGAGATTGATGTAGATGCACTCAGTGACGGCACTGCGGTGCATGTGGCAGGTATTATGCAGCATATCGAAGAAGCAGGCGTACATTCTGGTGATAGCGCCTGCTCTTTGCCACCTTACTCCCTGACACAGGGTATTATTGACGAGCTGAAGCGTCAAACCAAAGCATTAGCGCGAGCCTTGAATGTAGTTGGCCTGATGAATATCCAATTTGCAGTCAAAGATGGTGATATTTACCTAATCGAAGTGAACCCCCGTGCCAGCCGTACCGTGCCTTTCGTAGCAAAAGCCGTCCGCAGCCCAATAGCTGCAATTGCGGCCCGTGTTATGGCTGGTGAACCACTGAGTAATTTTGATCTGGTTGATCCAGCTAGCATTAAGGGCTTTGCGGTGAAAGAGGCTGTGTTGCCCTTCGCTCGTTTCCCTGGCGTTGATACGCTCTTGGGGCCTGAGATGCGCTCAACCGGTGAAGTCATGGGGTTTGATAGTAAATTTCACCGCGCTTTTTATAAAGCACAACTGGGGGCGGGTACTAAGCTACCTACCTTTGGCAAGGCCTTCCTATCCATCAAAGACGAAGACAAAGGCTCAATACTGCTAGAAGCTGCCTCATGCTTACTGGAAATGGGTTTCACCTTGACCGCCACACGCGGTACAGCTGCTTTCCTAGCCAAAGCTGGCATCGAGAGTGCTGTGATTAATAAAGTATATGAGGGCCGCCCAAATATTGTAGATCAAATCAAAGATGGAGACATCGCCTTGATCCTCAACACCACAGCGGGTACTCAAGCGGTCGATGATAGTCGCAGTATGCGCGCTGCCGCATTGATGGACAGAATTCCGTATTACACCACACTCGCTGCTAGCCATGCCGCCGCCTTTGCTATCAAGGCCCACGCGGAAGGTGATGTTGGTGTGAAGGCGTTGCAAGAGTAGGCTTTCTCGTTACCCACAAGAAAAAAAATTATGCCACTAGTTCAACCTATGTATTTTTAAGTGATACCCGTTTGTGAAGTTCTTCCGCACTCTCAAACCGTTCTGAGTAGCGGTCCACCAATACCTCTTTACGACTTCGGGTCATCACTGTGAAGCGAGCCAACTCTTCCATCACATCAACAATACGGTTGTAAAACGGTGATGGTTTCATCCGGTCATTCTCGAACTCCAGCCAAGCTTTGGGCAGGGAACTTTGATTGGGGATCGTGATCATCCGCATCCAGCGGCCCAAAATTCGCATTTGGTTGACTGCATTAAACGATTGTGACCCCCCAGAGACCTGCATCAACGCTAGAGTTTTTCCTTGTGTTGGGCGCATGCCGCCAATCGCCGCCAGTGGGATCCAATCTATTTGCGCTTTAAGAATACCAGTCATGGCACCATGCCTCTCGGGGCTGGACCAGACCATACCTTCACTCCAGAGCGCAAGTTCTCGTAATTCTTGCACCTTGGGGTGGCTGTCAGGGACTGCATCAGGAAGAGGCAAATGTGTAGGATCAAATAGTTTTGTCTCACAACCCAAAGCCCGCAATACTCTCGCACCCTCTTCCACCGATGCACGCGAGTAGCTTTGTGGACGCAACGAACCATAGAGTAACAAGATCCTCGGCGGATGCCCTGTATCACCCGGGCCTGCCAATGCTGCAAAATCAATAGGGTGCAGCAGATTAGAATCATAGACTGGTTGGTCCTCGACACGCATTTTTTTGCTTCTCCAAATTAATAATCATCTTAGCCACTGGCTCGCCAAGTCGCTTGACTTCGATATCAGAAAAAGCGGTGACAACAATAGAACGCCGTATACTATGTCATTGCGCCACAATCTTGAGAGCAAATGCCACCAGCCTCTTGCATCGATCACAGTGTCGATGCACATAACCACATGGCTAAGCTTTACTTCAATTACTCAACTATGAACGCCGGCAAATCAACTTTGCTGCTGCAAGCCGCATACAACTACCGCGAGCGCGGTATGCAGACCTATCTTTTGACAGCACAGATGGACACCCGTGCTGGGCAAGGCAAAATCGCCTCTCGTATTGGGATTGAGGAAAAAGCTGATACATTCAATCCACATGAGGACATGTTTCAGAAAGTGAAAAAACAGCTCGATCAAGGCCCTGTGGCTTGTATTTTTATCGATGAGGCACAATTTCTTACTAAGGATCAAGTATGGGCACTCGCCCGCGCCGTAGACAATTTGGATATTCCGATTATGTGCTATGGTCTAAGAGTGGATTTCATGGGAGAATTATTCCCAGGGTCGGCAGCTCTATTGGCCTTGGCCGATGAAATGCGCGAAGTGCGTACTATTTGCCATTGCGGCAAGAAAGCTACTATGGTTGTACGGTTTGACAGCAACGGCAAAGCAGTAACTGCAGGGGATCAGGTGCAGATTGGTGGTAATGAAACCTACCTATCACTATGCCGAAAACACTATCGCGCCGCTGTAGAAGATCACTCCCACCCCGAGCTGCCAATTTAAAACAGGGAGGAAGGTTGAGAATTTGCCATTAGCGTTTGCCGTAATATAGCCCAACAACATGTTCCGCCTCTGCGAAAAAAAGCCAGCGTTGAGCAAAAGTGCCCATTGTATGTAATATCGCCGCGACAACAAACATTAGGTTTGTGCCGGAGATCAGCAGCAGGCCAAGAGGCGCAAGTATCATCAGCACAAAGGCAATAATCCGTAGCTTCACTGCATGTTTCCGACCAACCTTATGCACCATCTCCTTCAGCAGGTAATTGTTGCCGGTATGAGGCGGCTCAAACGCACGCACGATGCCGCGCACTCCTAGACCAGTAGCGGTGCCTATATTGGTACCTCGGCTCTCAAAGCGACCATCACCAGACAGCCAAGCAACTAGCTGCATCACGCCCGCAAGCGCTAAAAGGATCATCGAGGGCCAACCTTGCATTGCCAATAATCCACTCCCACCCAACGACAGCAGCATAAACAGAACTGGTGTGCTCCAGTGGTTCCACCGCGGCACAGTTTTGAGCTGAGCATAGATCATTGATGTGGCAAATATCGTCAACACTGCAAGCAGAGCGCCAATATAACCCAAAGGCTGCCAAATGGCAGACATAAAGATTGCACCAATAGCAAACAATCCGAAGACAGCCATAGAGACAACCGCAAGACAGCCCTCACGGCTCAACCAGCTGCTGCGCCATTGAGAGAAAGCTTTCAAAAACCGCTGCGGATTTCCAAGGTGAAAAGTTGAGGCCAAAAGCCCACCACCGGCCAAACCAAAACCCAGAGCATAATACCAAAACGCACCCCACCCGCGTACATCAGGCAGACCAAGGCCTAGCCATGTGAGTAATCCAAATCCAAGTCCAGAAGCCACAGTGAATACAATTACAGAACCAGCAGGATGCATTAAATTTTCTCCAGAGCTTTATCAAGCCAACCCAGAAAGCCTTTTTGGGTTTCGGCCACTGGCTCCAGATAGGGAGCCAGAATATCAAATTCGGGGGCCACATCTTTTGGACGCGGAGGCAGGTATTTATTTATGGGTTTAGTGCCTAGCTCTGGCATCAAATCTATTCCAGCACGCGCCAAGACTAATTTTGACACTTCAGAATTTTCATCACCAAGATCACCAAAGTGCCGGGCGCCTGAAGGACAAGTGCGAACACAAGAGGGAACCCGGTCAACTTCAGGCAGATTTTCATTATATATTCGGTCCACGCAAAGGGTGCATTTTTTCATAACCCCAGCGGCCTGGTCCATCTCACGCGCACCATAAGGGCAGGCCCAAGCGCACAGCCCACAACCGATACAAGCATCTTCATTGACCAGCACAATCCCATCCTCTTGGCGCTTATAGCTCGCACCGGTGGGACAAACCGTTACGCAGGGTGCATCATCACAATGCAGGCAAGATTTGGGGAAGTGGATCAACTGCGCAGGACCCACCTCAGGCTGCACCTCATAGGAGTGCACCCTGTTGAGGAAGGTCCCCGAAGGATCGGCACCATAGGCATCCTGGTCCGATAAGGGAGCGCCATAATTTTCCGTATTCCAGCCTTTACAGGACACCACACAGGCATGACAGCCCACACAAGTATCCAAATCAATGACTAGTCCCAGTTTTTTCTGGGTAGTTTTCGGTAGGGTTGTCATCTTATGGATCCCCATTTTTGCATTTGTTGCATTGTATTACATTGACGAGATAGCCAAACTATTGGCACCATAAAAAAGTCTTGCACCAATATGTTCGTAGGCGTCGTCACTCGCCTCAGATCATGCATGCACAGCGGGACAAAGCCCAAGCCTGTTATGAAATAGCTACCTATCACTTACCAACTTTCCATTCTAGGTCCTTAGGCCCTTGGCCCACAGGTGATTTGATTGGCGGCAGCTCTGGCGAACATTCGTCAGGCGCCTCGCAGGCCTCAATCTTGACGCGCAGGTCAAACCACGCAGCTTGGCCAGTAACGGGGTCAGAGTTCGCCCAGCGCATACCATCACCCTTTTCTGGCATCAGCTCATGGATGAGATGGTTGAGCAAAAAACCCTTTGTCGCCTCTGGTGCCTTTTCGTCCAAGGCCCAAGCGCCTTTCCGTTTACCAATAGCGTTCCATGTCCAAACCGTATTTTCATTCAGAGCTGCCATATGCGCAACAGGTACCACAATAGCACCATGCACCGAAGTCACACGCGCCCAATCACCTTCTAAAAAGCCATTTTTCTGCCAAATCTTAGTAGGTACAAACAAAGGGTTTTGCCCATGGATTTGCCGCAACCAAGCGTTTTGAGTGCCCCAGCTGTGATACATCGCCATTGGACGTTGAGTAAGGGCGTGAACATCAAACTCAGAGGTGTCAACATTCTCATCTTCAAAGGGTGCATACCAAATAGGCAGAGGGTCCAAGGTTTCCTTGATCCGTTCGCGCAGGTGCTCAGGCGGCTGTCGATCACCATGGCCTTCTGCTGCCAATTGAAATTTACGCAATGGTTCTGAGTAGAGGTCAAACAAATAGGGTTGCGGCGCGTCATAAATACCAATTTTAACAGCCCAATCTTGATAGGCCACATTCCAAGGCTTGTAGTAATTGGCACCATCAGGCACGTGGATTTCATAAAATCCACCATTGTCTATGTAAGACTGCATCTGATCTGGGTTCGGATTGCCACGCCCTTCTTCTTTTCCATCCTCACCACGAAAACCAATTAACGGGCCCACGCCCGGGCGGCGCTCATGGTTCACAATGTAATCGGCATAATCCTTATATTTCGCCGAGCCATCTTCATTCAAGAAGCCCTTGAGACCCATACGCGCACCCAAGTCAACCAGAACAGATTGGAAGCCACGCACATCGCGGTCTGGCTCCACAACGGGCCAACGAATACTGTCGGCGGCACCGTCGGCCTCACAAATTGGACGGTCCAATAACGAAATACAGTCATGACGCTCGAGATAGGTTGTGTCTGGCAGGATTAGATCGGCATAAGCTACCATTTCTGAGGAGTAGGCGTCAGAATAGATGATCTTAGGAATTACATAATCGCCGTTTTCATTCTTATCAGTGAGCATCTTCATGACACCGCCAGTATTCATTGAAGAATTCCAGCTCATATTTGCCATATACATGAACAAAACATCTATTTTATAAGGATCCCCCGCATAAGCATTGGAAATCACCATATGCATCAACCCGTGGGCAGACATTGGGTTTTCCCAAGTATAAGCCTTATCAATGCGTGCCGGGCTGCCATCATCTTTGAGGCACAAATCATCCGGTCCCTGAACATAGCCCAAATGCGGACCATCCAGAGCGGCACCGGGTGTTACTTTGCAATGAGGTTTTGGATGAGCTGATGCAGGTTTTGGATACGGAGGCTTGAAGCGAAAACCGCCAGGCACTTCAACTGTGCCGAGGATGATTTGTAACAGGTGCAAACTGCGGCAGGTCTGAAAGCCGTTGGAATGCGCCGAAACGCCTCGCATCGCATGAAAGGAGACCGGACGGCCAATCATTGTCTCATGCTTATTGCCTCTAAAATCAATCCAAGGTTGGTCTAACTCAAAAGATTCATCAAATGCCACACGTGCCAAATCGGCTGCGATTGCGCGAATGCGTTCTGCAGCGATACCACACCGCTCCGCCACATTCTCGGGCGCATATTCATCGGACATATAGCGCTCTGCCATATGTTGGAACACGGTACGATGACCTTGATAGGTGGCAGCCAAATCTGGAACGATGCCTTTGGTATCAAATACAACTGGCTGACCAGTTTTACGATCAATCACAAGCAATTTTCCGTCTTCACCGCGTAGAAGTAGGCCCTTATTTGGGCCCTCGGTACTGTCTACTAGGGCAGGTGCATTGGTAAGCTGCGCTAAATAGTTAAGGTCGATCCTACCAGCCTTCAGCAGTAGATGCACCATCGATAGGATAAACAAGCCATCAGTACCAGGCGTGATGCCAACCCATTCATCCGCAATGGCATTATAGCCAGTGCGGATTGGGTTGACGCCAATAACCTTGGCGCCGCGTTCCTTCAGCTTGCCCAAACCCATTTTAATCGGATTGCTATCGTGATCTTCAGCTACACCAAACAGCATAAACAATTTGGTGCGATCCCAATCTGGTTGGCCAAACTCCCAAAATGCGCCCCCCATAGTATAAATGCCACCCGCCGCCATATTCACTGAGCAAAAACCGCCATGAGCAGCGTAGTTTGGGGTACCAAAACCTTGCGCCCAGAAGGATGTAAAGCTTTGTGATTGGTCACGACCTGTGAAAAACGCCAATTTTTCTGGGTTTTTTTTATGAACTGGCTCCAACCAATCCTGCGCCAATTGGAGCGCCTCATCCCAAGAGATCTCTTCAAACTCACCTGATCCACGCGGGCCAACACGTTTCAGCGGGGCGCGCAGGCGTGAAGGCGCGTTCACCTGCATAATGCCCGCAGCACCTTTGGCGCAGAGGACACCCTTGTTGACGGGGTGATCGCGGTTACCCTCGATATAGGCAACCTTACCCTCTTTCATATGCACATTAATCCCACAGCGGCACGCACACATATAGCAGGTAGTCTTCCGGATTTCGTCGCTCACTTTAGGTGACAAATTCAGTCTTGGTTCTTCAAATCCCATGAAAGGACCCCCTATTGCCTGCTGGTCAAGTATTTTGCGCAACAGATTGCGCCACTGTAACAGAAATCATGTCGACGATATCATCGGCGGTACACCCACGCGACAAATCGTTTGCCGGCTTTGCAAGCCCTTGTAAGATAGGTCCAATAGCTTTCGCACCACCAAAGCGTTGCGCGATCTTATAACCAATATTGCCCGCATCAAGATTGGGGAACACAAAGACATTGGCTTGTCCGGCCACCAGAGAGCCCGGCGCTTTAGCTGCTCCGACCGAGGGCACGACCGCTGCATCAAATTGCAGTTCACCATCAACTGCAAGATCTGGACGAAGGCTACGCACTAAAGCTGTCGCATCCGCAACTTTAGTCACACTCGGATGTTTAGCGCTACCGCGTGTCGAAAAGGACAACATTGCGATTTTGGGATCAGTCCCTGTCAAATCCTGCATGGAACTAGCAGAAGCAATTGCAATATCGGCTAGCTCTTGCGCATTTGGATCAATCACCAGGCCACAATCCGCGAAGATGTTAAGTTGGTTGGGTAGGTCGGGCCGATCATCAAATAACATGAAAAAGAAGGAAGACAAAAGCTTGGTATTGGGGGCTGTGCCAATCACCTTGAGGGCAGCTCGAATTATATCAGGGGTCGGGTAAACCGCCCCACCGATAGTACCATCCGCATCACCTGCTGCAACCATGGCCGCAGCAAAGAAATTGGGTTGAGACAGCTCTGCAAAGGCTTTGTCAGGGGTCATTCCCTTAGTAGCTCGTTTCTGCACATAGGTTTCAACATAGTCTGCCATACGCAGGCTGCTGGCTGGGTCCTCAATTATGATGTCATCAGCAACACCCGCAGCGTTAAGGGCCGCACCCACTGCAGCCATATCGCCCACACAAATAATCTTAGCCAAATCAGAAACAGAGGCCACGACTGCGGCCTCTGCAACGCGAGGGTCTGTACCTTCACTCAGTACAATTGTACGTTTGGCGCCTGAGGTGACGGCAAGAATGTCTCGAAATGCCGTCACGTTCAAACTCCTTATTCTGCAGCCATATCCGCAGCGGTGACACCAGCTACTTGAACGGGCTTTTTCATCGCATCGCGACGGAACGGCTCACCCAGCTCTTGGTTCAGGATCACTTCAATCACAGTAGTTTTGTTGTTTTCCATTTGATCCTTGATCGCCTTATTCAACACAGTAGTCAGCTCATCCATAGTTTCAACCCGAACACCTTGAAGACCACAGGCCTGTGCAATACCAGCGTAAGATACTTTGGTATCCAACTCTGTGCCCACGAAGTTGTCGTCAAACCACAGTGTTGAATTGCGCTTTTCAGCACCCCACTGGTAGTTGCGAAACACGATCTGCGTCACGGCTGGCCATTCGTCACGGCCGATTGCTGTCAGCTCATTGACTGCGATCCCAAAAGCGCCATCACCAGCAAACCCCACAACCGGCACATGTGGTTGGCCAATCTTTGCGCCAACAATTGATGGCAGACCATAACCACATGGACCGAACAGGCCCGGCGCAAGATATTTTCGGCCTTCGTCAAAGGACGGGTAGGCATTGCCAATGGCACAGTTGTTGCCAATATCGGATGAGATAATCGCATTTTTTGGCAACGCTGATTGAATAGCTCGCCAAGCCATACGGGGAGACATCCAATTAGGCTTATCAGCCCGTGCGCGTTGGTTCCAAGTAGTCCCCGGATCATCATCTTCATGATCCATCGAAGTCAGCTCTTGCGCCCAAGCGGATTTAGTTGTGGCAATCAGGTTCTTGCGATCTTCACGACCCGCATCACCTGCACTACCGCTTAGGCGCTCCAAGATACCTTGGGCTACTTTTTTCGCATCACCAATGATCCCAACAGCTACTGGCTTAGTAAGCCCAATACGATCTGGATTGATATCAACCTGAATGATTTTTGCATCCGTGGGCCAATAATCAATCCCGTAGCCTGGCAAAGTTGAGAACGGGTTCAATCGTGTTCCCAATGCCAGAACAACGTCTGCCCGTGAGATCAATTCCATACCAGCTTTTGAACCATTGTAGCCCAAGGGACCTGCAAACAAAGGATGTGATCCTGGAAAGGCATCATTATGCTGATAGCCCACACAGACCGGTGCATCTAAACGCTCTGCCAAAGAAGCGACAGCATCAAAGGCATCAGCCAAAACCACACCAGCACCATTCAAGATCACTGGGAATTTTGCATTGGATATCAGTTCAGCAGCTTGCGCTACCGCATCATCACCACCCTGTGGACGCTCAAATGATACGATTTTTGGAAGTTCAATGTCGACCACTTGGGTCCACATGTCACGCGGGATATTGATTTGCGCTGGGGCAGATGCACGATGGGCTTGCATGATTACACGGTTGAGAACTTCAGCAACCCGAGTTGGGTCACGCACTTCCTCTTGATAAGCAACCATGTCTTCAAACAATTTCATTTGCTCAACTTCTTGGAAACCGCCCTGACCAATTGTTTTATTGGCCGCTTGCGGCGTCACCAGCAACAATGGTGTGTGGTTCCAATAGGCTGTTTTCACAGCAGTCACAAAGTTAGTGATACCAGGACCGTTTTGAGCGATCATCATCGACATTTCACCAGTGGCACGGGTGTAGCCGTCAGCCATCATGCCAGCAGAGCCTTCATGGGCACAGTCCCAGAACATGATCCCAGCTTTTGGGAAAATATCAGAAATTGGCATCATGGCAGAACCAATAATCCCAAATGCATGGCGTATGCCATGCATTTGGAGCGTTTTTACAAATGCCTCTTCGGTGGTCATTTTCATGGGGCAGCTCCTCAAAAGCATAATAGTGGCAGGGGAATCCCCACGACACGGCTAAAATTCTATTTCTGACCCTCTATTAGGGTATAGGCAATCACATATTTAGGGCCAGTTGCCACCCTCGGTTAGGGCCAAATAGATTTTTTGGCCCATTGGTTAAATATTGAGACCATCAAAGCAGTATTTTGACGGCCCAATCTACTTCAGAAGCTAGCTACTGAGCTACGCCATAGCATCAATGGTGCTTGACCAAAAGTGCACCACCAGACTCATGGCCATATTAATTATTCAAGGTTTTAAATTAGTATATGTACTCAAAAAACAGATTTAGCTGCTAGCATTACGTTGATTTTCCCCAGAAAAATTCATGCGACTGGGCAGCGCTCACATTATCTAAAACGACGAAACAAGATAACACTGCGCTGTACGCACGCGAGTTTCAAATAGCCAAGAACAGATCGCACCACTTTTGTTTCAACCGTGCTGCCCACCATTTTAATACTTCCAGTACCAAATGAAATATTATTTTTAAATTAAATCAGTAAATATCAACGTTATAATTCGTAAATAATATATCAATTTTGGCTGGGTTGAATGACTATAAACACCACTGCAGATGATAGGAAAACAACGGCACTTACTGGCTACAGAGTAATTTCTACCACAGGAGCGCTTGAGCTATAACGGTTTGCGGTTTACCAACTGTGAAGAAAAATTTTAGCACTGGAGTTCTCTTATGGCCGAATACAAGTTCGACACCCTATCGTTGCATGCCGGTCAAAGCCCCGATGCACGCTTCGGCAGCCGCGCCGTTCCAATTCACCAAACCACCAGCTATGTGTTCGACAGTACCGAGCATGCAGCGGCACTATTTAATATGGAAGTTGGTGGGCATATCTATTCGCGCCTGACAAACCCGACAGTAGCAGTGCTTGAGCAACGCCTAGCCGCGCTTGACGGTGGTGTGGCAGCGATTGCTACGGCTTCGGGCATGTCCGCCTTGTTTGTGACGGTCTTGGCGTTGTGCTCTGCAGGCGATCATATCGTCAGCTCATCGCAAATGTATGGCGCAAATATCAACCTGTTTGAACATACATTGAAGCGCTATGGCATTGAAACAACATTTGTCCCACCCAACGACCCAAACGCCATTTCTCAGGCCATTCGCCCTAATACAAAGATGGTATTTGGAGAGGTGATAGGTAATCCCGGCATGGATATCATGGATGTACCCACCGTTGCTAAAATCACTGAGGCCGCAGGCATTCCACTCGTCGTTGATGCCACATTTAATACTCCTTGGATGATTAAACCCATTGAGCTAGGCGCGAATGTCGTAATTCATTCCCTTACCAAATGGATGGGTGGCCATGGTATTGCTTTGGGCGGCGCTGTTATTGATGGTGGTAACTTTGATTGGGGACAAAATGATAAGTTTCCTACTTTAACTACACCACATTTTGGCTACCAAGGCGCCATCCTCTGGGAGGAATTTGGACCGGCAGCGCTGTCCGTCCGCATCAGAACCGAAGGTATGATGAATGTGGGCCCCTGCATGTCACCTCAGAATGCATTTTACATATTGCAAGGGCTCGAAACCCTTGGACTGCGTATGGAAAAGCACATGTCTAATACTGCATTAATGTTAGATTTCTTAGTCAATCATGAGCAAATAGCTTGGGTTAAACACCCCAGCTTATCTAACCATCCCGACCACGAAGCCGCAATTCGTTTGATGCCAAAAGGCCAAGGCTCAATTATCGCATGCGGCATCAAGGGTGGGCGTGACGCAGGCCGAGCCTTCATCGAAGGCGTACAATTGGCAAGCCACTTGGCTAATGTAGGCGATGCTAAAACTTTAGTTATACATCCTGGCTCAACCACTCACTCTCATCTTTCAGCAGATGCAATGGCATCGGCTGGGCTGACCGATGACTTGGTCAGGATCTCTGTAGGTCTAGAGGATATCAAAGATCTCAAGGATGATTTCAAGCAGTCGCTGCGCGCTGCCAGCAAAGTGGCTTCTGCTAAAGGAACGGCCGCATGAGGATTACACTACATAATACAGAAATATTCGCTTCTACCGGCGGCCGCGATTTTGATTCCACAGGTAACGTTGTGGTCTTCATACATGGCTCTGGTCAATCTCACCTTGGCTTTATGTTGCAACACAGGTTCTTTGCAAATCGAGGTTGGCAGTGCATCACGCCAGACATGCCCGGACATGGCTTGTCCAAGGGAAACGCGATCAAAACAGTTGAGGCGATGGCTGATTGGTATGCTAATTTCATGCAAGCAACAGGGATCACTGAGGCGACACTAGTTGGGCATTCCATGGGGGGCTTGATTGAGTTGGAATTGGCAAGCCGCTATCCACATCTAGTGTCTAAAGCAGCCTTCATCAGTACAGCTCTGGCCATTCCTGTAAACGACGCTTTAGTCGACTTGGCCGCGACAAAAGAAAGTGCAGCCATTGCAGCCATGATGGATTGGGGCCATGGCTCATCTGGACACATACACGAACATACCATGCCCGGTACCTCACACATGTTCTCCGGCAAGCGCCTGATGGCCAATAATACCCCAGGTGCGTTGCATGCAGGTCTGGCGGCATGCAACGCATACACCAATGGCCCCACTGCCGCAGCTGCTATCACCTGCCCCACGCTCACGATCGTTGGCGGCCAAGACCGCATGACGCCCCGTAAGACTGGATTGGCTCTTAACAGAGCGCTAGACGGGCAGTTAGTCGAAATACCTCACTCAGGTCACATGTCGACTACCGAACAACCCTTTGACGTCAACAAAGCCCTCCGGGCCTTTTTCTAAAGAGTGAATACCGCATGACATTTAAACGCATCGCAGTTATCGGCGCAGGTACCATGGGATCCGGTATTGCTGGGCAAATCGCCAATGCCGGCCAGAAGGTTCTACTGCTAGACTTGACGACTAAAGCCACAGATTATGCTTTGGAACGTCTGCAAAAATCCGAGCCTGCCCCCCTCCATCAGCGTAGCAATATTACCCTCATTGAGACAGGGACAATTGACGCGGACTTTGACAAACTAGCAGAGTGTGATTGGATAGTAGAGGCAATTGTAGAGCGCCTGGATATTAAGCGCGATCTTTACAAACGTCTGCACGAAGTGATCGGTGATGACTGTGTAGTTACATCCAACACCTCAACCATTCCGATCAAGCTTTTGGTGGCAGAAATGCCTCTGGACTTCCAACAACGATTCGCGATTACGCATTATTTTAATCCCGTACGCTACATGCGTCTGCTGGAGCTGGTACGAGGCACTCATACGCGCCCTGAGGTGATTGACCGGCTCTCCACCTATAATGACGAAGTTTTGGGTAAGGGCGTGGTATGCTGCGAAGATACGCCTGGTTTTTTGGGCAACCGAGTTGGGGTTTTCGCTTTGCAAGTGGGTATGGATGAAGCCTTCAAACAAGGCCTCAGTATTGAGCATGCAGATGCCTTGATGGGCCGGCCCATGGGCATCCCTAAAACTGGCGTCTTTGGGCTTTATGATATGATTGGCATCGATCTGATGTCCGATGTAGTAAATACATTGGGCGATATTCTACCCAAGCATGATCTATTTCACGCAGTCGGTCGCTCTAACAACCCAGCCAATCAACTGATTGATCGGTTGATTGGTGAGGGCTTTACAGGCCAAAAATCTGGAAAAGGCGGGTTTTACCGTGACAATTGGGCTATTGATCTAAATACGGGCACTGTGCGTCCGCGCATCACAGAGCTCCCACACATGGCACAAAACGCAGCTAGAGCATTACAAGAGAGCCACGAAACCCTGCCCTTGATGATTGCAGGGGAAGGCCCATACACGCAGTTTTGCCGTAATTTCTTGGGTCGCGTACTAGCTTATGCTGCCGCTTTAATTCCCGAAGTGACCAAGACCCCACAAGATATCGATGACGCGATGAAAATGGGGTTCAATTGGATCCGTGGCCCGTTCGAAATGATTGACGCGTTGGGTGCCACCACTGTGATCGAACTTGCACAGCAAGCCGGCTGTGAGGTTCCAATGGCCCTCACCGTATCTGCAGATCAGGGGCCATTCTACGTGGTAAAAGACCAAACATTAATGGTGCGTACCTTCGAAGGTAGCCCAATACTAAAAGCTGTAAGTCTACCAGAGGGCACCCAACGCTTCAGTCTGACAAGACGAACACTCCAGCCTATTGCCAGCAATTCCGCAGCGAGCCTTTGGGCCCTACCTGGGAATCTGAGACTTGTTGAGTTTCATTCGAAGGCCAATGCTCTCACGGCAGATAGCATGGCCATTGTCCGCCATGCTGCCAGTGATCATGGTCAGGGCATCCTAATCCATAATGATGCACAGCATTTCAGCGCAGGCGTTGATCTCAATCGCTTCGCAGATTTCATCGATCGCAAAGCTTGGGACGAGATGGACAGCTTCTTAAATGACTTCCAACAAGCCGTGGTTGCGTTAAAATACTGTCCTGTGCCAGTGGTTGGTGCACCTTCCGGCCTTTCCCTCGGCGGCGGGTTTGAGGTGCTGCTACATTGTGATAAATTGATCATTCATGCAAATTCAGTTCTTGGCTTAGTCGAAAGTGGTGTGGGAGTCGTACCGGGTGGTGGTGGTGTAAAAACTACCTACCAGCGCTGGCTTTCCGCGACTCAGGATCCTGAAGTTGCCGCCTGGGAAACCTGGATGCAAGTCGGCTACGGCAAAACCGGTGGGAGCCCCGAACAGGCTACAAAACTGCGGTATTTCGTCGCCGATCACGATGAGACAGTAATGAACCGTGACAAGCTAATTACACGAGCTACTGCGCTCATTACAGATATGGCCCAAGGATATACCCCACCCTCACCACCAAAAATGATCCTTCCAGGAAAAGCTTTATTTAGCAAAATGGAGGAATTCATGGCCGATGGCTTGGCCAAAGGCTGGTTCAAGGTCCACAATAAAACCACTGCAATGGAAATCGCGACAATCGTCGTCAACACAGCTTCAGATGCCCCCCTTGAGGTCACTGAGCAAGATATGTTTGACCGCGAACGCGCAGCCTTTCTGCGCTTGGCAAAAACACCGGACACAAAGCGCTGGATCAGCGCAATGTTATCTGGTGCTGGTATCGAATAGGTTTTTAACAAAAATAGGCCCCAGTGGGGCTCGTTCTAAAAGTTTTTAAGCTTTGCCCTTCCAAGACACCAACCAACTTTTGAGTTGGCGATTGCCAATATCAATCAAAAAGCCAATCAGAATTATCCCAACGGTCGCGGTATCAGTCAGCTGAAACTTGGTCGCGACCATGATCATCAAGGGGATCAAGGCCAAGGGTGGCACAGGTCTCATAAACTCAACAATCGGATCAAACCAGCCATAAGCCCAATTCAGAAGCCCCATGGCATAGCCCAAGGGAATGCCCAGCAAGGCACCCAAACAGAAAACCGTAGAACCCCCCGCGACCGTGAAGTCCATGCATGCTGTAGGAGCATGAAATTACGATAACCCTCTTTGTTCAGCTTTAAAAATGGTCTGAGGCCACCTCTGGCGCTTGCAAATACAACCGTGCCATGCGGAACCCAGTTGCCAGTTCAAAGAAAGGGATGCCTTTGTCGGTGAGCGCCAAGCGACCTTCATTCAACGCAATCTCTTCTCCTGGTGCAACGGCTTGCCCATTCAGATGCGTAACGATCACCCCATCCGATTTCTTGAACTCATCATTCGCAAAGAGAAAGATCAACGTCACAGCCTACCGTAAACTTGCTGGCCGTGCGCACACATCATCCTGCTCGGGCAAACGAAAAACAGCACGATAGTTGATCTCTGTTAGAACTGCTAGCAGCTGAAGAATTTAAACAAAGTGCTTAGGGTTAGTCTTGGTCCTGTATCTTTGAATCAAACCCGCCAAAGTCTTTGAATAAATTTGGATCTCCAAAAATACTATCAAATTCTTTTTTCTCGCCTACGTCACCATTTTCTGACGATCGCTGATTAGCTATTTCAGCGTTCTTTTGTAATAGCTTTAGCTGATCAGAAAAATTGGACTTCTTTTCTTTTTCTGCGGCAGCAATACAGGTGGATCCATACATCCCTTTCTTCACCATTTTATTAAACCCAAAAATGCATACTACGACAAAAAATAATATAACAAATATAGATTTTGGGATTTTGAGGCCATTTTTTTTCGTTTTTTTGAGGCGAGAATCTAGAGTTTGTGCAAACAAGGCTTCAGCTTCAAGTTCCTTTTTCTTTTTGTCCTCTCGTCTTTTGAGGACTTCATATATTACCGTTACTGTTAAGGTTATTAAGATGATTACCAGCGCAAGAGAGCTGATTGCAGGGCTTATTCCCAGGCGAACTTTGGACGCAATAACAGTTGTAAGAGTTTGATCAGATAAAATACTGAAAACCGTAGTGTTGTAGTTCTCAAAGGACGCTAGGAATGCTATCACGCAGGACGAAGCAATCGCGGGCATCATGTACGGTATTAATATTTTGAAAAAAACTTGGGTCTGGTTTGCTCCAAGATCTAAAGCTGCCTCTTCTTGTGTTTGATCGAACCTCTGCAATCTGGCGACAAAAATTAAAAAACAGTAAGTAGAGATGAAACAGGTCTGAGCCAATATCGTTAAGAAAACACCATTTCTTCCTAGTTGTGTGACAAGGCCGCCACCGCCCATAGTGGCAATCCGGTCCCAAAGGACTACCGTTGAAATTCCAATAATAACGCCTGGAAATAATACTGGCATGATAGATATGGAATAAAATGCTGTCCGCAACCGACTATGAACTTGTGTTAAGACCAGAGCCGCTGACAACCCTATGGGAACTGCCAGAAGTACAACTCCCAGTCCAATTTTTAGTGACGTAATTAAGCCTTCGTGCAGCCTCCAATCCGTAGCTAACCCTGCAAGGTGTTGTCCATCATAGGCAATTTTGCCTTCGTTGAACCATCGAAGACTGAAGCACTCCCAAGGTGTTACGGATGGAAATTCAGCTGAGTTAAAAGCTGTGATGCTCATTATGACAAGAGGGCCAAAAAGGTAGGTAAAAAATATAAAAATATAAATACCTAATAATATATTTAAAGCTTGTTGAGATTTCATCGTACAATCTCACCTATTTTCACTTTAAAGATTTTCATCATTAGAAGCACAAAAACAACTGACACAGACAGCAAGACAACTGAATAGGCCGCCCCCCTTGGCCAATTGTCGTTCATATTAAACCACTGATAAATTAATTGAGTAAACCAAAATGTATTCGGGCTACTCAGCACTACTGGTGTCGCTAATGCACCTGCGGTTAGCATGAAAACCATGGTGCAGCCAGACGCAATCCCAGCCTTAGCATGTGGAATAACTATCCGAAAGTGAGTTTTTAACATTGATGAACCCAAATCTTCGGCTGCTTCAAGCTGATTTTTGTCCAGAGTCTCCATGGCATTATAGAGAGGAAAAATCATTAGAAGAATGTAGGCATAGTTTAGGCCAGTGTAGAGGGCGACATCCATCGCTATAAAATTTATCCCGTTGTCGATTAGACCCAATTTGAGAAGTACATTGTTTATAAATCCTTCACCAGCAAATAAAATTCGCAGTGCAAAGGAGCGGAGAAGCTCATTAATCCAGAAAGGAATAATTAAAGAAACGATCAACAATCTTGCAGTATTGGGCGAGGCAACTTTGGCAATATAAAAGGCAATAGGATAACAAAAGCAAAGATTGATAAGCGTAATTAGAACAGCAATTAGAATTGTGTCTCTGAAAACCCCAACATCTACATAATTATAACTTTCTCCACTTGTTTCAGAACCAAAAAGAAAATGTTTGTAATGGGTTAGCGTGTAGACGTCGTCTGGACCGCCCCTTAATAGTGGCGGTATGTTAGGACGGAATGAAAGATCAAACATATATAATTGTGGGATAATAATAAGGAAAACCAACCAGAAGCTGATAGCAATTATTAAATAGGTTGATATCAGTGGGCCGTTTTTATTAAAGAAATAATTCATTCTTGTTCTCTCTAATCCACCGCTAAAGGTCCCACGGGAAGGACGACCGCGTCTCGTGAGGAAAATTTTAATTCAACATTCTTTGAATTTGATAGGACTGTAGTGTCCACGGCATTAGAGACACTACAGCGAACATTTTGTTTGCCATTGATACTCATATAGATATTTTTTAAGTTTCCTTCGAATTCAATTGCTTTAAAATCTGCGGTAAAAACATTGTCCGCCTGATTGTTTTGGTCTTTAAGGAAGATGGATTCAGGCCTTACAAACATAATTACCTTGTCACCCTTTTTGAAAGTATACTTTTTACCTTCACCCAAATCACCGGCCTTCGCCGAAAAATTATTTCCATCAGCCGATACATTCACCATATCACCATCCACGGCACTAACAGTCCCATAGAACGCATTATTCTCACCAACAAATGTAGCTACAAATGGAGTGCACGGTGATTCGTATACGTTATGACAGGAGCCAATTTGCTCCAACTCGCCTTGGTTCATGACTGCAATTCGGTCTGACATCGTCAATGCTTCACCTTGGTCATGAGTAATATAAATGAAGGTGATGCCAACTCTCTTCTGAATCTCTCTTAGTTCTATTCTCATTTTCTGGCGTAATTTTAAATCTAGTGCGGACAACGGCTCATCTAAGAGAAGAACCTCGGGCTCGATTGCCAGCGCACGTGCAATTGCCACACGCTGTCGCTGCCCACCAGATAGTTCATGAACTTTTTTATCACCCTGGCCAGTTAAAGCAACTAATTCTAAAAGTTCGTCAGCTCGTTTTCTTCTTTGTACCTTCCCAGTTCCCCTTACCTCCAAAGAAAATGCTATATTATCTGCTACAGACATTAGCGGGAACAGAGCAAGGTTTTGAAATATTAGAGATGTCGGCCTCTTGTTTGGGCCAATTCCAGCCATATCCTGGTTGCCAATAAGAATTTTCCCATCAGATGGCTCAGAGAAGCCAGATATTGCACGTAGCAAAGTGGTCTTTCCACAGCCAGAGGGTCCAAGGAAGCTAAAGAACTCTCCTTTTTCTATTTTGACACTAACATTTTTTGCCGCATAAAAGTTTCCAAAAGAAACAGAAACGTTTTGCAGTTCTACATCAGCACTCATAGGTCAATTCCTTAAAACACAATCTACCTGTTATAAAACAAAACCGATCAAAAAAGAGCGCCCTGACAAAATTCAAGGCGCTCCAATTCTTACAAATTGAAATTTTTAGGCGGTTTCAAATTTGTTTGCATATTCAGCACGCGCATCTGCAAACCAGGGCGGCTCAGGAGGCCATGGGTTCAGCTTAGATGCGGTATCCCCAGGGTATACTGCCTGCGAAATAGCCTTTGTTTCAGCAGTGTAATGGTCAGAAGCACCAATAACAGCCGAATTGTATCCAATCTCGTTGATCGTTAGACCACCGACTTCTGGAGTGAAGCTATAATTAATAAGTTCGTAAGCTTCGTCTCTGTTTTCAGCTTTGGCCGACATTGTTATTCCGTCAACCCAAGCAAGCGCACCTTCCTTGGTAGTTTGGTATGCAACAGGCTCGCCAGATTTCATCATGGATACGATTGGTCCGTCCCATGTTTGACCCACAACAACACCATCTGAAGTAAAGCCTTGCTTCTGTGGATCTGCACCCGACCAAAACTTCACTAAGTTAGGCTTTTTAGAGATACAATAGGCAGTAATTATCTCCCAGTTTTTTCTCATAGTCTCTTCGTCTTTGTAAGAAGACCAGAAGTCCATTTTACCCTCATGATGCATCCAAATACCACAACCAGTCATCATTGAGTATGTTCGACCCATCATAAACGCACCGTTTATACCTGGATTTGGCTCCCATATATCGCCAAAACTTGGCAACCCGTCAGGGGTCCATTTATCTGTTCGCCATGAGATTGATTCTGTGCCCCAAAGCTGTGGCAGCCAGTGTGATCCATTATTCCCAAAGTTCCAATCACGCTCTCCAACGGCGACCATGCCGGGATTAACATTTCCAATATTGGTTACTTTGTTCATGTCAAATGGCTGAAGTACACCAAGGTTTTCCCATTGAAGGGCTCTCATATTTGTTGGACTTGCGAGATCGTATCCGGCACCGCCGCCTGCCTTCATTTTTGAAATGATCTCGCCGTTATCACCAATTTTTGTGTGATTAATTACAATACCGGTTTTCGCTTTGAAGTCAGCAACCACTGAGTCTGGCAAATACTCGCCCCACATCAGGACATTTACTTTACCACTTGTTGCGGCAAATGCGTTTCTTACAAACATTGGTGCGACTGGTGTAAATGCAGCCAAGGCCGCACCGCTCGCTAAAAGTGTGCGGCGGTTAAATTTCTTAACCGCTTTTGCAGTTTTATGAGTAGGTTTTTTAACGTCGGTCATAATTCCCTCCTAATTTCATATGCTGCATA
>LAQD01000002.1:103807-105457 GCA_000981705.1 Rhodobacteraceae bacterium ASP10-04a
TTGTAAGCTTGGCATGTATTACCGTTGGCAGGGACAATGAAAAGCTTAGCCAGTACTTCGTTCATAAAATTAATCTTAGTATTTTTTTAAAAATTCATTTATATTTCAGTAGATTGCGACAGAATACACATTAATTCGAAAATTAGAGATACCCCTAACCAAGCAGTACCACCGGCAGAATCTAGTGGTGGGGAAACTTCGACTAAGTCGGCACCTACCAGGTTTACGCCCACTAATTCGCGCACAACCTGTTGGGCTTGAAAACTGTTCGGTCCACCAATTTCCGGTGTTCCAGTTCCGGGTGCGAAGGTTGGGTCAACAAAGTCAATATCATAGGTACAATACGTTGGTAGAGTTCCAACAATCTCGCGAACTTCGGCCATAACGTCAGGCACGCCTCGTTCAAATAACTCCTCAATGCGGATGATTCTGACACCCTGGTCCATGCCCCATTCGATGTCATCAAGATTATATGCTGTACCACGAATTCCGACCTGAACAAAACGTTTTGGATCTACCAAACCTTCTTCTATTGCTCGGCGAAATGGAGTGCCATGGGTAAATTTATGACCGCCAAAGTAGCTGTCAAATAAATCTGTATGACTGTCAAATTGGATCAGACCCAGCGGTCCGTCAGTTGCTAATGCCCGTAGAATAGGGAGTGTAACCAAATGATCTCCACCTGCTGTCATTGGCAAAATATTTTTTTTCTTCATGACTGAAATAAAGTCTGTCACACGATTGAGGCTATCTTGAATATCTACTGGATTTGGTGGCACATCACCCAGGTCGGCACAATTAACGCTGGCAAAGGGTGAAATGTTGGTCACCGGGTTCATTGCCCGGATCATGGTAGAAAGATCACGCATTTGGCGCGGTCCGTGTCGGGCGCCAGGCCTGTTTGTTGTACCGCCATCCCAAGGTACGCCCAATAAACCTATATTTATATCATCAAAGCGGGGGTGATCTGTGGTCATATGAGGGAGCCGCATGAAAGTTGGCACTCCGGCAAAACGAGCAAGTTCCATTGCGGAAATAGGTTGAAAAAAGGGATCGACATCACGGCTCATAACGGGTCCTAATTTGTTTTCACCAGCATGGGTATTTTTTCAAACATAACCAGTTAAACATCTCTTACAACCCTAAGCTTGGGAACTTATAAGGCGTTTGTGGTTGCGCTTAAGTTTGTCGGTGCATTTGGCATAGCGATTGGGGTGGCTTTTGCTGATTGTGAAATAGCTCCAGGGCCAATGGAGTTAACTGCGCGTAATTCAATTGAGTATTTAACTCCATTAGTCAGGCCGCTGATTGTGGCTGGACTGCCGGTAATAGCTGGGTTGAAAGCTAACCAACTCCAGCCCTCGTCAAGGCTATATTGGTAGTTACTAATTGGAGCACCAACTGGATCGGCAGCGGCAGTAAAGTCAACAGCGACTTGGCCATCGCCTCCCAGTGCAGTTATTTGAGATGTAGCTTCGAATGCCGTAGATGCGTCAGCTTTGATAAAATAATTTGTAGATCAAATTTACACATTTTTGCATGCACTAAATCCACAACCTTAAACAATAAAACGACCCAGTAAGCTTTTACCTGATTTGGCCTTATATAGATGATTCAACTGGCCCTATTTTAAAAATTGAAATTCTGCGC
>LAQD01000002.1:105557-106592 GCA_000981705.1 Rhodobacteraceae bacterium ASP10-04a
AAAGCTCATGTGTGGCATCACCTTATCCAGAACAAATTATTTGAGACAGTCGACCCCAACATTATTGTTGAAGGCAAAGGTATACGGGTCTGGAACCAAGCTGGAAAAGAACATATTGATGCTGTTTCTGGTGGCGTTTGGACCGTCAACGTAGGCTACGGTCGCGAAAGTATAGCAGATGCAGTGCGTGACCAACTTGTCAAAATGCACTTTTTTGCCGGGGCAGCGGGCTCAGTCCCAGCAGCGAAATTTGCCAAACGCTTAATTGATAAAATGCCTGGCATGAGCCGCGTATACTATTCAAACTCTGGATCTGAAGCTAATGAAAAAGGCTTTAAAATGATCCGCCAGATTGCCCATAAAAAATATGGTGGCAAAAAAAACAAAATCCTTTTCCGAGAACGCGATTATCACGGCACAACTATTGCGACCCTTGCCGCTGGAGGCCAACATGAGCGGAACGCGCAATATGGTCCCTTCCCAGCAGGATTTATCTCAGTTCCACATTGCTTGGAATACCGTGAGGCCTCGCAAGATAATTTAGGCCATGGCGAGACATATGGCATCCGAGCTGCCAATGCGATCGAGGATGTGATCCTTCGTGAAGGTGCGGACACCGTGGGCGGGTTAATACTTGAGCCAATCACAGCAGGTGGAGGCGTTATTGTACCTCCGGAGGGCTATTGGCAGCGGGTCCAAGAAATCTGTACAAAATACGATGTGTTGCTAATGATCGACGAGGTGGTCTGCGGCCTTGGTCGCACTGGCACATGGTTTGGCTATCAGCACTATGACGTCAAACCCGACATCGTGACCATGGCCAAGGGTGTAGCCTCAGGCTACGCAGCGATATCTTTAACGGTCACCACTGAAGCGGTCTTTGATCTATTTAAAGATGATACCGATCCAATGGGCTATTTCCGCGATATTTCTACCTTTGGCGGCTGCACAGCCGGGCCTGCAGCGGCTCTGGAAAACATGCGGATTATTGAAGATGAAAATCTATTGGAAAACTGCATTACGCGCGGTGCTCAG
>LAQD01000002.1:106662-107025 GCA_000981705.1 Rhodobacteraceae bacterium ASP10-04a
GAATTGGTAGTAGATCGTGACACTCGTGAACCCGCGGCGGAAGCTAAGGTCATGGCTGTGGTTAAAGACTGCATGGCACAGGGAGTTATTATTGGGGCAACGAACCGGTCTCTTCCCGGCCTTAATAATACCCTTTGCCTATCACCAGCGCTGGTCTGCACAGCCGAGGATATTGACCTAATTACCGATGCTATCGACCAAGCCCTCACACGCGTGTTTGGATAGGTCGTCTCGTAGACTAAAGATCAAGTCTTGAGATTTGAAAAAGGCCGGGCGAAAGCCGGGCCTTTTCTTTTTTATCGGTAGGAACGGCAAGATAATGCCCCCTAGACAGAGTATCGAAAGCTAGGCAATAGTAAGTCC
>LAQD01000002.1:107326-111172 GCA_000981705.1 Rhodobacteraceae bacterium ASP10-04a
GAAGATAAAGTGGATTGGAATCGCGCCATTGGCCAGAAGTTTTCTGGTGGAGTATCACTAACCAAACCCCAAGATTGGGGCAAATACAAATATCCCTTTATATATGGTCAGGCGGATGAAACCCTGTTTGATCGCTCCAACTGGCGGCTATGTGCACTGCAAGCTTTGGGTTCAAAAGATTATGACGCGTTAACGTCAGATTATTTTGACCGGGATGACCCGAAATTGATTGAATTCATTCTTCGTCACACCCTGCCTCGACGGGGTATTAAGGCTGATCCAGATGAGGTCTTGGTAACTATGGGGGCACAAAATGCGCTCTGGCTATCAGCGAATGTTTTGCTCAATCAACGCCGCACAGCCGCTTTGGAAAATCCTTGCTACCCGTCGTTGCGTGATATTCTCACACAATCACGCTGCCAAGTGGCCTCAGTTGAAGTAGATTCCAGCGGCTTACCACCAGATGCACTTCCTGCGGATGTGGATGTGGTATTCACAACCCCCTCGCACCAATGCCCCACTGCCACGACTATGCCCTTGGAGCGGAGGCAGGCCTTATTGCAGCGGGCCTCTGAGAAGGATTTTTTGATTGTAGAGGATGATTACGAATTTGAAATGTCCTTTCTCAAAGCACCTTCACCAGCATTAAAATCCTTAGATAGAGAGGGTCGGGTAATCTATGTGGGCAGCTTTTCTAAATCTCTATTTCCCGGCTTGCGGCTTGGATATTTGGTAGGCTCAAAGCATTTTATTCGGGAAGCCCGTGCACTGCGCTCTACAGTCTTGCGCCACCCCCCAGGCCATATCCAGCGCACAGCTGCCTATTTTTTATCACTAGGCCATTATGATGCCTTAATTCGTCGAATGGGCACAGCGTTTCACGAACGACGGTTAGCAATGGAGGACGCATTCTTACAACATGGACTTGCAGTTGCAGGCCAAGGTGCATTTGGTGGTAGTTCGTTTTGGATGCGCGCACCAGACGGGGTAGACACCGAAGAAGTGGCGGAAAGACTGCGAGAAAAAGGCGTATTGATCGAGCCTGGTCGACCGTTTTTCACCACTGAAGATGCGCCTAAAAACTATTACCGTTTAGCCTATAGCTCGTTGCGCATGGACAAAATTGCGGATGGTGTCGCGTTAATTGCAAGTGAGATGCACAAATCATGACGCTCTTGGCGACTTTGCTTTTGCTGACGATCAGCGAAGTTGCAATTCTGGCAACTATTTGCCTAATCGCCGGAATGGTACGCGGGTTTTCAGGCTTCGCGCTGTCAGCAATGGTGATGGCCTCTGGTGCTTTGATCATCCCACCAGTGCAACTGATCGCAATATGTTGGTGGCTTGAGATGACCGCCTCGTTGTTCATGTTGCGCAGCGGTTGGCAGGAGGCAAACCGAAAGGTCGCGATTGGACTGGCGATAGGCTCCACGCTCGGGGTTCCCTTTGGTTTGGCCCTCACCACTGCGATTGCGCCTGAGCAATCCAAACTTGTAGCATTGGGTGTGATCATTGTCCTTGCAGCTCTGCAATTAATGCGGGTGAGGATGCCGTTTTTGGTGAGCAACTGGGGGCTTTATGGATCGGGCTGGCTGGCCGGAGTTGCCACAGGATTGGCCAGTGTTGGTGGTATGGTGGTTGCACTGTATGTCTTGGCGCAGCAGGCACGACCACGCCAGATGCGCGCCTCGCTTGTGTTGTTTTTATTCTTAGGATCAGTCACGACCATGATCAGCCTTTTGTCATTCGGCATTATGGATCAAACCGCGGTGAAACGCGGCCTCGTGATGGCGTTACCAGCTGGCTTGGGTGTGGTTTTGGGCAAGCTGTTGTTTGTGCCCAAATGGGAACATCTCTACAAGCCATTTTGCCTGACACTTTTGATTGTACTAGCCAGCACTGGGATCATTCGATTAATCCTCGGGGCTTAGCCAAAAGCTTTAGCGAAGCCGAGTTTCAGTGATCGCATCGAACAGGCGGGCAGATACCGCATCCACTGTCAGCCCCACAGTGGTCCCCTCTTGCGAACGCAAATCCCCACGTTCTTCTACCACAATTTTCTCTCCCGATGCCCCCATCAAATAGGCATAAGACACGCCGCCAAGGCTTTCTGTCATTTCAATACGGTGGGTGTCACCCTTGGGATCAATCACCAAATGTTCTGGCCGCAGACCCAATTCAACGGCGGTACCTTCCGCAGGCAGGGTCACATCCATCTTAATGGAGGCTTGCAATCCCGACACATCAACAAAGCCCTTGCACACTTGTGCGCTTAAAAAGTTCATCGCCGGGCTGCCAATGAAGCCAGCAACAAATTTATTATCCGGATCGCGGTAAAGGTCCATTGGCGCTCCAACCTGCTCGATCACGCCCGCTCGCAGCACCACAATCTTATCGGCCAAGGTCATAGCTTCAACTTGATCATGGGTGACATAGATCATGGTTGCCCCAATCTCTTTATGCAGACGCGCAATTTCCACACGCATTTCCACCCGAAGCTCAGCATCCAAATTTGACAGCGGCTCATCGAACAAAAATACCTCTGGCCCACGCACAATAGCCCGACCGATTGAAACCCTCTGACGCTGCCCACCAGACAAAGCTGCAGGCTTGCGTTTTAGGTAGTCATCCAGCTTCAAAATACGGCTGGCTTCAGCCACTTTTTCAGTAATTTCGGCCTTGGGATAGCCATTCATTCGCAGGCCAAATCCCATATTTTCTTGCACCGTCATGTGCGGGTAAAGCGCGTAGGTTTGAAACACCATCGCCACTCCACGCCGAGCTGGATCTTCTCGGGTGACATCCCGTCCACCAATGGTGATCGCGCCGCCAGTTGTGTCCTCTAACCCTGCCACCATCCGGAGCAAGGTGGATTTTCCACAACCAGACGGCCCAACAAATACGCAAAATTCGCCATCTTGAATGTCAAGATTGATCCCATGGATCACTTGAACTTCACCATATTTCTTAATGATGTTTGAAAGCGTTACGCCTGACATTTAACCAGTTCTCCCATTGTTCAGCTCCATGTTGGGACCTGCCATAATTCTGCTTCAGACCCAATTAAATTTGCAGACTTCAGCAAATTGGGTCTTTGTTTTTCCAAGTCGTCAATTGTGTATCGATTCGTCGATGAAGCAATAGACACGGCCCCAACAACCCGGCCCTGACCGGTTAGGATGGGGCAGGCAATCGAGATGATCCCTTGCTCATGCTCTTCGCGGTCATAGGCAACACCATCCGCCTTGATCTGAGCAAGCTCGGTCAGAAGTGCGGCGCGGTTTGTGAGTGTGAACGGGGTGTACGCCTTATAAGCTTGCTGATCCAGCGCTCGGTTTTGCTCGATCTGTGGCATAAAAGCCAAAATCACCTTGCCGACACCAGTGCAATAACCCGGAGCAATTTTTCCAGCCTGGGCCAATGTTTCAAATTGATCAGTGGCTTTGCACCTATCAACAAAAAGCACATGCCCATTGTCGAACTGTGCCAAGTGCACCGCTTCACCAACCTTTGCCGCCAGCGCTTCAATATAGGGGCGCGCCACCGGTGCCAGGGAGCTGTGCCGCCAAGCAGAATGCGCCAAACGCACCAAGCGTATGCCCATAGAATAGGTTTGGCGTTCAGGATCAAACGCCAGCATGCCTTGATTGGTCAGTGTTTGCACAAATCGGTAGAGGGTAGGTTTTGGAAACGGGCTATTGGCCAGTAATTCAGAAAACCGAACGGCACGACGAAAAGAGGCCACTTGGTCCAAAACCTGCATCGCCTTGCCGACAGTTCCATCTGCATTTGGAGCATCATTCATTTACGTCATCGGTCCCATTAAGTGACTATACTCGTTATTTT
>LAQD01000002.1:111247-114670 GCA_000981705.1 Rhodobacteraceae bacterium ASP10-04a
AAACTGAGTTTCAATATTTGAGACTTATAAAAACGGAAACACTAGGGAGAATACCATGCGTTCCATATTAAAGGCGACAGTAGCGTCGCTCGCCACGGTTGTTGCTATGGCGGGCCCAGCGTCCGCTGAACTGACTGGCAATTTAAAAATCAATCTCGATACATCCAATCCTGCACCTCGCGCAACAATGGAAACTTTGATTGCAAAATTCCAAGCCAATAATCCAGCATTAAACATCACAACTAATGTAATTGATCGTGAGGCCTACAAAACGCAAATACGCAACTTTTTGTCTGCCGATGCGCCTGACGTTCTAACGTGGTACGCCGCCAACCGGATGAAGCCCTATGTAGAGGCTGGCTTGTTAGAAGATGTATCTGACATGTGGGCCGATGGTACAGACATTGCTAATGAACTAGCGTCTACAAAAGGTGCGCTGACAATTGACGGCAAACAATGGGGTGTTCCGTACACTTACTATCAGTGGGGCATCTATTACAGAAAAGACATCTACCAAGAATTAGGCCTTTCAGAGCCTACTAATTTTGATGATATGCTGTCTAATTGTGAAGCAATGATTGCGTCTGGGCGCAAATGTTACACCATAGGAAACAAATGGCTTTGGACTGGTGCTGGTTGGTTTGATTACCTTAATTTGCGGACAAACGGATTTGACTTCCACATGCAAATGGCTGCTGGCGAAATTGAATGGACCGATCCACGAGTTCGTGAAACGTTCGATAATTGGGGCAAACTAATTCGTATGGGCGCATTCATTGACGACAATCAGAATAAAGACTGGCAGCAGTCACTGCCGTTTATGATTGATGGTTCTGCCGGAGCCATTTTAATGGGAAATTTTGCTGTTTCACCATTGCGTGAAGGTGGATTGACCGACAATCAATTAGACTTCCATCAATTTCCGGCAATCACTGCTGGCATTGCTATGGCAGAAGATGCTCCAACAGACACGTTTCATATTGCTGCCAATGCCAAAAACAAAGACAATGCTAGAGCGTTCTTAGCATATATTGTTTCTCCTGATGCTCAGACTGAAATGAATAATAGTGCCAATTTAGGGCAACTACCGGTTAATTCTAAAGCATCCGTTGACGACGATAAATTCCTAAATCAAGGCTTTGAAATGCTGTCTTCAAACAGTCCAGGCGGCGTAGCTCAGTTCTTTGACCGTGATTTCCCAGCAGAAATGGCACAAGCTGCCATGGAGGGTTTCCAAGAATTCATGGTTTACCCAGATAACTTGGATGATATCCTTGACCGCATCGAAGGTGTTCGCAAGGAAGCTTACTAAGACCAACTGCAGCAGCTGATGTTCAGCTCACTGGCTATTGGATGCGCAGGGCAACCTGCGCATCCGCCCTCGCAATCACCAATGACAAGCGGCCGTCGTTTCTCTTTGCTGATTTTTTAGATATTTACTCCCCGCGGAGGCGACTCGATGGCCACCACATCCCAATGGAACAAGACATTGGCCAAAAAGGGCTGGTATAAGCGCAATGAAATCGCAGTTACACCGTGGCTGTTTTTGGTGCCAGGTCTCATCATGTTTGCGATTTACGTGGTCTTCCCAATATTTCAAAGCTTCCGTATCTCCTTATTCAAATGGGATGGCCTTGGGCCATTGGCCACACATGGCGAATATATTGGGATGGCAAATTATGAAAAGCTACTAACCCGGGACCGCTCCTTTAACATTTCACTTTGGAACAATCTCAAGTGGCTGATTTTTTACCTGGCTTCAATCCCAGCAGGGCTGTTCATCGCATTGTTCCTTAATCAAACCGTACGCGGCATTCGGCTTTATAAATCTCTCTTTTTCTTCCCCTTCGTGATTTCTCAAATCGTGGTCGGTTTAGTTTTTACGTGGTTTTATGATCCACAATTCGGGCTGTTCAATGGGATTATTGGTTTTGTTGGCTTTGAGCCAATCAATGTTTTAGGCGACCCCACTTTATCAACCTATGGGGTCATCGCTGCTGGGCTTTGGCCACAAACAGCATATTGTATGATCCTTTATCTCACCGGCCTCAACTCGGTCGACCCCGAGCAAATCGAAGCGGCACGTTTGGATGGGGCCAAAGGCATAAGAATGCTTTGGCACGTCATCTTACCGCAACTGCGTCCCGCCACATTCATCGCATTTGTGGTGACGGTGATTGGCTCGTTGCGGTCGTTTGATTTGATCTCGATAATGACCAATGGTGGCCCGTTTGGCTCGTCACGGGTGCTTAGCTTCTATATGTTTGAGAAGTCCCTGTCGGAGTATGGGTTCAAAATGGGCTACGGCGCCGCGATTGCGGTAATCCTATTTCTGATCATGATGGTGTTCATTGGCTACTTTTTGTGGCGGATGTACCAAGATGAGAAAGCCGAAAATTGATGAAACCCGATCTCGCAGCTTTGGAGCTATAACAGATGTTTCCAAAACCCATAGAAAAATCATCGCGTGCTTGGCAGCTTGGTTATCAGGCCCTATTGCCAATCGTGATGTTGTTATGGCTGGCCCCGCTGTTGGCCGTGGCGCTGTTCTCGATACGACCGGACTCAGATTTTCTAGTTGGCAATTACTGGGGTTGGCCGTCGTCCTTTGAGATGATCAAAAACTACAGTATGGTGTTCGGCTCCGCCATGCCCCGCTACATCATGAATTCATTCCTGATCACCATCCCAACAGTGATCGGCGCGGTGGCGCTGAGCTGCATGACGGGTTTTGCACTTGGGGTTTATAAATTTCGAGGCAATTTACTGATCTTTTTCATGTTCATTGCCGGCAATTTCGTACCCTTCCAAATCCTGATGGTGCCGGTTCGTGACCTGACACTGGACATGGGGCTTTATAACACTAAAACTGGCTTGGTGCTGTTTCACATCGCATTTCAAACTGGATTTTGCACCCTATTTATGCGCAATTTCATCAAGGCGCTGCCCTATGAGCTGATCGAAGCTGCCCGGGTTGAGGGCATCGCTGAATGGCGGATATTCTGGTATGTGGTGTTACCCCTGATGAAGCCCGCAATTGCAGCGCTTTCAGTCCTGATTTTCACCTTCATCTGGAATGATTACTTCTGGGCTATTGTGCTCACCCAAGGCGAGAATGCACAACCAGTTACCGCCGGGATCACCAGCTTTAACGCACAGTTCCGTGCGATGTATCATTTGATGAGCGCCGGCTCGATCATTGCGGCTTTGCCACCTGTTTTGATGTTTTTCTTAATGCAGAAACATTTCATTGCAGGTCTCACGCTTGGCGCGGTAAAATAGCCAGAAAGCGAGGGAGCTTATCCATGTCAAACTCTTGGCGCTTAGATGACGGTCACCAAACGCTGGTCTTGGCCGCGAAAGTAGATCTATTGCCTCAAATTATTTATTGGGGGGAAGCTTTGCCGGCTTCAGAGGATTGCG
>LAQD01000007.1:0-291 GCA_000981705.1 Rhodobacteraceae bacterium ASP10-04a
CGTATTTCTCGCCAGTAGTCCAAATGTAGGTGCCAAAACAGTTATGATACCGTTTTGTCTGATCAGAGGGACAATTTGGCAGAGCAAAACTCGAAGTAGCACTTGCAAGCAAAGCCATTACAGTGAGGCAGATTCTTAGGATCGTGCATATCATGAGATAACCTAAGCAAAACTACAGGACAAATGAAAGAGCCAATAGCTCAATAAACCATCGCCCAGTCAGTCCCCCAGCTTTCCATCGGCAATCCGCTACGAGTTTTGTCCCCAAGAATATAACCACAAAGTATTCCG
>LAQD01000007.1:308-1041 GCA_000981705.1 Rhodobacteraceae bacterium ASP10-04a
CGACCAATTGATTAACAGCCCCCCTAATTTCAGCTGACCAGGGCGCGGTAAAACCATGCCCTAGCTAACGCCAAAATGGTGCCCCCACACGGACTCGAATTGCTCTTAANNCGATCATACCACTGACTATGCTTGAGATCGTCTCGGGTAGCAGCATCAGTCCTTGGGTTCCCCTGCTCATCGAACTGAGCAATACGTTCTATGATAACTTCTTTCTTAATAGGTATGTCAGCTTGGAACTCATGATAGAAGGCTCGACGCATTGCCTCCTCTAAGTCTCCTGCAAATCCCTCTCGCATTATAAAACCATCATAAATTGGCAGGGCAACTTGGTTCTGTTTGGTAAACTGAAGCATAACATTTTCAGCGACGCAGCTATCCTTGAACTGTAATTTGTTCCCTATCCCATCGAAGAAGAGGCCTTGGATAGGTTTGTGGGCATCTAGTATTCGCTGACGTAATTCCCGCCAATCCATCTCCATGCCATCCATATTAATCTTACGAGGCTTTTCGTTGAGTGGTGACTTAGCTTGCACCATGGCGTTGAACGCTTGTTTGACAATATCTCTGTGCTCTCCATCTAACACTCGATCATATGCATCCACTTCACCCAATTTATGATTGTAAGCAAAGTACAGCATATGAGGACTAAGCTGTGAGAAGTCGTATTCTGTGGTTACTCCCTCATCAATCGTAATCAACTTGCGGTATTCACTCGGAACATTCTGCCACC
>LAQD01000007.1:1102-16915 GCA_000981705.1 Rhodobacteraceae bacterium ASP10-04a
CTTCATCTTGCTTAATTCTTGCGGCAAGCTTTGTAACTTCGGTATCTGCAATTCTCACGTCAGCCCAATGTTTAACAAAGCAATCATTTATCTTGGTGAGATTAGACCTGAACCGTTCAGTCTTGGGTGTGTCGGGATAGTCAACGTCTTGCTTCCTGCCATCAATCTTATCTCTCAAGATGATGATATCACCTGAAGGCTCTGGCTTGAGTTGGAAGGCTGGGTGTCCTTCCAAGCTTTCAAACTTTTCTAATAATTTATCAGTTGGAATAAATCTTGTGAGTTCTCCACTACCAACTTCCTTGCGGTAGAAACCTGCGGTAGTTACTTCGACCATACGACAATCAACCATACCATCGAAGGCAGCTTTGACTTGTCTATAGGTGAGGTTCTCGTCCCGATACCTTGGTAGTTCAGAATAGTATCCACTTCTAAGATTGATCGAGCTTTCACTCGGGGGATACGACAAAGAATTCCTCCAAAGTTCCCCAATCAGAAACCCGACGGCATACTCAAAGCGGGCCTTTGTGTCACCACCTCGGGCTCTCCCTCGGCGTTCCTTAGACTCAAGTTCTCTTACGATTTCTTTTACAAGCTCATCAAACATAGATGAGGTTTAATAGACCTTTATGGGTATAGCTACAGAGCATTTAGGTTTTAAATAATTTCAATATTATTAGAATTATAAAACTTGGATGGTACTTAAGGTTACTTTGAGTTTCAAATATTTCTAATAAATAATTTAAAATCTGAACTCTACTTAAAGCTGCACCCCAGATCTCTTTATGTCGTCCCTAATTTAATCTGTCGTCATACTTTATGATAACTTTATCTATACTAGTAACGATAAGGATTTAAGCTCAATGGTATAATTGACGGTCTGCCATCATGATCTCCCAAAGTAGTTAACAAGCTCCCAGCAATAACCACTGTCACGGGTCAAATACATATACTCTTGGCACCCCCAGTGGCCTCTCCTAGGCACCAAAATCCAACCCAACGCATTAACCCCACAAAATAAGGCTACTGTCTCATTTAGGTTCCTGCAAAAGGCGTATTTTGGTCTACGGTTTGGTCTACGATAGCTAAGAGGGCGAGCGGTGGGCCACCCCCTGAGGTTACCATGTATGAGCCTGACCTGAGATTGGGATATGCAATCTGCCAAGTTGTCGGTTTTGATCATGCACTAACATTCGACTTGGACCAGTCCAGGGGGGCCGGTCAGGTAGATCATGCGTATCAACTAAGCGTTATTCCTGTTTTTTTAATCCTCGGGGGTAACAAATATCTTTCAGAATATCTTTGAAACCATGGGTTAATCTCGATTTGACCTAATAATAGGAAAGGCGTAACTCTTCACATTGGTAGTCGTTAATATTGACCTCTGCGGATTAAGTAACCTATATAAATTAAAGTTAACTGGAAGAGGGTGCTGCTGCTGATGTTTTCTAAACCAACAACCGATGACCTCATACCTGCGAAGAGTTCCACCAAGGGGCCCGTACAGCGCCGCTCAATTCTACACGATAGTATTGTTATCAAAGGTGATTGGCACAGCGATGGCATCGTTGAATTTGGTGGTGCAATAACGGGCGATTTGACCGTAGATGTTTTGATAGTGAAAGGCACAGGCAAGGTTGAGGGCAACGTAAGAGCAAGGTCTGTTACAGTAGAGGGGCATTTGAATGGCACCATCGCTGCCGTCGATGTCATATTAGCTTCGACAGCAGTTGTGACAGGCGAAGTTGTAGCGGAAAAAATCCGAATAGACTTTGGCGCAAATGTAGAGGGTCGTTTAAAAGCGACTGCTAAAATCACAGCCTAATACACTTGCTTATTCTGGAGCCGTATTGAAACAACCGTTCTCGCACCATCGGAATAATAAAAATTTGGGTTATAGTAAAATTTAGATAAATGATAATACGCATCAAATTACGGACACACTCTTACCTAAATACGCTCCATAACTATCGCCACCCAGCTAGCCAGGAAAACAGTTTAGCTTGAAATTGATGTATGAATTCGATTTTCTACCCATTCTAAAAAGGACAGCTTTTCAATTTCAAATCAAAAATAAGTATATGTAATAAAACATAAATATTAAAATTTCGACGTCATCTTCTGGGCACCACCTACAGTTCTACCTAGTAGATCAACTATACGCTAATCATCTGACAACATTCACTTAATCATAATGCTAACTAGTGTGAATTTGTTAGGATTTTGACCAGAATAGTGACTAAAAGAGTCCCATATACGTTTAACCGCTGTGGCTACTATTACTTCACACGAAGAGTTCCACGTGATCTTTTCAACCATTGCCAATGTCCACGGATAGTTCAGGGGCTGAGCACTAAGTCACCCTCTGCCGCCAAAATCCGTGCCTTGGTAGCCGCAGCTAAACTTGATGAGTATTGGTCTCATCTACGCATGGTTGATCCCGACTTAGTTGGGAAACACCTACTGAGGCAGAAAGATCAGGTGACTAATAGCACTCTTAATGTGGTTGCCAGTATAAGCCTCACAGGAGCCCTAAACGCCTATGTGACCTAGAAGGGGTAACGGAAAATGGATACCTTTTGGAGGCTACAAGGCTCAAGGAACTAAATAAATATACTCGCCAAGATGCGTTGAGCTTTAGAAATTACCTGATCACTAAAGGTTTGGCTGGATCAAGTATTACACGGGTGTTTAATGCCTTTGTATCACTCGTGAACTTTACAATCAGTGCACATACTCTGCATCTCAAGAACCCCTTCAGTCGAGTGTACCATGATCGTACTTCTGGGGTGACCAAACGCCTGCCAATACCACTTGATAACATCCGTACCATTCAAGCTGGGTGTGTCCACATAGACGATGACATGCGTTGGCTCATTGCCCTGATCAGTGACACTGGAATGCGCTTAGCAAAGTCCGCTGGCTTGGCTGTGTCTGACTTGGTCTTAGACCATGAGGTGCCACATGTTATTGTGCAGCCCCGTGATTAGCACTCCGTCAAGGCACCTTCAAGTTAACGTAAGATACCACTTTTAGGAATATCCTTGTGGGATACTCGGCGCATCGCAGCCAACGTAAAATGACAATAATTTAGTTGCTAATACCTGCAGTATAGTTAACCTTATGATATTATGCTGAAACTCAAAAAAACACATATACAGCGGGTTAAGAGGCATGAAGGCCTAAGACATATCAACTCTGTGTGCACTCAGCTTAGAACTGAGTTGGCCATGACGTGTGGAGCTTTAGACGCAAAAGTTCGACCGCCACCGCTCAGCTACTGAACATCTCCAAAGATTACTGATTACCACCATCTGCTTTAGTTGCTTCTAGAGCTGTCCATGAAAATGAAATACTAAGGATAGAATTATGAAAAATCGCAAAAACAAAGATATGCTGGTGCCTAAATTATTTAAAAAATCAATTGTATGTATCGTAGCATGTTTTATTTTTAATAGTGCAGTGCATGCAGAGACAGTAACCATAACCGGTACTGCGTATGGCAGCAGAACTTCTACTGAAGAGACAGTGCTTTCTGATGGTAACTTTAAATATATTAATTCCGACCATTCTATTTGGGTTCAAGAGGGTATGCCTGAGGGGTATCCAAGTATGGTGTCAGGAGATTGTAGAAATATAGGTTTAAGAAGTCCTGATTTTGTAAACCTAGGAAGTTCTTGGACTTGCACAATAACAGACATTGATGGTGACGGTTTTATAAATATTGGTTCAGATATTGCGCCTGATTGGAGTGGTTGCAATTATGAGACCCTTGCTGGTTGGGGTAAATATGCAGGGATATCACAAAGCGGTAATTGCTCATATGCTGGGAACATAACTGCAACTGATTGGGTGCTTAAATGGATTGGCGAATTCACAACACCCGAATAATTATCATAGATCCTATAACTTCGGAGTATTCCAGGAGCTCCCAAAGTTGATGATACAGGAGCAAGCATCGATAACTGCTGCCAGTCAACACACGACGAGAACTCGATGTGTGTTGACTGGGTGTGTACCAAATGCGTCAATGACGATTGATCCTCGTTGACTGCACGTATTACCCAAGATCCCACCAGTACATTACCCAGACGTTTTGCATATGCTGTTGCTTCATCAGGGTCTTTAGTGAGTGCTAATCTTGTAAAGGAGCCATAGGCTTGAACCGAGTGTTTAGGCGCACGGCGATTATAATAATATCTGCCTGCTCTACTGATTGTGTGCAAATGTGTGACACGATGGTCACCCTAAATGATTAAAATTTAATTAATTTCAATAAGTTGTCTTAAAATCGGCTTAAGGTTTGGGCAAGGTTATTAAGTGGAGCATTTGCGGCAGTATATCAATAGGATTGCAATTAATTGATTAGGGATGTGCTGGCCCATTCGTCTGTTAGGATGGATGTGGCTGAAAAATGAATAGTATAACCGTTTTCAGCAGAGCCTGACGTAGGATTTATGAATTGGTTGGTAAGTGGATCTTAGCAATTAAGGCTAACCCGTAGAGTATAAGTGACTGTCTTTTATAGCTTGTCACTACCTTTTTGATGTCGCCAATATTCCATGGCTTCAAGTTGGATTTGCTCCAGACGTCCCGCCCATTCAACTGCCTGTGTTTTTGTAAGCTTTCTTGTTAGGGTTTCTATTTTTTCTATTATGAGTCCCGAACGGCCATCCCCATTTGTTTGCGCAATTAAGGCCCAGAAATAAGCCTCGTCATATTTTTTGGGAGTGCCATTGCCCGTGAAATAGTTTCTTGCAGTTTCATATGGGTTCTTCTTATCTGCCTGCTGTCGTTCGACGGAATTTATAGGCTGCTTCTGTAAATTTATAATTTCTATAAGGCTCAGGTTTTTCTCAATAATATTGAAATAAACTCGAGCATTGCCTTTACCTGAAATTCCTAGATTCTGCGCAGTTAAATAAGCCTCAGAAAAGTTACCACGTTCTAAATATAAATTAATTAGATTCTCGTAAGCTTTCGTATAATCAAGTTCAGCCAGATACTTATATACTTTGACTGCTAAACTTGGATTTTTTGGTGCCCCAACGCCGTCTTTTAAGGCATTTGCTATTTCAAATAATTTACCGATATCAAAAGTAGAAAACTTGCCACCTAAAACTTTAGCCAAGTCTTCGTTTGACATTTCAAATAATAATTTTTTGCTGTTTGATAGTATTTTTAGATTTAACTTATTTATTAAATAGTCAATGTCATCCAAGGTGTTTAAATTAAGCATTAGACCGTCATTGTCAGCTATTTCGGTGAATACGCTTAACGAACCTGGGTTTGTAATAAACTCATCGATGGCCGTACCTACTTGTGACGAAATATTAGCATTCGAGTTATGGTTAAGAATTTTACTTAATTCTTCAGACACTAGCAACGACACTGTCACGCCTGCGATACTGGGCTGAATGAACTGTGAGGGTAATTGATTTGATATCTTCTCCCAAATACCAAAGTTTTCCAGTGTCACATTTATACTTTGTAAGTTTGCGACAACGGGATGATATGTTAATTGACTTGCTGAGAGGTAATTAAACTTTGCACTTGCTGTAAATCCTACTGCGTCTTCAACTTTTCCATACACCTGAAAATTTGTAGCTGCGGTACTGTATTCATGCTCAACTTCCATACGTACGAAAGGAATGTCGATATTGTCTATGCCTGCAATTGCAAGTATTGATCTAGTCTCGAAGGGTAAGCACCTTTTAGTTATATAAACATCAGACAAACCTATTAAAAAATATTCTGAGTTTTTACTCTCTTTGCGTTTGCTGGAGATATCTATAGCACCAATATTTATTTCACATCCATTAAGGGAATCTGAAGTAAACGGAATAATCTTCAATCCTGAAACAAAAAATGTGTCCAGGTGTGTATCCAATCTAACGTCGTCATATGTGACCTGTGCAAATGCTCTTGCTGAGGATATGCCAATTTCAAAAATTCTACTTGAAATCGTATCTAGTAGCTTAAGTGCGGTCTGGGAAAAGCCCTGTGCCGTTGTCTGAGTGCACAGGCAGGCAAAGGCTACAGAAATTAAAAGCTTCCACATTTCATCATCTCCATTAACTTCAAACCATCAGCCATAGGTCGGCACAAGTCACCTTAATACATTAAATATTTCCTCTAGCCTAATTCAGCACGCGGACGCTCAGGCACAACAATATATTACTTAAGCAGTGTAATTGGATCACGTTTCACCTACATTCCTAGCACATACCCCATCTGCCTTAATGTGACTATATGATACTATTAATTAGCCATACTATAAATGCAAATACTACTGCGTTCAACAAAACCATTAATACTATTAAGAGCTCTATCAGACCCTATAAGTACCATCAAATTTAAAATAACTCGATATTAACTAAGTACTTTAGCAAGGCGGTAAAACTCAGGTTTAAGTCATATATTGGAAATAATCTTTTATAAATCGTTCAGAAATTTAGAAGATTCGTTTCGTTATGATATGATATGATGGCGAACAATGGATATTGTAACATAAGAGATAGCACCGCAGGGCCTAAACGCGAAAGACTATCTAGTTATTAAGTGAAGGCTGCTATAAATCAAGAAAAGTTCCGAAACGAGAGCGTTTTACTTGAATATGTGAGTTCAGAAGTTACGCTATGTTGTATTGTCTGTGGGCTGCTTCAGTAGATTTAGTGTGCCTATATGTCTCTGCTAAAAGGGGGGTATTTCTCAATGCCAATAAAAAATCGTCTGTCAGAGTTGCATGCTGAAATAGTCGGTTGGCGACGTGACATTCATACACATCCGGAATTGCGGTTTGAAGAGTGTCGTACGGCTGATTTAGTTGCAAAACAACTTCGCGGGTTTGGATGTGATGAGGTGGTGACAAAAGTCGGCCAAACGGGTGTCATCGGCGTAATACATGGTCATCTGAATACAACCGGCATGACCATTGGGTTTCGGGCGGATATGGACGCATTACCATTGCAAGAAATGACAGATCTTCCTCATGCCTCCATCCATCCCGGCAAGATGCACGCCTGTGGCCACGATGGCCACACAGCGATTTTGCTCGGCGCGGCCAAGTATTTGGCTGAAACACGGAATTTTGATGGCACAGTTGTATTAATTTTCCAGCCTGCAGAAGAAGCTGGCGGTGGCGCCAAGGCCATGATCGCTGACGGCATGATGGACCGTTGGAACATCCAAGAAGTTTACGGGATGCATAACTGGCCAGGTATTCCAGTTGGTCAATTTGCCGTGCGCGAAGGCGCACAGATGGCTGCTGCAGATTTTTTTGAAATTAGAGTAACGGGCAAGGGTGGCCATGCGGCATTGCCACATCAGGCAGTTGACACCACTTTGGTTGCTTCACATCTCATCGTTGCAGTCCAATCAATTGTTTCGCGAAATGTTGATCCACTGAAAGCCGTGGTTGTTTCTATTTGTGGAATACGCAGTGATAGTAACACATTTAATATCATTCCTGAGGAAATTATCTTGCGAGGAACAGTGCGATACTTCGATCCCTTGGTACAAACTCAGATTATCAATAGGCTTACAAAACTTGCGGAAAATACTGCAAAAGCCTTTGGTGCATCAGCCGAGGTAGCCTATATGCCTGGCGTACCCCCAACAATTAACAGTCCAGAAGCTGCAGCACGTGCTGCAGATGTTGCATTAATAATATCTGGTTCAGTCATTCGTGATCAAGACCCTGTCATGCCAGGCGAAGATTTCGCCGACATGCTGGCAGAACGCCCAGGCGCTTTTCTGTTCATCGGAAATGGGGATAGTGCCGCGCTTCACAATCCAGCCTATGAATTCAACGATGATGCTATACCAGCCGGATGTAGCTGGTTTGCCGAAATGGCTGAGCGCAGGATGCCAATGGCATAAAAGGGCAAGTGATGAACTGGTCAGGTTATCTCGACGCCAACCAATCCCAGTTTGTGGATGAAATTCTAGAGCTTATAAGTATTCCATCTGTGTCTGGATCATCTAGCCGGTCTATTGCAAGGTAACAAATACCCTCCAATACGGATTGAGCTAAAGACTGAAGACTGCTGACAGCCTTAGTCCTGTGTCAATGATGAGAGGCATGTCGCTTATGTGCATTAGCTAGGTTGAGATGGCTGTCCATCAAGAAAATGAAATGTCGACGTGACCAAAGCTGCCAAAATCCGCTGTGATGTGCGTCCCAGAAGGACATTCAACAGGGCGGATAAAGCTACCCGACAGAATGATCTGCCCCGGTTGGATGCTCTGGCCGTATTGGGCCATGCGACGGGCGAGCCAGACGACGCTTTCAATCGGATTGTTCAGCACCCCTGCCCCAAGGCCAGTTTCTTCGACCTCGCCATTTCGCAAAGTAATCGCACCGACCCAACGCAGATCAAACGCATCAATAGGATGTTTTTGTAATCCCAAGACAACGCCCGCATTGGCAGCATTATCACTAATAGTATCGAAAACCTTTCGCGTAGCACCTGTCTCAGGGTCTACCCGCAAAATCCGTGTATCAAGAATTTCTATTGAAGGAGCAACATAATCCGTAGCCTTAATTACATCGGCACAGGTCACGTCTGCACCGCCTAACGGTGCCTTAAGAATGAATGCAATTTCAGCCTCAATGCGGGGCTGAATAAACCGCCCCTTGCGCACAAGCGCACCATGTTCAAACAGCATATCATCAAACAATATACCGCTGTCAGGGATGTTGATATTCAGCGCGTATTGCATCGCCTTTGACGTCAGCCCGATCTTCCAACCGATCACATTTCGCCCCTTGGCAAGCTTTGCACGATAAATAGCATTTTGGACTGCGTATGCATCATCCATCGTCATCTTGGGATGGTCCTTGGTCAACAGACCAATCTGTTTGCCAGATTTCTCGGCGGCTAGCAGTTTGGTAGCAGTTTGAACATGATCTTGCGGTGTCATACTACTTCATCCACGACTGTGTTTCGTAAGGTGCCGATGCCGTTGACCTCAACCTCGACCACATCACCAGGCTTGAGGTATTGCGGCGGATCAAGGCGCGCACCCGACCCCGTCGGCGTCCCTGTGACGATGATGTCGCCAGGACGCAACGTCATAAATGTAGAGATATATTCAATTTCCCGACGGATGGGGTGCATCATACGGGACAAAACGTCGTCTTGGCGCACCTCTCCGTTAACGCGCGTGATGATGCGCGCGTCGTCAAGCTGGCTGGCAGCAGTAAATGGGACCAACCAGGGACCAATCGCGCCGGAATTATCCCAGTTCTTACCTTGCGTGACGTTGAACTTTGCATGACGCACCCAATCACGGATCGTCCCTTCGTTGCAAAGTGTCAGCGCGGCAATATGGTCGTAGGCATCAGCCTGCAAAATGCGGCGACCAGCCCTGCCAATGATAATCGCAACCTCGCCTTCATAATCTAGTGTTTCATTTTCGGGTGGGCGGACAAGCGGGCGATTATGGCCAGTGAACCCACTGGCGAAACGTGGAAACAGCGACATGTATTTAGGCTGCTCGGATCCGTCTTTATATTCAGCATTGCGGTCAGGAAAGTTTACACCTACGCACAAGATGCGTGGTGCGTTTGGGAGCACCATTTCAAATTCAAAATCCGTATGCGTGACCGCCTTAGCTTCCGCCGCCTGCGCCAAGGCATCAAACCCTCCTGCCTGAACCACATCCAGCAACGTTGGCCACTCCGGGAAATTACCATCCAGCGCAATCATACCATCGTCAGTGACAGCACCGTAATGTGTTTGACCTACTGCCGTGTATGTCGCGTATTTCATTGAATTTTCTCCCAAATTTCACTAATGACAGCGTGAGCTATCATCACATCATCGCGTGTTGTATCGAATTGGCCCACTTGAAACCGTATCACCTTTTGCCCCTGAAACGCGCCTTGCGTCAGGTAAATCCGCCCATCATCATTGATCGTATCAACCAGATGTTGCTGCATAGCGTCATCGCCAGGGCACCTAAATGAAAATAGGCTAAGAATTGGTTCTGTCACAATCTCAAACCCGCCCAACAAACGAATTGCTTCGCACAGCTCAGCGGCCCAATCTATATGATTACGGATACGTTCTCGCAACCCATCGAGCCCGTAAGAGCGCAATAGAAACCAGATCTTCAATGCACGGAACCGGCGCCCCAAAGGGATAGTCCATTCAGAATAATTCGTAACTGCCTTGCCCGTCGTTTTTAAGTATTCAGGCTCGATCTTCAGGGTATTTAGCTGCGGCGTCGCATCCCGTAGGAATTGTACTGAGCAATCAAACTGTGCCCCAAGCCATTTGTGCGGGTTAAAGACAATACTATCGAACCCATCGACGTCAGCCCAGAATTCAGCATGGATTTCAGGGCAGATCATTGCCGACCCGGCCCATGCAGCATCAAGGTGAGTGTAAAGATTATAGGACTTGGCAACAGCCAATACCGGCCCCAAATCATCAGAGGCACCTATACCCGTACCGCCAGTTATTGCGATAATACCGGCGGGTGTGTGTCCAGCCGCAATATCATTCTTGATCGCGTGATCTAGTGCGGCGACATCCATCCCAAAGCGCGCGCCTCGTGTGGGAATTTTGACCAAATTCACCTGCCCGATGCCCGCCACCCAACAAGCACGGTCAATCGACGAGTGAACCTGATCAGAACAGTAAATCCGTAAGTGGCCTTTGTCTGCCAGCCCATCACGATTGCCAGTATACCCCGTCGCACGTTCGCGCATGGTCAGCACCGCGGACAGTGTAGCGGAAGACGCGCTGTCCTGAATCACTCCAGTAAACACATCCGCTAAACCAAGTGCTTGACGTAACCAATTCACCATTACGCCCTCAACCTCAGTGGCGGCGGGTGATGTCTGCCACAGCATACATTGAGCAGCCACGGTATTCACTAACTGTTCTGCCAACATGGACGGTGGCGTGGCATTGGCAGGAAAGTATGCAAAAAAACGCGGATGCTGCCAATGGGTCATACCGGGCATCAAGATGGCATCAAAGTCCGCAAGGATCGCGTCCATTCCCTCGCCCATTTCTGGCGGTGCTGTCGGCAACTGGGCCGCAATATCACCAACCGCAGTTTGCGCACGCACGGGGCGATCGCGCAGATTTTTGTGATAATCTGCGCCCCAATCCGCAATATGCCTGCCCCAATGTGCATATTCATCCCAGTTCATGGTTTTTTCCAGCGGCGAAGGACATCACTGCAGTCCTTGGTTGTGTATGCGCCCGATGCCTTTTGCGCGTTATGAACAACATCTATCGCCTCAAATATTTCATCCGCACCAAGAACCGGCACATGCGCAATGGCGTCACGCGTCGCAGGTTTTTTTATCATAATCTCCGCTCCATTCCAAGTAATCCAGCACACTCCAACGGAAACCGCTTCATCCATCCGGTCAGAATTTTTGAGGTTCCGTTCAATCATGGAGCAATAATCGGTGAGGCTTTAATATCGCTGTCCAATACGTCAACATCCTCAAACAACGACCCGTGTTTGAACCAACTTTCAGGCGCTTTTGCCCCCCAAAGGGTCTGGCGCTGCGGGTCTTGCAAATCCCATTTTATTGCTTCTAAATCAGGGTCAACCGTCTGGTAATCAGAACAATAAATCTCAGTTCTGTGGCCATCAGGATCCAGTATGTAAAGGAAAAAAGCGTTAGAAATCCCATGACGCCCTGGTCCACGTTCAATGTTTGTAACATAACCGGTAGTCGCCATCAAATCGAGCAAGTCGATGATATTAAGTGGTGTTGGCACCCAGAACGCAAGGTGGTGCAAACGTGGTCCAGTTCCGTTCGTAAACGCAATATCGTGCACGCCACCTTTGCGATGCATCCATGCCGCCCAAAGTTTGCCACTCTCTTCGTCCTCAGTGTATTCAGTAACTCGGAACCCCATTTGATCCCAGAATGCTACCGCCTGGTCAACATCGGGGACAAAGCAGTTGAAGTGATCGATGCGCAGCGGCTTTACGCCATTATATAATGTGTATTTTTGGTGGATAGGCTCCAACCGTTTCATCTGGAAGTAGAACTCTATCGGAATGCCAAATGTATCATGCGTTTGCAAGGTGCGGCCCTGAAACGGGCGCTCGACCCAGGCGACCTTGTGCCCTTTGGCCGTGAACCAATCGTGTGCCTTGTCCAGCTCTTGCTCAGCAAACACTTTAAATCCCAGAACCCGCACGTTAACGTCGCCTTTTTGCAAGATTACAGAATGGTGGCCACGTTCTTCCATGGCGCGTAGGTATAACGCATCAGATGTTTCTTCTGTGATCTGCATTCCAAGCATGTCGACATAAAAAGCCTTGGACGCGGCAAGGTCAGAAACCCCAAGCTCTATATGGCTCAGACGGATAATGTTGAACGGCGGATAAAGGGTTGGGGTAGGAATGGGCAAAATATTTCCAATCAGTCTACAGGTTTAGCTACCAAGGCGTGGTGTTTTATGCGGCGCACGCGGAAAGCTGACGTTGATCGTTTCCATATAGAAATCGAATGACCAATCTCCACCATCGCGGCCAATTCCACTGGCCTTTACACCGCCAAAGGGGGCTGGCAAATGGCGGGTATTTTCTGAATTCACCCACATCATACCAGCTTCAAGTTCGTCTGTCATGCGGATCGCACGGTTCAGATCGTTGGTCCATAGATAGGCTGCCAGCCCGTATTGTGTGTCATTGGCAATCCGTAGGGCATCTGCCTCGTCGTTAAACGGGATAGCGGTCAAAACAGGCCCAAAGATTTCTTCCTGAGCGATGGTCATGTCATTGGTTGCGTTGGTGAAAAGCGTGGGAGTGATGTAACATCCCGTGTCGCCGACCTTAGTGCCACCTGCGGCAATCGTGGCCCCTTCGGACGTTGCTATATCAAAATACGACATCACCTTTTCTTCATGAATGGGGTGGATCAATGGGCCAACAACCGTTTCAGGATCAAGCGGGTGACCAACCTTGATGTTGCGGGCGACTTCGGCAACACGAGCACAAAAATCATCATAGATGTTAGCCTGAACCAACAAACGCGACGACGACGTACAGCGTTCACCATTCAACGAATAAATCATGAATGTCGCAGCATCTACAGCCTGATCCAGATCAGCATCGTCAAAAACGATCACAGGGTTTTTACCGCCCAGTTCAAAGTGGACCCGCTTCAATGTGTCCGCCCCTTGACGCATAATGTGCGACCCAGTCTGGCTTTCGCCAACAAATGCGATGGCCTTGATCAAAGGGTTCTCTGTCAGGGCTTTTCCGGCTGTCTCCCCCATACCGTTGACGACATTTAATACGCCTTTTGGCAGGCCCGCGCTTTCAGCAATTTCGACCAACAACTTGGCGCTCATGGGTGAAAATTCTGCTGGCTTGTGAACAACAGTACAGCCCGCCGCAAGTGCAGGCGCAATCTTCCACGTGGACAGCATGAACGGCGTGTTCCAAGGCGTAATCACCCCAACTGGCCCAATAGGACGACGCGATGTTGTGTTCATCTGGGTGGGCGTTCGGGTAACCTCGCCGTCCTCAGACGAGGGTGCCTGATCCGCAAAAAACCGGAAATTTGCAGCGCCACGTAATGCGGCCTTTGACATAAAACGCAGAGCTTGGCCGGTATCAATGCATTCGGTCAGGGCGATTTCGTCTGCACGAGCCTCAATCGCTTCGGCAACCCTGATCAGTATACGGCGACGTTCTGAGCCAGGGGTCTTAGACCATATTTTAAACGCAGCCTGTGCCGCTACTGCTGCCGCATCAATGTCAGCAGCGTCCCCTGCGGCAACCTGCGCCAAAACGCTCAAATCAACAGGCGATATGATCTCAAAAGTCTTGCCGCTAGTCGCAGGAATGGACGCCCCATCAATATGGTTCATGACACCATTTTCAGCAGCACTAGCCATAAAGCCCTTTGCACGGGCGATGTTATCCTCAAGTTTAGTCATCATTTATCCTTGCGAGACACCCGATAAACGGGCGTGAATAGGCGTATCTTTCCAGCTTAACTCTGGATTACTTTGTTTGATTTCAAGCGAAAGCGCAAAATGCGGTTCCGACAGGCGGATGGCCAAAAAGGATTGCGCAGTGGCAAATAAGATATCGCCCTCAGCGCACAACACATCAGTCGAGCGCCCTGACCCAACAGTTAGGGTCATCGCAACGAATTGGTTCTGCGCGATGCCGTCCGCAACAAGAGCATAATCAGCACGAAACGCCCGCACACGGATGCCTGCGGTAGGGAATACATCAGAGGCGACCATATCCTTGTGCAAACCATCACACAGCGGGCGCACCTCGGTCGCATCAACGAGCCCATTTGAGTATTCTATTTTCAGATGTGGCATGGCCCCCCCCGTTTCACTTAACATGTTAAATAATACTAGGCTTGTCAATAACCCTAAAGTAGGGATTTGAAATCAAAAGTGACGTCAGCGGCCTAGTCGCCTACAACGTAGATATCCGGATCTCTCGTCTGGCAAAGGGCGCCAACGACGACACCGTCCGCGACCACTAATGCAAAAGGCCACGCAAGCGTATCGTTCAGACTAATCCCAATTCCAACAAGAGCGGTGTTCGCCTCGATCACAGACCCACCACTCATAGTAGCAGACGTCAGCAGACCGTCCTCGCTCTCAAAATGTGATAAGCGAAGGCCCTTGTGCAATGTCACGCCATGGGTGCGGTGGAGGGTTCGGAACCAATCAGAGGTTTCCTTGCAAGCAACACGCTGCAAAACTCACTCAGCCACTTCAACAAGGATGACATCCATGCCTTTGGAAGGACAAACTACCACGTCCTCAAGCCCGATATACCCACGATTCACGATCAGCACGCGTTTGCCCATCTGCAATACTAAAGCGAACAGATCAGCGCCCACCAACGTACGCAGATAATGAATGCCGCGCAGCCCCTTGGTGACAGCCTCGGGCAACTCGCGCACTCGCAATCCAATGGCAAACACCAGCTTGGGCCAAGTGTGTTGCCTGCTATCAGACTACGTGACTGTCTTGGCATCACGGTCAATTTCTAACACAGATGTATGTGTAATCAATTCAACATTTTGATCACAATACTTAGCCTCATAGCGCAGGTTCTGCTGCGCTGGCATCATATCACCCATTGGGTATTTCTTCGACAACGGCAAGTAGTGATAGGGGACCACGGGTTTATCACTGCTGATGGTAATCGATGTTTCCGCATCAAACGTACTACTTAGCAACGAAGGGCGCCACCACCTGCTCCGCACCTATGACTTTAATGCCGGTCATACTGGTTTCCACTAAATGAACGGCAAATAGAAATCGCGCACATCATCCACGCTTTTACCATTCAGACGGTTAAACTCATCACGTTTCAGAAACAACAGCGCGTCGCAATAAAGCTCGCCCACCGCACGGCGCAATGTCACATCGCGATCCAGCGCGTCCATGGCTTTGTCCAAACCTGTTGGAATATGGCGTTTTTCACGTACATTTTCCAAGCCGTCCAAATCCTCGGCGGGTTGTAATGGCATCTTGCCCACCAAACCCAGTTTTGCCGCCTGCAAAACAGCCGTAACGGCTTGATATGGATTGGTCGCACAATCCGCCATGCGGTGTTCTAAACGCGCAGATTTTTCAGACTTTGTGGAACAACGGGTTGTGACCAAACGGTGATCATCGGCCCAGTTCGCCCAGTATCCTGCGAGGCTGCCAGGCGCGAGGCGATCATAGCTGTTCACCGTGGTTGCAAGCAAACCGGACAAAGCCTCGTGATGTTTGATTAGGCCCGCCATGCAGTGTTTAGCAAGCTCAGAGAGCTTTCCGTTCGGCGCAATCGGGTTCTTCC
>LAQD01000007.1:17003-34877 GCA_000981705.1 Rhodobacteraceae bacterium ASP10-04a
AGGGCCACTTCACGCGCCATGGCTTTCATCAGGAACGCGTCGTCACAAGCCTTGAGCGCGTGATCAAATTTCAGTGTCAATTCAAACTGACCATTGTCAAATTCGCCATTCATGCTTTCGATCGGGATATCAGCCCGATGAGCTACTTCCCAGATTTCGTCCATGATGCCGCGCGGATCATTTTCAGGGCCTGTGCCGTACACGAACGCACCGGGTGTGTCGTACGGGCGCCAGACGCCATCTTCGTCGCGTTGGAAGAGGTAGGCTTCTGTTTCAAGCCCAATCATGGGAGAATACCCTATGGCCTTCCATTCATCTACCGTGCTGCGCAACCGGCCGCGTGCGCACAATCCGAACGGGGCGTCATCAATCATCAAATCACCTAAAGCGATTTCGGTACCAGATTGCCACGACTTGCGGCGCTCTTCGTCCAACTTCAGGTCCATGTCGGGCAAACCGTCATAGACGCCACATCCTGGAATAGTCAGTAAATCGCGGTCATAACTTACCGCAAACGCGCCACGCGCAAACCCAATAGACCCACCAGCGGCGACTTCAATGGGCACGTATTTACCGCGTGCTAAACTCAGCATGTCACTAAATAGGACGCGAGTGCGGTTGATATTATTCATGTTCAAACAGCTTTCGTTGCGCGCACGTTTAGACGCTTTACACCGCAGATAAAATTGGAACGAGTCCAAGTCGGCGCATCTGTTGCAACGAATGTGTCAATTCGTTTGACCAGTTCTTCTAGCACAATCCGAACTTCGAGTTTCGCAAGGTGCATGCCGAGGCAAACATGAATTCCACCCTGGCCAAACGCAAGGTGGCGGTTTGGTGTGCGACCAAGATCGATGTCATCTGGGCTATCAAACATCTTTTCGTCACGGCTGCCGGATACGAACCATAACAATACCTTGTCACCTTTACGGATCGTTTTGCCGTGCAATTCATAATCCTCGGTCGCGGTGCGGCGAAAGTGCATAGTGGGAGCCGCAAAGCGAATGAATTCATCCGCGCAGGTGTCCCAATATTTACCTGTGCGCAGCTGTGCAATCATAGCCGGATCATGCGCCAGCATGTTCAGCGCCATTGCGATGGAATAACGTGTGGTGTCGTTTCCGGCAGCGACCAAAAGGCAAAAGAAGTTTTTGAAATCCAGTTCTTTTAGACCGTTTTCGTCCTGCATCATCTTGGCCAAAATACCGTCTTCTGCGACTGCGCGACGATTTTTCAATAGGTCTTCGGCGTAGTCATAAAGCTCAACCCCGGCAGGGCTGCGAAAAGGCATCATGCGGTAGGCATTGGTGTCGACCTTGTCGATGACATGTTGGGTGAAATCGGGGTCGGTGTTGCCAATCAAGGCGTCCCCCTTTTCGACCAACCAGTCGAGGTCTTCATCAGGAACGCCCAATATACGACCAAGCATCATCATCGGCAGTTGCTTTGCAATCGCATCGACCGCGTCAAATTCTTCACTTTCCAGCGCTTTATCGATGATACCTTCCGCCAATTCACGGATCAGGGCTTCAAATTTACTGACGACTGGCTTGGCGAAGTTCGGGTTAACCGTCCGGCGCACGCCTGAATGTTCGGGTGCGTCAGTTTCCTGAAACGTACGCCTCGCCATGTATTCCTCATGGCTTTGATCCTCAAGGCGGATACCTTGGGCAGAGCTAAAGATATGACTTTTCTTATTTGCCAACGCGATATCAGCATGGCGCGTCAGGCTCCAGAACCCTTTAGTTTCGTTATCTCCATCCGTCCAATGAACTGGATCTTCGCGGCGTAAACGCGCAAACGTTTTATGCGGTACTCCACTTACAAAACTATCGTGGCTCAACAGGCTGAGATATCCATCATCATGCATGATCTTAAGCTCCTTTGAAGAAGTTTGTAGACCATGTTCCAAAGACCTGGCCGTGAGTAGTGGATTTCATGCTATCGCGTGCTACTCTTGCAGTATCAGCGGGCATTTGGGGTTCTGTGAAGTCCAAAATACGGGACATGAAGGCGTGTGAAAATTCAGGATGCGCCTGTGTAGTAAAAATGTGATCACCCTTGGCAAAGCTAGCAATTTTACACTTGGCGCTTGACCCAAGAAGATCACAGCCATGGGGCAACGTTATCACCTGATCTTCGTGAAAAACATACATCGGCAAGGTGTTGTAATCTGGAGTCATCCAAGGGCGTTTAGCGTGAAAAATAGTGTCTTCAATACCAACGTTATAGCCATCATCAGACCGACCAACCGTACCACCCAACGCCAGCGCAATGGCTTGGTGCCCAAAACAGGCCCCCATTAGTGGTTTTTTGGCAGCGTCACACCGGCAAATGAAATCCATCAGGTCATCAGTGAAAATATGGTCATTTAGAACACTCAGTGGGCTGCCAGTGATCATGAAGGCATCTTGTTCATGCAAATCTTGAGGCAATTCGCCACCAATTGTCATGTAAACGCGGTATTCAAACCGATCGTCTTGCTGGTCAAACAAATCACGAAAGCGGTGCGCGTCGTCTGGAAAAGCGTCGCCTACCTCAACGCTTTTGTCATGGTTGGTTTGCAAGATGCCGAGTCTGATGCGTTTCATGTCTCTTGTCCATTTAGATTGGGGTGAGCACGTCGACACTCACCCCAGTTTTAATTATTCGCCCAGTAAAGCGTTCATCTTCTTGCTGGTCGCACGATCCACGGTGATGCGGGCTGCAGACATTTCCGCGTCCTGCCAGTAAACACGCGCGCCTGTTTCGGCCATCAATGTCTGTGCTTGTTCAGTCGCCATTGCCGCTTCTGCAACCTCTGCCAACACGTCGATCACGTCTTGTGGTGTGCCCGCTTTAACAAACAGACCATTCCACAATTCGATGTCAGCAATGCCCGATTGTGCCGCAAGGGTTTCGACCCCGCTAAGGCGCTCAATCGGTGCGTTACCAATATTTGCCAAGACGTTGAGTTCACCCAAGCACGGCTCAATCAGCGCTAGCGTAGTGTTGATCACGTCGGCATCACCGGCAGCTAGCGTGTTACAATCCAACAGATCGAACGCCGCATCGTCAGCATATTCAAAGCCCATCATCTTTGCAGCTGCAAATGTTGCTGTTGTTGGTGTCAGGCCCTCACCGAAGTGACCAAGGATCACGTCATTGTCTTGGGCGTATGCCGCCAATTCAGCCATGGACTTATAGGGCGTATCACCGGAGGACGCCAAAACAAACGGGTATGTCAAGAAAATCCCAACAGGTTCAAAGCTGTCTTCTTCCATGCCTATGTCGATCAGGGGCCCAATCAAGGGGACATCAAGGATGAAAGACCCAACAACGGAGCCGTCTATTGGGCCGTCAAGCACTTCAAGTGCACCGGGGAACGGGCCATCGCCACCACCTGGTTTATTCACGACAGTTGCAGAAATACCGTGCATTTCTTCCATCTTAGCTGCGATCATACGAGTTAGGATATCCTCGAAGTCACCTGGGGGCCACGGCACGATAAACTGCACAGGGGCATCCGGATATTCGGCCATAGCTGGTAAAGATCCCGCTAGAACGGTCGTAGCAGCCAGCGCTGCAATAAGGGTCATTTTTTTCATTCTTTCTCTCCCGTTGATTGGTCAATTTTGGTATCCTGAACGTCGGTTCGTAATCGATGTCCAAATGATAAATCCTATGACCATTAGGATTACCACAAACAAAGTGCCCGAAACGGGGCGGTTGATAAGATCAATTGCGGTCTTGATTTGCCCAGAACCAGCGGTCAATCGTTCCAGAATTATAGAGCCCAGAACCAGCCCAAGCACGATCGGAACAAGAGGCCAGTCAAGGCGGCGCAAAATATAACCAATGTATCCAAAGATCATGGCAAATACACAATCCGGCAGGCTATTGCGTATCGAGTAGACCCCAACAAAAGCTAAAATCATGATGAACGCGCCCAAAAAGCGGTTCGGGATATAGATCATTTTAGCAATATATTTGGTAAATGCCAGCAATGTGATTAGAACTAAAACGTTGATAATCAACAACGCGGTAAAAAGGCTAAACAAGAAGTCAGGATTATTTTCAAACACATCCGGCCCAGGCTTAATGCCCGCATCAAAAAATACAACCATCATCATCGCCGTCAGGGCTTCACCCGGCACGCCAAGCGCCAACAAGGGGATCATCGCGGCGGCCGGTACCGCGTTGTTTGATGTTTCGGACGCAATCAACCCTTCAGGCGATCCGTGGCCAAAACGTGCAGGTTCTTTGGAAAGGGCGCGTGCTGTCGAATAGCTGAAGAACTGAGCAACAAATTCGCCCACACCCGGGATGATGCCCATGACAGTGCCATAGCAAGCCGAAATCAAGGTGACGACTTTGTTGCCTGCGATTTCCTTGAACCCCGACAACAAACCACCCGTCACGCGAGCCTCTGGTGCGGCGGCGTCTTTGCCAATCATAAGGTTCAATGCTTGGCTTAGGGCAAAAATACCGACGATGACCACAATCAGGTTAAACCCCGAAAACAGATATTCGAAGCCAAACGTGAACCGGTCAATATCACGCGATGATTGACGCCCGATCATCGCAATCAAGAACCCAAAACCGTACAACATCGCAGCAAGACCCATGGTCTGTTTATGGGCGGCGATCAACAATACACTGCCCAATACTGCTGCCATCAAAATATCACGCTGTCCGAACAGAGCACCAAGATCGCGCAGGTATGGACCAAATGCAAACAGCGCCAGCAGCGCCATGGTGATCGAAAAACACCCCCCGAAAAACGACGCGGAATATGCAAGTGATAACGCGCGGCCGGCCTCGCCCCGCCGTGTCAACGCATAGCCATCATAGGTGGTCAACGCGTTCACTGGCGTGCCTGGTGTATTGATCAAAATCGCAGGTATGGCACCGCCATACATCGACGATCCATAGACCCCAAGCAGCAGCACAAGGCTTACAAGGTCATCCAGAAACACAGTCGCAGGGAGCAAAATTGCTATGGCAATCGCGGGCCCGATCCCCGGCACGGCACCAATGATTAAACCGCCAATTGACCCGATCACAATAGCCACCATTACGGACGGTACCATGAGGTTCGAAAGGCCAAGAAGGAATGCGTCCATCGTTCAGGTCTCGATCAGAAATAGGTTAACATGAAAGCGCGGACAGCACTCGGAAGCTGGTCATACAGCCAGATACTGCCAGGGGTCTTAATTTGCAGCAATGTGCGGAATACAATCACAATCGCGAAACTGCAGGCCACCCCACGCAGCGTCCACGTACGGGTGCGGTACCCCAGCCGCCACGTCAGAAAACTGCCAAAAATCATAGTTGAAACAAGGTAACCAAGCCACGGAACCAATAGTGTGTAGCCAATAAAATAGGCAACAAACTCCAACGCTGCGGCGTATTTCGTCAGCTCGAAATACGCGCTGGTGGGCAGCATGAACCGCTTGCGCCATTTATTGACCTTGAATGAGGCTCGCAAATTCCACAATGCGGCAGGCACCAGTACCAGCAGGCACAACATCGGCACGACCCAAGACTGTTTCAAGATACGTCCAAACCGCGTCACGCGCCCATCGATGTCCGCAAGACCAAGTTGATACGCAAAATATGTACCCGCGTTGATGGGAATATCGCGGTCCAGCCAACCGGCTTGGGTCCAGAACGCCACAAAAAAGAACATGGCGATCACGGCCGCCACAATAGATACTGGTAGATCACCGTGTCCACGATTGAACTTAAACAGGTTCTCGACCTTCACTTTCTTATCGGGGGGGCATTCGCTTTTAAACGCACCCGTCGTATCAAACGGTAGGGCCTCGTCAAAAAGCAACAGGTCATCTAAAACAGGCTTAGTCACAACTTGATCCACGCCGTCTTTTTATTAATGAATTTATCAAGGGCGTGCAGCGATTTATCGTGCCCATTACCCGACTGTTTGAACCCACCCAATGGGACAGTATTATCAACGCCGCCATATGTGTTCACATGAACAACACCGGCACGGATCGCAGCTATCATGCGGTGCGCGAGCCCTAAGTTCGATGTCCACACACCAGCCGAAAGGCCAAGTTCACTTGAGTTGGCCTGTCTTATTGCATCCGCTTCATCCATAAACGGCGTCACCGTCAGGATGGGCCCAAAGACCTCTTCGCGCACAAGCTTGTCGCCAAGGTCCATTTGGGTGACAACCGTAGGTTGCATATAAAAGCCACCAGTGTCCGCGAGGATCTGCTTGCCACCATAGGCAATAGACGACACCCCATCGAGCATCGCCAGCACCCGGTCCAAATGCACCTTGGAATTCAGCGCCCCGATTTGCGTGTCCAACTGCAACGGATCACCCACACGCATTTTAGATGTCAATTCTATGATTTTATCCACAAAAATATCATGTATGTCACGTTGCACCAACAGCCGAGAGCCTGCGACACACACCTGCCCTGCATTGCGGAAAATACCGCCTACAACAGACGCTGCCGCTGCGTCCAGATCGGTTGTATCATCAAAGACAATATGCGGTGATTTTCCACCAAGTTCCAAGAACACTCGTTTCAAATTTGTCTGTGCCGCATCCTGCATCAGGCTGCGGCCAACGTTAACTGATCCAGTAAACACTAATGCGTCCACATCCATGGACCGCGCAATGGCTTGTCCTGTAACGGCACCACCCGTCACAACATTTAGCACACCGTCCGGCAGACCGGCCTCGTGCGCCAAAGCTATCATCCGCAGCACCGAAAGCGATGCCATTTCTGATGGTTTTAGCACCACACTATTGCCCGTCGCCAAGGCAGGCGCAATTTTCCATGCGGCGATCATCATTGGAAAGTTCCAAGGGACAATCGCCCCAACAACACCGACCGGTTCCCTATGGATCAGCGCCAAAGTATCCAGCCCCGTGGGTGCTATTTCGCCATATACCTTATCGATGGCTTCGGCATAATAGCGGACCGTACCTGCCGCTGACATTGGCTCAGCTTTGAACGCCATTGAAATTTCAGTGCCATTGTCACGCACACCAAGGACCGCCAACTCAAGCGCGTTAGACTCGATCAAGCCCGCCCATTTCAACAAGACTGTTTTGCGTGCTGCAGGTGTCGCTTTGGACCAAGCGCCCGATTCGAACGCTGTGCGTGCGGCTTTAACGGCAGCGTCAACATCGCACACGCCCGCATTTGGAAGCTGTGCAATCACCTGGCCATTAATCGGAGACACAACATCAAGAACAGCGCCAGAAATCGCCGCGACACCACGACCACCAATAATCATTTGGGGCGAAATAATTGCCATTTCGCGCAATGAGTCAATCTGTTCTTGGTGCACCGAGTGACCTCCCTATTATAAAATAGCCAGAATATCAATCATGTATCATTATTTGAACCGCTATATCGTTATTTGATATTGACGAGCGCTATGCGGGGTGTCAAGCATTATCCGGAACGAGGAGGGACAGCGCAGATGTCGACCGTCACAAAGGCTTTGGGCTTGCTAGAATACTTCTCAAAAAGCAGACCGGAAATCGGATTGTCCAACTTCACACAACTGACTAATTTCGACAAAGGCACAGTGTTTCGCTACCTTACAGCACTGCGCGACCAAGGGTTTCTAGATCAAAACCCCCTCACAAAAGCATACCGTTTGGGCCCTGCGTTCATACGTCTTGCTGCTGTACGCGAGATCACAGTTCCACTGGTTAGCCTTGTTGCACCCATTGTTGATCGGTTAGCCGAAGACACTCATGAGCTTGTTCACGCCGCCCTGCCCCAAATGAAAGGCATGTCGACGCTGCATTATCTGGATGGTGGTCATGGCGGTATTCGCGTGGGGTTTAATGGTGCCGGTCTTTTGCCGTTTCACGCAACATCATCGGGCATTGCAATGCTCGCGTTCGGGCACCCTGATCTTTTTAAAAATGTGATTTCCGGAGAGTTCGAAAAGTTTACAGACCAAACGAGTGTTCAGGCAAATGATCTGACCCAGCGAATCGAATACGTGCGTAGCAGCGGGTTTGCAGCAGCCAATCAATGGTTCGAGGCCGATGTCTGCTCTGTAGCGCTCCCATTTTTTGACGGCAAAGGCATCGCACTCGGCACGATCTCGATTGCAACGCCCGCATCGCGCATGAGCGACGATGCACGCACCAGTTTGGTCCACACATTGGTGCACGCCTGCACCGCCCTGACTAGCACCCTCGGCGGGCAAGTCCCCGCCTATGTTTCAAGCATATGGGCGCACCTCTGATGCGCTATTTTTCTAATCTTACCGGAGGCAGCAGGCCATGAAAGATTCTAATTTTCTTAAGGCGCAAAACGCAAAAAGCATGTGGCACCCAATGGCACATCCTGGCGAAATGCAGGCAAAGCCACCCGCGATCATCACAGGTGGTGAAGGCTGTATCATCCGCGACATTGATGGTGCGTCTTTGATTGATGCGGTAGGCGGTTTATGGAACGTGAACCTTGGGTATTCCTGCGAACCCATCAAACAGGCTATTGCTGACCAGCTGCAAGACCTGCCCTATTATTCCACCTTCCGTGGGACAACGAACGATAAAATCATCGAGCTAAGCGAAATGTTACGGACGTTCTTTGAACCCGATGGCATGTCACGCTCGTTCTTTACGTCTGGCGGATCAGACAGTATCGAAATTGCTCTGCGTCTGGCACGGCAGTATCACAAGCTTCAGGGTGAGTCGGGCCGTACCAAATATCTTAGCTTAAAAAAAGGCTATCATGGTACGCATATGGGCGGCGCATCCATCAACGGGAACGCAAATTTCCGCGCACAATACGAACCACTAATGCCCGGATGTTTCCATATCCCTGCCCCCTACACCTATCGCAACCCGTTCAACGAAACTGATCCCAGAAAGCTGGCAGCATTATGCATCAACGCCCTAGAAGACGAGATCACATTTCAAGGCGGATCCACCATCGCAGCCTTTATCATGGAGCCTATCCTTGGCGCGGGAGGTGTTATCCTGCCCCACAAATCTTTCATGCCCGCTGTGCGCGCTATCTGTGACAAACACGGCATTTTACTTATCGCAGATGAGGTAATAACCGCATTCGGGCGTACGGGAGCGTGGTCAGGCTCTCGGCTTTGGGGTGTGCAGCCTGACATGATGTGTACTGCCAAGGCGATTACAAACGGTTACTTCCCGTTTGGCGCCGTGATGCTGAACAACAAAGTGGCCGAGGTTTTCGAAAACGACAAAACTGGCGGTGCGGCGATCGGGTCCGGCTACACCTACTCAGGCCACCCTGTCGGTGCAGCAGCGGCGATTGCGTGTTTGAACGAAACCCAGCGTCTGGACGTACCCGTCAACGCAGCCATTCGTGGCACCCAAATGATTGAGGGCCTGCGCAAACTGGCCGATAAACACGAGATTGTTGGCAATGTGCGCGGCGGTCATGGCCTCATGTCCGCGCTCGAGTTGACATCAGATCGCGCCACCAAAGCGGCCCCCGATAAGGCTACCGTCGGTAAGGTTTATAAAACGGCTTACGAGAATGGCGTGATGATCCGTATTTCCGGGCCCAATATTATTTTGTCCCCAGCGCTGGTTATTTCTGAGGCGGAAGTCTCCCAGATCATTGGAGCGTTGGACGTCGCATTGTCCAACGCTGCGAGCTAGGCCATGTCGGATCGGATTATGTTCTTGGGCACCAAAGGTGGCCCATCAGTGCGTAAAGGGGGGCCAATGCCGTCATCCAGCCTATTGCAGCTTAATGGCAAATCTTATGTCATCGACTGCGGCCTTGGCGTAACGAGATCATTGGTCAATGCTGATGTGCCATTAACGCAGATTGACGCGATCTTTATCACGCATCTGCATTGTGATCACATCCTTGAACTAGGGCCGTTGATCTACACCGCGTGGGCGTCAGGGCGCACTGCACCGCTTGATGTGTTTGGCCCCGCTGGATTGGTGGAATATTGGGCGAATTTCATGGCCGCCATGTCATTCGATCATGGGCTGCGCACAGGTGGTGAGAGACGTACCCCACTCAGCAAGTTAGTCACGATCTACCCCATAAATGAAAACTATAGGACCAATCTGGGTACAACTAAGGTCAGCGCCAAGCGGGTCGAACACCCGCCGGTCATAGACTGTTTTGCCCTGCGGTTTGATACACCGAACCATTCCATCGTCATGTCCGCAGATACTTGTTATTTCCCACCACTAGCAGAGTTTGCCTCTGGTGCAGATGTACTCGTCCACGAGGCCCTTCTCAGCGCGGGTATTGATACCTTGGTCAAACGTTTGAACGGTGGACAAGGGCTGCGCGATCATTTGATGGCGGGTCACACCATGGTCGAGGATGTGGGCCGCATCGCCACTGCGGCCAATGTTGGGCACCTGATCCTCAACCACCTTGTACCTGCCGACGATCTAACCTTTACTACCGCTGACTGGCAGTCAGCCATTTTTCCAACTTGGAAGGGCCGCATGACCGTCGCTACCGACGGGCTGTCTATTCCCTTGGCCCCAGAAAGTTTATCATGAAAAAGACTATTCTGATCGTTGGCACGTATGATACCAAGAGCGATGAACTCAGGTTTATAGAACAGATCATCGTTGGCCAAGGCGGTGCAACGCTTACAATGGACGTCAGTGTGCTACATAACGCCGATTTGCCAGCAGATGTATCCAAACATGCAGTTGCCGCCGCCGCAAACAGTTCAATCGAAGCCGCAATCGGGCTCAACGATGAGAACGGCGCGATGCAAATCATGTCTCGGGGAGCAAGCGTACTGGCGGCGCAGCTTTACCAGAACGCACAGGTCGATGGTGTGATCATCTTGGGCGGCACCATGGGTACGGATCTTGCGCTTGATGTCTGCCTAGCCTTACCGCTTGGCGTACCTAAATATATCGTCTCCACAGTCTCATTCTCACCTATGCTGCCGCCTGACAGGATTGCTTCAGATGTACAGATGATCTTGTGGGCTGGTGGGCTTTATGGCCTCAACAGCATTTGCAAAGCCTCGCTTAGTCAGGCTGCAGGTGCAGTGCTCGGGGCCGCTCGCTCCACCCAACACCCCGATCCAAATAAACCAATGATTGGAATGACTAGTTTTGGCAAAGCCACCACGCGGTTTATGGTGACTCTGAAACCAGCCCTGGAAGAGCGCGGGTTCGAGGTTGCCGTATTCCACGCCACTGGAATGGGCGGGAGGGCTTTTGAAAACCTTATAGCGCAAGGACGGTTTTCTTGCGTTCTTGACCTTGCCACACAAGAGGTAGGCAACCATATCTTTGGATCAGATCTGTCGGCCGGTGCAGAACGACTAACCAGCGCAGGCCGCACAGGGACACCACAGATAGTTGCCCCGGGGTGCCATGATTTGGTAGATGTGATCGGGTGGAAAAAAATTGATAATCAATGGGATGGATATGAAACGCACGCCCATAACCGATTGCTGACTTCAGTCGTTATAACCAACGAAGACCGCAAGAAAGTCGCAAAGTCGCACGCTGACCGCCTCGCATGTTCGATTGGAAAAACTGCGTTTATAATGCCACTAGGTGGCTGCCACGAATGGGACCGCGCAGGCGCGCCATTGCATAATCCCAATGGTATTGTCGCCTTTGCAAAGGCTATTAAGCCGCTGCTGGGCGATCACATCGAATGGGCAGAATTGGACGCGCACATCAATGATCCAGAGTTTTGCGACATCGTCCTAACAATTTTTGATCGCTGGTTCCCAAATGGTTCAGCATCAGTGCGGCAACCCCAAAGTCCAACTAATCAGAATTGCCCTGCATAAGCACGCTTATACGAATTTAGGTTAATGCTTGATCCCCCTTTGTTAAAAGCCTGCGGTAACAAAAAGGCAATGAGGCCCTTTTCGTCAAGCCACCACAAAGGCTACCGAAAATACCCTAAACAGCCTAGGGAGATGATATATAACTCTTTGTTGTCGTATACTTCCGTGTGTAGGCAAATGGTACAGGTCCCCAGAAATATGCCAGTCGAAAGTTTTCTAAAGCCACCACACTGCCTACACTAGCGACATTGCGATGGAGTTTGTACTTTATAACCGGCTGGATACTCTGCCACCGTATCCCACTAGAGGAGCGAGAATGACAGACGCCTGTAACGGGGCATAAGAGTTTGAGATTAGTTAGAGGTTCGGCTAGATACTAACATCTAGTTTACTGAAGGCTGCCCAATGGACACCAAAACCAAGCTGCACCCCCGCAATCAACACAGAGAAGGTTACGATTTTGGGCGTTTAGTGGCGCAGTTGCCCAAACTTGAGGCATTTACTATCAGCAACCCTGTTGGCCAGATTACTATTGATTTTCAGGATGTGTGGGCGGTTCGTGTGCTTAATCAAGCTTTGTTAAAGACATATTACAATATTAATTATTGGGATATCCCTGCTAATTATCTATGCCCGCCAATTCCTGGTCGCGTCGACTACATCCACTATCTGGCGGATTTACTCGCCAGCGACAATAATCAGGAGATCCCTCGTGGGCGTAATTTTAAAGCGTTAGACATAGGCACTGGTGCCAACTTAGTATATCCTCTGATTGGCCAAAGTGAATACGGTTGGCACTTCACTGGCGTAGATATAGATCCGACTGCTATCAAAGTGGCACAGCACATATGCCAATTCAATGAGCTGGAAATTGACCTCCGACAACAAAATATACGCGAAAATATTTTTAGAGGAGTGATCAAACCCCACGAAACTTTTCACATCACCCTCTGTAACCCACCTTTCCATGCTTCCATCGAGAATGCTAATAAAGCCACCCAACGTAAGTGGAGAAATCTTGGCAAGGGACAATCAAAAAAACTCAACTTTGGCGGTCAAAATACTGAACTTTTCTGTCCCGGCGGCGAGATAAAGTTTATCGCTAGCATGGTTGAACAAAGCATCGAGTTTGCCGACCAGTGCCTGTGGTTTAGCTCGTTGGTATCGAAAAAAGATAACCTCAAACCGCTCCATAAAATTTTGAGAAAGGCTAAAGTTACGGATGTTAAAGTGGTCAAAATGGCGCAGGGGCAAAAAGTTAGCCGTTTTATTGCTTGGACTTATATTAAAAAAAGTCAGCGACGTTTGTATATGAAAAGGGCTAATAAATAAAATAGACGACAACTTCATGCGCAAGTTAGGGCAAGCAAGGATAGAGCTGGTAGCGCTTCAAGTCTAGGTCAGACATTCCAAAATGCTCTCATATTGCTCCACGAAACTAAACAACAGTCGCCCTAATTAAAAATAGAATACTCTTGAAAGTAATTTCAAAAAAATAGGTTCCCAAGTCAATTAATATAAGAGACATTTTTAAAGTAAATGAACGGGCAATTCCTTATCCTCAGGCAGGAATAGGTGTTGGTGGCCAGTCGTATGTTTAATTCGAAACAACAATTGTCTGAGGTGCCTTTCCCTCGAAACAGTTCTGGTAAGCTTGTTGATAACCATCCTCTAAGTGTTCGGTGGATAATTCAGTATTAAATAACGGTGATGAGGAAAGTCCTTGTGAAGGTATGGTAGACTTACTCGTTTTCACCACTCTTGCCGATATTAATTCCTTTTCTGCCCACATTCTTGGGGTGGTTACTTTTACCGTTCTGGGTCTTCTGGTAGTAGCTCTCTGACTGCTTCTCTTGCTTGCGCTTGAGTAGGTCTTCCATAAGGGCTTGCTGAGGACTCGTAGTGGGTTTCTTTTCAGCCATAGGTACGTCTCTCTGTTTTGTGGATTGTGTTGACAGTTGCTAACAAGAGCCGAACAGAACTGAAAGTCTAAAACCTACCAGAAAGTCAAAAAATGACATCGAAGGTTAGGAAGAGACAAACCAACAAAGGCGTCTCAGGTGATTAGTTCGTACGAACTAAACCCAAGGAGCCAGCAATAACCTACACTGTCGGACAAAATTTCACTAATGGTAGTTCAAGTCCAGCACGTAAAACGGAGTAATTTCCACCCTCTATTTTGATAACAATAATCATGGAGAGCAACGATGCTTAAATCATTAAGGTCCCTAAAATAGCTGCGGCTGCCCTTTAGCTTGTCTTGGAAAGGGCAGATTAAGAAGCCCACTGGTAAATATCATTTGCAGCACCTCAGGCTTATAATAACTTCCCAGAGCACCACCTGAGACCGATGGTAGCCCTAGCCTTGCATACCCACTAAACTGCTGTCAAAAATTTCTTAAAACTGGTGGGTGCAAGAAGATAGCGGAAGAGACAGAAGCAGATTTTGACGCGAGAATGGAGCGAATAAGCCAAGACAGTCCTAAGCCGAGCACACCCAGCACGACCAGACCTCAACAAAAGCCAATAGAGAGCGCAAAGGATGTTTTTGGGGCTTTGTTTGCAGCCCCGACACCGAAAGACCATACAAAATCAGCACCAATAAAGACTGTGCCACAGGAACCGTCAGAAGAACGACATTAGAGGGATGTTAGAAACTGGGCGCCCACAACGCCCAAAAGAAAATAATCACAATTGGCTGCTTGGTAAGTGGTGACACACAAACGTGCACTGACTCGAGCAGTTATTTTCTGCGTCGCAGAAAGTTTGTGTTTCGAGATTGTTCAGGACCCCTGACCCTAACTGGCGCACTGTGGAATGGTTACTATTAGCGACCAAGAACGCCGACCTAAGTTTCCACAGTATCAGGAATTCGTTCCATCGAACGATGGCTCTAATCAAAACACTTACAACCCACAGAAACTGATCGCACGCTCACCATGCAATTCGGGAAACCCGAAGACATCGAGTAATATGTACCAATTAGTTATTCATTACGATATTTTATATGCGAATAGTTCTCAATACTATTGACACTTGCGACTGATTTGCATTAACAGTTTGTGAATGGCAATTCAGGAGGTCCAAATGCTATCCCCATTCTTTAAATCGATATCTACCGCTGCTGTTATTACATTCTTTGCGACTAGCGTTTGTGCCAGCGATAAAATGAAGGTTGTTACTACCTTTACAGTCCTTGCAGATATGGCGATGAATGTTGCGGGTGATGCTGCGGACGTGGTCTCCATCACAAAGCCTGGGGCTGAGATTCATGGCTATCAGCCAACCCCACAAGATATCGTACGTGCCTCCGATGCTGATCTAATTTTGTGGAATGGCATGAATTTAGAACTTTGGTTTGAACAGTTTTTCAGCAACATGGAAGACATACCATCAGCTATACTGACCAATGGAATTATCCCTATCTCAATCTCAGCGGGTAGCTACGAAGGCATGCCTAACCCCCATGCTTGGATGGGTCTAAATAACGCACTGATTTACATTGATAACATTGTTGTGGTATTTTCCAATCAAGACCCTGACAATGCAGCTGTCTATATGGCAAACGCTGACGCTTATAAACAGGAGCTTCGGGCAACTATCGAACCACTTCGCGCAGCTATTGCAAGAATTCCGGAAGATCGTCGTTGGTTGGTTACTTGCGAAGGCGCGTTCAGCTACCTCGCTCGTGACTTTGGTATGAAAGAGCTATATCTGTGGCCGATGAATGCCGATCAGATGGGCACACCACAACAAGTGCGTGCAGTGATCGACGGTGTTAGGGATAATAATATTCCAGTTGTCTTTTGCGAAAGTACGGTTAACACTTCCCCTGCCAAACAGGTGGCGCGCGAAACCGGCGCTGCTTACGGTGGGGTTCTTTATGTCGATAGTCTTAGCGAAGCTGACGGCGAAGTGCCAACGTACCTAGATCTGTTGCGTGTGACATCCCAAACAATAGCCACAGGACTGACGTCGGCTTCAAACTAAGGCGTCAACAAGATAAAGAAGCACCCTGCGGTACGAAGTTTGCAGGGTGCTTCTATTAAAACGAAAAAGTGATATCGCAAGGGAAAAAAATGCACGAAGAGCAGACTTCACCAGAATGTAAAAGTACTCAGGCCACTGTTGGAATTTCCGCACACGATGTAACCGTGACGTACCGAAATGGTCATACCGCCCTTTGGAATGCTAACTTTGAATTACCCCGCGGTACAGTAACGGCCCTCGTGGGTGTCAACGGAGCTGGTAAATCAACACTATTCAAAGCAATCATGGGGTTCGTTCCTGCTGCCAAGGGTACCATTAAAATCCTCGGTCTGGGTGTCAAAGAGGCGTTATCAAAGAACCTTGTTGCGTATGTTCCGCAATCTGAAGAAGTCGACTGGGCCTTTCCAGTTTTGGTCGAAGACGTCGTAATGATGGGCCGCTACGGCCATATGGGATTTCTACGTCTTCCCAAAAAAGCTGACTACGATGCGGTCGACGAGGCGTTGCGCCGCGTAAGCATGCAGGACTTCCGAACTCGCCAAATTGGCGAATTGTCAGGTGGCCAGCGCAAACGTGTCTTCCTTGCAAGATCATTGGCACAGGATGGGCAAGTAATTTTGCTAGACGAGCCTTTCACAGGAGTGGATGTAAAAACAGAAGAGCAGATCATTGATCTGCTGCGGGAACTTCGCGATGAGGGGCGTGTGATGCTAGTATCGACCCACAATCTTGGCTCAGTTCCCGAGTTTTGTGATCGTACCGTATTGGTCAAAGGCACAGTGCTCGCCCATGGGCCAACAGAAACTACATTTACCCGTGAAAACCTTGAAGATGCTTTTGGCGGTGTGTTACGGCATTTTACTCTGGGTGGCGAAGCACTGCATGATGATGGAGACGCCCGATCAGTCACGATCTTTACCGATGATGAACGCCCACTCGTACAATATGGCAATAAAACCCAGCGGACAGACCGGAGCACATAATGGACTACCTACTAGAACCATTCACATACGGTTATATGACTAACGCTATGTGGGTCTCCGCGCTTGTCGGCGGTGTCTGTGCATTTCTGTCTGCCTATCTCATGCTTAAAGGCTGGTCGTTGATAGGAGACGCATTGTCTCACTCCGTAGTGCCAGGTGTCGCCGGAGCTTACATCCTCGGACTACCATTTGCGTTGGGAGCGTTCATCGCAGGAGGGCTCGCTGCTGGAGCGATGTTGTTTCTATCAGAACGATCAGGATTGAAAGTTGACGTGATAATTGGTTTGATTTTTACATCTTTCTTTGGCCTGGGTCTGTTTATCGTATCGATCAATCCAATGTCTGTATCGATCCAGACTATTACTATGGGCAACATCCTTGCAATCACGCCAGAAGATACGCTGCAACTGGTTATCATTGGGTTTGTTTCACTTGCTATCCTCCTTGCAAAATGGAAGGATCTTATGGTTACGTTTTTCGATGAAAACCATGCTCGCACCATTGGGTTGCGTCCCAATCTTCTGAAAGCGATCTTCTTCATCCTGCTGTCTGCATCAGTCGTTGCTGCCATGCAGACCGTGGGTGCATTTCTGGTGATTGCATTGGTAGTCACACCAGGAGCTACGGCATATTTACTATGCGATCGGTTCCCACGCTTGATTGCAACCTCAGTCGTAATCGGTTCAGTTACCAGCTTTTTTGGGGCTTATATCAGTTACTTTTTGGATGGCGCGACAGGCGGCATCATTGTAACCTTACAAACAATAATTTTCCTGCTAGCCTTTGTTTTTGCGCCTAAACATGGTTTGTTAGTTGCGAAACGCAAGGCAAAACAAGCGCTACAGCGGGATCCTATCGACTTTGCAGCGGAGTTTAAATAATGGATTTCGAGACACTCACGCTACCATTTAAGTTCTCCTTCATGCAGAATGCGTTTCTGATCTCAATGATCATAGCAGTGCCAACTGCTTTACTATCATGCTTTCTGGTGATGAAAGGCTGGGCGTTGATGGGCGATGCAGTGAGCCATGCTGTTCTACCAGGAATTGTTCTAGCATACATTATTGGCATACCACTAATTGTTGGAGCGTTCGCAGCGGGTATGACCTGTGCGCTTGCGACCGGCTATTTATCG
>LAQD01000007.1:34937-39004 GCA_000981705.1 Rhodobacteraceae bacterium ASP10-04a
ATGTATCGGTCGAGACGAATGCGCACCTAGATCACATTCTGTTTGGCAACATGCTGGGTGTTGAAACACACGAGTTGTGGACTTCTGGGATGATATCGCTTGGCGTTGGTTTGATGCTCATGCTGAAATGGAAAGATTGGCTTCTACACAGCTTTGATCCTGCACAGGCGCGCGCGTCGGGCTTGTGGGTCAACTGGCTGCACTACGGATTGCTTGCTGCACTTTCGCTGACAATTGTGGCTACGCTATCTGCAGCGGGCCTTATTCTTGCGATTGGTCTGCTGATCGCACCCGGCGCAATCGCATTCTTGACCGTGCGCAAATTCTCCACGATGCTATGGGTGTCAGTTATCGTGTGTATGACGTCGATGCTGCTGGGCACTTATGCTAGTTTTTTTCTCGACAGTGCCCCCGCGCCTACGATAATCCTGATTATGACGGCGCTGTTCATTGTCGCCTTCGTAAGACGTCAAATAATTACGCGCCGCACTTCTTTGCAGCGCGTTGAGGATACATTGAGTTAATGGCGCGGCATGTAGCTGTAGCAACTCACCCTTGGTCTTGCTGTAATTATTGATCTGTATTCTCGCCGTGTGTTTGGCTAGGCTGTTATAAATAGTATAAAGCGGGACCTGATAATCCATGAATTGGAGATGGCCAGCCGTACGCGAGCCACCCAAAGGGTGCATTCATCATACCGATTGCGGTTCACAATACTGTTCGCGTAACTACCAAAAGCTCCTAGCTAAACATGGGTTTGAAGTTTCTATGAGCGGCAAAAGAAATTGTTATGACAATTCCATGGTCGAAACATTCTTCAAATCAATAAAGGCAGAGCTGATCTTGCGCAACCGATGGGAAACAAGACGCCAAGCGGAAGGGACTATATTCCAATACATCAATGGGTTTTACAACCCAAGACGGCAGCCTCTAAGGAAAGTTTGACCTGCTGGTTCATCAAAGAGCACATGTTTGGATCGAAAGCCTAGCGTTAGCAGGCCATCGTTCCCTGTCAGTATAGTGCAAAATACTCTGCCTGCTCCCATTCTGATATGGTGAGGTGATAGCGGTCCCATTCTGCTTGGCGGATTGTTGTAAGGTAATCCACAAACGCGTCCCCCAGCACAGTTCGATAGAAGGGTGATGCATCAAAAATCTGGATTGCACTTTGCAAGCTATTGGGCAGGTGTTGCGCAGTACTGTGATACGGGGTCTCACTGGGCGCAGGTGCAGATAAACCCGACATCAGGCCATCCAATCCAGACAGGATTTGACTAGTGAAAAAATAATACGGATTGGCAGTGGTTTCGGCGACGCGGTTCTCTATCCTCGATGCTGAGTCACCATATGCCATCAAACCACGGATCATCGCGCCACGATTGTCACTGCCCCATTGTATACGGTCTGGCGCCAGTTGATTCGGGAGATACCGCTTATAGCCGTTGACCGTCGGGGTAGTGAGCAAACAGCTTTCGGCGGCATGCGCCAAAAGCCCCGCGATCCAGCCGCTTGCTTCCGGACTAATTGTACCATCCTCACTTGGTATCATCACGTTAAGTCCCGTTTTACGGTCGACTAACGACTGATGCAGATGCCAACCGCTGGCAGCAGAATTTTCAATATTTGGAAGGCACATGAACGTGGCGTGCAGTCCACGCGCGGCACAAACCTCTTTCACAAGTATGCGGAACATTATCATATTGTCCGCATGGGTTAGGGGATCGGCAGGATCAAAAGTGAATTCAAACTGGCTTGGCCCCATTTCGATTTCCATCGACCGAACAGGCAGATTTAACGCATGACAAGCACGCCTTATTGCGTCCAGTACAGGTTCGGCCTCAGCGTAACGGGCACCAGTTAGAAATTGGTATCCCTGCGTAAGGTTGCGAGTTTGGATCGGCGCCCCAGGCATTGTAGCGTGGGCATGTTCCAGCATTGGATCAGTGAGTTCAAAGACATGAAATTCGACCTCCAGCCCCACCACAAGGTCCAGGTTTTGATCAGCAAGTTTTGCGATTGATGACTTGAGCATGTCACGCGGAGAAAATGGAATAACCGCCCCCGATTTGAAACGTGGGTCGCAGAAAATCCATGCAGAATGTGGTGACCATGGTAAAATACGAAAGGTCTTGGGGTCTGGTAACATTAGTATATCACCAGCACCGCGCACTCCACCAGAGATGCCGGGGTCTTTGGACCAAATTGGAAAGACTGTGCGGTGCGAGGTGTCTTTCAGCAACAGCGTCGAGGGAACGGCAAGCCCATTGATAAAAATCGAGGGCAGTGCATCTGCTACAATCGTTTTCCCGCGTAAGATGCCATGCTGATCGGCGAACAACACGCGGATCGTTTCAAGTTCACTGTCTGCGACCTGCTGCAAAAGTGCCGCGGCGGTATTAATTTGGGCGACGTCCAGTAGTCCAGCTTGCGCCAGCGCACCCTTCTCAATCTGTTGTTTGAAACCAGTCAAACCGTTGCATCCCAGTCGGGACAGCCTTCACGCCGCATACGGTCACTGGTCTCGAAAGCCAAACGCCATGCGTCTTTATCACCAATGGTATCATTCGAGACCGGCCCAAAGATCATTTTAACATCCTTATCACCCACCATCGGCAGAGCGTCTGTTGCACCCTCTTTCAAGCTCACAATCGCCGCGCGCAACATCCGGCGGTATTTGATGATCGCTACATCAGTTTTACCCAGATGTTCCTTAGTCCGATCAAAAATCGCACCTGGGCTCTCAACAGCCCATTGGTCATGCACATTAATGTCCAGCCCCATGCCGGTATAGGTTTCACGCTGCTGTTCTTCATAGTTAAAACCATAGGAATTGGCTTTGTTCTTAAGCGGTGCGTAATCAGGCAAGCGATGTTCTTTCAGCCGTTGGGCACGCATTAATTCCTTGTCGACAGGTTTGTTAAAGCTGGTGAACATTGAATACCAATAGCAATTTTCATCATCAATTGGCACGTGCCACTGCGTGATAATCATTTCCCGGCTCATCGGGATCGAGATCGCCTCGGGGAAAATTTGGTTGGTAATTCGTACATGGGTTTTGCCATTGCCCAAATGCCGCAACGCGATGATCCGCATCCCATAATCCGTTTCTTCGACCGAAATTTCGGGGCGGGGATAGTCCCTTAAAAGTTTGGTCATCGGAATATCGGTGTCCGCAGCCTTGTCGCGAAACTGCTTCCCATAGCTGTTATCGGGGTCTTCATCCTCAAGAAACCGGTGCAGGAACGATGCATGTGCTGGGTCAATTCCGACTTCCATCGCTTGGAGCCAATTGCATTGCCACAGCCCTTTGAAAGCAAAAACATGGGTATCAGGCGCGCGAAAGCAATCGAAACTGGGGAACTCAGGTGGTTCGCCCGGTCCCATGTAGGTAAATATAATGCCGTTCTTCTCAATTACTGGATAGGATGTATTCTTAATACTCTCATGCATACGCGAGCCCTCCGGCTCTCCAGGTTGTTCGACGCATTGACCATCGCGGTTAAAATGCCACCCATGAAAGGGACATCGCAGCCCATTATCTTCCAGCCTGCCGTAGCACAAGTCTGCCCCCCGATGTGGACATGCGCGCCCGATCAACCCCAGCTCCCCATCGCTATCGCGAAACAACACCAGATCTTCACCCAACAGTTTGACGGGAATCACAGGCCGGTTGCCGTACAGCTCGTCACACAGCGCAGCGGGTTGCCAATAGTGGCGCATGACACCGCCTACGTCACTTCCAGGACCAGTTTGGGTCAGCAGATCGTTTAGCTCTTGGCTGATCATGGTTCAGATCCTTATGATATTTCTAGAGCTCAAATTTTTCATATAAGACACATAAATTGAGATACAGTACACATCGTGTCGCCATCACTTGTCAAGAATATTGCTAATAAAATTAGCGCCTTCTTTTAAATTGAAGCTGTAGCCAGCACTGGACCTGTTGTAAAAAATAGCAAACCTTACTCCTATAAATTTCACAGCGCCTGTGAGAAACCAGCCTCAAAATAGGTGAGCTTTTAGACATCAGATCAATCCATCTGGATAGTTTATCACAGGGCCTTTAG
>LAQD01000031.1:0-3163 GCA_000981705.1 Rhodobacteraceae bacterium ASP10-04a
TCAGATGATCTGCATGATAAAGACGCAAGGCTGCTGGTAGCAAGGTTTCTAGGGCAACGGCACCAGAGGCTGCTTGCTCGTAGGGTAGGCGTTTGGACTCTTCGTCCTGTGGCGTGTGCATCGAGCTGATAATATCCAGTATGCCCGCGGCCAAAGCTGCAACCATTGCAAGTCGGTCCTCTTCGGAGCGCAGAGGTGGTTTGACTTTAAAAAAGCTGCGATAGTCTGCAACATCAAATTCATTTAGTGTCAAATGGTGAATACTCACTCCTGCGGTTACGTCCAATCCTTGTTGTTTGGCACGCTCCAAAGCGGGTAGGGCCAGGGCCGTGGAGATTTGATCAGCATGGTATTTTGCACCTGTCATCTCAACCAAGGCCAAATCACGCTCTAACCCCAGGCGTTCTGCCATTGGAGAGGCCGCGGGGATAGCGCGCAGAGAGGCGAATTTTCCTGTTGTGGCAGCCGCGCCTTTGGAAAGCCCTGGATCTTGCGGATGTCCAATCACTAATGCACCCAACTGCTGGGCATAGGTTAAGGCCCGGGCCAGAACTTTTGTGTCGCTGACAACCGAATCGCAATCGGTGAAGGCCACAGCGCCGGCGTCCTGCATAAATCCGATTTCAGTCATCTCTCGGCCTAAGCGACCTTTGGTCAGAGCTGCCATTTGATAAGTATGCACTGCACAGGCAGCTTGCGCGCGACGCGTTGCGAACTCCAATGTCTCTGGGCTGTCGATAGCGGGATCTGTATCTGGGCGTGTCACCATGGTTGTGACCCCACCGGCGGCTGCCGCTAAACCTGCAGAGCGGAAGCTTTCTTTGTGGCGCTCGCCTGGCTCACAAACTTTAACTCCAATATCTACGATGCCTGGGGCTAAATACTTCCCCCCGCCATCCAATGTTGGAGCCGACAGATCATCAGCTGCGATCCGCCCATCGATGATGGTTAAGCTGCCTAATTGGATGGTTTGGAGCTCAGGGTCTATCAGGTGGACATTGGTAATTCGTAGAGATGTCATCCAGCCACCCAGATCATTAGACCTATGAGGGCCGCTATAAAGATCAAGACATACATGGCTATTTTGCCTGACATACGAGGGTCTTTGGGTTCGTTCATAATACAAACAATCTCCTGTAATAGTGGGAGGCCCAGTGTGCTCACCGTTGCGCCTCTTCTAGGTTTTGCCGTCGGTTACGCATCAAAATTTCCATAGCGGCCATACGCACAGCGACACCCATTTCAACTTGCTCCTGAATGACGCTTCGGCTCAGGTCATCGGCAATGTCGCCATCAATCTCAACGCCGCGATTCATTGGTCCGGGATGCATCACAATAGCGTCAGGTTTGGCATTACTCAGTTTCGCAGCATTTAAGCCGTAGCGGTGATAATACTCTCGCTCTGAGGGAATGAAGCTACCATCCATCCGCTCGCGCTGGAGCCGAAGCATCATGACCACATCAACGTCTTTGAGGCCTTCTTCCATATTATGGAATACTTCAGCACCAAATCCACTAATACCAGCAGGCATAAGTGTGGCTGGACCGATAAGGCGAATCCGGTTTTCCATCTTGCCCAGCAGGATCAGGTTAGAGCGGGCCACGCGGCTGTGAGCTATATCACCGCAAATTGCTATGTTGAGTCGGTGCAATCTACCTTTGGAACGGCGGATAGTCAGCGCATCTAACAGAGCCTGAGTTGGGTGTTCATGTCGCCCGTCCCCGGCGTTAAGTACCGCACAATTCACCTTCTGTGCTAAAAGGTCGACGGCGCCAGAATGCGGATGGCGCACCACCAGCAAATCAGGATGCATTGCATTGAGGGTTAGGGCGGTATCTACTAAGGTTTCTCCCTTTTTGATCGAACTGGCCTGCATGGCTATATTCATCACATCAGCACCCAATCGCTTGCCCGCTATTTCAAAGCTTGCCTGGGTGCGAGTCGAATTTTCAAAGAACATATTAATTTGGGTGCAGCCCGCCAATACCTCGCTGTTACGTGACGAGGTTCGGTTGCGATCAGCATATTGGTCTGCCAAATCCAAAATTTCGTTAATTTGCTGAGGTTGCAGGGGTTCTATCCCCAATAGATGCTGAAGTTGCATATCGACCTCTCCGGTTGTGGTTGTATAGAAAGACTGAAGGCCGACAGCAAGGGTTGCGATTAAGGAATTATGAAATGATGCACTGGTGCCGCAATCTTGCGCTATTACATCGCAAGATTGGGTGATTTACCTTCCGCAAAGATCAGCTTAGTTTATGACCATGAATGAAATGAGTTGGCAAATAGCGCGAGAATCATTGGAATGGCAGTTGGAATTGGGCGTGGCAGATGCGATTGGCGATATGCCAATCGATCGCTATGATGTACCGGTAGAAAAACCCAGACCTGTTGTTTCTCCGCCTACCATTACGGTACCTATGACGTTAGATCCTGTTGAAGTCGCTGAAAGAGCTGCGGCTGCAGCCCAGAACTTGGCCGGCCTGAAGCAGGCTCTTAAAGACTATCCGCATTGTGAGTTACAACGTGGCGCGCGTAATTTGGTATTCAATGATGGAATCCCAGGTGCTCGGGTCATGATTCTTGACGAGGCCCCTGGCCGTGAAGAAGATTTGCATGGTCTACCCTTCGCTGGCCCTGCAGGGGCGTTGCTAGATAAGATGTTGGCAGGCATAGGGCTTAATCGCACTCAAAATGTCTATATTGGAACGGTAATTCCTTGGCGTCCGCCACAAAATAGAGAGCCTAAGCCTGAAGAAATTGCGATGATGCTGCCCTTTCTGCGCCGCCATGTGGAGCTTGCTGACCCTGATGTTTTGATTTGCATGGGCAACACAAGTTGTTCTGCGATTTTAGGTAAACGTGGCGTTAGAAAACTGCGTGGACAATGGCAAGATGGCCTTGGCCTTCCAGTCTTGCCAATAATGCACCCGAGTACATTGCTGCGGGAACCGAGTGGCAAAAAATATGCCTGGCAAGATTTACTGGTTTTGAAAGCATGGCTTCGTGAGCATGCCACAGGAGAGTTAAATGACTGAAGCCATTTCAAAAGGTAATTTTGTGCCTGTACGGATTGCCGTACTCACGGTCTCTGATACTCGCAGTCTGAACGATGATAAATCTGGTGACACTTTGGCCGCCCGCTTGCAGGACTCTGGACAT
>LAQD01000031.1:3224-9251 GCA_000981705.1 Rhodobacteraceae bacterium ASP10-04a
ATCCAGCGATTGACGTGGTGATCTCGACGGGCGGCACTGGCCTGACCGGCCGGGATGTGAGTGTTGAGGCGCACCGTGATGTTTATGAAAAGGAAATAGATGCCTTCGGCACATTTTTCACCATTGTGTCTATGCAAAAAATTGGCACATCTGCAATCCAAAGCCGGGCGACTGGTGGTGTTGCTAATGGCACCTATATGTTTGCACTACCTGGTAGTCCTGGTGCGTGCAAAGATGCTTGGGACGAAATTTTAGTCAAACAACTCGATATGCGGCATAAACCATGCAATTTTGTAGAGATTATGCCGCGACTAGACGAACATTTGCGCCGAAAATAGTTTTTTCAGCGTAATTATAGTGACAGGGGAATACTATGAACTACAACAAGCTTAGTTTATTTTAAGGAAATTAGCTGATGCGATTTTTGCGCAAGAGTTTGATGGGGTTGTTTCTGTTGGCGTCGACGCTGGCGCTCTTTGGGTTTTCTATCATGATGGTACGTTCAGCTATTGAGAATAAAGACGAAGGTGGACGCCGCGGTGGGGGCGGCCGCGAACGAGTGTTTGCGGTAAACATAGTGCCGTTTGAGGCTGGCCAGCAAATTCCAATTTTGCAGGTTTTTGGTGAGGTGCAAAGCCAACGCAGCCTTGATATACGAACTTCCGTTGGTGGCACGGTTATCGAACTACACCCTGATTTTCAAAATGGTGGTTTGGTGCAAAAAGGTGACGTCTTACTGAGGATTGATCCGTCAAACGCACAAACTGCCTTGGCCTTGGTTGAGGCAGATATCGCTGACGCCCAAGCTGATCGCCGAGAGGTTGCGCGGACATTAGAACTAGCGAAAGACGAAGTTTCTGCGGCACAAGAGCAAGCTGCTTTGCGGCTTAAAGCTCTGAAAAGAAAGAATAACCTTGTGGCACGGGGTGTTGGTACAGAAGCCTCTGTAGAGACAGCTGAGCTGGCGGTTTCTACTGCAAAGCAAGCTATTTTGGCGCGCCGGCAATCTTTGCAATCAGCAGAGGCGCGGCTGGATCAGGCCAAGGCTAGGGTTATGCGGGTTGAAATTTCGCGGGCTGAGGCTGAGCGCAATTTGCGCGATACTGTGTTGAGCGCTTCGTTTTCGGGGGCTTTGGCGAATGTGGCGGTGGTGCAAGGTGGCACTGTAGCCAACAATGAACGCATCGGTCAGCTTGTTGACCCTTTGGCGCTCGAGGTTGCCTTTCGTGTGAGTACGTCACAGCATCGGCGTTTGCTGGATGAAGGCGGCCAGCTACGGCGAGCGAAGATCTCTGTCACTCTTGATGTACTGGGGGCTGCGTTGAAGACTGAAGGCGCTTTAACTCGAGAAGCGGCTGTGGTGGGTGAAGGCCTGACGGGTCGGCTATTGTTTGCCAGTTTGGAGAATGCCAAGGGACTGCGCCCTGGTGATTTTGTAACCGTTGATATCACTGAACCGGCTTTGAACTGGGTGGCTAGGTTGCCGGCAACGGCGTTGAGTGGGAATAACCGTGTGTTGGTGGTGGGTGATGAGGATCGTCTTCGGGAAGCTGATGTGACTTTGGTGCGGCGTCAAGGTGATGATGTGTTGGTACGCTCGCGAGACTTGCGAGACGCAAAAATTGTGGCGGAACGTTCGCCTTTGCTGGGTGAAGGGATAAAAGTCAGGGTGATGTTGGCCGAAGGAGCAGAGGAGCCTGCGGCTCCTGCCATGATAGCCCTTGATGCCGAACGCCGTGCCAAATTGGTTGCCTTTGTTAAGAATAATAAGTGGATACCTAAACAGGCTAAAGATCGCATGCTCTCCCAATTGAAAAATCCCGAAGTGCCACAACAAATGGTGGACCGGTTGGAAAGTCGGATGGGAGGGTAAATTATGTCAGTCATGCGCAACGCCACTGGTGGAATTTTATCCTACATGACCCGCCACCGTACTGCAGCAAATTTGTTGCTATTGATCATGTTACTGGCGGGGGCTGTGTCGTTTCCACAAATGAGGGCGCAGTTTTTCCCTGATGTGGTTATTGATAATGTCACTGTAAGTGTGCGCTGGGATGGGGCTGGTCCTGAAGATGTGGACCGGGCGATTGTTCAAATTGTTGAACCAGCATTGCTGGGAATCGAAGGGGTCACTAGCACCTCGGCTACATCCTCAGAAGGATCAGCTCGCATTCGCATGGAGTTTGAACCTGGCTGGGATATGGCCCGTGGCACAGATGACACACAGATAGCGGTGGATTCCGTGGCCAGCCAATTTCCAGAGGATGCGGATGATCCAAGTGTAAACCGAGGGTTTTGGCGGGATCGGGTGACAGATGTGGTAATTTCGGGCCCAGTGGGCGTCGAGCAATTAGCTTTGTTTGCTGATGAATTTGTAACCCGCCTGTTTGCCGTGGGTGTTACCCGTTCCAGCATTAGAGGAATTGCTGCGGGTTCGACGATTGTTGAGGTGGATAGCCTGTCTTTGATCCGCCATGACGTCAGTATGGCGCAGATTGCAAGTGCCATTGGTGAGGAAGCAAACGCCGATCCTGCCGGCGATGTGGCTGGCAGCGCGCGTATTCGGACTGGGGTCGCCAAACGTACTGCACGTGATGTTGCAGAGATTGTGCTGCGCTCGAATGCCGACGGATCTGGTTTAACCGTTGGGGACGTTGCTTCGGTGATAGAAGAAGGCGTTGATCGCAACCGTGCGTATTTTGTGAGTGATGCCCCAGCTATTTCAATCCGCATCGATCGGTCAGACCAAGGTGATGCTATTGAAATCCAAGCACAAGTGCAGGGTGTTGCAAAAGTGATGATGGAGACATTGCCACCACAGGTGAATATCGAATTGATCCGCACGCGTTCTGAGGCAATTTCTGCTCGGCTGGCTATGCTGTTAGAAAATGGGCTGCAGGGTCTTGGGCTGGTCTTATTACTTTTGTTTTTGTTTTTGAACGTTAGGACTGCCTTCTGGGTGGCCGCTGGCATTCCCGCTGCTATGGCGGCGGCGATTGCTCTTATGTACTTGTCTGGTCTCACCATTAATATGATCTCTCTTTTTGCGCTGATCATCACCCTCGGCATTGTAGTAGACGACGCTATCGTTGTGGGCGAGCATGCAGATTTTAGAGCGCGGGTCTTGGGGGAGACGCCGATGGTGGCTGCCGAAAATGCCGCGAAACGCATGTTCACCCCAGTATTTTCGGCAACACTAACGACGGTGATTGCTTTTTTTGGACTGGTCGCAATTGGTGGGCGGTTCGGTGATTTGATCGCTGATATTCCGTTTACGGTGATTGTAGTTTTGATTGCCTCCCTAGTAGAGTGCTTTCTAGTTTTGCCAAATCACATGGCTCATTCAATCTCGACGGGCAGCCGTATACGATGGTATGATTTGCCATCAAACATGATGAACTACCTGCTGGATCAATTTAAAAAATTCCTGTTCCGCCCCTTTATCCGCTTTGTGATCTGGGCCAGGTATCCAGTATTTGCAGCAGTGGTCCTGGCCTTAGCTAGCCAAGCCGTCTTGTTCATCAATGGTGACGTACAATGGAGATTTTTTAATGCCCCAGAGCGTGGTTCCGTCACCGGAAATTTTGCCATGGCTCCCGGTGCCAAGCGGGCAGATTCTATTGCCCAAATGCAGGCTTTTCAAAAAGCTGTGGAGGAAGTTGGTGCGACATACACGGCAAAATATGGCCGCAGTCCAATTGATTTTGCAATGGCGGAAATTGGTGGTAATACTGGGCGTGGTTTGGCTGGCGCTGACACGAAAGAGCCTGACCAACTGGGTTCAATTGCCGTTGAGTTAATTGACGCTGATCTGCGACCTTATTCTTCTTTTGCCTTTGTGGCTGATCTTCAGGATGCGGTACGCCGCCATCCTCTGGTAGAAACCATCAGTTTCCGTGGCTGGCGATCTGGTCCAGGTGGGGATGCGTTGGATGTGCAGTTCTCTGGCGCTAGTGCGCAGACGTTGAAGGCCGCGTCTGAAGCCCTTCAGACAGCTTTGACGCAATATCCTGAGGTATCCGCTGTTGAGGACACTTTGGCCTATGATAAAGAAGAGTTAATTTTAGAGTTAACGCCACAGGGGCAATCCCTCGGCCTTACTATCGACACTTTGGGGCGTATCTTGCGCAATCGCTTGAACGGTATCGAAGCTGCAAGTTTTCCTGATGGCCCTCGATCTGCCACGATCCGAGTGGAAGTGCCTGCGGGCGAGTTGACCGCAGATTTCACAGATAGGATGCTGATCCGAACCGCAGCGGGCGACTATGTACCTTTGGCTGATATAGTCACCGTGCAACAGCGCAGTGGATTTTCGACCGTGCGGCGGGAAAATGGAATTCAAGTTATTTCAGTCACCGGCGATATATCTGAAGATGATCCGGCTCGAGCGCAGGCAATTATGGCTGAATTGGAGAAAACTATCCTACCAAAAATTGCTGAAGAAACTCAAGTCGCTTTTAATTTGGCTGGTTTGGCTGAACAAGAAGATGATTTTCGTAATGATGCGACGCGTGGATTAGTGCTGACGCTGGCGGGCATTTTCATGACCTTGGCTTGGATATTCTCTAGCTGGACCCGTCCTTTGGTTGTGATGGCGATCATTCCTTTTGGGCTAGTAGGCACGATTTACGGCCATTGGTGGCACGAAGTCCCTTTGTCTTTGTTTTCTGTGATTGGATTAATTGGTATGGTTGGAATTATCATCAACGACTCTATCGTTTTGGTGACTACAATTGATGAATATGCCAAAGAGCGGGGGCTTTATCCAGCTATTTTGGATGGCGTGACTGATCGGTTGCGTCCGGTGCTACTAACGACACTGACGACCGTTTTGGGATTATCACCCTTACTCTACGAGACATCCTCACAGGCGCAGTTTCTCAAACCTACCGTGATAACTTTGGTCTATGGGCTTGGGTTTGGCGTAATCTTAGTGTTGATCGTTGTCCCTGCTTTGATGGCGATGCAAGCGGATGTGGGGGCTCAAGTAGCCAGCTTTAAACGCGCTTTGCGGGGACTGTTACGTGGCCGTGGACCGCGTTTGCCGTTTGCTTTGGCCTTGGTCGCTGTGCTGGGAGTTTTTGCGGTGACCTTAGGTTGGGTTATGCTTAGTGGGAGCCTGCCTGTGGTGTTGCTTGGGATGCCTTTGGCTGCGGTCCTTGCGCCGTTGCAAATGGGGTTTTTGCTGTTCTTAGCTGGCAGCGCTGTGGTGCTTTTTGCTGTCTATGCGTTATCTGCTTTGGTTCTGGCATTGCAGTTAAAACGTTAAGATCCACTACAACCGTGATATTCGGTTGCAGTAGTGTCGCTAAATATTGTGGTGACAACGTCACCTCTTCCAACAGCGATTGGATTTCCGCTTGGTGTAAGTATGTTTGTCGTGATTTCCAGATGATTACTCGTGCGATCTATCCTTGGAGTCTCAATCCAAAGTCTGGAATTTCCCAGCTCGACCGTGGCCCCATTAATATCTTGATCTTGATGGGGCAGGGTGAGCGATAGGTGCATGCCATCTGTCGCAGGAGTGAATGTGCAATTGATCTTGTCGATGCCAGCTCTTGGCAATGTTTGGAAAGCGGCTTCGATCACCCAGTCTATGGGCCCTTTTGCCGGGAGGATAGCTGATACGTCGAGGGATACGGGAATGCAAATCTCTCTGCAAACACCAATCTCGACCTGTCCGCTTATGGTCATATTCCCAATTGTTCTTGGCTGTATCACAATTGGGAATATGACTTCATCTTGATAGCCAATCGTGCGCACCTGGTCCTGCCATGTGATTTTTGGCGTAGGATAGAGCACTTCTAAAATGCCTAAACCTTCGGCCACTCTGAAATTAAATTTAGGAGGAATCCCGGTGTCACCTGGCTGGCGCCAGTAGGTTTTCCAGCCAGGGGCCAAAGTGATTTGTAGGGCCGCTATATGGGTCCCGTCTTCCGCCCGCCACCCGGGGCGCAGGTTAACTTTTAAAATATCATCCAGGCCAATCGCTAAAAGTGGAGTGGACAGAATAGACAAGGACAGCGC
>LAQD01000031.1:9389-12629 GCA_000981705.1 Rhodobacteraceae bacterium ASP10-04a
TTGCACATGAACTCTAAAGACACGAATCTTACTGGTAAATTATTAGTGGCTATGCCGGCGATGGGTGACCCTCGCTTTGAGCATTCCGTTGTTTACATTAGCGCGCACTCTAGAGACGGGGCGATGGGCTTGATTATAAACAAACCAAACCGGAATCTGGAACTGAAAACCCTTTTGGGTCATCTCAATATCCCTGTAGGCGTGAGTACGCCTGACGTCTCGGTATACTTTGGTGGGCCAGTTGATCAATCTCGTGGTTTTTTGCTACATTCTTCAGAATACTCCAGTGATCCCGATACCCTACGGATTGATGCGGATTTTGCCGTGACCGCCACGGTTGATGTGTTGAAGGAGTTGTCTCAGGGTGGAGGTCCCAAGACTAGCCTGCTGGTACTGGGATATTCAGGTTGGTCGGCGGGCCAGCTTGAGGCTGAGCTTTTGTCTAATGGGTGGCTTATTTGTGATGCCAGTTTTGAACTTGTATTTGAGTTGGCGGCCGTAGATAAATGGGTGGGGGCACTGGCCTCGCTTGGGGTGGATCCGATGTTGCTTTCAGCACAGTCGGGACGTGCCTGATTTGTGCGGTAGTGACACCGTCAATTTTGACGCTGCGTCCGGTACGATAGCTATTTCAAAGCCGCATAGGCTTGGTTAGACTACTCGGAGGATTTTAACGTAATTTTGGAGCCATTATGCCCTATCAAGCACCTGTTGGTGAATATCAGTTCATTTTTGACCAAGTTGTGCCACTGGGACCTGTGGTTGCCAATGAGTATTTTTCTGAAGCCACCCAAGACCTGACTGATGCTGTGTTGAATGAATGTGGTAAAATGTGTGATACGGTTATGGCCCCCCTGCAACGGCCCGGTGACTTGCACCCGGCAAAGTTGGAGAATGGTGTTGTACGTACGTCACCTGGCTTTGTGGAGGGTTATGCAGCCATTGCCAAAAGTGGTTGGGTCGGCATTTCTGCTACGCCGGCGCATGGTGGAATGGGCCTGCCCTTGGCGCTGAACACTGCCATGCATGACATGATGTGTGGTGCATGTATTTCACTCAACCTTTGCCCTTTGCTGTCTCAGGGCCAGATCGAAGCGTTGGAGCATCATGCAAGTGAAGAGCTGCAAAACCTTTATCTTCCAAAATTAATCTCGGGTGAATGGACTGGAACTATGAACCTCACTGAACCCCAAGCCGGGTCTGATGTGGGAGCTTTGACGAGCAAGGCCGAGCTTCAAGTGGACGGGACCTATAAGATTTCTGGCCAAAAGATTTTCATCACTTGGGGTGAGCATGACGTAGCAGAGAATATTTGCCATCTTGTGTTGGCACGCCTGCCTAATGGAAAGCCTGGTCCCAAGGGGATAAGTCTGTTTCTGGTACCTAAATTTATCCCAAATTCTGATGGTAGCTTGGGCGCGCGCAATGATCTGCGTTGCGTTAGCCTTGAGAATAAATTGGGTATTCATGGTAGCCCAACAGCTGTCATGGAATTTTCTAAGGCAACTGGATGGCTTGTGGGGCAAGAACATAATGGCATGGCATGCATGTTCACCATGATGAACAATGCTCGATTGGCTGTCGGTATGCAGGGGGTCGGTGTGGCTGAAGGTGCTTACCAACATGCTTTGGCCTATGCGATGGACCGCAAGCAAGGCCGTGCGATGATAGCAGAGGGCACGGGTTCCATTATTGACCACGCCGATGTACGACGCATGCTTGCACAGATGAAATCTGAGATTTTTGCTGCGCGCTCAATCGGTGTGGCTTGTGCGGTTGCCATTGATATGGCCAGGACCACAGGGGATGTTGATTGGTTGGCTCGCGCGGCGTTTCTCACCCCAATTGCCAAGTCCTTTGGTAGTGATACTGGCGTAGCTGTTGCCGATCTTGGTGTGCAAATTCACGGTGGGATGGGTTTCGTCGAAGAAACTGCTGCCGCCCAATATTTACGTGATGTACGGATCACACCGATTTATGAAGGTACCAATGGCATTCAAGCAATGGATCTGGTGGCTCGAAAGATGATGGACGGAGGTGTTGCTGCCTTTAGGCTAATGGATGATATTACAGACTTGGCTTCAACTTCAAAAAGTGAATTGGCCGACGCGGTTTTAGCCTCTGTGACTGAACTGCGGGCCACTACAGAATGGTTACTCAACCATGACTTGAATGATCGATTTGCCGGTGCTGTGGCTTATCAAAAGGCCTTTGCCCGGGTGCTTGGTGGATATTTTCATCTGATTTCCGCCATGTCTGGTGACGGTAAACGGGTCAGAATCGCCAACTTTTATATAAATAGCCTTCTGCCTGAATATACTGCGCTTTGTTCGCAGGCGCGGGTTGGATCGGAAAATCTTTATGCGCTTGAGCTTGATGACTTTGCAGCATAGCTCTTAGTTATGACAACCATTAGGTACCCTTGGGAAACGCCACCTGAAAACGGCAAGATGGTTGAAGTGGCCGAGTCGGTATTTTGGCTGCGCCTACCGTTACCGATGAAGTTAGATCACGTGAACATCTACATTTTAGATGATGGTGACGGCTGGACCCTTATTGATACTGGTATGAAATCGCGCAAGGTTCAGGGCATGTGGCAACATCTGCTTGATGGCCCACTGCTTGGTAAACCAGTCAAACGTGTGGTGGCAACCCATCACCACCCTGACCACATAGGCTTGCATGGCTGGTTTGTAGAAAAATTTGGTGCAGAATATGTTTCTACCCAAGTTGCATATCTCACTGCCCGTATGCTGACGCTTGATGTGCAAGATAGCTATACACCTGGGCAAATTGATTTTTATCGCCGAGCGGGAATGCGCGCTGATTTATTAGCCGCGCGTGAGACTGATCGCCCATTCAACTTCTCGGACACGGTCCATCCAATTCCAGTAGGTTTCACCCGCATTGAAGAGGGTGGCGTGATTGAAATGGGAGGGCGTACATGGGACATTCGTGTGGACCATGGCCATGCGCCGGATCACGCCAGCTTTTGGAGCCGTGATGATAATTTAGTTCTGACGGGTGATCAGGTTATTGCTTCTATTAGTTCGAATATTGGCGTATATCCAACTGAGCCAGATGCCAACCCGCTTGCTGATTGGATGCATAGCTGTACCCGTTTGCAGGAGTTTGCACATTGCGATCATCTCGCATTACCTGGCCATAAACTACCGTTCATCGGCATGCCCCTTCGGCTGAAACAACTTCTGGAGAACCACCACGGGGCTTTAGATCGTT
>LAQD01000031.1:12730-12847 GCA_000981705.1 Rhodobacteraceae bacterium ASP10-04a
TTGCAATTACCTTTGGCACGCTGGCGAGGTGAGGCGTACTTTGGATCATGATGGTGCTTATCGCTGGAAAATTAAATAGCCCAATTTGTGGCCACAGCGGCCTAATTTTTCTGTCCC
>LAQD01000008.1:0-1186 GCA_000981705.1 Rhodobacteraceae bacterium ASP10-04a
TTCACCGATACTACAATTTCACCGAGCTCATGGCTGAGACAGTGTCCAGATCGTTACGCCATTCGTGCAGGTCGGAACTTACCCGACAAGGAATTTCGCTACCTTAGGACCGTTATAGTTACGGCCGCCGTTTACCTGGGCTTCAATTCGGAGCTCTCACCCCTCCTTTTAACCTTCAGGCACCGGGCAGGCGTCAGACCCTATACGTCGTCTTACGACTTCGCAGAGCCCTGTGTTTTTAGTAAACAGTCGCCACCCCCTGGTTTGTGCCCCCAGCTTCCAGTTGCCTAGAAACCGGGCCTCCTTCTCGCGAACTTACGGAGGTATTTTGCCGAGTTCCTTCAACATAGTTCTCTCAAGCGCCTTGGTATACTCTACCTATCCACCTGTGTCGGTTTAGGGTACGGTCTGATGGAGGGCTATTTCCAGGAACCAATTAACTGCTGGGGCAACTACGCCTGATCCAACAATCTTCATGATCCGTCACTTCCTCCTGGCCCAGGAATATTAACCTGGTTCCCATCGCCTACGGCTTTCGCCCTCGGCTTAGGGGCCGGCTCACCCTGCTCAGATTAGCTTTAAGCAGGAACCCTTGGATTTTCGGCGAGGGGGTCTCTCACCCCCTTTGTCGTTACTCATGTCATCATTCTCACTAGTGATCTCTCCACCGGATCCCTCACAGGCCGGCTTCACAGAAAGCTCCTTGCGTCCAATACTTCCCGAAAGAAGTTAAAGACGCATGGAACTATGTCACACTACGCTCCGCTACCATGCATAAATGCATCCGAAGTTTCGGCTCATGGCTTGAGCCCCGTTACATCTTCGCCGCAGGACAACTTAATTAGACCAGTGAGCTGTTACGCTATCTTTAAAAGATGGCTGCTTCTAAGCCAACTTCCTGGTTGTTATGGTCGTCCCACCTGCTTTCCCACTTAGCCATGAATTAGGGGCCTTAACTGTCGGTCAGGGTTGTTTCCCTTTTCACTACGGGCGTTAGCACCCGCAGTGTGTCTGCCATCTATTACTCCCGGGTATTCGGAGTTTGGTTAGGATCAGTAAGCCGGTGAGGCCCCATTACCCATCCAGTGCTCTACCCCCCGGGGTATTCGGATGACGCTCTACCTAAATAGATTTCGCGGAGAACCAGCTATCTCCGAGTTTGATTGGCCTTTCACCCCTAGGCACA
>LAQD01000008.1:5061-7200 GCA_000981705.1 Rhodobacteraceae bacterium ASP10-04a
ACGAAGATCATTGTGCCCAAAAGAACCGTAGCCCCAAACAACTTCACATTGAAGGCCTAGCCTAAATTCGTACGATCATTAATTTGGGAGGAGAGAACAAATCCTGTGATCCATAACAACATTAGGGCTACCATTCCGATCCGCGCCAGTCTGATCATAGTTTTCTGAACAGCTGCAGATGACGCTTCTTTGGCCAGTTGGTACTCTTTAAAGAGCAAACTATGTCCAACCCCCAATCTACCGGCTAAGAATAGTGCTGGAAAGTGAAAGGATTTTCAAATTACAATAAGTAACATGTTTATACCCCTAAGTGCCCAATAGCTTTCTGAGAAAAGAATCGTACTTAACAGGGCGCGTCGAACCATGTCCGTCAGTTTGTGGCTGAGTATGCCAAAAGCAGGTTTTCCCGTAGAAGTTCCGACTGTTACTACACCTGCCCAAGCATAAAGACGTCATAGCGTATAGATTTCCCTAAGATCCGATGGGAACAAATCTTTATGCCCGCAATCGGGTCCGCTTTTGCTGGCCACTTCAAAACAACCCTGTAGCGCGTGTGCTGGAGCGCGACCCTAATCAACTCTGCGGCATCATCATCAGTACCAACAATTTCGCGCACTTGACGCAACTCTCGTTTGACCAAGGCAGAGTTAGTGCGAGGCGGGTGCATAGGGTCAATCAAGGTAGCCTCAGCCGACAATCCAGGTAAAAGATCCTTAGCGTCTCCCCTTAGTAAAGTCATTCGGCCCATAATTGCGCCAAATTCGCCACCCTCATGTCTGGCTCGCTCCATACCCTGCCTCAACAGCATGTGCATCTGCTCCGAGCGTTCAATCAAAGTTACCTGAGCACCAAGCGAGGCCAGTAAAAAGGAGTCTCGGCCTAAGCCTGCGGTAGCATCTACAATAAAGGGAGTTTTGCCTGCGCGCAGGCCCATCGCTTTTGCCAGAGCTTGCCCCCGCCCTCCACCGAAACGGAGCCTATGCGCAACTGCACCACTGACAAAATCGACCTCGAGCTTTCCTACCGGCTCTTTCATAGTTCCCTCATCCTCACATCAATCGATTAGAATAGTAACGACCAAAGCCTACCCACAGATGTCGGGGGTAAGATATATCAAAGTGGGTCGATCTGCAGCAAAGGCCTCTATTACGGCTTGCTGCAAAGCTGCAAACGTCTCTGGCGCAACAGCGAAAGCACCATAAGCCTTAGCTAAACCTATAAAATCGGGATTTTTTGCGATTACAGCATTAGGTGCTATTTGGGCACTACGCATACTGTCCTCTATCTCTTTCAGCTTACCATTGTCCCATAAGATGATCGGCAAGGCTTGAGAAAGCTCAACTGCTGTTCCCAGCTCCTGAACAGAATATTGGAACCCATAGTCCCCGGCGATAGCCATGGTGGGTTGACCAGGTCGTGCCACAGCACCGCCAATGGCGGCTGGCAAGGCATAACCCAAGGTACCAAAACCTGAAGGGTGATGCCAGTGTTTTGGCCGAGTCATGGGCCATACCTCATTGGCCACATAAGAAAATTGCGTCATATCAGAATAGATCATCGTATTTTCTGGTACCGTTTCACGGAGAGCATCTGCGATGGCAATAATTCCAGGACGCTCAGCTTCACTTTCAGCGCGCCATACTCCGCGTTGCTGCACAATAGCGGAAATCTGCCATGAAGAATAAGACGGCGTGAGCTCTTTTTGCAGGCTGGTCATGGAAACCTCAGCTCCCGCATGAATAGCGACTTCGGCGCGATGTTCATCCGCCAAGCACTCCGGATCAATATCGATCCGGTAGAGGGGACAGTCATGGCCTAGGTGATTGCGCCAAAGATCCACCTCAGCCAACTCAGTGCCAATGGCAACGATGCAATCAGCCTGTTCCATAATTTGCGCAGAACTGGATCGAGCCAAAGTAGCACCAAAGTTAAGCGGATAATCCCATTCTATGATGCCACGTCCAGCGTAGGTTTCAAAACAAGCAGCGCCACAGGCGCTAACTACCTCACGCAAAGCCGTCGCAGCCCCGGCAGCCCCACCACCGATCACGAACAACGGTTTGTCTGCCAAGCTTAGCGCCAACGCCAAGCTAGTCATATCCATATTTTTGGTAGCAAGGGTTTCAGCCAACGCGGCTG
>LAQD01000008.1:7274-9214 GCA_000981705.1 Rhodobacteraceae bacterium ASP10-04a
CTACCAGCGCACGATCTACAAGATCGTAGGCTGCTTTGGCACTATTGGCTTGATAAGACCAATCACACACGGTACGCGCCGCCGCCTCTTGGTCCAGCATTTGATGGAGTTGCCCACGGCGAGCCGCAGTCTCATCCAGACAACTAGATAGCACCAATACGGATACGGAATCTGAATAGGCCTGTCCCATCGGTGTCATAATATTACAAAGCCCAGGACCTGTGATCACATAGGCAACACCTGGCTTACCGGTGGCACGAGCATAGCCATCAGCCATAAACCCAGCACCTTGTTCGTGACGGGCCAAAATGTGGCGAATTCCTGCCTCTTCGATACCACGATACAACTCCTGATTATGCACACCAGGAATACCAAAGATAACGTCTACACCGCGATCTTTCAGCATATGCGAAATTTGTGCGCCCAGTGGCTTCGTCTCTTGCATCAATTCCTCCAAAATCTAAGCGTAAATAACGTATAGACGGCCAACAGCTCTAGCCTACCAAGCAGCATCGTTATCGCTAAAATCCATTTTGCAGTATCGCTAAGGCTACTATAATTTCCAGAAGGCCCAATCACATCTCCCAATCCGGGCCCAATATTTGCCAAAGCAGCAGCCGCTCCAGAAAAAGCAGTGAGCATGTCGAGCCCTGTAAAGGCCAAAGCCATGGCCGAAACGACCATAGATACGAAAAAAATCACAAAAAACGAGATTACCGAATTGATCACATCCATACCAACAATCCGCCCTTGATAGCGGAGATTGAAAACCCCATGAGGGCTATTGATTTTTCGAAGCTGCATGTGAATTGCCGAAACCAGCAGCTGGTAACGGAACACTTTCACCGAGCAGGAAGTTGAGCCTGCGCAGCCCCCCACCAGCCCCGCATAAAAAAACAGTACCACCGCTACCGGGCCCCAACTGTTATAATTCGCACTGGCATAGCCAGTACCAGTTACAATTGACACCACATTGAACAGCGCCTTGCGAAAGCCCAACTCTCCAGACAATTCATTATCCTGCCAAAGTACTAACGTTAAAAAAACTACGGCGAACGTCAAGATGGCGAAAAACATCCGCACTTGCGAATCTTTAAACAAAGATCCGGGCTGCCCATTGATCAGCTGGACATAGCGTACAAACGGTAGGGCAGCCAAACACATAAAGAGAGCACCAGAGTATTCTGTAGCAGCTCCAAATCTAACGAAGGAGGCGTCATAAGACGAGAATCCGCCAGTGGCAATGGTGGTCATTGCGTGTAGGACCGCATCAAAGCTACGCATCCCAGAGGCTATATAAGCGACAGCACAGGCCGCAGTCAGTGCCACATAGAGCCAAGCAATTTGTGAGGCAATTTCAGTTGCCCGCGGCAAAATTTTACCAAAAGTATCAAATCCTTCAGACCGGAATATCTGCATCCCACCCACGCGCAGCTCCGGTAAAAATACCATAGCCACAACAATAATCCCAATGCCACCTAGCCATTGCAGGATGGAACGCCACAAAAGTAAACCATCAGGCAGATAGTCCAAGCCATTAAATACCGTGGCACCAGTTGTAGTCAGACCAGACATGGCTTCAAAAAATGCGTCCGTATAGCTGGCATTTGTGGCCCCTAGAACAAAGGGCAAGGCACCAAAAATAGGAAGAGCCACCCAAACGCCCGTGGTAAGCAAAAACGTTTGCTGCAGTGTCAGCCCGCGCGCCTCTTCTCGGCGGGTAGCCAAAAACATCATGCCACCGGCAAGAACCGTAATAAGAGAAGATTCAAGAAAAACACCCCAATGGCCATTTCCACGAGACAGATCTAATACAAAAGGAAACAGCATGGTTAGGCCGAGACAACTAACGGCCAAACCTACCACATTGAAAACTGGGCGCACATCAAACATGGAGATAGCGTTGGCGTTGAATCCCCGGCAAGTCAAGCAATCAGCCG
>LAQD01000008.1:9303-11602 GCA_000981705.1 Rhodobacteraceae bacterium ASP10-04a
TCGCGATCACCCTAAAATCACCAACCCGATGGTCGATCTTTAACTGTTCACAAAACAACCTAGCAGCATCTTCTACGAAAATCGGGTTCGCAGCATTCAACTCCGCAAACGCTTGCTCATCCTCGCGCTTGACCATGACTTGTGTTTCAGTCGGTACAGCGCGTCGACACAGATCAACTAAATCCTCAAACCATAGGCAGCTGCTATCTGGCGCCACTAGTAAAGATATCCGAGCAACCGACCGCTGAGAATGCGGTGTTGCAAGCTGCCCGCGGGTGGCACGCGCATGCTCCGACAATTCAAGTGAACAGGGGCATGTAGAGGAATAAACATAATCAAGATGAATAATCTTGTGACGTTGGCCATCAATCTCAGCCAGTTCAAGTGCCATGTCGTAATATTGGTAGCCGCTCAACCCACTCCGCAAACTCTCGACCCTCATCGGGAAGGACAGCCGCATCTGGATTCGAGCGTCAAAGCTTTCTAAATCTGTCTTATAGTCATCTAAGGCCCGTTCGATAACATCAAAGCTAAATGTTTCCTCCGAATGGCGATAAAATGTGCGCATGATACGCGACATGTTTATGCCCTTCTTACCAGCATCTAAAGATACAGATCCCGTAACCGAAGTTTCCAACTGCAAAGGACCGTTATCACGGGTTTGAAACCGAATCGGTAGTCGAAAATTGGAGATGCCCACATGCTGTATATGTTGTGGGGCCCCTCTAATTAGAGATGCTGGACCATTTTGGAGGTCAGGTAGACCCCGAACATAATCAGCATCCGCCACAAAATCATCAGAGTACACCCGGCTCAATTCAGGTGCCGCAATGCCTTGCAAAATAGAGGAGGATTCGTATAAATCGTTAGAACTTCCGGCCCTGACCCAACGCCGCAACACAGAAACTGCGGCCTCAGCTTCAGAGCGCGTGGGTTCGTCATTTATGTCTGGAGAACAAATATTCACGGCAATTTCCCCTTTTCTTAGGTGCGGGCCTCCCCCTTCTATTCTGGAGGTCGATAGGTTATTTTTCAACTTCTTTAACAGGAATTAGCGTGTTGTGTCCAAATTCAAGCATCTTAGAGAATTTATTTCTATGGTAACGCAACGTCTAATGCAGTCTGCAAATCAAAATTAAGATCTTTTGCACTTTCCAGCCCAATAGACACCCGCAATAAACCCGGCGTGATGCCCAGCAGGTCCTTTTGATCCTGCGGCAAGCGTTGGTGGGTCGTGGTCGTCGGATGAGTAATAATGGACTTTGAATCTCCCAAATTGTTGGAAATCAATATGATTTCTAGCGCGTTCATCATCAAGAATGCTCGCTCTTTGCTACCAATATCAATAGCTAGCACCGTCCCACCAGCACCCATCTGTACCTGTGTAAGAGCGAATTGCGGATGGCTTGGTAATCCAGGGTATATGACCCGCTCCAGATCCCCCCGATACTCAAGCAATCTAGCAAGCTCTGTCGCCGTCGCCACCTGGGCACGGACACGCAGATCTAATGTCTCCAAGCTCTTAACCATCATCCAAGCATTAAAGGGGTTCATGGCGCCACCAGTATGCTTCATAAAAGGTTCCACAATCGAACGAATTATCTCTTTTGAACCGAGTATCACACCGCCCAAACCACGGCCCTGACCATCAATATGTTTGGTCGCAGAATAGATCACTACATCTGCACCTAGCGGGATCGCATTCGAGTATACTGGGGTAGAAAACACATTATCGACTACCACCAAGGCACCAACACTGTGAGCCAAGCCCGCTACTGCGGCGATATCGATTACTTCTAACGTCGGGTTTGATATGCTCTCGAAGAATACCAACTTTGTATCTGCGTTGATAGCCTGAGCCCAGGCCTTCAAATCCAATCCATCAACCAAGGTCACCTGTACCCCAAACCGAGCCAAGACATCTTCCAACACATATAGACAGGAACCAAACAAGGCACGCGCAGCCACAACATGATCGCCGGCACGCGTCATCGCAGCTAATGCACCGTGAACAGCAGCCATTCCGCTGGCAGTTGCAAAACCATCCTCTGCGCCTTCTAGAGCAGCAATCCTTTCTTCGAACATACGAACAGTTGGGTTACCATACCGGGCATAGATAAACTCATCCTCACCGGCTTGATCAAACCGAGCCTCAGCCGCCTCCGCACTTTCGTAGACAAAGCTCTGTGTCATAAAGATAGCCTCTGACATTTCAGAGTATTGTGAGCGACGGGTACCAGAATGCACCGCGAGTGTACGTTTATCGAGTGTCATTTGACCCTCCTTAAGAGCACAAAAA
>LAQD01000008.1:11659-16749 GCA_000981705.1 Rhodobacteraceae bacterium ASP10-04a
CGCAATCCGGTAGAAATCGCCACTATTTGAGAATAAGCCTCTGGTTCAATACGGTCAACACGCAAAATTAAATCGCCACAAGGTTATGCCTCTTGCAGATGGAAAGTTTCAGTTATGCTGAAAGATATAGGCCTGCAACTTGCCATCCACTTGCGCGACGTCATTAAATACGCTTAATTTACACAAGGCTTTCTAAAATCTCGTCCAACAACTAACGATAGTGTGCAACCATTCTGCTGGATCAGCCGTCCTTATGGGCGGCATATTTTGCTAGTAAAGTACCCTGCATCATGAAAAACGCAAACAAAGCCACGGTCAGACCAAAAGTCTTGAAATAGACCCAGGTATCCGTTGAAAAACTACGCCAGATCACCTCATTCAATACAGCCAGGCCAAAGAAAAACCCAGTAGCCCGCCGCGTGAGAATCATCCAACCGGCATCTTGCATTGGTAAGGCTTCTTGCATCACCACACGTAAATACGACTGTCCCCGCAGTAGACCAACACCCAAAATCCCACCAAAAATCATATATATCAGCGTTGGCTTCATCTTAATAAAACGATCATCGTTCAACCAGACAGTCAGCCCACCGAATATCGTCACCAAAACTACTGTCATAATCTGCATAGGTGAGATTTTTCCAGTGAGTTTCCATAGAACCGCCGTGCAGATTAACAGCAACGGCACAAACAGCGCTGTCACAACGATAAAACCTTGGTAATCACTTTCAGCAATAGTGTAGACAGTCTCCTTCATGCGCATATAAGCGACAAAGAAGGCAATTACTGGCCCAAATTCCAGAAGTGGCTTCACCCATTTGGGTAATGTATCATCAGACATAATCAATAGTCCCTATTATCCTGTAAATTCAACTATCACGGCACCCATCGCAATCAAAGCCATCAATGCAACTCGGCGCGGTCCCACGGTCTCTTTGAGAAATAGCCAGCCGATCAAAGCGGCAAATACCGTAGAAGTTTCCCGCAAAATCGCTGCCTCGCCGACTTTATCCAAACGCGTTGCCATCAAAATCGAACCAAAAGACGCAATTGCCACTAGCCCACCAACAGGCCCCCGCCACCAAAGACCCTGTGCTTTCAAACCTATCCCTTTACGATTGGCATAAATCCCAGAGATGATGGGCATAGTCCAACTATCGACTACAAAAAACCAAGCAAGAAACGTAAATGGGTCTGCAGCTAAACGAATACCATAAGCATCATATGTGGTGTAAAGCGCCACGCAAAGCCCAGTGCACAGTGCCAAGCCAAGCGCCATATTCAACGTATCACGCTCTACCGTCAAAGTGCATAAATTGTAGACTGCCAGCCCAAAAATCCCACAGAGCAATACCCCCAAGCCTACCCACTGGCCAATGGTGAAAACTTCACCGAACAGTAGATAGGATCCAATCACTGTAAACACAGGCCCTGAGCCCCGCACTACCGGGTAAACAACCGTGTAAGCACCACGGGTATAGGCCATCGCCTGAAGTGTTTTATAGAGCGTATGAATCGCCCAAGCGCCCACAAGTATCAACCAAAGATGCGCGCTAGGCCACGGCACAACAAACACCGCCACCGGCAAGGCTATAAGTCCGTAGCTTAAGTCCATGGCGCCACGCATCACCCATGGATTGACACGACCTTTTTGCATCGCCGCAAAAACCGCATGCAAAGCTGCCGCCATGACCGCCAATATCATTGCAATCTGTCGGCCTACATCCGTACCTTCAACCGCTAAAATCCACTCCGTCAAACTCCTAGGATCCAGTCAGTGCATTAGCAAATTCATGAGGGTCAAAAGCATCGAGGTCATCAATCTGTTCTCCTACCCCAATAGCATGGATCGGCAGGGCAAACTTATCGGCCAGCGATACCAATACGCCACCTTTGGCGGTGCCATCCAATTTGGTCATGATAAGGCCAGTAACATCCGCCAACTTTTGAAACACCTCAACTTGATTCAATGCATTTTGTCCCGTTGTTGCATCCAGCACCAATATTGTATTATGCGGCGCACTGGGATCTTTCTTGCGGATTACTCTTATAATTTTAGACAGCTCTTCCATCAAATCCGTGCGGTTTTGTAAACGTCCAGCAGTATCAATCATCAGTAGGTCTGCACCATCTGCTTCAGCCTGTGCCATAGCATCAAAAGCTAAACTTGCAGGATCCGAGCCCTCCGGCGCAGTCATCACCGGCACACCGGCGCGTTCACCCCAAACTTTGAGCTGGCCCACAGCGGCGGCACGAAACGTATCACCCGCAGCAATCACAACAGACTTTCCAGCTTGCTTCAATTGACTAGCAAGCTTTCCAATAGTGGTTGTTTTGCCAGAACCATTGACCCCAACCACTAAAATTACCTGTGGTTTTTTATTATAAATAGGCAATGGCCGCGCCACAGGCTGCATGACCCGAGCAATTTCTTCTGCCAATGCGGTTTTGATTTCAGCAGTTGAAAGTTTCTTACCAAAACGCCCCTCAGCTAAATTCGCCGTAATACGAACCGCAGTATCCACGCCCATATCAGAGGAAATCAACAGCTCTTCCAGCTGCTCTAACATATCGTCGTCCAACAACCGGCGTGGTGTACGCCCAAACGCGCCCGATTTATCAGGCAGCAGACTGATTGGCGTAGTATCAATTTCCAGAGGCTCAAACGCCACTTTAGGTATTTCTGGAGGCTCGTTAAGCGCAATGGAATCAACCGAAATAATAGGTTCTTTTGAGGCCTGTAATGCACTCTTGGCAATAAAGTCAGGCTCAGGAGTAACTGTCGCTTGGGGAGCCTCAACAATCAAATTTTCATCTTCGGTGAGATGCTCTGAAGCTATATCGTCCTGCACAATAGCATCTAGACCCTCTTCCAGCTTCGCTGAAGATTTAAAAAGCTTAGATTTTAATTTACTGAAAAAAGACATCAAATCGTTCCATAGCTTCTGCAGTTACTTCAGATATCATAAGCATATAGTTACTGCTGTTGCATCGAATATAATCAGACCCTGAAGTAATGCCAATGGCATGCAAGTACCGTATCTCTCTTTTATGAAATAATAGCCGTTTGACTGAATTATGGCCGAAAACTCTCAGTTAAATCTCATCAGGAAAGTGTTTAATAACGGATTTGATCGGATTAGGCGCCGCCTGACCAAGACCGCAAATCGAGGTATCAGTCATTGCAGTAGTCAGTTCGGTCAAAAGCGACTGGTTCCAAGTAGCGGCACTCATCAATTTCACTGCTTTTTCACAGCCAACCCGACAAGGGGTACATTGCCCACAACTTTCATCTTCAAAAAACCGCAGCATGTTCAAAGCAGCACCGCGAGCACTGTCTTGCTCTGACAAAACCACGACTGCGGCAGAGCCAATGAAAGTACCCAAAGGCTGCAAAGTATCAAAATCTAAAGGCACGTCATGAATAGAGGCAGGCAGCAGTCCAGAAGAAGGGCCGCCAGGCTGGTAAGCTTTGAAGACGTGCCCCTTTAACATACCACCACACGCAGCAATGATATCAGTAATCGTTGACCCTGCTGGTAATAGGTGCACACCAGGCTTTTCAACACGGCCTGAAACGGAGTAACTGCGCAACCCTCGACGGCCGTTATGCTCAACCGAATTCAGGCACTCCGGCCCCTCCCGCACAATTCGGGCTACCCACAAAAGGGTTTCCACATTATGCACCAGGGTAGGACGATTATGGACGCCAACCGCCGCAACGAATGGCGGACGATGTCGAGGCAGACCACGCTTGCCCTCAATGCTTTCGATCATCGCACTTTCTTCACCACAGATATAAGCTCCCGCACCACGGCGCAGATCAATATAACCCTCAGGAACTAGACCGGCAGCCTCCAAGGCCGCAATCTCAGTGGCCAGAATGTGCAGAACTGCGGGATATTCATCCCGCATGTAGATAAAGCAGGTTTCAGCATCAACCACCCAAGCGGCGATCAGCATGCCTTCCAAAAATAGATGTGGTGTTCGCTCTAGGTAATAGCGGTCCTTAAACGTTCCAGGCTCACCCTCATCCCCGTTTACAGCCAAATAGCGGGGGCCTATATTCCCACGCACAAAGCCCCATTTAGTGCCCGAAGGAAAGCCGGCCCCACCAAGACCGCGCAAACCACTAGCCTTGACCTGAGCTTGGACCTCCTCCCAATCCCCCCCAGTGCGTAACTCTAGCAGCTGAGCATAGCCGCCAGCGTTTTGATAGGCTACCAGTTCTTCATAATTAGGTATATCGACATGAGTATGCCCCGTAGCGATGGCCGCAAAAACTTTTTCTGGTGTCGCGTGATCAATGTGATGATGCCCAAGCTCTAGGACAGGCGCCGTATCGCAGCGGCCCATGCATGGCGCACGCACAACACGCACTTGCGTGGAATCCAAGCCAGCCTCCAAAGCCTCCTGCAACGCTGCAGCCCCTGCCATTTCACACGACAAGCTGTCACAGACCCTTACGGTAAGTGCGGGCGGTGGCGTTTCATTTTCTTTAACTACATCAAAATGCGCGTAGAAGGTGGCAACTTCATAAATTTCGGCTTGGCTCAGGCGCATTTCTTCGGCCAAAGCCCGCATGTGCGCGGCAGATATATGACCATAAGTATCTTGGACAAGGTGCAAAAATTCAATCAGCAAATCGCGTCTGCGTGGCCGATCACCCAATAGCTCTTGAACCTGCGACCAGGCAAAATCCTCAACCTGCCGGCCCTTCGGCCGTACGCGACCACGCCCCGAACCAGATTTCCAGACACCTTTTGTCATTTCTTTAGCCATGATCATTCCTCGACTCGTTGCAGGAGGTCTAACCTGCATCAACATCCCTAAACAGGTCGAAATGCGACACCACTTGTTTCAGATGCGTTTCTCTAAAGCCAGAATGCGGCCATTCAGGCAGAATTAAAATAATTGCCCTTGTTCAGGTGGTTTTGACTTTGGCGGTTTGATACTACCGACAGCGCTGCTTTGCCCCACAGGGAAGCGACCATCAGCAAACTCAATCTCAAGATATTTCGCCTTTTTAGCACCAGCTACTCCAGTGATCAATGCCTCACCCGCGCGCACAACCGCATAGCCACGACTTA
>LAQD01000008.1:16845-21869 GCA_000981705.1 Rhodobacteraceae bacterium ASP10-04a
TCTAATTCCTTACGCAACCTCTGCGTCCGCTCCACCAAAGGGGCTGGCCGAAGTCGCGCGGCAGAAGCACTGAGCATCAGCCGAGCAGATAGCGCTCGGCGCCCCAAGGCCAGAGGCAACCGAGTACCAAGCATCTGCAACTGGCGCGACTCGTGGCTCAATACCCGGCGTAAGGTTGAGGGTTTGACCTGTGCGGCAGCGGCCCCCAATCGTAATTGTTGGCGTTGTACCAAACTGCGCAGAGCCAAGGGCAGCCGCCCCTCCCAAACGTCCAGCCTTTGTTGGGCATGCATGATCAAACTATCCGGACGGGGCAAAGCCCGGGACAGATCCGCCAGGCGCTGTTTGCGCCGCGTCATGATATTTGCCAAACCCTGAGCCGACCTTGCTCCCATGGCGTTGGTTTCAGCTAAAAGGTCTAACCGCACTGGTACTGCAAACTCAGCTGCAGCACTAGGTGTTGGCGCACGCTGATCCGAAGCAAAATCGATCAGCGTTGTGTCAGTTTCGTGTCCTATAGCGGATATCAGTGGGATATCTGAAGCCGCCGCCGCGCGTACTACAATTTCCTCATTGAAGCCCCAAAGATCCTCAATGGAGCCTCCACCCCGCGCCACAATGATCAAATCTGGCCGTGGAAGTGCGCCACCAAATGTCAGCGCGTTAAAACCGGCAATAGCCCGGGCCACTTCAGAAGGGCAATTGTTGCCCTGAACCGCTACGGGCCAGACCAAAACCTTGCGTGGAAACCGGTCACGCAAACGATGCAAAATATCACGAATTACCGCACCGGTCGGCGATGTAACTACTCCAATGACCTCGGGTAAAAACGGCAAGACCTGCTTCCGGGCCAGATCAAATAGCCCCTCCGCCGCTAGGGCTACTTTGCGCTTTTCCAACATTGCCATCAAAGCACCCACACCAGCTATGGCTACATCATCTACATTGAGATTATACTTTGACTGCCCTCCAAAGGCCGACATCTTTCCAGTCACAACAACTTCCATACCCTCTTGAGGCAGCACCGAAAGCTTTGACACTTGCCCTTTCCAAGTGGTGCAAGCCAAGGAGTTCCTGTCATCCTTTACATCAAAATACATATGCCCAGAGCGCGCGAGAATGACCCGGCCCACCTCACCTTTGACTCGGATGCGGCCAAATTCAGATTCTAGTGAGCGTTTTACCGCCCCGGAAATTTCTGAGACAGTGAATTCAGGGGCGTTCTCGCCCGCGCGGGGGTCGTCAATTAGATCAGACATTGTACACCTTGTGAACGAAGTTTATGCAGCTTAGAACGCCCTTGAGTAAAGGCCAAGAGGAGTGTGTGTCTTGAATATCTTAATCTTGGGTAGTGGTGGCCGCGAGCATTCGTTGGCTTGGGCTGTGGCCCAAAACCCAAAATGTGATCGCTTGATCGTAGCTCCAGGGAATGCCGGTATTGCTAAAATTGCAGACTGTGTATCACTAGATATTGTGGACGGCGTGGCGGTATTGGAGTTTGTGCTCAAAAATGCCATAGACTTCGTGATTATTGGTCCAGAAGCACCCCTTGCCGCTGGGGTTGCCGATGTGTTGCGAGCGGCCGATGTATTGTGCTTTGGACCAAGCCAAGCAGCAGCAAAGCTAGAGGCTTCGAAGTTTTTCACAAAGTCTATTTGCGATGCCGTAGGAGCCCCAACTGCGGGCTATGGGCATTTCACCAACCTTCAAAGTGCCAAAGACTATGTCTATAAAATGGGCGCACCGATTGTGGTCAAGGCTGATGGTTTGGCTGCTGGTAAAGGAGTGATCGTCGCCATGACACTGCAAGCGGCTTTGGAAGCGCTTGAAAACATGTTTGGCGGTGAATTTGGCAGCGCCGGGACAGAAGTGGTAATTGAAGAATTTATGGATGGCGAAGAAGCCTCCTATTTTATCTTATGTGATGGCACTGACGTCTTGGCCATTGGCACAGCACAAGATCACAAACGTGCAGGCGATGGAGATACTGGCCCTAATACTGGCGGCATGGGCGCTTATAGCCCAGCGGCAGTTCTCTCCGATGCGGTTGCCGAGAAGGCAATGACCGAGATAATCAAACCCACAATGGCCGAAATGGCACGGCGCGGCACCCCCTATCAAGGCGTACTCTATGCAGGGCTAATGATTAAAGATGGCGTTCCAAGGTTGGTGGAATATAATGCTCGCTTTGGTGATCCGGAATGTCAGGTTTTGATGATGCGGCTTGGAGCACAGGCGCTTGATCTACTTATCGCCTGTGCCGAAGAGCGGCTATCACATGTAAAGGTTAATTGGGCAGAAGATCACGCTCTGACAGTAGTCATGGCGGCTAATGGCTATCCTGGGACATATACCGATGGCAGTGTAATCGGTGGTCTTGACGCCCTACCTACTACATCGTCCAACATGTGCTTTCATGCAGGCACTGCCCAATCTGACGCAGGTATAACGGCGCAGGGTGGGCGAGTATTAAATATCACTGCACGGGCCAGCAATTTAGCCGAGGCGCGAGCCCAAGCCTATGGAATGGTAGACAAAATTGATTGGCCAGAGGGGTTTTGCCGTCAAGATATCGGCTGGCGCGCACTATAAATTGTACTGATCTTGTCTTGAAAATAATGGGCCAGACCCACAATCGCATTTTAATACGAGTTCAGCGCAATGGCAGGTGAGGCTACTAGATTTGACGCTCAGGCATCCGAACAACCAAACCATCCAAAGCATCTGAAATTCGCAACTGGCAGGTGAGGCGTGATTGACCTGGTTTTGGTTCGAATGCGAAATCGAGCATATCTTCTTCCATACCATCAATGGCCGGCAATTTATCTACCCACGCACTGTCCACATAAACATGGCAAGTTGAGCAGGCACAGGCGCCACCACAATCGGCTTCAATGCCAGGAACGTTATTATCACGGGCGCCCTCCATGACAGTGAGCCCATTGGCTACCTCTACTACATGTTCTGCGCCGCTGTGTTCAATATATGTAATTTTAGCCATATCATTTGTCTCTCTAGAATGTTTCTCTACTGAGGTATCATTTAATTCAAAAACTTCCAGCCCCATTCAGACTGTTATGAATTTTCTTGCAGCACCGTATAAATGTTCTATATTTGTTCTATGGATTTTAATGCCCCTCAAACTTGGCCAACTCCACCCGCAGCCCTGCCCCATGCGATGTTGGACCTACCCCCCAATAGTGCGCGAGTTACGGTAGCCGGTTTGGTATTGGTGCGCCAAAGACCCGGCACTGCCAATGGAGTGATCTTCATTACTCTTGAGGATGAGACAGGGGTTTGCAATGTAATTATATGGCATAAAATTTATGAAACCTACCGCCGAGCCATAATCTCAGGGCGCATGCTGCGCATAACCGGCCGCATTCAACGCGAGAACGTAGTTTGCCATGTGATCGCAGAATATGTAGAAGATATCTCATTTATGCTAGATGAGTTATTACTGCCACAGCCTAGGCAGGCAAAAGAGCAAGCCTAGGCTAATGGTGATGTTACCCTACACAAAAAGGGCGACCTAAAGGCCGCCCCCATTTCATTACTTTTCTATAATTTAATCTTGCACTTTCAAAGCCAAGAACCGAGAATCGCCAGCCCGACGGACCAACAACAGCATGGTCTTGCGGCCACCTGCGATTGTAGTTGTCACTTGCGATTCAAAATCAGAAAGCGATATAATCTTTTTTTGCCCAGCTTCAGTGATCACATCTCCAGACTTCAGACCTTTTTCAAAGGCCTCTGAGGTTTCGAGCACATCAACCACGACTACACCTTCAATATTGCTCAACAAATCGAGACCTTCACGGATTTCATCGGTCAGATTGGACAAGGTTATCCCAAGTTTTTCAAATACCTTGGGCATATTTTCTGGTACTGGAGCATCATCTGCGCGAGCCAGTTTTTCATCATCCCGCAGACCCAGCGTCACGCTAAGCGTCATTTCCTTTCCATCACGCACCACGATCACATCCACAGCTTTTCCTACTTCAGTATTGCCTACGGTTTGGACCAAGTCGCGCACATCTTCGACATCATGACCATCAAAAGTTACGATCACATCACCTTGTAAAATCCCCGCATCATTAGCGGGACCGTCTGGAACACCAGTAACTACGGCCCCAGCCGCGCGATCCAAGCCCTCAATACTTTCGGCGATGTCTTCATCCACATCTTGAATACGTACACCCAACCAACCACGGCGAATTTCACCAAATTTGGTCAATTGGTCCACAACACGGCTCACGACATTGGAGGCCATAGAAAACCCGATGCCAATAGATCCACCGTTGGGAGATAAAATCGCTGTGTTCACCCCTACGACTTTGCCACCCAAATTGAACAACGGCCCACCCGAGTTGCCTCGGTTGATCGCAGCATCAGTTTGGATATAATCATCATAGATGCCAGTCAAAGCCCGATTGCGCGCAGATACAATCCCAGCTGAGACTGAAAACCCCTGCCCTAACGGATTACCCATCGCAACGACCCAGTCGCCAACTCGCGCAGTGTCACTGTCGCCAAAGTTCACAAATGGTAGCGGTGTGTCTGGCTCCACCTTCAGCACAGCAATATCTGTATTTTTGTCAGTACCAATCACTTTAGCTGCCAGCGTTTCACCGGAGAAAAACTCAATTTCAATTTCATCCGCCCCATCAATCACGTGATTGTTAGTGACGATGAAGCCATCCGCAGAAATCACAAACCCTGACCCCAGTGCGGAAGAGCGGCGCGGCCCACCATTACCACCTCCACGACGGCGGTCCTCAAAATCTTTAAAGAAGTCCTCAAACGGAGAGCCCTTTGGAACAATCCCACGTGGCACTTGGTCTGCACGGCCTGCAATAACAGTTGTGGTGGTGATGTTAACCACTGAGGGGCTGATATCTTCTGCAAGATCAGCGAAAGTGTTTGGCATCATTTGCGCCGAGGCTTGGATTGCTTGCAGCAACAGTAGAATCGTGGCTACAGTCAAAATCCAGACCACGCGCATGTGTGTGAATTTTTTGGAT
>LAQD01000008.1:21990-22266 GCA_000981705.1 Rhodobacteraceae bacterium ASP10-04a
ACGTACTGTTAAAAAGCTTATTTGGTCACCAAAAGTACCAAAATGCACCCAGCCACAAGTAGTATAGCGCCGAACTGGCGGCGGACAGAAATTGATAAAGTTCTTAGTGCCATGAGCAGCTTTTCAATAGCATGAGGGGCTAGTAAATATACCAGCCCCNNTCTCCTTTTGAACCTATCAGCATGGGGCAGATTAGGCTTAATTTCTGGACCTAATGAGAATGTAGCTCAACATGTTTTCAACGCAATGGAACATTACAATCGCTCAACAAGACGT
>LAQD01000008.1:22400-32225 GCA_000981705.1 Rhodobacteraceae bacterium ASP10-04a
TAAATATACCAGCCCCTCCGCAATCATTACAGCCGCAAGACCTAATAATAAGTTTGAAATCACTTAGCCACGCGTGGTGCAGAAGACTGAAGATAAGTCAAAAACTCGTGATCCGGTGGGATTACCAAAGTTGAATTTTCTGCCCTTATTGAAGTCTCATAGGCCCGTAAGGACCGGTAGAAATCAAAGAACTCTGGGTCAGCGCCAAAAGCCTGTGCTAAGATCTTAGTTCTCTTAGCGTCAGCCTCACCTTCAATTATCAAGCCATTTTTACGCGCCTCAGATAGCAATTCTTCATAAGTACGGTCCGCAACAGCAGTGACACGTTGTGCAGCTTCCCGGCCACGTGCCCTTTCATCGGTTGCCTCACGTTCCCTTTCAGCAATCATCCGCTGCAATGTAGCATCAAAGTTCTGTTCAGGTAGATTGGTTTGACGTAGCCTTACGTCCACTACGGCAAGCCCAAGATCTGAAGCACGCACTTGCGCAGCTACACGTATACTTTCCATCAGACTAGCTCGCTCTGGCGAAAGAATGGCATTAGACGTTACACCATCCGCACCTAAAACAGCGCGGATCTGACCATCTAAGATGTCATTGAGCTGAATGCTAGCTTCACGTTCGCCACCAGCACCCAAAGCTTGCCGAAACTGTACAATATCCGCGATGCGGTACATTACAAAGGCATCCACCTCCAAACGACGATCATCGGCTGGTGTAACTTCAATCAGTGGGGTCTCTAATTGTAAAATTCGATCCTCAAATCGAACAACTTGGTCCAACCAAGGGAATTTAAAACCTAAACCAGGCTCAATTTTAACCTGTTTTATCTGACCAAACCGAAGTACCAAGGCTTTTTCACGCTCATCCACGATAAACACGGACATAAAACCAACAACCGCAATAGCCGCGGCGACGATTACTACAATACGAGATTTCATCGACATTAGTTAGACCCTCCCCGTGAGTTTTTACGTAATTCATTAAGAGACAAGTAAGGCACAACACCAGCACCACCATCTCCATTGTCCATTATAATCTTGTCTACCTTACCCAAAACCTTTTCTAAGGTTTCAATATAGAGGCGACGACGTGTAACTTCTGGTGCAACTTTATATTCTTTTAAAACGGCTGAGAAACGGCTAGCCTCACCAAGAGCCGCGTTCACTACTGTTGCACGGTAGCCTTCAGCGGCCTCTAAAATCTGCGCCCCAGCCCCACGAGCTTCAGCCAAGCGTTGGTTAGCGTAGGCGTCCGCCTGACGCTCACGTTGGTCACGCTCTTGTTCTGCAGCTTGTACATCTCGGAAAGCATCAATTACGGAAACACGCTTCTGAGACCCATCAACAGCTGTAACAACTACCTGTCTGCTTGGCGGATCCACTTTGTTAAAGTTTACCCGAAGTACAGAGATACCAGTTTTACGCTGGTCGAGCGTTTTTTGGATCAACTGGCGGACATTAGCCTCGATTGCAGCACGATCACGGTTCAATATTGGAGCCAACTCAGACTGCGCGATCACCTCACGCATCGCAGCCTCAGAAATAGCGCGAATTGAAAGTTCCGGTTCTTTGAGACTAAACAAGAAATCACTAGCGCTCTTAATGTTCCATACAACTTGGAAATCGATATCTACAATATTTTCATCAGTCGTTAGCATCAACCCTAAGCCACTGTCGCGGCTACCATTAATACCTAGGGATTCAGTACGGTTTGTGGTAACGTTGAATTTCTCATAAGTCACAAGTGGCCAAGGCGCGAAATTCAATCCGTTAGTACCTATTTGGCTAAACTCACCCAAAAAGAGCTCCACAGATTGTTCTTCCGGTTTAACCGTATAGAAAGACGCAAAAAGCCACATTGCCACAGCTGCAAGACCTGCAAATAGGAATGTGCTGCGTGGTATACCTGCGCCGCCATCACCAGATGCGCCGCCGCCGCCGCCGCCGCCCTTGCCGCCCATCAAAACGCGAAGTTGCTCTTGGCCCTTGCGCATCAACTCGTCTATTTCCGGGATCTGTGGCCCGTCTGGTTTACGGTCATTGGCGCCGTTGCCATTATTATTGCCCTTATTGCCGCCGCTTTCGCCGCCGCCCCAAGGACCACCATTATTATCTGCCATTAAGCAATTCCCCTTCACAGTTATTCTGCACATTTATCATACCTGTGGTCCACATCAAAATATTCAAGCGGTACGCACGGGAGATTTCATTGTTACCAGTTCTTCTGACATTGTTGGATGTACCGCACACACCCTATCAAAATCCTCTTTTGTAGCCCCCATCTTCACAGCAATACCTGCCATTTGGATCATCTCACCAGCACCATCTGCGACTATATGGCAACCTAATACCTTGCGATTCGTCTTACTCACGATCAATTTCATCAAAACCTGATTCGGATCATTAATGAAAGCCGTATTCATTGGACGAAAGGTTGTTGCGTAAACCTCAATTGCCTCCTGAGCCCGAGCATCTTCTTCACTAAGTCCAATCGTACCATATTCGGGCTGGGTGAACACCGCCGAGGGGATCAAAGAATGATCTACCGAAGTCGCATTGCCTTTTAGCGCAGTTTCAACGAAAGCCATACCCTCGCGAATAGCCACAGGTGTTAGGTTCACTCGGTTGGTCACATCACCGATTGCATAGATCGATGGCACCGCAGTTTGGGAAAACCTGTCTACCTCCACAGCGCCCAACTGGTCTAACCCAACTCCCAGCGCCTCAAGCCCAAGCGCAGTGCTATTGGGCGCGCGTCCTGTGGCATACATCACAAGATCAAAACCATGAATAGTACCCTGAGTATTAGTTACCTGAACACCATCCAAAACCTTAACAATCTTGGCAAGATTAGTCTCAGTCTCAATTGTAACGCCGCGCGCACGCATGCCTTCGGCAATTACACTACGCGCCTCTCCATCAAAACCACGCAAAACTTGGGTGCCTCGGTACCAAAGGTGAGTATCGACACCAAGCCCGTTTAGAATACCTGCAAACTCACAGGCGATATACCCTCCCCCAACAATCAATATCCGCTTGGGCAATGCGTTAAGGTGAAAAATCTCATTTGAGGTGATCGCATGCTCAGCCCCCTGAATGTCCGGGACAGAAGGCCAACCACCAGTAGCGACTAAAATTGTTTTTGCCGTGAACTCGCGACCATCAGCCAAGCGCACCAAATTCGGACCGGCCAAAGTGGCACGCAGATCATAAGTTTCAACGCCCGAATTTTTTAGCAACTTGCGGTAAACACTTTCTAAGCGGTCCAGCTCATTCTCAAGGTTTACGCGAAATGATGGCCAGTCAAAGCTGCCTGCCTGAACATCCCAGCCATAGGCAGCCGCTTCTTTCATCGCTGGCGCGTAGGTAGAAGCGAAGACCATCAGCTTTTTAGGCACACAACCTCTGATTACACAGGTGCCGCCGTAACGGCTTTCCTCAGCCATGCCCACTTTGGCACCAGCATCAGCGGCCGCCACACGCGCAGCACGCACGCCACCCGAACCGCCACCGATCACAAAAAGATCATAATCAAAAGACATCTTCATCTACTTCATCTACCTAAATCGTTTATAAATCTCACCAACTTAAACATTATCCAATAAGGTTCGTAGCATTAATTTTTTGATTGCTCTTCAACTGTGCCGTCGCTCGCGCCTAGCACTATCAGATCACAAATATCAACAAATAATCCATTTTCAACAACCCCCGGCACCTGATTGAGCGCAACAGCCAATTTTTTAGGGTCTCCAATCTTACCCAGATGCAAATCTAGGATATAATTGCCTTGATCCGTCATAAAAGGTGAACCCCCGGCCATACGCATGGTGATATCACAGCCCGTTACATCTTGTGCAGCTATAAGTTCAGAGATCTGACCTTGCGATGACTTTAGACCAAAGCCTAACACCTCGATAGGTAAAGGAAACTGGCCCAAATGAACGACGCGCTTATCAAAGCCGGCTATCACAATCATCCTATCGCTAGCAGAGGCCACAATTTTCTCCTGCAGCAAAGCCCCACCGCCACCTTTAATCAAACTCAAATTGGCGTCAAACTCATCAGTGCCATCAATTGTGATATCTAGGCGGCCGGCTTCATCCAGTGTGATTACTTCAAGACCTAGCTCACGCGCCAAATCCGCAGTTCGGGTAGAAGTTGGCACCCCTTGAATGCGTAAGCCTTCCCTTTGCACCCGCTCCGCTAAGCATCGCACCATCCAGGCAGCCGTTGACCCGGTACCTAAGCCCAATTTCATGCCATCTTCAACAAATTCAACCGCCCGTTTGGCCGCCACATATTTAGCCTTATCCACAGATGATAATTCTACAAACATTGAATGCGACTCCCCGAGTTTTTCTCTGTATAAACCGAACCAGACAGCGGGCGCGAGGCCCGATTTAACCAATTTTGTGCTGCACAGGCGCAGACTATAGCGAATGGGTCGTATTTTCACTGGTGCCAAATGTCCAAGCGTGGTCAACGCAATCTATCTAGACCTGCGAGGCACTCATGTTTTTGTCTGTATTCGATATGTTCAAAGTTGGCATTGGGCCAAGCTCTTCGCATACCATGGGCCCTATGGTTGCTGCAGGGATGTTTTTGGACCTTCTGCGAAATAGCCCCTTTGAGCCGGCAGGCGTCCGAGCTCGGCTGCATGGCTCTCTGGCATTTACCGGCGTTGGCCATGCCACAGACCGAGCCACACTTCTGGGACTTGCGGGTTTTTTGCCTGCTACATTTGACGCCGCAAAGGGCGAAGCAGCCCTCCAAGCTATGAAGCAAGATAAGGTTGTGCATCCTGAGGGTCTGCCCATTCTTAGATTAGATCCAGCCCAAGATATTTTATTTGACTATGGCCCGGCACTCCCTGGGCATGCCAATGGCTTAGTCCTAATGGCTACTGATGCGCAGGAAGATGTAATTTTGCAGCAAACCTACTATTCAATAGGTGGTGGTTTCGTTGTGACCGCAGAAGATATAGAAAGTGGCACTGCGACCGGGGACTTGGAACCCTACCCCCATGAGTTCAACTCTGCGAATGAACTACTAGAAATCTGCGCCAAACACGGCAAATCTATCGCCGATATCAAACGTGAAAACGAGTTGAGCCGCCGCAGTGCGACAGAACTCGAAGAGGGGTTGGCTCGGCTTTGGGAGGTAATGACCAATTGCATCGATCGCGGATTAGTGCGCGATGGAATTTTGCCTGGTGGCCTGAATGTGAAGCGCCGCGCCAAAGGGATCCACGACGCACTGCTAGCGGAGCGTGGGATGAACATGTCAGCGCCACATACCATCAACGATTGGATGAGCGTCTATGCCATGGCGGTGAACGAAGAAAACGCGGCCGGGGGTCAAGTGGTTACCGCGCCCACAAACGGTGCGGCCGGGGTTGTACCCGCGACAATTCGATATTGGCTAGACCACGTACCCGGTGCTTCGCCGCGCAAAGTTCCAGAATTCATTCTAACCGCTGCCGCCATTGGTGGGTTGATCAAATTCAACGCTAGTATTTCTGGTGCTGAATGCGGTTGCCAGGCTGAAGTAGGCAGCGCAGCCGCTATGGCGGCCGCAGGGCTCTGTGCAGTTTTGGGCGGTACACCTATGCAAGTAGAAAATGCAGCAGAAATTGCATTGGAGCATCACCTTGGAATGACTTGTGATCCAGTCAAAGGCTTGGTGCAAGTACCCTGTATCGAGCGGAACGGGCTGGGCTGCATCAAAGCAGTATCGGCCGCAAGCTTGGCCATGCGCGGGGATGGTATCCATCTTGTTTCATTGGATGCTTGTGTGGAAACAATGCGCCAAACTGGAGTAGATATGAATGCGAAATATAAAGAAACTTCACTGGGTGGGCTTGCGGTGAATGTTCCCAACTGCTGAAATAAAATAGAATATAATTTGAGAGCACTCTAATGCCTAAGGACAACACCCGATTAGGGCTATTGATGATGATAGGGTTTTGCGCCCTGGCTCCAGCCAGTGACGCCTTTGCAAAAATCCTCGGTGATGGCATTCCCGTACTGCAGGTAGTCATCGCGCGGTTTATGGTCCAGTTGCTCCTAATCCGGCGCAACCTATGGACCAAACGCCGCGACACTTGGATGAGCGGCAACAGAATTGGCTTAGTGATTTTGCGCTCAGTATTACTTCTAGTGGCGGTTTCCTTTTTATTTTTATCGTTGCGCTACCTGCCTTTGGCCGATGCCGTTGCCATCGCTTACGTAATGCCATTTTTGGTCTTGGGGGTCGGATGGCTGAGCGGTGATCGAGCCAGTCCACTCACTTTAGGACTTTGCCTCCTAGGCTTTGTGGGCACGTTGATGGTGGTTCAGCCTAGCTTTTCTGATATTGGTTGGCCTGCACTCCTACCAATCGCAGTCGCCATTTTTTTCACAGGGTTTATGTTCACCACTAGAAAAATATCCAAGTACATTGACCCCATCGATCTGCAAGCAGCAAATGGTATTTGCGCAATGGCGATTCTCTTGCCCATCGCCATTTTTGGTCACGCAATGGAAATTCCACTATTGACCCTTGTACCAGTCAGTCATGTCCAGCTGTTATATTTATTTGGTGTAGGCATACTTGGCACCTTAGCGCACCTTATGATGACTTGGGCTTTGCGGTTTGCCTCAGCGCCAACCGTGACCCCTGTACAATATCTCGAAATCCCATTTGCGACACTTTATGGTTGGTTCATTTTTAAAGATTTTCCTAATGGGCTTGCTGCCTTGGGCATTGTTATCACAATTACCGCAGGACTTTTGGTGCTTCGCTACTCCAAAAATTCAGTTGCGTAGAGCATCCAACACTCTGGGTAGATGGCACGCAGGCATTATTGCCAACAAGCCGGGGCCGTCGACCTGAACGTGAAGTAACTCACCATTTGACATGTTGGACGTAGCAATTTGGCCTGTGGGACGCATTTCGACATCGTCTAGCGGCCACTTTACCCCCCGCAAGGTTACTTGAACGGGCAGCATTGGATAAAAACCCAAAGGCGAGTGAGCATCTAACTCCATCTGAAATTGCGCTGGTACCACGAATACTAATTGATCCTCATCGATCAACACGACTGGCCTTGGCTCTTTAAGTAAAGCAGAAAAGGCGGCCAGTTGATGATCTAGACGCCCACCCAAAAAACCCACACCCAGAAATATATCCGCGGCACAGACCCGCAGGCATTTTTCGAAATCTGTTGTTTCTTGATCATCGATTTTTGCGATAGCCTGCGCTGCAGGCAAATCTACCTGTGAATCCATATCGCCAACAACTAGCGCAACATTTAAGCTAGCAGTCCACGCAGACTGAAATCCACCATCTGCGGCAACTATAGTATCCGCATACGCCGCCACACTTTGGATTACGGCTGAAGATGCTGGACCAGCGCCCACAAGTAAGACAGTGCCAGAAGTATGCAAAATGGGGCAGGACATTGTTAATTTCACCTCACTTCGCTCAGCCAACAAAATTAGGCCACAGCAAAACTAAAACTCAAGTATGTAGCATTAATAGTTTGTAGGCCGATGCTCAGTATATGCATCCCATTTAACATAAATCAATGGACCCATTATACTCACAAATGAAGGAGAACCTTCATTTTTATTAACTATAAATAAATGTAGCTACCAGATAGCGAACAAGCGATCCTCAATATAACCTGCGGCGCCAATCACGATTCCATAATCGGCCAGAGTGATTAAATAACTTTACAGAGCAATGGGAAAACAGCCTCAGCTAACACAGTTTTCAGTCAAACCGTTGGGCGCCAAGGTAGCAGCATCGCCAAATGAAGCTTAGACACTAGTTTTTGTTATCATCTGAGTCTGGGTCCGCTTGGCCGATCCCCTGAAACACAAATTTCAAAGGAAACACCCAACCGATGCCCAGCGCGACATACATTATAAATTCCAGTACTTTGGGCAAGGCAGGCAGTTTTGCCACCAAGCTAACGGCAACCATAGCATATACTGGAAGGCCAATTACCAAAATGACGAGCGACCAGCGGCGGCGTGCTTTATAGCTCAAGGCCATCAGTCAGCAAACGGATCAGTGACAAGGATCGTATCCTCACGCTCTGGTGAAGTTGAAACGAGTGCGACCGGGCAATCAATCAACTCTTCAATGCGGCGCACGTATTTGATTGCCTGCGCCGGCAATTCAGCCCAGGAACGGGCTCCAGCGGTGCTGTCGGACCAGCCCTCAATAGTTTCATAAATTGGCGTGACACGCGCTTGTTGATCCGCAGCGGTTGGTAAATAATCCAACTGTTTTCCGTCTAAATCATAACCAACGCAAATTTTCAGTTCTTTGAACCCGTCAAGTACGTCCAGCTTAGTCAACGAAATCCCATTAACACCTGATGTTGCACAGGTCTGGCGTACCAAACAGGCATCAAACCAACCACAACGCCGCTTACGCCCTGTTGTTGTGCCAAATTCATGACCACGTTCACCGAGGCTCTGGCCATCAGCGTCGTCAAGCTCTGTTGGAAAAGGACCCTCACCCACTCGGGTTGTGTACGCCTTGGTTATTCCCAAGACATAATCAATCGCACCGGGACCAATACCGGTCCCTGTCGCAGCCTGACCGGCAATAACATTAGAAGACGTTACGAAGGGGTACGTACCGAAATCAATATCCAGCAACGCACCTTGAGCCCCCTCAAACAAAATTCGCTTTCCAGCACGGCGTTTTTCGTTCAACACTTTCCACACTGGCGCAGCATAGGGCAAAATTTCCGCAGCAATAGCTCGCAGCGCCCCGAGCAGTTCAACCCGATCCACGGGCTCAAGGCCAAGACCCTTGCGCAAAGGATCATGATGCAGCAGAGCTCTGTCAATGCGCAATTCAAGAGTGGCATCATCGGCTAAGTCTGCAACGCGGATGACTCGGCGACCTACTTTATCTTCATAGCAAGGGCCGATTCCACGCCCAGTAGTACCAATCTTGGCTATAGTAACCTGGCCCTCACGGGCCCGGTCCAACTCACCGTGATATGGCAAAATTAGAGGGGTATTTTCGGCAATCATCAGATTTTCAGGCGTGATATTTACGCCTTGGTTACGGATACCATCAATCTCTTTGATAAGGTGCCAAGGATCCAAAACTACGCCATTACCAATTACTGAGAGCTTGCCGCCGCGCACAACTCCCGAGGGCAAAGCATGAAGTTTGTATACTTCCTCACCGATCACAAGCGTATGACCTGCATTATGGCCCCCTTGGAAACGTGCGATCACATCAGCGCGCTCGGAAAGCCAATCGACAATCTTGCCTTTGCCTTCGTCACCCCATTGGGTGCCCACTACAACAACATTGGCCATAACTTATCCTCTTCCGATCGGATCAAAACGTGGGCGGTATAGCTGGGATATTAACTAAGGGGAACTACTAAGTTGATGTAGGACGTGGATGCGCTGAATTACCAAAAAATTGCATCAAATATCATTAAAATCAACTAAATTTTAACTCGGGAGCAGGAGATGACACAGAGCAGGGCCCTATTGCAAGCACCACTTAAGAAGTTTTTTAGCCCTAACTTGATATCAGAAACCACAATACTTAGGTTTTCACTTGGCAAATAGGTTATCCTTCCTTAGATAGCCACTGACCTGAACTGGGAAAATCGTATGCAAAACGTCGTCTTAATCATCCACCTTCTCTTGGCCGTCACTTTGATTGGCCTCGTCCTTTTGCAACGTTCAGAGGGCGGTGGCCTGGGTATTGGCGGCGGTGGCGGTGGCGGCGCGATGTCAGGTCGTGCAGCGGCTTCAGCGATGACAAAGCTCACTTGGATCCTCGCTATTGCATTTAT